>NZ_JBFAHN010000011.1:0-261562 GCF_040654175.1 Streptomyces sp. NPDC050738 | reverse complement strand
GCGATTGCGGGTGATGTGCGTCCCGCTCAGAGACCGGAAGTTCCGCCGTGCCCCCGAACTTTCTGTCGTACTCGGCCAGACGACCGGCGTCGCGGACGCCGGGCGGTGATCGGGGTGGCGATGCCGCCCGCGAGCGCTGCACCGCGACACCGTGATCGACGGCTCGGATTTCCACTCCGGGCCGGGATCCCGCAGCGGGTTGTGATGCCCGCAGTCCCGGCAGCTCACGGTCTCCGAGAGGTGGCCGCCCTGGGAATGGACGACGGCGCCGCTCCCGCCCCGCCGCGATTCCCGGGTTGTCGCTCATGCCCACTCGATCCCCAACTCGGTGAGCGCCGCTGTCCAGGACCGCCGCCGAGTCCGTCAACGGCGCCGGAGAAATGATCTGCCAGCTCTTCGACGCCCCGGTGGAGCTCGCACCGGACCTCACCCTGGCCGCCGCGCTCGATGACACCGCCGTACGACACCCCCACACCACCTGACCTCACGGTCACAGCGCTGAACCAGGACGGCTGCGCAAAGCGGTGGCGACTCGAGCACGCGAGCTCGTGGGTCATGCGAGCCCGGAAAAAGATCAGCAGGACCAAAGCCCGAAGGAGGTTCGACGAACACAACACCAACCCATCCGGCATCACACCACCATCGAATCCGGAATACCACCACCAAGATCAACCGGCCAAATTGCCCATCGACCAGCACAGATACAAGCCCGTATCAATGACGTGAAAACCCGAACACCTCAGTGAAACCCTCCCCGAACCTCACACCGCCCTCGGCATGCGGTGGAAGACCACCACGGCAGCCACCAGCAAGAAGTGAAGCGATGTCGTCCGATGTCCTGGGACTGGCCGGGCGGGTGCGACCCCGGCCGTACTGCGAGCAAGGGCTGTTGCCGGTGGCGCCGTTCCGGCCGGCCGCCTCGACCGCCGACGAGCCAGCCCTGGACAGGCCCGCGATCGGTCGTCTCAACTGAACTGAAGGCCCCTCTCATAACCTGCAACCTCGCAGGTCAAAGACCCTTTCCACCCCCAAAAGACACACGATCCCCGATTCTCAGACTCTGCAGCACAGCAGGTCACAGCCCTGCCCGACACACCCCAACCCGCAAACCACCCGAGACGACACAACCACAGCGGGAGCCTCACCGATGAGGGAAATTCAATGAATGAAGATCAGTACAGCCGAGAACGAAATTATCAGAATCCCAATCGTGCTGAACAGTGCACCGAAAGACTTTATACATTTGGATGACGGGAATCCCTCTTCCCTTCGGGCCTCCATCTTGGATACTTGATTTTGAGCAAATTCTGATATCGGTTTCGCCCATCTCAAAAAAGCCATCCCGAATGTCAAGAATCCCACTCCGCAAACCAAGGTGAGAGCCTTCGCTGCAGCAGGAGTTGCGCCTTCCGCAGAAGTTGCCCAATCCATTTGACATCCAATCCCTGAATCACTTCGCGCAATTAGCGTTACCATGCGGACAGTAGATGCAACTCGCCTCTTCGCGCAACGGGGCGCGTTGCATAGAAAGCTGTCACCACCCAGCCTTTAGTCGTGAAAGACGAACGTGTACCCCACTCCCCCAGTCACACTAATAGGAACCAACGGCGGAAGCCAATTTAGGCCAGCCCCCAATCCATACTGAGTTGTATACACGATAGCCCCACGGCTGTTCCGAGAACCACCTGTGCCAATTGAGCTATGGAGCGCGGGCCCCTCCCCTGCATTTACATCGATCTGTCCAGCCCATCCCGAAAGCTGACCAGCTGAGTCCGCATTGCTATTCTGTAGATCAATAGTTCCATCCACACCAAACCCCCCGAGCCCGACTCCCGGCGTAAATGAGAAATAATTATGCTCTTTCCCATCCTGAGAAAATGACTTACCTCCACAAGTACTCGCAGTGAAGGATATGCCAGCTGCTATTGATGCCGAAAAGCAGAGACTGTCCGATAGTTCGTGGGTCGATCTTCAAATGGAGCGGTTCGCACCAGGTCAGACCGTGACGACGCGAACTGATCCACGATCTTTCGGACAGTCTCTCGAAGGAGCCTGCAACACCTGATCGTCGACCGCCTCGACATCACCGGCGCCCGCTTGGGGCTCGACGGCGCCGAAGCCGTCCTCCAGCTCCGCTCACTGATCACGAACGGTGACTTCGAGAACTACCGGCATCACCACGCACGTCGTAAGCACCAACGTCTCTATCCCGCTCCTAGCCAGCAGGAGTACGACCTCACCGCCTGATTTGACGCCGTCTGCCGCTACCCGCCTCGGTTCTCCAGAGGGAGATTGACGGCGTCAGCGAACTCGCGCGTGAAAACGGCCATTACGTCGTCGGTTCCGAGCCAGAAGTGTCCGGTTGGGGGCCACTGTGCCGAACGGCCCGCCACCAGCCACGCGGTGGCAGTGGGCGCACGAAGCTCGATGGCGACCGGCAGGCGGTGCCCGTAGTCACCTTCGGACCAGAGAATTTTGGCGCCCACGAGCGGAACCCCGATGAACCCCGACCAAGAAGGGTGGTCGGTTACCACCACTTCAGGTGACCCTCCGGGCTCCCCGATCATGGTCAGCTGACTGGACATGGGTTCCCGGAAGAGCTCCAAGCCGTAGTGGTCGAAGCTGCTGCCCCACACCGCCGAGTAGTGCGTACCGCTCTCGGCAAGCAGACCGACGCCCATCGTGGGCAGGTGCCATGCACCGAAATCCCAGTCCTCGATCTCGGTCCCATCGTCGCCGCAACTGAGCGGGTAGTAGGCCACTCTTACGAGGCGCGTGCCGCGAAGACTCTCGATGGTTCTCTCGTACTCATCCTCAGTGAGCTCAGGCGACGACATCACGCCATTGTCGTACTCATCGACCCACTCGGACACCGAGATAAACTCACTGCCGCGAACAGAGCGTCGAGCTTCCCTCCAAAAGATCCGCACCCAACGGGGGTTCTGAGGGAGATGTGCACCGGCGGCAGCGACGAACAGTACGACGCGCTTGTCCTGCACCGGTTGATGGGCTTCGACGTGGACGCCCGACACCACCGGCCAGGATCCCAGCAATATCCGCTACCTCGTCGGCCCACGGGCCCTCGAATCCCGTCACCGCTGCGCACTACGCTGACCTTCACCGGACTCCCTGACTGAGCGACGCAGCGTTGCTGCTCAGAGTCGGCCGGCTGAAGGCGTGACCGAAGGGCAGTCATGAACAGGGTGTGGTGGCTCATGCAGGGCGACTCCCGGATCGGTGAACTGCGCCAATACGCCGTCGATCAGCCGTCGTTCCTCTGCCACTTCCTGCCGGGCCCGGGGTGGGAACCGGTCCGCAGTCACTTCGAGAAATGGGCGGATCTCCAGGGGCCAGACCCGGACGGCTCTAGAACGACGCAGGTCATCAAGCCCATCCTGGGCCTTGATTTGTCCCTGGCCCCCGAAGACGGAGGGCCGCCCATGGCCTTGTTCAAGGACTGCATCCTCCGTATCTACGGAGACACAGCCCGCCTGCGCTGCTGACACTTACGACGGTGCACAGGGCCGCGCTCAGTGCGGTTCTGCCTGTCAGTCAAAGGCCGTCTCGGCCGCGAGGAGGGTGGGCTCCCACGGTTCGGAAATGGACCCGTCCGCATTCCAGCCGTACTTCTTCAGCGCCATGGCCTCGTCTGCTCGTCCCTGCCGGCTCAGAAGCTCCGCGGCACGAGAAAGCGCGTGGCCGTCTCCGGATTGCCCGGCCCGCCGCGTCCACTCCAGTGCTTCACCAAGGCGACCGCGTCGTTGGAGCAGGTACCCCGCGCGGCGCAGAGCAGAGGGCTGGCCGGCCTCTGCGGCCCGGAGGTACCAGGTCAGTGCCTCCTCGTCCCGCCCCTCGTCTGCGAGAGCGCTACCGGCGCGCCATAGAGCGTTGACGTCACCACCGCGAAATGCCCGCTGGTACCACGCAACGGACTCATCGATCTTGCCGTTCAGGCGCAGCATGCCCGCTGCCCGGCGCAGGGCGCTGAGGTCGCCGTCGGCGGCGGCTTGCTCGTAGGCCTTGAGCGCTTCGTCGCTACGCCCTTGGTCGCGGAGCCGATCGGCGGCTTCGCCCGACGGTGCACGCAACTCGCCGTCGAGCCCAGCCTTCAGACGTGTCCCACCGCCAACTGACACACGGTCGAGGACTATCAACGATCCGTCCAACCCGACCATGAAGGGGGTCATCTCGGTCCAGTGCCTGGTCTGGTCCGCGAGCCCGTGTGTGCGCAGGAGATCAGAGGCCAGGTCCGCGGAATAGGTGTCTCCGGCACTGAAAGCCTTGCGGTAGTGGGCGATAGCTTGGCCGACTTTCCCGTTGCGTCCCAGGATCTGCGCTGCGCGGCGGCTAGAGAATGCGTCGCCCGCGTTGGCTCCCCGGAGGTACCACTCCAGCGCTTCCTCCTCCCGGCCCGAAACGCGGAGCCCTTCAGCCGCCCGGGCGTTCGCCTTCCCGTCCCCGCGCTGCCTGGCCCGGTGGTTGAGGAGGAAGGCAATACGGAACAACCCGCAGGCGCCGGCGAAGTCAGCCAGTCCAAGTGTGGAAACTCCCGCACTGTGATGGAGCGCAGCCTCCCACAGCGAAGCGGGCACCGGTTGGGTCCTGCGGGTGTTCCGGCCGTGCTGTTCGAGGTAGTCGGCGAGCCTGTACATCGGGCCGCCGCCCGGTTCGCCCTGGCGGGGGCGTCGCCGGGAGAGGATGCCTCGGGCGCCGCGGACCGGCTTGGCCACATAGGCGAATGCTGCCTCGAGCCAGTCGTCGGTGAGCAGGTCCCATTCCTGGTCGGAGAGGTAGCCCTCGGCAGCCGAGGCGAGGAATGCGTGCGGGAGGTCCAGGCCGTGGCCCGCACGGCGGGCGTCCATGGCCGCAATGATCAGTGCGCGGGCGCCTGGCGGGGCAGCCTCGTAGCGGGCGAGGAGTTCTGGTGCGCCTGCGAGGTATTGGGTGATGTGCCCACCCTCGGCGCGCTCAGCCGCGTACGCGAGTCGCTGGTCGGTGCGGGCCTTGTCTGCCAGGTCGCGCAGCGCCGCTGGATCGAATGCGGCGGGGACCGTCTTCGATCGCCCGGAGAGCAAACTGCGGGCCTGTGCGTAGGGGTCTGGTTTACCCGGGACCGGCTCCGCCATCAGTTGATCTTGGTACTCGGGCCAGATCGTTCCCAGGACCAACACTGGTTGCCGGGCGGGGTCGCGAAGCAGTTCACGGAGACCTGCGGCTACTTGCTCGCCGACCTCCCGGTCGGGAGGCAGCAGATAGTGGTGCGATTCGTTGATCCACACCACCGTGTGCGGGCCCACGTGCCCGAGGGAGGCGAGAGCCGCCTTCGGACGTTCGGGGTCGATGGGGTGCCACAGCCGCCAGTGCGGCGGCAGTTCCTGGAGAGTCTCCCAGCAGGCGCGTGTCTTGCCGGTGGACGAACTGCCGACGAGCATCACCAGGCGGCTTTCTCCATCTGCTGCCTCCTGTGCGGCTTGGCGCAGCGCTTCATCGTGTTCCCGTCGCACGTACGCGGGCAGGAGTTCTGGTCCCGTGAGCCGAGCGGTTGCCTCGACCTCGATGGCGCGGTGGACCTCCAGGTCGTACGGGTCATTCAGCTCACCGATGAGTTTGCCCACCGGCCTCTCCAGGCGGGCTGCGACCCATAAATTCCCTGCCTGACGTGTGGCCTCACCTTCTGGCCAGGCGGCTCGTCGCGTGAGCACGGTCACCAGGGCGAGCAGGTCTGCCTGCTGTGCGGGGATATCCGGGGAGCTGATGATGCGGTGCAGGGTGTCCCGCGACGGCGCCGCGGTCAGGGTGTCGTCCGCAGCCACATCGGCCGCCATCATGTCCAGGCTCGGAGCCCCCGCTGCGAGATACGCCTGGTAGACAAGTTCCTTGAGTTCACGCAACGGGCCCTCAGGTACGGACGGCTGGGCCAGTGGTCTCGGCCGAGCACGGCGCCCCGGGCTGCCGACCGCCTCGCTCCCGGCAGTCGATGCGTTTTCATCGCGACTCATCGCACCATCATGCAACCCAACGCGGGCTCTGCCCGGCCCGAACAGGGCCTTCGCGCAGCCCAGTTGAGGCTTCATCGCAACCCGGAACTGCGGAAAACCGGTCGCCCAGTGTGGAGAGCACAGGCCAGCCGCCACACTCACGCCAGCGCTGGTCCTATCTACGGAGGGGACTTCATGACCCGTGCGCGCACAGCCCAGCCCCAACAACCCACACTCCTACGGACCGCGGTCGGGGGGTTCGTCTCAGGAGTGACCCGTGCCCTTTTCGCCTGGCTCACGGAGCAGTTCAGCTGAAACGAGGTGCCAGGCGCTCAGCGCGTTCTGGGGTGTGGTGAACGGCCTGCACGATATGACATGCGCCCGGCCGTTCACCAAGGGCACAGAGGCCGCATATTCTCGGCCCGCGAGATGGCCCACCCGAAGCATCGCCCCACCCCGGTTGGGGCGCTCCCAAGTTCGGGGCCGGTGTCGCCCTAGGGTGATCGGATGATCCAAGGGCCGTACCGGTTCTCCGTGGGCGAGAGCCAGTTCTACGTCCTCGAAGACGACGACCTCGACTACCTCAAGAACCGGACCATCACCGCGGCCGACAACAACGGCCTGGCCGCCGGCGGGAACAACCACCTGTACGTCATCGCGGGCATCAGTGCCGGACGCGCGATGATCTCCTTCGACCTCTCCCCCACCCCCCTCGACCGCGACCAGACCCAGGCGTGGGAGGACGTCACCGAGCTCGACTAAACCTCCACCCTGGGCATCGCGCACCTGACGGCCTGCATGGGACCCAACGAGGACAGCGACGACATGGACGCCTACGAGGTCAACCTCGCCTTCAACGGCCCCGGCACCTACCGCATGCGCCTCCACGCCCACGGCCGCGACACCAACCCCGACGGCGTCCAGGAAGACAGCAAACCGATCGCCGAGCACTACCTCCTCCAGGTCTGGCCGGCACCCTGAACACCGAATGCCCCACGAACCGCGGGTCAGGTGACGGGCCGTGCGCATGATGGTCGATTCGCCGGGCCCCAAGACTCTGACCCATCACGAGCGGCCCCTGATCACGCTCTTGTCAGGCGGCGAAGCCGATGTTGGTGACGATCTCGTACTGGCCCCATTGTGAGCCCAGGTCAGGGAGAACTCCGTCGGTCCAGGCCGCATCCAAGCCCTGGTCATCGTCGGCCGCCCAGGCGGCGACGATGGGGCCCCAGTCACGGACGTTCATCTGCCGGTACTCCACGACTCTTTGGCGCGGGCGATCGACCTGCGACTGGTTGAGCGGGTGGATCTCCACCCGGGTTCCGCCACCCGCGTTCAGCCGTTTGAGCAGATGCTTGGAAACGTTCTCCCGGCGCACACTGCGGTACGCGGCCTCGATCTTCTCCAGGCTGGCCGCGTTCGGCTGGCGTTTGCCCGACAACCAGTTCTTGATCGTGCGGTCGGTCACCGTCAGGCCGGCCGCCTTCGCCGCGGCCCGGGCGTGGTTGGTGCGCGTCAGGTAGTGCAGACGGGCCATCAGGCCACGCCGGGCGGTGATCAGGGTGACGATGCCGCCCGCGAGGGCGTCCAGGCGCCGGGCGACCGCGTCGCTGCCGCGTACACCCCGCGCCCCGTGCAGCCCGGGCTGCAGGTTCCTCTCCGGCATGACTCAACCCCTCACTTCCCCGTCCTGCGCATTATTTCAGAGTGCCGGCCACCAAGGCTGCGGAGACTCGGCTTCCTGGACCCTTCGCGGCCTGCCGCCGAGCGCCCCGCTGGCGGCGGTTGACCGGTTCAGGCCGCGGCCAGGTGTCCGTCGCCCTCGTCGTCGAAGGCTCAGCCCAGTCGCTCGATGGCTCGGGCGATCAGTGCACGGGCTCCGCTTCCGTAGACCGCCATGCCGCGGAGCTGCTCGAATGCCTTGAGGTAGAGGGCGATCTCGGACGGTTCGGTGACGCGGATCTGCGCAGCCAGGGTCTCCACCGAGACCAGCGTCTCGTCGTACATGTGGAAGACCTCTTGCGGCCACAGCGCACGTTCGCCGGATGCCGCCGGGATGATGCCCAGGGAGACGGCGGGGTGCGCGCCGGCGGTGAGGAGGTGGCCGAGTTGGGCGGCCATGGCCTCCTGGTCGCCGAGCTGGTGGCCTTGCCGCCGCCGTCCCCGTGGTAAACGACGTCGGGGGCGAGCATGCTGAGCAGCGCGTCCAGGTCGCCGCCCTCGGCTGCCTCGAAGAACTTGCAAGCGAGCTCTTCGCCCTCGGCCCGCTGGGCGGGGGGGCGCTGTCGGCCTCCGACCCGGCCGCGGCGATGCGCTTCTTGGCGCGGGCAAAGATCTGGCGGCAGTTCGCCTCGGACTTCCCGGTGGTCCTCGCCACGTCCGGGTAGTCGTGCCCGAACACCTCGCGCAGCATGAACACCGCCCGCTCTAGCGAGGAGAGGGCTTCCAACAGTACGAGGAAGGCCAGGGACAGCGAGTCGGCCAGCTCGGCGTGCTCGATGGGTCCCGCCCGGTCGTTGATCAAGACGACCGGCTCGGGCAGCCAGTTCCCCGCGTAGGTTTCCCGCCGTACCCGCGCCGAGCTCAGGTGGTTGATGCCCGTCCGCGTCACGGCCGTGGTCAGGTACGCCTTCGGTGCGGCGATCGCGGTGCCCGCCTGGTGCGCCCGGGTCAGGCCGAGGAAAGCGTCCCGGAGGATGTCCCGCACGACACCTCAAGCGTTCCCTGTGTGGAACGCAACCTGCGGGGGCACAACAGCGTTCTCTTTCCATGAAGCGATCCGATCGTACGACCATCAAATCTTCCAAGCGATGCTTCGCGGCTTCGGAAGACGAGACGGGAACTCCACTTCGCCGCCCCGTTGTCGGTCGGCAGGAAGTGAATGGGGGATCCGAACAGGGCGCGGTCCCTCTTGCCAATCGGTGGTGCACCGTGATGTTTTGAACGGTTCGTCCAGCCTGCCTGTCCGGGACGACGTGTTCGATGTTGCGGTTGCGGCGGATCGGCAGGTCGCCCGGGGATCCCCTCGCCGCTCGGCGGTGAGGGGATCCCCGGGCTGGGGCGCAACCCGCCCTCGACGAGTCGCCACAACTGGCCCGCCCCTGCAGAGAGTCCGCCAAGCCCTGTCGGCGTGCCCTCGGCTGGTCATGAGAGGGGGCAGGTGGCGGCCATCGCGCTCCGTATGCGGCGGGTGATGACACCGCCGCCGCGCGGCTCGGTGGACCAGTGCATCAGTCCCAGAACGGCGGAGTCCGCAGGCGACTGCGCAAGGTCGTGTTCACCCAACATCATGGCTCCGCAGGTCCGTTCATCAGATACGGAGGTCCTTGGTGACGGTGGAAGCCGGCGCGGTCAGGATGGCGTCGAAGGCGTCGAGGACGGGGGTGTGCACATAGGTGCCCTGCAGTCGGATGCGGTCAGGGCGCTCGGACGTCTCCGTGCGCGCTCTGCGGAGATCGGCGATGCCGAGTCCGAGGCCGGCGTCGGCACAGGCGCCCTCGACGCTTCCGGGTTCGGGCGGTTCCAGCGTCGTATCGCCGAGAGTGAAGCCGAAGGGCTGTTCCTCGTCGCGGTGCATGTCCGCGGTGTGGCCGGCGACGCTGGTCAGGCCGAGCGCGAAGTAGTCGTCGCCCAGGACACGTTGCAGCTGCTGTCCCATCGGGAGCCCGGTGAGACGCCCGCCGAAGGCGATGGGCGTCGTCTGGATGTGGGCGTTGTGGGCGGCCAGGACGACACGGGCACCGGGATCGAGGTGTTCCAGGTGCCAGAGGACCGATCTGGCCATGTAGGCGTCCCGGGCCGAGGTGTCGGCGGTGAGGCCGGTGTTCGCGAACAGGCCGGCCATGGCGCGGAAGGTGTAGTCGCCATGGCAGGCGCCTTCGAGGCAGTGCAGGGCGAGGTCGTAGTCGTGCCGGCCGCTTCGGGCGGCGTAGAGCGGTTCAAGAGAGCGGAATCGGACGAGGAGGCGCGCGAGGACCGCGGTGAGGGCATTCTGTTCGGTGTCAGGCAGTCGCGCCCAGGCAGGCGCGGCCACGGCTGCGGTGCCGCCTGCGAACGATGCGGCGATACGCATGGACGTCTCGACGGTCGGCACGCTCTCGGGGTCGATGCGGCGCAGATAGGCGGCGACCGACGCCAGGGCCGGCAGCAGGGACCCGCCCGCCGCGGGGATGTCGATCCCGGCGAAGCGCACCGGTGATGAGGCGGTGCGGTTGTGTCGGCGTACCCACTGCAGGGGCTCGGTGATCCCGATGGGAACCGCCGAGGCGAGGTGGTCCTTCAGGTCCTCTTCTGCGCCCTCTCCTTGGGCCCAGGCATCGAGGGGCAGGCCTTCACTGAAGCCGTACTCGAAGGCCAGGACGGTGAAACCGCACCGTTCGACGAGGAACCGCAGGAGTCGGCGCCTGAGAAGTGCGAACTCTTCGATGAAGTGGGAGTGTTCGCCGATCGCGACGACGCGCGTGTCGCCGATGATGGCGCGCAGCGGTTCCAAGTCGTCGAGCGGCGCCTGCGGGTCGAGGTGGCGGAGCGGCACGGCGTGCTCTCCCAACCATTGCGTGAACGGGATCCCGGAGGGGGAAGGGGGCATGCCGGCAGCTCGATTCTCAGTGTGGGGAGGGGCCGGTGAGGAGCGGGCGGCATCTGTGCCGCTGTCCTTTCCGGCGGGCGTGGGCGTCAGATGTGGCTCTCGGGGGCGCCGAACCAGTGGGCGAGCGCTTCGCGCAATGCCGGTGCGGCGTCGTCCGGGGACCCCCCTACGGCCGCGGCCCAGGCAATGTGCGCGTCAGGCCTGATCAGGAGGGCGTCGGCGGGGCGGTCTTCGGTCTTGACGGTGAGGACCTCGACGCGGGAGCTCCAGTCTCGGGCGGCCTGGCGGAGATCCTTGCGGTCGGCGAGGTCCAGGAGGAGGGGCCGTGCGGTGCGCAGGAGTTCGCCGACGGAGGTCATTCCACGGTCGCTGTGCAGGGTGAGGTCAGGGGCGAACGCTCCGGCCAAGGGGTGTCCACCGGATGGTCCGGGCACCGGGTAGCGGATGTCCGAGCCGGCGACGAGCGCCCCCATACGGCGCAGCGGCTGCTCGTCGGTGAAGAGCTCCTGCATGACCTCGCGGAGCGCTTCGGAGGCCGGGTCGGTCCCGCGCCGCAGCGCCACCTGAGCTCGGGTGTGCAGCATCGTGCGCGCGGCGGCGAAGGATCGCTCGTCGTGGTACGTGTCCAGCAGGTGTGCGGGGGCCCGGCCGTGAATGTCGGCGGCCAGCTTCCAGGCCAGGTTGACCGCGTCGAGCATGCCTGCGTTGATCGCCACGCCCGTTGCGGGGAAGAGATGCGCCGCGTCACCGGCCAGCAGGATCCGCCCACCGCGGAACTGCTCGGCTTGTCGGGCCTTGAAGGTGAACCGCGACAGGCGAACTGCCTCGCCCGCCGGGAGATCCGCCCCCAGGACGCGGCGGAAGCTGTCCTGGAACTCGGTCATGGACATCGGGGTGTCGTCGTCGTACTCGGTGCTCTCCTCTTCGGTGGTGTAGAGGGAGACCACGGGTGACCCGGGCGATGCGCCAACTCCGAGGAGACCACGGTCCGTCCGCGTGAATCCCCCCTGGACCGTCCCGAAGCCGGCGACATCGAGATCGCCGTTGGCGAGCAGGGTCACAGTGTCGGGAAAGGTGACCTGGGCCAGCCGGTTGACCTCTGGATAGGTGATGCCGGGAAACGCGATGCCCGCCGCGTCGCGGATCCGGCTGCGGGCTCCGTCGCAGCCCGCCAGGTACGGGGCCACCACTCGGTACGGCCCGTCGGGGCCGTGCACCTCGGCGGTCACGGCTGTCTGGTCCTGAATGGCTCCAGTCACCTGATGCCCGCGGCGGATCTCGATGCCGAGCTCAGCGGCGCGGTCGTTGAGCAGTCTCTCGAGCTGCTGCTGCGGGAGCGGCAGAGCGTGCAGGGGAGGGTCGGCAAGCCGGGTCAGGTCGAGGTGGACGCCGCCGAACGGAAACCGAGGGGCCGGGGCGGGGCCGGTGCAGGCGGCCTCGCATCGCTCCAGCAGGCCCCGGTAGCGCAGCAGTTCCAGGATCTGCCCGCCGAGGCCACCCGCCTTCGGGGTGTTCCGGGGGTACGGATGGCGCTCCAGCACCAGCGGACGCACCCCGGCAAGGCGCAGTTCACACGCCAGCATCAGGCCGGTCGGGCCGGCTCCCACGATGATCACGTCGGTGTCCATACACTCCCCATTGGAACGGCACGTATCGTGCCGCCAAGCAGAATGCACGGGTCGTCAGCTTGTCAAGAACGGCACGTACCGTGCCGGTAGCATGACGGCATGACTGACACCCACCGCGGGGCCGCCCGGACCGAGGCGATCATGCGGGCCGCGCTGGAACTGGGCCAGGAGATCGGCTACGCCAAGCTCAGCATGGAAGCCATCGCGGCCAGAGCCGGTGCGGGAAAACACACCATCTACCGCAGATGGCCCTCCAAGGGGGCCCTGTTCCTGGACTCACTGCTCTCTCTGCACCCGTCACGTCTGGACTACCCCGATACGGGCGACATCGTCGCCGACCTGCGCACACAGATGCACACAGCCGTCGATTTGCTGGGCAACCCGCCCTTCGGCCCGCTGTATCAGGCCCTGATCGGTGAGGCGCAGTACGACCCGCAGGTTGCCCGGGCACTCAACGATCGCTTCATCATTCCCCAAGCCGCCTTGACCGTCGCCCGGTTGAAGGCTGCACAGGACGGGGGCCAGCTGTCCCCTGCCTTCGACCTCAAGCTCGCCATGGCAGTCCTCTCCGGTCCGCTCTACTTCCAGTTCCTGATCACCCAGGAACCCCTGACCCACGAATACGTCGACGACGTCCTCCAAGCCCTCTTCACCGGCATGGCCAAAGCCCACTGACGAGGGCCCGAACGACCGTCCCATGCCGACCTGACCATCGGGGAGTGTCATGACAAGCAGATTCACCGAGTTGACGATTGACTGCCGCGATCCGGAGATGCTCGCGGCCTTCTGGTGCGCGGTCCTGGACTTCGAGGTGATCGACCGAAGCGAGGGCAAGGTCGAGATCGGCTCCTGGGCGCCGACCGCCGAGGAGGTACGGGCCCGCCAGATGCCGCCCACTCTGCATTTCATCAAGGTGCCCGAAAGCAAGTCCGGCAAGAACCGGCTCCACCTCGATGTGAGCCCGATCGACGGCAGCACCGAAGACGAGGTGTGCAGGCTGCTCGACCTCGGCGCCACCAAGGCCGATGTGGGACAGGGCCCGGCCCGGAGCTGGGTGGTCATGGCCGACCCCGATGGCAACGAATTCGACGTCGTACGCACGCTGGCGCCGCAGCGCAATTAGCCTGCGGCGTCTCCTGAGCCTGCGGGACGCGGAACCCTGATGATCCTGATGATGAGGACGACTTCCATCCCTCAAGAACCACCGTGCCGCTCACGGCCTGGATCATGGCGGCGAAGCGTGGATCGAGCGAGCGTCCCGGTGCCGGCGCAGGCCCGGGTGCACAGGCGTTGGTCTGGGGGTTTCATGACAGCCGGAGCTGGACTACGTTTTCGCGACGCGTAGTTGATCAGGAATTCGGCTTGGTTCGGTCGAGGGAAACAGGGGGCGGCATGAGCGGCGGCAGCGGCGACACGGCGGCGGACGTGGCACGGCGGCGGCGAAGAGGAACGACCATGGTGGTCGTGCTCGTCGCGGTGTTGACGCTGGGCGGCGTTGCCTCACTCGGCGCGGTGATGAGCGCGTGGGTGGCAAGCTCCGAGCACGTGGCCCGTCTGTGGACCGAGGCGGCTCTCGCCGCGGACGGCCGCGCCCGTATCACCGAGGTGATCGACTATGACTTCGGGAACGAGAACCGGCACGGCATCTTGCGCGATGTTCCCGGCCTCGCCGCCGAGGCCGAGGTGAGCGTCACGATGGGCGGGAAGCGAGTCCCGTACCAGGTCGAGCCGGACATGGGCGACGACGGCGAGACCCGCATCCGTATAGGCGACGCGGACCGCACCGTCACTGGTCGGCACCGCTATCGCATCCAGTACGAGCTGGATGGCATCGCGCCCGGCGGGAAGCTCGCGTGGAACGCGGTCGGCACTGGGTGGCAGGTCCCGCTCGACCACGTCGAGATTCATGTGACCGGCCCTTACGAATTCGGTGGGATCCGCTGCGCCGGCGGTGCGCGCGCCTCCCGGGAACCTTGCCAGGTCGGCCGACCCCTGCCGGGCCACCTCACGCTCGCCATCGACAACCTCAAGGCAGGTCGTGGTGCGACCCTGTACGCCGTCTCCGCGGGGCAACTCGCCACCGCGCCGCCGCCCCCGGTCGAACCGTCCGGGCCGGTCATCGCCGTCCACCGGCCTGGTTCACTGCGGGTGGGACTGCTCACGGCCGGCATCGCCCTCGCCGCCGCCCTGGTGGCGGGGTGGCTGGTACGACGGACCGGACGCGAGATGATCTACGCCGACGCGCTACCGGGCTCCACCGCCGGCCCGGCCGGCGCGGTGCGCCGTATCGACATCAGCCGACTCCCCGCCCTGGCCACCGAGACCGCCGCCCCGCCCAAGGAGCTGACTCCGGCTCTGGGCGGCGTCCTGCTCACCGGGGACACCCGGACCCGACACAAGGCAGCCTGGCTGCTGAGCGCCGTCGACGATGGCTATCTGGTGGTGGACATGGAGGACAATGAGACGTTTCCTACCCTCACCCGCCCTTCACGGGAAGAAGTCCCGCGCTCCGACAGCACCGTTGGTGAGGTTCTGGACCGGGCGTTCGTCGGCCGCGACTCGTTGGTGCTCGGCGGCCCCTACGACAGGCTCTTCGCCAACGCATGGAGCAGGATAGGCACCCAGCTGATCGTGTGGCGCAACAGCAGCGATCTATGGGACGCCAAAGCCCACAAGCGGTGGAACCGAGTCGGGCTGGCTGGAGCGCTCACCTTCCTCGCCGGCCTGATCACCGTGATCGTCACCGCGATCGCCGCAGGCCGTCCCGCCGACTACTGGGCAGTACTGCTTCCCATCGCGGCCGCCGTCGCGGGAGCGGGCGCCGGGATATTCGCCGGGACGGACGAAGTGCCGATGCTCACTCCCCAGGGCACGGAGCTGTGGCTCCGGGTCGAGGGCTTCCGCCGCTACCTGGCCGGTGCCGGCGCCCAGCACGTGGACGCGGCCGCCCACGCAGGCGTACTGGACCACTACACCGCCTGGGCAGTGGCTCTCGGCGTGTCCGACCACTGGAGCCAGGCGGTGTCCGAATCGACAGTGCCCCCACCTGTCCCGTCCGCGACTCGGCCCGCACGCATGCCACTGGTCCGCCCGCTCATGGCCCTCGCGATCCTCGACGCCGTCTCCTCAAATACCGGACAGGTGCCCCCCAGCCGTTCGGCCGCTTCCAGCTCGGGATCCAGGACGGATTCCGGCTCCGACACCAGATACTCGGTCGGCGGAGGAGGCGGCGGAGGTGGCGGAGGCTCCTGGTGAGACGCCCGCGGCGAGGCCGGCCAACGACGCCACACGGTGCGGGCGCGAGGAGAGGTGGTTCGCCGTACGCCACCTCAGCAACCACTGGCGCACCATGCGCACCACAGGTGACTTCGCCGTGCAGCCGGCCTGCAGGACGCGCACTTGACGTTCTGCGCGGACCCGGATGCACCACGGCGGAGTCGAGGACGACGGACCGGCCGCAACCGCGACTGAGGGCAGCACACAAGGCCGTCCCAAGTAGAGCCTCTGCCCTGCGACTTCTGCGCGCCGCCCGCCAGCTACAGACCGGTCTAGTGGGCTGGTCCGGAGATTCTGTCGCAGTAGCGACAGATGCGGTCGATGATCTGGTCGGCGGTCTTGGTCCAGGCGAACGGCCGCGCCCGCTCGTTCCAGATCTTGATCCAGTCGTCGAGTGCGGCTTTGAGCGCGTCGAGTGAACAGAAGACGCCGCATTCCAGGCAGCGCCGTTGCAGCTCGGCGAACCACCGCTCGACCTGATTGATCCACGACGAGTATGTGGGGGTGAAGTGCAGCTCGAACCGGGGGTGCGCCAGAAGCCACTTGCGCACCACTGGTGCTCTGTGGGCCGAGAGGTTGTCACAGATCACGTGGACCGCCAGGCTTGGTCAACTCGCCGAGAGCGACCCCGAGGCCCGAGACCTCCTCGCCGCCGAATTCGAGCGATGGTCAACCGTCATCAGCGAAGGACTCAGGTCGCTTCATACCGACGGGAAAATCATGCCCGGCATCGACCCGGACGCCCTCGCCACCACGATGCTCGCCACCCTGCAAAGGGGACTCCTACTCGCCCTGCAACGCAGTACGCGTCCCTTCTGAGCTTGTTCCGCTTTGACGGTCATCGTTGGTGTGGTGGTCAGGCTGCGAGTGCGGCGGTCATAGAAGGCGGTCCGGGAGACCTTCAGCAGATCACACGGTCGTTTCACGCTGTGACCTGCACGCTTCTCCGCCTCGGTGAACGGGTGCACCGTCACCGGGTCTCCTTCGCGAAGAAAGCCGTGGCCCGCTTGAGGATGTCGACGTCCTCGCGCAGGCGGCGGTTCTCTCGCCGCAGTGCGGCCAGTTCCTCGCGGTCGCTGCTGGTCAACCCGTCACGCTCGCCCGCGTCGAACTCGGCCTGACTGACCCACAGCCGCACCGCAGTCTCGGTCAGGTCGAAGTCCTTGGCGATCTGACCGACCGAGCGGTCACCGCGTCGGCACAGCTCGACGATCTCGCCCTTGAACTCGGGCGTGAAGAGCGGCGAGGGCGAGGCTTCTTCTTCCCCATGCTCTCCACGATGGACATCCTCCCGGGGCTGAACCCCTGATCTCGGATGTCCGTCAAAGCGGATCAAGCCCACCCGCGCCGCACACCGGTTTAGCGTTCACCAGCGATCGGCGGCGGAAACGCCGCGGTGGGGCAGAACGTAATGCAGGTTCTTCCAGGCTTGGCCCTGAATTCCCCCGAACCGCGCAACATACGAATGCCATCCCTGACGTGGTCCGGGTGTCAGTTGGCGACGCCGAGCACCACCCAGTTCCTTCCTCCGCAGGTCAAATGCGGCCGCGACCGGAGGCGAGGCGGCGCAAGAGGTATTTGAGGGGGATCGCCGCGAGCCAGGTCCACAGGGCGGCGGAGGTGGATACGGCGAAGGCCACCGCGACGGAGACCACGGCGACAGGGACGATGGAGGCCAGCTCGATGACCGTGTCCCATCCGGCTCGGTCGCTCAGTGGGGCGGCCATCAGGTGGGGCCGGCGCCACGCGAGGAGGAACAGGGCTAGGTGCAGCAGGGCGATGCCTGCGATGGTCGCCGCGTACAGGGCAACGGCCTCTGGGAAGCTTCCCCCGTACTCCGAGAGCACCGACGTCGGGAAGGGCAGGAGCGCCACCAGCCCCAGCCCTGCCAGGGCGACCCGGATCATCAGGGTGTCGCAGCACCGGACTTGTTGCACGATCCGGCGCTGGTCACGCCAGTAGCCCGCCAGCACGGCGAAGCTGAGCCCATACGCGCCCAGGCTCGGCCACACCCCGCGCAGTGCGGCCTCGAACTCCGCCTTATCCAGGTCCGGCGGAAGTTTGATGTCCAGCACGAGCAGCGTTATCGCGATTGCGTAGACCCCGTCCGACAACGCGACGAGCCGCTCCGGGCTCCCCAACTCCGCAGCGGCACCACCGGGCTCTGCTGCGGTGTCCTCGCTCATCTCGCCCATACCACCAACTCTGACCGACAACCCCGCCCCGCCCAGCAGGCCACGCCACCCAATGGTCCGCCCTCGGCCGTGCCTACCCCAAGTGGCCGCACCGTGACCGCATCCTTCAGCCGGCGGATGTCATACGCCGCGCCTCGTAGGCGCGGTCGATGACTTGGCCGGGACGGTGCCACAAGATTCCGTCCCACCAGTAGCCGCCGTGCCGGTAGAGAAACCCCGGGTCCATAGACCTACTCGTGATGCAGGGAGCTCATGTCCTGGTCGTGAGCACAGTGCGCCTCCCTGCTTGGGGTGCTGGCGCACCGCCCACGCTTAGGCGCGGTTCGTCTCGAGCGCAACGCGGGCCGCCCGCGCGAGATCGCCGACACGCGCGATGCCGCCGTCCAGCCAGCTGAGGCCCTGTCATGAACGAACAGTGCAAGGACGCGCGCGCCGGCATCCGCGAGGCCGTCGACCGTCTCCTGACCGGCCGGGCCACCGTCTCCAACGGCAACCTGACCGTCGTCGGCTTGGCCGCCGAGGCGGGTGTTCACCGTAAAGCCCGGACCGGCAGCACGCGGACCTGAAGAACGAGTTCTGCAAGCTGCGGAGCGCTCCGGCTTGAAGGACCAGGTCCCCCACCTCACCCTCGCGGGCGCGGTCCTGGCCGACCGGTTGCGCAAGGCCGAGGAACAGGCGCGACTGCCCGACAACGTCGTGCGCTTCCCCACGCCATGACCATTCTGGCTGGCGGGCGGTCCAGCCGGTCCGCCGCCCGAAAGCTGTAGGTCTCGGTGGCAGGTTCAGCACCGAACCGAGTATTCCCCGCCCGGACGGCTACTCCCGTCGCGGCAGGAGGTGGCCCCGGAAGGCGGAGGGCCGCCCATGGCCTTGTTCAAGGACTGCATCCTCGGTGTCTACGGAGACACAGCTCGCCTGCGCTGCTGATGTCGGCGAAGGTGCACGAGGCCGCGCTCAGGGTGATTCTGCCTGTTGGCCAAAGGCCGTTTCGGCCGCAAGCAGGGTGGGGTCCATCTCGGCCCGCACAGCCGGCTACCTGCAGTCGACGATGCGCACCGTGGCCACCAGCGGCGCCGCCGGCCCGCGCCTCGGCGGTCTCGCAGGCACCGGCACCAAGACAGGCACCGCGGAGGAGGGTGACCACACCAACGGCAGGCTGACCGCGTACGACTCCCACATTGCCGTCGCGGCGCTGGTCGCGGGCGGCCGCACCGGCGTGGACTACGCCGGATACGTCGTCCGGCAACTACTGACCGAGAACTGACCCACCGTCAGTACCGAACGGTCGAACAGATACTTCGCGTTCCCCAGGACGTGTGGTGTCCACGGCCAGTGTCCGGCGTGCCGGGTGACGAAGATCAACTGGCCGTCGGTGGCAGGGGCGGGGTCGAGATCGGCGCAGTGGACGGCCCCCTCGGCGGCGCCGGGCCCCGTGGGAGACATTGGGCGATGCAGTGCCATGAGGGACTCCTTTGTCCGTCGGGGCCAGCTTCAGGCGATGACCGTCTGTCGCAGTGCGCCGAAGGTCTGGACCGTGCTGACGAGTTCGTCGCCCGCGACGCGCCAGCATTACAGGTTGCGGCCAAGGCCGACACCGACCGGGGCGCCGGTGAAGATGACGGCCCTGGGCGGAGCGGCAAAACTGCGGGCAGACGGGCGATCCGGACCGGGGTCGCAACTGGCTGAATCGCGGCTCACGTGGCGGGCGGCCGCCGACATTCGACAAGGACGACTACAAGCAGCGGCACGCGGTCTAATGCGGTATCAACAGGCTCAGGCGGCACAGGCCCGTTGCCACGCGATGCGACACACTCGCCGTCGGCTACGAAGCGATCGTGCTGGTAGCAGCCATCAACGAATGGCTGTGACGCTGCCTCGTCGTGCTGATGCCCATCGCCACCTGCTCGTCGGCTATCTTGCGGCGCCATCCCCGCGCAGTGCGGCCCGGACCAGAGTGACGTCCGCAGCGGGGACAGCAAGCTCCCAGTATCGATCTGCGGCTTGCACAGACAGCAGACGGAACACTCCCTTGTCGACCGCCTGGCTTCCCGGGTTAGCGACCGGGCCCACCTCATGGACGTGGAACGGAGCAACCAGGGCAACGCCTTCGCCGGATCCGCCGAGCACTCGAAACGGCCGCCACACCACTGGCGACGCTGCGGCAGGATCCAGAATCAACGATCCCTGCCGGAAACGATGGCCGTCACGGACGAACGCGGAGACCTCGCGAGCCTCTCCGGCGTTCCACGCTACGACATCGGCCTCGGCGCGAGACCGAGCATCTCCTATGAACTGCTCGATGAGACGCCCTGGATGTCGGAGCAGATCCGTTAAGGTCAGCGTCCCTGCGGCCCGTCGCACTCTTCGTCCCACTGTTGCCCCTTGCATCGCGGTCGCGCCCTGGGTAGCGCGAGGGAGGGCGCGGAACTGCCTCCTCAGCCACTTTCGCAACAGGCCCTGGGTAAGCAGGTCAGGATCAGCCCGGCGTGTGCGGTCTCCTCAAGATCACCAGCGACGGCAGCTTCCCGGAGGTGCTGGCCGTCGTCGTCGTCGACGGGCAGGGTGAGGGCTCCTGGCCCGATGCAGCGGCCATTCGCGGCTGCTAGAACCCGAGCCTGTCGGCGGTCTCAGCCGCGCTGTATGGTTCCTCGACGCCGTCGGCGATGATGAGGTCCATCTCGATGTGCCGGGTGCGCAGCGGAATGATCTCCTGGTACTCGGGCGACTTGTACCAGGCGCGCGCCATCTCTGGGCTGGGGAACTCGATGACGATGATCCCTGTGGGCCACGCGCCCTCGACGACCTCGACCGCACCCATGTGAGCCAGGGACTTCCCTTCGAAGGACGCCAGCGTCGCATCGATCCTTCGCATGTACTCGCCGATCTCCGGGTCGGGGGTGACCTGTGCGGCTCTTGCGATGACGTAAGCCTTCACGATGATTCCTCTCAGTGGCTGATGATCGCTATTGGCCGTGCTTCCCATCGCCTGTGGCGGGCTGCGTCACCGTGCAGGCCGATGACATGCCGGATCGGACCGCGACCACAGCGGCAACGGCAACGTCGCCTATCACCGTGTGTCGCGGCCTGGCGGTGGTGTTGCGCGCTTTGTGCCGCCGGTTGAGTTCAGGTGCCAGTCCAGTCGGCGCTTGTAGTAGACCAGCGGGTCGTTGTCGGTGACCTCGTCGAGGCTGGTGACCTCGCCGACCACAATCGCGTGGTCGGAGAGCGGGGTGAACATCACGGTGCGGCACTTGAGGTAGGACATGGCGCCGCTGATCCTGGGCACGTGGCCGTCCCATTGCCAGTCGATGTCGGCGAACTTGTTCTCGTCATGTCCGGCGAAGACCTCGGCGAGGTACAGCTGGTCGGATGCCAGCAGATGTACCCCGAACCGTTCGGCCTGCTCCAATGCCCGGTAGGTCCGCGCCGAACAGCCGATGGCCAGCAGCACGGACGCCGGGTCGGTGCCGTACGAAGTGATCGAGGAGACCAGCAGCCCGCAGGGGCGGCCCGCCGGGTCGCCCGCGGTGACGACGGCCACCCCGGACACCAGGTGGGCCATCGACTCCCGGAACGCCTCCGGCGTTCCCTCTGCGCCGAACCGCAGTTCCGCCACGTTCGCCTCAGGCCTCGAACTGGACGTCGATGACGACCGGGGCGTTCTGGGAGAGCACCGCGACGCCGACCGCGGTGCGGGCGTGGACCCCGGCCGGTCCCGGGAAGATGGCCGCGAACAGTTCGCTGGCTCCGTTGACCACAGCCGGCGGGGAAGTGAAGGACGACAAGGGGGCGCCGGCGACGTACCCGACCACCTTGACTACCTGCTTGACGTTACCCAAGTCGCCGACCACGGACTGGAGAGCGGCCAGGGCGTTGAGCGCACATTGCCGCGCGGCCTCCTTGGCCTGCTCCAACGTGACCTCAGCGCCGACCTTGCCGACGTGGATCAACTTGTCGTCGACCGTGGGCAGTTGTCCGGAGACGAACACGTACGGCCCGTTGCGCAGGGCCGGGGTGTAGGCGGCGACCGGCGTGGCGACCGCCGGGAGGGTGAGTCCGGCCGCGGCCAGGCGCTCCTCGGGAGTGCTCATCGGGGATCAATCTTTCCGGGGACGGGAAGCGGGAATGGGAAGCGCAAATCGGCTCGCTGGGCCGGGTCAGTGGTCCTGGCGGAAGCGATGGATCGCGCTGTCGTAGGCGGGGGCCGGGAAGCGGTCGCCGGTGATGGCGTCCGGCACCGGCATGCCCGCGACGGTGTCCAGCGGAATCCACCCGGCCCAGGACTCGACTTCATCGTCCTTGGGCTCGTCGCGGGCGAACCCGGCCCTCACCTTCATCGAGAACTCCTCGATGGCCATCGTCAGGCAGGCCGTGTACTTGGCTTCCTCGACGCTGGGACGGCGCGCCGCGTACGGTCCGGACAGCCGCCCCGGAATGACACTCTCCACGACCTGGGCCAGGGCATCTGCGCGCTCCTGGACGTCCTCGACGGGTTCTGCCTGCCCGAAGATCATGACGGACCGGTAGGCGGCGGAATGGTGCGACGACGCCCGGCCCAGGATCACTCCGTCGATCAGAGTCGCGGTCACACACAGCGGCGCGCCGGCCGCGGCGGTCGTGATGAACCGGCCGAACGCCGAGCCGTGCAGCAGCAACTGGTCGCCGACCCGCATGTGCAGCGTCGGGATGACGACCGGTCCGAGATCGGTGTTGAAGCCGACGTGAACAGTCAGCGCCTCATCCAGGATGGCGTAAACGTCGTCCCGGTCATAGGTGACCCTCTCGGGGTAACGCTGGGCCGTGGTACGTGCGGAGCGTGACATTTCGGTCACTCTAGATGGCGTGTGTGTCGGTGGAGGCCAGAAACGCCAGCCGCACCCCCTAAGAACTCGTAACAGAATCTTGTTGAAGTGCCCTGGTCCCGCGTGAGTGTTGTGCGTCCCTGGACGGCGATTCGTGGGCGCATATCGAACCGCTCAGTGATCGGGGTTCAACCGTTCCTCCGCCGGTGACCACGGAGCGGAACGCAGATGGGTGACGCTGCGTCGAGTCCGGTCCTCGGGCGGCCCACCGACCGCCTTGCCCACCGCAATCATGGACACGATCACCCATCCCGGGTTCGGATCCAGCTCCTTGGCAAGTCCTTCCAGGTCAAAGGCCCGAAACTGATGCGTGGCCAGTCCCATGGCCTGAGCCTGAACCGTCATGTGAGCGACGGCCGCGCGCATCTTCGCCCCCGCATGACCACCCGGTGCCCATGCCCTGGCTACGCAGCCGCTTCACGCGCCGCCCCACCGACGTCGGCAGTGGATGGCGACCAGCCTGAACGCGGTGTGAACCGCGGTCCGCGCAGTCTCCTCGGGAAGGTGCGCGCGGGTGTTGTAGGCGTGGCCAGCACGTCGGCGATTTCCCGGGGCTTCGCGGCCCGGCCAAGGGGCAGTTCCTGGAGGGCGGCTACTACGTCACCCCGACCCTTTTCGCCTTCCCCGGCCGGTGAACAGAGCTGGCCAGAGCCCGCCGCGCGCGGCGCACCGGTAAGTGCTGCAATGGAAGGGACTCGGGATCGTGGTTCCTGGAGGGCCCCATGCGCCACCACCGTCTCGCACCAGCCGCCGCAGCCACGCTGCTTTCGGCTGGTGCACTCCTGGCCGTCTCCGCCTGCTCGAGTGACGAAGTGACCACCCGTGCCAATCCGTCCGCGGCGACCACACAGAGCCCGCTCCCTCAGAGCCAATCGCCTTCCGCCCCCATGCCGAGCCCGAGCCACAACGCACGGGTCGGCGACACAATCACCGTGACAGGCTCCGGCGAGGGCGAGAAGCTCGACGCAACCTTGAAACGATGGCTGCCTTCCGCACAGAGCGCCGATGAGTACTCCACTCCACAGACCGGGAAAAAGTGGGTGGCCGCACAACTCGAGCTGAAGAACGTGGGAACTGCCGTGTACGCCGACAGCCCCTCCAACGGCATGCAGGTCGCCGATACACAGGGCCAGCGCTTCGAGGCAACCTTCGCCGACATCGCCGCCGGACCGTCCATGACCTCGGACGCAAAGGTCCCACCGGGAGAGAAGGTGCTGGGCTGGATCACCTTCGAGGTCCCCACCACCTCGGACATCGTCACGGTTCAGTTCGCCATGAACTCAGGATTCGCCGACCAGACCGCCCAGTGGCAGGTCCCCTGAATCCACGCGAAGCATCTCGGTAGCGCGTCATCCGGTGCCCGCGTGTAAGCATGTCCCCACGAACTGCACGTGGCCGTTCCCCAGGCCGACGGGAATGGGCCCCGGCGTGTGGCCGGCTAGCCCGTCGCGGGCGACCTGGAATGCACCGCGCGGTGCCCAGCGGGCGCGCCAGTCATATGAAGCAGCCGATGGCATCAGCGTGCGGCGGCGTGGGCACCAGGGCCGCCCGCGGGACCAGCTGGACGGTCCAGCAAGCCGTTACCGCTTCATCCGTTGAGTCCGAGCGATTCTCGGGCGGTGGCGATGGCGAGCCTGTAGTAGGCGCTGGCGACCTGAGACGATCCGCCTGCGGCCTGGAAGAAGACGTAGCCCATCACCACATTTTTCCCGAGTCGCTCGATCAACAGGTACCCGTTCACTTGCGTTCCGAGGTATGCGCCATCCATCCGCACTCCGATGGAGTCCGGGCCGCCGAAGTGAATCGGGGTCAGCTCGAAGTCGATTCTTTCGTTCGCCGATACGTAGCTGATCGAGCCACAGGAGGAGAGTGCCTTCCGCGCCACCGTGTACGCAGGATCCATCAGGGTCGCAGGGAGCGCTGTGAGTGTCTCCGACACCGAAATCCCAGCACCTTCGAATGTGGCGGAAGCCTGCTTCTGTTCTGGATCCCCGTCTGACGTGTTGAGCAGGTCTGCCAAAAGCCGGCATCCGGTGAATGACGGTTCGCTCGCACCGGTGGTCGGGCTGTCGCTGCCGGGGGGCGACTCTGTGAAAGTGCCCCCAAGGTCATCAGCGTTCAGGAGTGCCGCTTCCAATTCGGCCGACGTGGGCAGGTCCTCCGTACGCGGGGCAACGGACTGCTCGGGTGCGCTTTGCACAACACGGGAAGGGCTGGCATTGGTGAGGCTATTACAGCCGGTGAGGAGCAGCGCACCAGCAATCATCACAGTGGCTGCAGCCGTTCCAGCTCTCTGGAGCCTGGTCATGGCATGCACTTCCCTGACGAGTGACCGTTCCGGATCTCACCCTTCGGAATACCCGTACTTCCTCGTATCTCCATGGTCGCCCGGATGTGCTCCCTGCGCAGCTCGAGGGCTCGCCGTCGGCCAGGCGTCATCAAGCGTGAAGGCAAGTCCTGCTTGGGCAAGGCTGCAAGCCGAATCACGGCGTACAGACGCGAACGCAAGAGCAGGTGTAGCCCGCCGGAGTCACAGAGCCGCACCCCACTCAGGTTGACGATCTGCGTGCTCCCTCTCGCTGCCGCTACGCCGATGGCATCGCCGAGCAAAGGGGCACCACACAGGTCTAGTTCGCCACCCTGATCACCCAGGTTGAGCCGGATGCGAACTGGTCGATCACCACGGGACATGGCGCTCGCGAGCACTCATCGAGCGTCTTCGGAACCTATCCGGGGCGCTCGACGCGGTTGAACTCCCCACCCACACTTCCCGCCCGTTCGAGTGACCGCCTTGCTGCCAGGGCGGACTCCGTACGTCGCGGTCAGTTCGGCACATGCAGAGGGCACTTGAGGGCGCGCGGAGTACCGTCGAGATGCGTCGTCGGGTGTCGCGATTTCCCCGGTCAAGCGGTGGGAAGGGTGTTCCGGTAGGGGACGGCCGCCGCCCATTCGGGGGGCGACGGCCGCCGAGTGCGCAAGGAGCGAGGCTCCCCCTCGTCACCTCCTTGCGCGGGTGTCCCCTCGGTGGCGGGGTAGCGGGAGTACACCGCCGAACATGTGCCGAGAGGACGGCGGCTGGAGCCGGGGTGTCGGCGCTTCGGCTCCAGCAGGTCTCTGCACTGCTGGACTCGGGTCCGGGAGTCCGGGTGAGTGACAGGCGGGGCTCGGGTCGGGACACGGCTCGCGTCGTCCCGTCAACTCACTCATACAGCCTAGAACGCGACCCCGGTGATCGGAACAGCCCCTGGCCAGGGGCTTGTTGATGAATCGGGCCAGTTGCCGGACGCGACAGTGAGCTACCCGGGTAGTCGCCTCCGGGCGTGCGACAGCGGTCCGTAGCCCTGGACGTCACACTGCACGTGAAGCACCGCGCGACAGCCCTTCCATCACGGAGCGTCACAGATCAAGAGATCCAACACAGGCACTCATGCCGCCATGGTCTCGAATCCGGGTACGGGAAGCCCTGGGAAGGCTGGACGATGGTGGGCGTGAAGACGTCGTGGGAGTACGGAGAGCTGCGGTTCCAGGGGCAGGAGTACGGAACGTGGACAGGTCCGGCTGGTCAAACCGGGTCGGTCGAACCGGGGCGTTCCGTGGCGTTCTTGCAGTTGGACACGCGCCGGCCCCCGACAGAGCAGTCTGGGGCCGGCGTCACGGATCAGGAAGGCCGTCGCTGCGGCGATGGCAGCGGTGGCCGCGGCGTGAACGGGTTCGCTCTCCTCGTGCTCGCCGTCTGCCCCATTGGCGGCGCGTCGGGTTGCCCCGCCCACACCGGTCGGTGGCAGGGGTGGTGCGTGGCCTGCGGACAGCGCGCCGAGCCGCACATCCCCACCAGCGGTTTCATCGCATGCGGAGTGCCGGCGAGCCGGAGGCACCGGGCCTTGGCCGGGACGCGGAACCAGCAGAAGTTAGCCGGACCGACGTGCAGGGTCTGGGCCAGGTTGCGCAGCAGGCTCTCCAGGTGGGCGTCGTTGGTGAGGACCTGGGGGTCGGACAGGGCCGCTTCGGCCAGTTCGGCATCCACCTGGGCGAACGCCGCGATCACGCTCCGCGCCCCGGGGCCGGCGGGCAGGCGGCCGGCTTGGACGTCGCGGCGAGTGAGCAGGTGTGGTTTGTGTAGTGGTTGGTCGGAGCGCCGCCTGGTGCCCCGCGGTGCGTACCCCTCGTACGCGACCTGGCACCGGCATTCCGCCCGTACACCTCGGTCGGCGGTGTACCGGTGTTCCTGGAACGCCTACGTACGACATGATCCGCAACGTCGAAGATCTCCCTCAGGCGACCTCCGTCGGCAAGTTCCACAGGCGGGAAACGGTGCAGCCGTCGTCGGCCGCGCCGGCTCCCGGTGTCATCGCCGTCCGCGCGCAAGCTCGGCCCCGCCCCGGCATGCACTGTCCGCTACCTGCGATCGGCCCGGATACGAAGCCGCATCCACCCGCCGAACACCAGGCCTGACACCGTGCCCCAAGCCGCTCCGGAGCCGAGCGTCACCGGCCACGGCAGACCAGTGATTGCCCAGATCAGCGCACCCCAGAACAGCCCTACGGCTATCCACAGTCCAGTTGCCTCCAGCGACCTCATACCGCCCGACTACCCGCAAGCGGCGAACACATGACTGCCCAACAGCTCGCTCTCGGTCTCGGAACGGGACTGAGTGCCAGGGCCGGGTCAGCATCGGTCAGTCACCAGGGCGCGGACCGGCCGCAGCGCTGCAGCCCCCACTGAGAGGTGTGCAGGCGGCGCGGTCCTGGTGCTCACCGACGGGTTACGGCCATCAGTCGGATCGACGCGCTCCGGGGCCCTCGACCAGCCACGAACCGATTTTCGGCAGTGCATCGCGTCCGCTGTCGCCCTCCACCGAGGCCACCAGATCAGCGATGGTCACGGCCGCAAGCGAGGCCCGCCACGCCGCGTCGGCGGCGCCCATCGCCTGGGCGATCGGGCAGCGCTTCGTGCACTGCTCCGGCGGGGTCCCCAGCGGCCCGCGCTGCCGGATTTCGGTGCACTGGAAAGCGGGGCTCGCTCCGTCGACGGCCTGCACCACGTCCAGCAGGGTGATCTCAGCGGCCTTCTTGACGAGGACGTATCCGCCGGTCTTTCCCTGGACGGAGCGCACCAGGCCCGCCCGGGCGAGTGCCTGCATCTGCTTGGCCAGGTAGCTCGGCGACACATCGTGCAGCTCGGCGAGCCGGGCCGCCGGTACGGGTTCGCCGGCTGCGGTCAGGACCACGCAGCAGTGCAGCGCCCATTCCACGCCACCGGACAGTTTCATGTCACCTCCATTTGACTCGGACACATCCTATCCGAGTATGATTTCGGACATCGAATGTCCGAGTTCAATACTCGGGGGTACTCGACTCACGGAAGGACCACCATGAAGATCACCGTCATCGGGACCGGCCTCATCGGCTCGCAGCTTGCCAGCCAGCTCACCGGCCGGGGGCACGATGTGACCTCCGCATCCCTGTCGTCCGGGGTCGACCTGACCACCGGAGCCGGTCTCGAAAAGGCCCTCTCAGGTGCCCAGGCCGTCGTCAACGTCACCAACTCCCCCACCTTCGACGAGCAGTCCCTGGACTTCTTCCGCACCACGGTGGGCAACCTGATCGACGCCGGCGAGCGCGCCGGCGTCCGCCACCAGGTCGCACTCTCCATCGTCGGCGTGGACCAGGTACCCGCACTGGCCTACTACCGTGCCAAGGCGCTGCAGGAGCAGCTGCTGCGCGATGGGCCGGCACCGTACTCGATCGTGCGTGCCACGCAGTTCTTCGAGTTCATGGAACCGACCATGTCGTGGACCTCCGACGAGAACACCGTGTGCCTGCCCGCAACCCCCATCCAGCCGATCGCCAGCGCAGATGTGGTCGACGCCCTTGCCGACGTGGCGACCGGAGAGCCGCTCGACGGGATCCTCGACGTCGCCGGCCCCGACCTGTTCACGCTCGACGAGATCGGGCGCCTCACCCTGGCCGCGCGCGGAGACAAGCGGCCCGTGGTCGTCGACGAGCAGGCCGGACTCTTCGCTGCGGTCCCGGGCGACGTCCTCACCGCGGGTCCGGACGCCCGGTTGGCGCCCACGCACTACCGCGACTGGCTCAACCGCTGACCGCCGTGCACGGGGACGGCCACCCCACGGTGGATCATCAGTGCGTCGCACTGCTGCTTCGAGCAGGGCCCCTGGAACACCGCTCACCCGGTGTTGCCGAGGCCCTGGCGCCAAGGTGGCGGCCGGGCAGGCAGTCCGCGAACTGATCAGGGAGACGGCCGTGAACCTAGCTGCCTGCCACTGAACGCCCGCTCGCTCCGAAGGTCCCAGACAAACAAGCCAAGATCCAGAACAGCACTCCTGTCCCGAGGCAGCTTGATCGCTGCGGGCGGCTTGCTCATGATCCGGCGAAGAGCTCCGCCGTCGGCAGTGCTCACCCATGCGGATGCCGCAGATCAGAGGCGCCCTATATACGCAAGGCCGCACCTGATGTGCTGGCCACCACCCGCACGCAAGTCCTGTGGCTGTGCGCAATAAGTGACCCTTGAGCACGCTAGGCAGTGTCCGGCGGATCAGGGACGGACCGGGAGACGGTGGGCCTGGGATGAGCCGTCGGCGGGGATGGAGCCGCGCGTCGCCAGGATCTCGCCCGTGTCGGCGAACTCCCAGTGGGTCGCATGCTTCCCATCCCTGAACGGCCATTCGACGCGGACGACAGGGCGGCTCAACAGGCTCTCGAACCAGCCGGCGCACCGCTCCGCGAGCTCCTCGACCGTGCCGGAGGCCCGAAAGAAGCCATGCTCGGGCGACTCGTGAAGGTTGAAGAGCTGGTCACAGACCTTCCCGGCCAGCACGTGTGTGCCGTAAAAGTGCACGGCCCACTCGGCGAGCACCAGTCGGCGCGCCTCATCGAGAAGGCTGATATGGACGAGGAACGACGACTCGTCCTCGGGCCGCCCGACCTGGCTGGGAGCCCAGGGCACCTGCCAATCAGCGGCCCCGGCTCGCAGGGCTGCCAGGAAGGCGAGCTCGACCTCGTCGAAGTCCCAGGGCTCCTCGCCGCGCTCCTCCGGGTCCTCGACCTCGAACCAGCTGTTGACGTCCACAGGGAGACTCTAGAACCACAGGGTGCCGCCTCGTAGATCACGAGCGAGCCATAGGCGGATTGCTGCGGTGGTGACGGTGCCGTGGAAGATGTATGCCCTCTTGTCATAGCGGGTGGCGACGGCCCGGAAGTTCTTGAGCCGGTTGATGGTGCGCTCCACCTCGTTGCGGCGTTTGTAGATCTCGCTGTCGAAGCCGGTGGGGCGGCCGCCTTTGTTGCCGCGTCGTTTGCGGTTGGCCCGCTGGCCCTTTGGCTCGGGGATGGTGTGCTTGATCTGACGCCTTCGCAGGTAGCGGCGGTTGCGGCGTGAGCTGTATGCCTTGTCGCCGCCGAGGTGGTCGGGCCGAGTGCGCGGCCGTCCGCCCTGCGGGCGGGGAACGCGGATGCGTTCGAGGACCTCAATCATCTGCGGTGCGTCGCCCCACTGGCCGGGCGTAACCAAGAAGGCCAGCGGCCGGCAGCCACCTTCGCCAGCCAGGTGGATCTTGCAGGTCAGGCCGCCCCGGGACCGTCCGAGTCCTTCGTCGGGGCGGTGATGCCGGGGCGTCGTCCTTTTTTCGGGATGCGGGGCTTCTTCTTTCGGGCGCCGGCCGCGTGCTGATGGGCACGGCATGACGTCGAGTCGACGCTGACCATGCTCCAGTCGATCCGTCCCGTGAGGTCGGCGTCGGCCTGGACGGCACGCCGGATCCGGTCCCACGTGCCGTCCGCTGACCACCGCCGGTGCCGTTCATAGACTGTTTTCCAACTGCCGAAACACTCGGGAAGGTCCCGCCAAGGTATGCCCGTCCGGACCCGGAACAAGATCCCGTTGATCACTCTGCGGTGGTCGTTCCACCGTCCGCCACGCTGTCCCGACGCCGGCAAGTGCGGCTCCAGCCGGACCCACTCGGCATTCGTCAGATCACCCCGCCCCATGCCAGACACAACGAGTCAGCAATCCGACCGTCACATGATCCGACACTGCCTAGTTGGCTCATGTGCGCGGCAGGTGGCCCACGGGTCCGAGCAGGCCCCTGGCTAGTGGCCCTCGCGGACAGCCGAGAGGACCCGTCTACCCTGGCTGAATGATGGATGAGGGGGACTTCCGGGTCGGTGACGTGCTGTCGGTCGCGTGCCCCTTCACGGTTACCCGGGTCGAGCAGGGTGTCACGTGGGATCACGTGGCGGTGCGGTGGCCGTGGTGGGAAATCGGCGGCGACAACGAGTTCGCGCACTGGAACGGGATCGTCGCTCTCGGCGTGGGCGGCAGCGGGCACGTCGCGCCTGAGGTGGAGGCCGAACTGTTCCGAACGGACCCTCCGCCCGAACAGCTGAAGGCTGGAGACGTCTGCCGGGTCGGCGTGCCGCCCACCGTGGTGCACGTAACGGCCGTCGACCACCACCACGATCCCCCACTGGAAACGGCCTGGCTGCCGCATCCCAACCAGACCGTGACGGTGCTGCGCCGAGGCCTGTCCTATCGCGAGTTCCCAGACGGGAGCCACCTCGATGGCTCGGGGTACACCATCCACCCCGGCAACGGGATCCCCTTCACCTTCGAACTGCTGATGCGTCCCTACGCGTCGCTCCAGGTGGGCGACGAAGTCGCCGACATCATCGGCCGGGCATGGCGGTTCGACGGCCCCTGGGACTGGACTGCCTTCGATGGAGAGCCGGCTGGTGCGGGCCCTGCGTGGCCACTAGTCCTGCTCACCCGAGCAGGGAAGCCGTGCTCCGTCGAGGACGCTGAATCAGCGGCTGCGAGCACGGCCAGCGGTTCGCACCAGGAGACGGTCCGAGACTGGATGGGACTCACCGAGGCCTCGCCCACACCTTGACCCGTCGGGACGTCTGCGGGATCTCTACCGCCACTGAGCGCGGACCTGGCCCCACGGGCCAACTATCCGCCCGCTCATCCACCGAGCCGAGCTCAGGGAGGGGTGGCCAGCCACGAAGGACAATCGCCACTTGCGGGTCAGTAGTGGCGGGTGACCGTGCGGTTCTGGCGTCGCTTCGACATGACCTTGGGCAACCACAGGCCGCAGGTGAAGATGATCATGAGGGTGTGGAACGTGATCTCGCCGTAGCCCATGCGCTTCTGGGAGACGGAGCGCTGCGGGTACACCGGCGCGGGCTGCTGGTCGGCGGGCGCCGGAGAGATGACCGGGGACCCCGGGCCTCGCCCGCAAAGGTACGGCGCTGTCGTAGTACTCGGATAGGGAAGGTCCAGGCCCACGCGCCAGCAACGAGGCCCGCGACGGCCGCCCCCACTAGGCCATGCCACCAGGCTGGCTCGCCGGGCCGATAGACCACATCTCCGCCGGAATCCACGGCTGCAAGTGCCGAACCAACCGGGATCGGAGCACTCCCCAACCTCGCCATCTGTATGCGTTCCCGGCGATCGCTGCCATCTGTGGATTGGAAGGTACCGATTTCTCCGCAGCCGTTGTGGCTGCACAGCACCTGCGTGGCGCTCCAAGTGCCGAGCTGCCCACCGCCTTTGTGCGCAACCCAGGCGGGTCCAGCCGCGTAGGCAAGACCGGCACAGCAGACCAGTGCCGCAGGGCCCGCTATGTAGCGCCACCAAAATCGGCGCCACCCTGGGAAGTACATGGCGCGAACTCTACGTGGCACGTCATGAGCCCGGTAGGCGTCTGGCCTGCTGCAGGCGCTCGTGAGGTGGGTCGTGTCTCAGTGGCCGGCACTAGCTGCCGTCAACGGACCTGCCTGGCCGGCGGCCGCGCGGCGACCACCGCGCGGTCCCGGATGGTCCGCAGGCTGACGCGTACTCCGTTCTCGTCCTCAATGTGCCAGAGGCGGTTCTTGTCGTGGAAGGGGAGGTCATCGATGCTGGAGTTCTCGCGGCCCCTCAGCAGGCCGAGTCCACCGAGTTGGTTGCGGCGACTGCGGAAGACGACCGGGTCGGGGAGGTCACCGGCGACGCGATGGTGGTGGTTGGCCCACAGGTGTTCTATGTGGAACTGGTCGCGGTCGAGGTAGGCGAGGATGTCGAAGGGCTTTTTGCAGGCCTCGTCGGCGTAAGTAGTGGCGCGAGCAAGGAGATAGCGGATCTGATGGGCTTTGTTGCCTCGCAGGCCCAGGGTGATTGCTTCGCGCACCGGGTTCCCGCCTCGGCTGCGAAGTGGACGAGCTGCGCCGCCTCGAAGCTGACCGCCTCGACCGGCTGTTCTTCACCGCCTACAAGAAAGCCGTACGAGACGGCGACCTCGCCGCGATCGACCGCATGTCCTGCCCGGAGTAGCGCACGGTCTTCGAAGAGGGACTGCGGGACGAAGAGGAGCGGGCGTCATGGGGATCGACGACATCGCCGAGCGCTGTGAGGCGCCGCCTGTGGAGTCGTCCTCTGCGTTGTCCTGCAGATCGTTCCAAGCAGGGAAGGGAAGGAGTTCGGGGTGAAAGGTGCGTCCGTCGTCTACGAGTGCGCACGCCTCCGACCCCTTGGCCACAGATGGTGCGCCCCGCTACGTCACACTGGTGGTCCGTGCCACACGAGCGAGGCGACCGATGACTTTGCAGTTCAGTGCCACCAACCCCGAACACCCCGCGCTCCTTCTCGAACTGCCCTGGCACCTGCCGCTCGAAGAATGGGCAGAAAAGTATCTGGTCACGCTGCCACGTGGCATCTCCCGCCACGTCGTTCGCTACGCGCGGGCAGGGGCAGACGTGGTGGCCGTCAAGGAACTTGCCGAGCGGCCGGCGATACGCGAGTACGAGCTGCTGCGCACCCTGGCCCGGCTCGGGATACCTGCGGTGGACCCACTGGCGGTGGTCACCGGGCGCACCGGCACCGATGGGCAACCGCTGGAATCAGTGCTGATCACTCGTCATCTCAACGGATCCCTGCCCTACCGATCGATGTTCGAGACGACCATGCGCCCCAGCACGGTGCACCGGCTCATGGACGCACTTGCCGTACTGCTCGTCCGGCTGCACCTGACCGGCTTCGCCTGGGGTGACTGCTCTCTGTCAAACACACTGTTCCGCCGGGACGCCGGCGCGTACGCTGCTTACCTCGTGGACGCGGAGACCGGCGAGGTGCACAGCCAACTCAGCACCGGGCAGCGTGAATACGACATCGAACTGGCCCGGGTGAACATCAGCGGAGAAATGCTGGATCTGGAGGCCGCGGGTGCGCTCCACCCCTCAGTGGACCCGATCGCTTTCGGCGCCGAGATCTGTCGGCGGTACGACGAACTGTGGAGTGAGCTGACTCGCACCTCCGTCTATCCGGCAGGCAAGTATCACTACATCGAACGTCGCATGCGCCGTCTCAACGATTTGGGCTTCGACGTCGCGGAGATGCAGATCGCCAACTCCCCGAACGGCGACACAATCACGTTCGTCCCCAAGGTGGTCGACGCAGGCCATCACCAACGCCAACTGCTGCGACTCACCGGGCTCGATGCCGAGGAGAATCAGGCCCGACAGCTCCTTAATGACCTTGAGAGCTGGATGGCGACTCAGGAGGATTACGCGCCAGGCGACCCGCTCGGCGCCCGCGCGGAGGTGCTTGCCCATCGCTGGGTCCGTGAGGTTTTCAGACCTACCGTACGTGCTGTGCCGCAGGAACTCCGGAACTCCATGGATCCGGCCGAGGTCTATCACGAACTGCTGGAACACCGGTGGTATATGTCTGAGCGCGCACAACTCGACATCGGTTTGGAGGCGGCGGTGGCGGACTACATCACCAGTGTTCTTCGTGAGCCGCAGCCCGAAGTGCCCTCGGCGAACGATTTCCCGTAATGGACGTGCCCCGTAGATGCGCCCCCCTGAGCTGAGGGCGGGGGCGGGGGGAGCATGGGTTCGGTTACGCGCTTGCCGTTTCCTGTAAGGCCGAAGTCACCATCGAGGTCATCGAGTTCCGCACGGATGGCTTGGCGGGAAGGTGTTCCAGGCGGACCTGCGGGAGCTGTTGGTGGCGTTGGTACCAAAGTTCAACGCTTCGACGTATGTGCCGTCGTCGACCTGGCCACGACCGGGCCCGTCATCCATCAGCCGCCGATACCGCAACTCGCGCCACTGGGGCACTGGGGCACTGGTCACCTCCCGTCATCAGCTTCGAGGCCGTTGGCCAGGCTGGAGTAAGTTACTGGGCCGTGATGGGGTGGGCCTGCGAGTCCCGAACCCGTCCGACCAGAAGCCCGCCCCGGCCGCCATCGACCTAGGCTGAGTTGCCCGCACGGCCTCGCCTTAAGCGAGGCATTTCGCCGGTCTACGGGACGCCGATCCTCTCAGTCCACCGGCACATGCCGGAGTAGATGGAGTTCCTCGGAGTCGAGGCGTCCCTGCACGCGGCGTAGCACCGTGTCGTCGATGTCTCCCCGGTCACGCAGACTGATCACAACGGCTCGGCGTTCGGCAAGCAGTGCGAGACGCAGGGCCGTGGCATCATCGGCGAGGCGCTGGGGGTGTAGTTCGAGCCGATGGGACACCCGCCCACGCAGCCCCCACATCCGATAGCCCAGCTCAACGCCTACTGGCGGACGCTCCTAGACGCCGCTGCTCGTGGCGATCCACGGGCTGCACATGGCGGTAGCTCCCATCTCCTTCGTCACCTCGCGACGATCGCCAACCTCCCGTTGCCCAAGCCCATTTGCGCTGGGAGTAGCTGGTGTTAGGGTCCTGTTGGCCGAGATACGGGGGGGTATACAGGTGTTCACCATTGTCATGGGCGCAGTGTTCGTCCTGCTGGCGCGGCACATGGCGTGGTACATCAATTTCCCGCTCCTCCTCATCGTGATCGTCTGCATCACCGCGGACATAGGATCGAAGAAGAGGTACGTCCGGTACCTGCTGTTCGCCTACCTGCTCTTCTTCGATGTCGCCGCACCTCAAGAGACAAGCCTGAAGGACGGATGGAACTGGGTCGTATGGGTCGACTTGGCCCTCCTGCTGGTAGGAACCCTCGTGGCGGTGGCGGCGCTCTTCCTCCTAACCGGTCCGGAAAACGCCACCAGCACCCGCCCGGCACCCCTTCCGGAAATATCGGGGGTACGCAACCGGACGGCCGCGGTGCCGCGCCGAAGCCCGGCCCGGGTAGCTGCCCTGCGCCGGCAGGCGCAGCGGGCCGCGTCCCGCCGCCGCTGACCGGGGTGGTTGACGGGGCTTACTCGGCCGCCCCCGGGAACAGCGCCCCTTCCCACCCGGCGGAGCGGAGCGCAGCCGGTTGCTTGAAGGACGCGATGGCCGCGCCGGCCAGTCCTCCGAGGTAGGCGCACACGACCGCGTGGCACCCCGAACAGGCCGCGGAGCTTGCAGGATGGGTGGACCGCCTGCGCCAGCGGTGCCGTATCAACCACAAGTTCACCGGGGTGCACTGCGATTGCCCATGCCACGAAGGATCGGACGCCAGGTAGTACGCCCCACGAGGGCGGCGTGGTGGGGGCAGCCGAGCACCGGCTGTCTCAAGCAATCACGTCGCCGCAGCTCAATGAGCCTTTCTCGGTAACGTCTCATGACGATTCGTGATCTTCGTTCCGCTGGTGCGGCCGTGTTCCATCTGGAGCAGGACGAGGGCGGCACGGGTAATCCAGGGCATCGCCTTGGGGTCGAGGCTGACCCCGCGCAGAGCCTTGTAGGTCACCTTGAGCAGAGCATTGGCGCGTTCGGCCACGACATGAACGCCTCGGATGTCGGAGTCGAACGCCTAGGCGTCGTCGGTGAGTTCACCGCCCTTGGGTTATTAGACCGGGTGGCGGAGGCCGGCCCCGGCGTTCTGGTAGCCAAGGTCGGTCAGGGCGGGGATGCCGAGGGTGTCGGCGAGCCGGTTCAGGGCGGCGATCAGGTCGTGGGTACGGGCGCAGGTGGTGTCGTGCTCGCGGCCGGGCCGGACCGGCGAGACCCAGAGCGGCCAGCCGTCGGGTGCGGAAATGACCTGGACGGTGCCGCCGTGGTGCTTGTGCTTGCCCGACCACCACAGGTCGGTCTTGTTCGGGCGGGGGGCGGTGACGCGATCGGTACGGATGACGGTGCCGCCGAGGTTGAGGTTGGTAAAGCCGGCCACGGCCGCGCGCCCCAGTGCGGTGGACCGGCCCGGGGCGTGGTCGGCGAGCACGGTCAGCCCTTCATAGAGGTAGGCCGTCGGGACAGAGCTCCGGTTGCCGCGGGCGAGTTGAGTCAGCCGGGCACCGTCCAGGAACCGGCGCAGGATCACCACACTCTGTTTGAACGGCCCCAGGGCGCGGGTGCCCTTGCGGGTCCCGAGACGCTCGCGGTGTTCGAGCAGCAGCTTCGCGAGGGCCTCAGCAGTGGCCTGGCTGACATCGAGCACGCCGGTGTAGGTGATATTGGTCAACGCGTGAGGCCTCTCGGCACCCGGAACCTGTCTGTTCCTACCAGGGGCTTCTCGCGTATCTGATGCCGGGTCAAGCCCGTCTGATGTCCCTAAGCAGGAAGATCTCGGATCCGTCGGACGGGCGGCATACCCTGAGCCCCGTCCACACTATCTGGGGGAGTCATGACAAGTAGGTTCACCGAGTTGGCCGTTGACTGCCACGATCCGGAGAAGCTCGCGGCCTTCTGGTGCGAGGTCCTGGACTTCAAGGTGATCGACCAGAGCAAGGGCAAGGTCGAAATCGGCTCCTGGGTGCCTACCGTCGAGGATGTTCGGGCCCGCCAGATGCCGCCCGCCCTGCTGTTCATTCACGTGCCCGAGGGCAAGACCGTGAAGAACCGGCTTCACCTCGACGTCAGCCCGATCGACGGCAGCACCACAGACGAGGTGACCAGGTTGCTCGGCCTCGGCGCCACCAAGACTGATGTGGGCCAGGGCTCAGACCGAAACTGGGTGGTCATGGCAGACCCCGAGGGCAACGAATTCTGTGTCCTGCGCACCCTGGCACCGCAGAACTAGGCCGCGAGCGGGCACCCGCCCCCCGTCACACACCGCAACTGTCACGTTGCCGAGAAGACCTCAATGAGTGTCCGTTGTCGTCGAAGACAATCGCCATGCCATTCAACGCAACCGGACAACATCGGAGAACGGCACAGTCGCGAGCTAGGGAACGGCGTGCACTCCTACTGGCCTCACTGTGAGTCCAGGTCGACCACACGAAGTGGACCAGAGCCCCAAGAAGCCGTCGCAATCAGGACGGCCCGTCCACCGGGACGGTGGACGGGCCGCGCGGTCGTCAGCCGGACAAGAGCAAGTTGTTGATGCCCTTACTTGATGCGGTCGAGGAAGCCGAGCACGCGTTGGTTGACCTGCTGTGCGGCCTGTTCGTCGTAGGACGGCAGGCTGCTATCGGTGAACAGGTGGCTTTCGCCCGGGTAGAGGAACAACTCGGCATCCGGCGCCGTCTCGACGAGCGCGCGGGCAGCGTCCACATCGCCCTCCCCGGCGAAGAAGGGATCTCTGTCCATGCCGTGGATCTGGACCGGGACGCCACGAGGCCAAGAGCCGCCGAACTCCGAGACCGGAACGCATGCCTCGAGCAACAGCGCGCCCCTTGCGCCGGGTCGGGTCTGGGCCAGCTTCTGCGCCGGCAGGACGCCGAGGGAGAAGCCGACATAGACGAGCTCGGCGGGCAGCCCCTCCGCGGCGCCGGTACCACGCGCGGTGATCGTGTCGAACCCGGCGTTCTCGGCGTAGCCGGCACCCTCCTCGAGGCTGTCGAATACCTGCCCCTCGAACAGGTCTGGGGTGTGGACGATGTGTCCGGCCCGTCGCAGCTGCTCGGCGAACTCACGAACGCCGGCGGTCAGCCCGTGTCCATGGTGGAAAACCAGAACCTCAGCCATGTTGCTCCCCTCGTGCTGCGGTACCCGAGCGGCGCCGCGGCACGAGTATCGCCCGCACCACTGACATCCACGGGCCACGGCCGGACAGGATCAGGCTGGTGGCCCCAGTTCGGTTAGGCGGGCCTCAAGGTCGGCGACGCGCCGGTCCTGGAACCGCAGGTTGGAGCGGGCGGCCTTGAGCGGCTCGTCGAGGGTGCGGTTGTCGGTGGTGAGCTGGCGGACGCACTGCTTGAGGATGGCGTTCTCATCCGCTGGATGGCTTCCTCAGACCATTCGGTCTGCAAGTCACGGATTTGGCTGAGGAGTTCATCCATGCGGGTCACTACGGAGCTTCCGGCCTCCGGGGCGACGATGAGTTCGAGACGCTCATCCTCGCGGGGCCGGAGGGGCCCAACTTCGATGCGGGGAGCCGGGAGCGGGCCACCTTCGTCGTACTGAACGACCCGGCCCACGTCCTCGAGTTCACCGGCTACCTGCGCTGGGCCGTCGCGACCCACAAGCCGGTGCTCCAGCCCGCAGAGCACCACGGCGTGCCCAGGACAAGCCGGTCGAGCACGACCGTGTCCGCGATCCGCGGGTTGTGGCACCCCAGCGGGGTGCGAATCGGGCCGGGCAGGGAGCAGCCTCAGGAACTCCTCACGGATCGGGTCGATGATGGACGCGGACACGACGGACACGCCCCCCAGATGGTCACATAGCGAAGACAACTCCATGCTGATCAAACGCGTCTCCGTCGGGCCGCCCTCTCGATCCTTGCCCACGCCTACTGGCCGACGCTCTAGATGATGAAGCGGTGGATGGCCTCGTCGGCGTGGTCCTGGAACGACGGGTTGGCCAAGTCGGGGAAGATGTCCGCTTGGTCGACCAGGGGGCCCTTCAGCTTGTTGGCCGCGCTGGCGTAGAACACGCCGCTGGACAGGGTCGGGTCGGTGACACCGTCGACCAGTCGTTTCGCGCCGACCTCAAGCTTGTGGGAGATCCCCAGGGCGGGCAGGACGTACTTGGACGCCATGCGCAGCGGTAGGGCGATGTCGTTGGAGGCTTGGGTGCCGGTGGTGGCACCGGGGCTCACGGTGATGAAGCGGCGGTCGGGGTGTTGGCGGGCCAGGTAGGCCATCCATAGGGCCCCGATGTACTTGGCCTGCCCGAAGGCGAGGTTGAAGTCTGTCTTTCCGTCGGCGAAGTATCTGCCGTCGATGACGGTGGCGAGTTCGTCGGCAGAGGTTGAGGCGAAGGACGGCCGTTGCATTCGCAGCATCGGAAGTCCTCTGGCTGCTTCGCTTCCGGCGAGGACCGCGACCTCGCCAAGCCGCCCCTCGGCCAGGAGGCCTTCGAGGAGGGCGACGTGGCCAAGAACGTTCGTCGCGAACACCTTGGTGACGCCGTCGGAGGTCAACTCCATCGACTGCGGGCCGATGACACCAGCGTTCATGACCAGCGCGTCGATGGATCCGTCGATGGCCGCGAGGCCGGCTCGGACCGAGCCCAGATCGGCGACATCCATAACGACGATGTCAAAGATGCGCCGGCCGGTAGCGGCTTCGAGCTCGGCCTTTGCCGTTGCCGCCCGATCCTGGTTGCGGCATGCCAGGTAGATGCGGGCCGTCTCCGGTCGCTGAGCCAGTTGCCGGGCCACGTCCTTGCCGATCCCGACGTTGGCGCCCGTGATCATCACGGTCTTTCCCGGGAGTGTGCTCATCGGGATTCCCTCTCAACTTCTGTGGGGCTGTTCAGGGTGGACGGCTCTTTCTGCGTCGCGCCCGACAACCAGGACGTGGGCGCCGCGGGCAACGAGGGCTATGGCGGTCGCCTTGCCGATTCCGCTCGTGGACCCGGTGACAAGTGCAGCTCTGTCCTTCAAGTCAACAGGCATGCGATGCTTCCCCCTGCTCAAAGTGGGTTACGCAACTCAGTCTGACTCGACCAGACTGGGCTGTCAAACTCAGAATCGCTACTATGGGTGCATGGTGAACAAGACGAACGATCGACCCCGGCTCACACCGAAGGGCGAACGGGTCCGGGCGAGAATCGTGGAAGGGGCTGCCGCCTTGATCCACGAGCACGGGGTCGCGGGTACCACCCTGGAGGACGTCAAGGTGGCAGCGGAGGTCAGCGGTTCGCAGCTCTACCACTACTTTCCCGACAAGAACGAGCTCCTGCAGGCCGTCATCCGCCACCAAGCCGACACTCTCGTCAATCACAATCGGCACGCGCTCGGCAGCGAAGACCCAGTCGCAGCCTGGCGCAACATGCTGATCGCCGGGGTGAAGCACGGCCAGGCAAAGGGCGGCTGCCCACTCGGTTCGCTCGGCGGTCAACTCGCCGAGAGCGACCCCGAGGCCCGCGACCTCATCGCCGCCGGATTCGAGCGATGGTCAACCGTCATCAGCGAAGGACTCAGGTCGCTTCATGCCGACGGGAAGCTCGCGCCCGGCATCGACCCGGATGCCCTCGCCACCACCATGCTCGCCACCCTGCAAGGGGGACTCCTGCTCGCCCAGGTGCAACGCAGCACGCGTCCCTTCGAAGTCGCGGTCGATACGCTCCTCGCCCTTGCCATCCAGACTTGAGACTCAAAGACGGGTTCCGATGTGGGGGGACGACCCTCAGATAATCGTCCACACCGCCCTGGCCGACCGCGGGATCAGGCCACGCATCAGCAAGTGCGGCACGAAGACGCCGATCCACACCGACGGCCGCTGGGTGGTCGAGCGCACAAACTCGTGGATGAACAACTTCGGCACGCTTCACCGCAACACCGGGCGGCGACGCGCATGCACCGAGTTCTTCCTTGCTCTGGCCACGGCCATCATCACCGTCCGGAGCCTGATCCGACGAGCCTGCTACACCCACCGATGGGACACCCGCCCGCGCAGCCCCCACATCCGATAGCCCAGCGGACGCTCCTAGACGCCGCTGCTTGTGGCGATCCACGGGCTGCACCTGCGGATTCCCCTTCAGCGGGTTGGGCCGGGTGGTCAGATCCGCCAGGAGCGGATGCGGTCGGCGGCGTCGTACGCGTCCGTATGCCCGGTGTCGATGTCGCGGGCGAGGTCGATGAGAGCGCCGTACGGAGCGTCGATGCCCTCGCCGGCGGCTGCCATGTACGCCACGACGATGCCCGCACCGAAGAGCGCGTTGCGGGCCGGGAGCGGGCGCAGACGGATGATCGAGTGCACAAGGGCGGCCGCGCGCCAGGCGCTGTCGACGACCGCGCCGACCTTCGGGGTGTTGACGCGGTGGCGTCCGACGGCGGCCACGAGAGCGCTGAAATCGTGGATGACGGGCGACTTGGGGAGGACCTCCGCCTGGCGCTCGAGGAGCCAGCGGATGTCGATGTGGAGGTCCACGGTCAGGCGGCCCGACCCGGACGACTTGCGTCGAGCTGACTGGGAGCATCATCAGGGAAGGCCGCGTCGAACGCGTCGGCGTTGTCCGCGACGAACGCGCGGAACACCTCGGCCGCACCTTCGAGCCTGGGGTCGCGTACGGCATTGTTCGCGGCCTCGGTGATGAGCGCGGTCACTGTGGTGCCCTCGGTCTCGGCACGCTCCTGCAGCTGAGCGTGGAGTTCCTCGGGGACCCGAATGGTGACAGGTTTCGATGCCATGCTCCGAACGTACAGCAGGCTGTACAGCACGGGTACGGGCTCGCCGGAAATGATCCCGGCGCGGGACGGTCGTGCCACGGCGGGACGAGGCACGCGTTGTCCAGGATCTGGGCGGCTGTCGCGCCAGGGTTCCCGCCTGCGACTGCACGTCCGATCCGCCCCAGGGGGCAATGGAATCGTCCGTTCCCGTGCGGAGATACCGGGTACAGCCTGCACGTTGCTGCAACTGCGCCAAGGCCGGGACCGCCCGATCTGTCATCCGCCCCTGCGGTCGCCCCTCGGGCCTCATCGGTCATGCTTACCCGCTATGGGGATCACCATCGAACTGATGCGCGTGGGGACTGAAGCCGCACAGTCAGCAACAGCAGGACGAGCATGGCCGCGTCCACAGATGCGCGAAGGGGAGCGATTCAGGGCAACCTTGTCACTGGACAAGTCGTGGAACGCGCTCCAATGGCTGCTCGCCGCCGCCGGTTGCCCTGTCGATCCGGTGATGGGGACACCGTTCCTTGAAGACCAGCCCTTCGACTACGCACCTCCAGGCGTGCTGACCCTTGAGGAGGCGACCCAGGCCTCGGCCTTCCTCACCGGCCTCGACTTCGACACCCTGACGGACTTCGCCGACGAGGACGCCATGGACGAGGACGACGTCTACCCCTACGGCTACGACAAGCAGCGCACCCAACAACTACGCGGCCACTACACGGATCTCCAAGCCTTCTACGAAGCTGCGGCACACGCCCAGCAGTGGGTAATCACCGAGATGATCTGAACGACAGTCCCGCTGCTGGACCACCATCAGCCCGCCCCGCCCTGGGCGGAGTACGCGAAGAGACCACCCGCTAGCGCTGGAACAACATTCGCACCCTGCTCGGACATGCCGGCGGCCTGCTCCACTGCGCCCGCCGCCTCGACCTGGCGCTGAACACCGTCAAACGCAACTCCCACACGTCCGAACCGCAGGCACCGCGCATCGCCCCCGCCTACCAGCCCACCGTCGCCCACCCCTACCGCGATCATCTGCGTGGCGCCCGCAGCGCGGCCGGCCCCGCCCTCCCCGTCACCGACCGATCGAGCGCTCAGCTACGTAGACCTGCTCTATGACGGCGCTTCCCGCACTCCGGCGCCCGTGAACCCGGCAGCGAGCTGGGTGTAGGTGTCGCCGCACCGTAGGTGCGCCAGGGCGAGCAGGGCCTGCCGTCCTGCGGTCAGCCGTCTCCACCGGGTGCCGATCTCCCGCCTCCGTGAGGCGAGTTGCCCGGTCAGGAATCGCAGGGTGCGGCTGGACAGGTCGATCGACGAAGGGTAGACAAGCACTCGAAGCTCCTGGCACAGGCGGTTGATCTTGGTCGACAACCCGTCTACCAGGAGCTTCATCGTTGTGCAGGCACGTTGAACACGCCGACCCAGGGCGACACGGTTGGAGCACATGGAATCGGTATCGCCTGGATTTGAAGTCGGCGGACACCCACTGCCCGATGGCGTCCCATCGAAGCGTGCCAACGAATCCAGCCGTTTGCGCCTGGCCCGGCCAAGCTTCGGCAACAAGTCTGCGGGCGTCAGATGGATGAGGTGGCGGCGAAAAAGGTGTCCAAGGCTGAGCCAGTTCGCCCGTACGCTTCGCGGAGATCTACGGCGTCAAATAGTGGGCGCCGAACACTGGAGGCAACACATCATGCTGATTGCTCAGCGTCCCTCGTTGACCGAAGAGGTCGTCGATGGGTTCCGGTCCCGGTTCGCCATCGAGCCGCTGGAACCGGGCTTCGGTTACACCCTCGGCAACTCCTTGCGCCGCACCCTCCTCTCCTCGATCCCCGGCGCTGCTGTCACTGGCATCCGCATCGACGGAGTCCTGCACGAGTTCACCACCGTGCCCGGCGTCAAAGAGGACGTCACCGACCTGATGCTCAACATCAAGCAGTTGGACCTCTCCTCGGAGCACGACGAGCCCGTCGTGATGTACCTGCGCAAGCAGGGACCGGGCCTGGTCACCGCCGCTGACATCGCACCCCCGGCGGGCGTCGAGGTACACAACCCCAACCTGGTGCTCGCCACGCTCAACGCCAAGGGCAAGCTGGAGATGGAGCTGACCGTCGAGCGCGGTCGCGGCTACGTCTCTGCCGTCCAGAACAAGCAGGTTGGCCAGGAGATCGGGCGCATTCCGGTCGACTCGATCTACTCGCCCGTTCTCAAGGTCACCTACAAGGTCGAGGCGACCCGCGTCGAGCAGCGCACCGACTTCGACAAGCTCATCGTCGACGTCGAGACCAAGCAGGCCATGCGTCCGCGTGACGCCATGGCGTCGGCCGGGAAGACCCTGGTCGAACTGTTCGGTCTGGCGCGCGAGCTCAACATCGACGCCGAAGGCATCGACATGGGCCCCTCGCCCGTGGACACGGCACTCGCCGCCGACTTGATCCTGCCGATCGAAGACCTCGAATTCACGGTCCGCTCCTACAACTGCCTCAAGCGCGAGGGTATCCACACCGTGGGCGAACTCGTCGGCCGCTCCGAGGCGGACCTGCTCGACATCCGCAACTTCGGTTCGAAGTCGATCGACGAGGTCAAGATGAAGCTCCACGGGATGGGCCTGGCCCTTAGGGACAGCCCGCCCGGCTTCGACCCTGTCGCTGCTGTCGACGCCTTCGCCGCTGACGACGGCGCGGACATCGGGTTCATCGAGACCGAGCAGTACTGAAGCCAGCGCTACTCCGGGTCTCACCACCTAATGCAGCCGATGCAGGCCAGCACTAAACGGACGGACGTCGGGGGTGGTTTCCATCGCGCGCTCGGTGATGCTCAGCTCGCTCAACGCCACGACACACAGCTTCTCGTCGCGCCAGCGTCGCCCGTCATGAGGCGGCGGACGCCAGATAGCGCTGAGCTCTGCAAGCCGCCCTCGAAGCGCGTCGCACTGCTCTTCCAGGTCCTGGGAGACGGGTGAGAGGAGGTAGACGTTGTCTCGGTAGAGGCGGAACTCGATGCGCTCCCACCTCTGGGAGACATTGAGCTCTTTCAGAGTGGCCACTGATCGGGTGACGGGCCAGCATCCAGCAACTCACGATGCTCGCGTGCCGTTGAGAGAGCTGTTCGACGTCTCAACTCATCAGCACAGGAGCTTCAATGGTTCCCTGTCCCGCCGCACTCGACCTGCCGCACGCCCTGGTCGAGTGGGTATCCATGCTCATCGTCACCCGTGAGGGTGACCGACTCTGCAAGCTCCCGCCCCACCAGCGTGCCCTCGTCGGCCTGGTCTGCCTACGTCGGCACGACACACTCACGCAGATCGCCGCCGGCTTCGGCATATCCGCCGGGCCCGCTGCAGCCCCAGCCTGATGACCGTCATCGCCGCAGCCGTCCTCACCCTGGAACGTCAACGCGATGAATCTCATTGCCGTTCCAGGGTGAGGACGGATCGGCAATAGCTGTCATCCGGTTGGGAACCGCCTCACGACCAGACAAGCCGACCTTCGGTGAACCGGCAGACCGGGTAGTTTCCACCGGCGATCCTCGTCAGCGTCTGCGCGACGGAGTTGAAGTACTGGGCCATCGATTCGTACTCGCCCGCGACCGTGACCCCACCCACGAACCAACTGCCGACACGCCCGTCCCGCACATCGATGAACTTTCCCATCCAGCCGTCCTGGTCCGACAGGAAAGGGATCCACTCGTTACGCCAGAACGGATTGTCCGGCTGGTCCGGAGGGTCGAATCCATCGGGCACAGAACGGTTCGCGTAGAGCCCCTCCATCGCCCGGATGCCCAGAAAGAAGCTTCCCTCGTCGGGGAACCCGTCGAAGCCGCAGCATGATACTGCGTCGTCGACGTCTTCCTCCGGCAGATCCAGATTGTTCTGCAACAGCCAGGTCCGCAGGTCCCCATGCAGGGAGATCCCCATCCCTTCCTCGGCTGCCGCGAGCATCTGCTCCGTAGCGGGCCCTGGCAGTTCCGCGTAATCAGCCGGCGCGTGCTCCCGAAGAAGACTCATCACACGCGACCAACTCTCAGCCACACTCATCGCCCTCTGCCCTCTCTACAGGGATGTCTCCGTCCGGCTACGCCACTGTGGAGGTTGGGAAGTACCGGCCGGAGAACCTTGCAGGGATGGTACTTCGAGCATGCGTTCCCCTCCTCCCCACGATCACCCTCCACCCCGAAGCGCAGGGGCGGCCCCTCAGCGAGGTGACCGTCCGCGACTTGTCAGAGACAACCCACTGTGCCCGGCGGGCTCAGCCGAGGAGCTTCCAGGACTCAAGCGAAGGCCACGGCGTCACCCTGGAGAGGTGCGTCATGAAGTGCCGGGGTTGGTGATCGAACGTCTGGTGGTCACCCACGCCGGCGACGACAATGTGTACTTCTTGGGTGCCGAGCCGGTCCTCGATCGTGTCCAGCTCGACACCGCTCCGGGCGGTCAGCCGCCATTCTTGGTTGAGGGTGATGATCGCGTGGTAGCGGCCTCGGAAATCGCTGAAACCGTCGCGGCTGTGCGCCTGTGGCTCGGTTCAGGCGATGTTCGCTCGGGCGACGATTTCGCGTAGACGCTTGTCGTGGGCGTGCTTGTTCCACCAGAGCGGCCGCGGCTTCCAACCGCCCTCACCTAAGCCATTGGAATTCTCTAGCGCCGGACCTTGAACCTCAGGTGCAGCACCCTGTCACCCTGGATGACCACGTGTGGATCCTCCAGCAGATGCTGCACGTCAATGCCGCCGAAGTAGCGCCTGCCCGAACCGAACACCACCGGGACCACGTCCATCGCCACTTCGTCCACGAGACCGGCCGCGAGGATTTGAGCACCCGCCTCGCCGGCGTTCACGGCGACGATTCGTTGTCCGGCTAGATCCTGAGCCTTGTCGAGCGCGGCTGTCGCGCCGTCGACGAAATGGTAGGACGCCTCGGGGTGCCACCCCTCGGGCTTGGGTCGATGGGACACCACGACCACGTGATCGCCCGCAGGCGGCTTGCCCTCCCAGCCGTTCACCTGGTCGAACAGGGTGCGGCCCATCACGATAGTACCGATCGACTCCCACATCGATCGGACATACTCCGCCGACGCAGGCGAGACCTTGAAGCCGTTTGCCGTTCCAGAATGGTCGTACTGCTCGTCGGCGCCTACGGCGATCGGCACGTCCCCGCTGAAGTACCACTCGTGGAGGGGCCCGACCTCGCCCTTCCCGTCGGCGATGAAGCCGTCCACCGACACCACGCTGTGCATGATCACCGTGCCCACGGGTCCTCCTCGGAATCTTGTTGCGGTTACGGCCTGATCCTCTCGCGCCGAAGGGGCCCGGGCATGTAAGAAATCAATCGGCGGGCATCGGTCCGATCTCTTGCGGGCCTCCCCGGACGGTGGGGAACCGACGCTGCAGGGCCAGGTACGCCGTCGGAGTGTGGCCGGTGAAGTTCTTGAACTCCCTGCTGAAGTGAGCATGGTCGAAATAGCCGGCCGCTTGAGCGAGGGCAGACCAGTCGACCGGACGCTGGGCGTCCACGGACACGATCAGCCGCGCGAAGCGGTAGATCCGCGCGACATGCTTCGGGGTGACACCGACGTGAGCCTTGAAAAGATTGGCCAGGTGGTTGCCGCTTACTCCGGCGGCATCGGCCAGTGCACCGATCGGCAACGTGCCGTGCGAGCTTTCCAGACGCCCGCCTGTCTGCTGGACCAGATCGAGACCGCGCGCCGGGGTCTCGGCGAGCCGTGACCTCAACTCCTCCTCCAGCACCCGTAATGTCTCGCGGGCCGAAGCGAGGTCACCGGCCCGGTTTCGAATTCGATCCGCGGATTGCTGCCAGACCGCATCTATCGGCGCCCAGCGGTTGCGTAGCTCGGCCGCTGGCATGCCGACGAATGGCGACATCCCCCAGGGCTTGAAGTGCACCCCGACGAGCCGCACATGCGCGGGGTACTCGAAGAGGAAGCGCCTCGTCCATACGCCCATGAACCAGCCGTCCGTGAACACCGCCGGCGGCACGGAACGGTCGGAATCCCACAGACGAACGGGCCCTCCCAGGTGCAGAAACAAGTGCGCCGATGGCATCGGCGGGACGCTCATCAACCGGTGACGCGGCACCCCGGTCAGACAGTAGATGTCGTCGATGAAACGGTCGAGCGGCGGAGCGGGGACCCGACCGACGTATTCCATGGACCCAGTGTGGCCGCCCGACCGTTCAGTCCGCGAGGGCGGTGTCGCGAGCCCCGCCCTCGATCGCCCCCTTCCGGATCACGGACCGGACACTGTCCCACTGTTGGTAAGGCTGTTCGCGGCGGCAGGGAGCGAGTTGCTAAGTGCCCACCAGGGTCAGGAGACTGGCCCTGCCACCGACCACCGACAGGCCCCCCTCGGAGGGCCGTCGGCCTGGCAGGGGCTACGCTGCCCCGATGACCGAGGCCTTCTCCGACGCCTTCCTGCAGGCCGCCGAGTACCACGCGGCCTGGGGCGTACAACAGCTGGAAATGATCGACCAGACCTTCCCCGCTGGGCCGTGGACGGCCGATCTGGACCAGTGCAGCTATGAGTCCGGCGGCCGGAGCCTTCGAGTGGGGCTGCTGGGCAGTTATGACTTGGCCGAGAAGACCTGGCTATGGGGCTGGGCCAATCCTGGGCTGCACGGCAGTGAAGTGGTCGCCGCCAGCGCGCGAATCCCCGAGTTCGGCCGCCGCCACGGCATCGTGGAGTTGCAGCAGGAGGGGGTGGCGCTAAGCCGTTTCGCCGATCCGCGCCGCGCCGCAGAGGCGCTCGCCTTTCTCGGTATGGCAATGCTCGGCGCACCCGGCTACATCGGCCAGGAGGCCGGTCCGGAGACCCGGGTCTACTTCGTGCCACAAGACCCGCAACTCCAGCCCGCGCGACTGGATTCGGTCGCCATGCCGCGCCATCTACTCACTGGCGCACAGCTTTTCGCACGCTCGCCGCGGCTGGTGGTCACCGGCTGGTTCGCCCTGCACGGTGTCCCGGTGCAGGAGGCCGCCGACCAGATCACGGCGTCTCTGCCCAGCGGGGGCGCCGCAGTGGTCTCCTTCGACTCCGCAGGCCGTATCGCGGGCATCAACACCGGACCAGTTTCTGCCTAGTTCCTCGCACTACCCAAGGTGGCGGATGCGGTCTCCCTGGAGATACGGGCGGCTGCGGCTGCGGTTGTCACCCATCGGCCCCCGCCGCCCGCCATGCCTGCTCCAGCATGGTCCGCAATCCGTCAATCATGGTGTGGAGCGTCGCCTGGCCCTCCGCGTCGAGGGCCGGGAACTGCGTTGCCGACACCGTGAGCAGGCAGCCATCAAGGACCGTCGGCCACAACGGCGCTTGGGTTCGGGCGGGGGCCGGACAGCGCCTGGTCGTACAGCGAGTGATAGGTCTGCGCGTACCGTTGGAGGCATTTCTGGAAGAGGGTGCCCCTGTCGCCGAAGGTGCCGTAGAGCGAGCTCCGGCCCAGGCCCGCGCCCTCGGTCAGGCGATCGATCGAGGCCTCCGAATAGCCCAAGCGCCAGAAGACGTGCATCGCACGTCGTGGCGCCTCGTGCACGTCGAATTGCAGGCGGTCCGCCACGATTTGCCAACCTACACATCTTGAACCGATCGTTTCGTGATGTGTAGAGTCGCTGGCATGACAAGTTGGACTGATCGTTCCATGATAAGTGCGGCTGACGACACGACACGCTTGGATTCACTACAGCTGCCCGACGGGTTCACCGACATCTTCACCAGTCGGCTCGTGGAACTGAACGGGCTTCGGCTGCACGCAGTCATCGGCGGGGACGGCCCGCCGGTGCTGCTGGTCGGCGGGTGGCCACAGACCTGGTACGCCTGGCGGGAGGTGATGCCCGCGCTCGCCCGCGAGCACACGGTCGTCGCCGTCGACTCGCGCGGGGCCGGACTCTCAGACAAGCCCGACGACGGTTACGACGCCGGCACGCTGGCCGCTGATCTGGTCGCGCTGATGGCCGCGCTCGGGCACGACCGGTTCGACGTCGTCGGCCACGACATCGGTACGTGGACCGGATACGCCCTCGCCGCTGATCACCCCGAGCGGGTGGGTCGGCTCGCCGTCGTCGAAGCCGTGATCCCCGGTCTGGTGCCGTCCCCGCCGGCCTTCAGCCCGGCCGCGGTCAACCAGAAGCTCTGGCAGTTCGGCTTCAACCGGCTCACCGAGCTCAACGAGGAACTCGTCCGAGGACGGGAGCGGCTCTTCTTCGGCTGGCAGTTCGCCACCAAGGCCGCCAACCCGACCGCGATCCCCGCGTACGCCGTCGACGTCTATGTCGACGCGATCGCCGCGGATCCTCGCGCGCTGCGGGCGAGCTTCGCGTACTACCGGGCGCTGGACGAGACGATCGCGCAGAACGAGCAGCGCAGCAAGACCCAGTTGACGCTGCCGGTGCTCGCCGTCGGCGGGGCGCTGTGGAGTGGCGCGAGTGCCGCAGAGACGATGCGGCTGGCGGGCGGCGACGTCACCGGGGTGGTCCTCGACGACTGCGGCCATTATCCGGCTGAGGAGCAGCCGGAGCGGTTCACCGAAATCCTGAAGGCCTTCCTCCGTGGTGAACCGGCAGCAGGCTTGCCGCACGGTTGACATCTCCCGCATTCTTGGCCGGCAACTGGGTGTGAAGAGGTGAATAGCGCTCGCCGAGGCCTACGCCCAGCGCTCACCCGCTGAGCGGGATCCCATGGCCACACCCCACAAGGAGCGGGCCCTTGAAGCGCTCCCGGGTGAGCCGGGAGACGATAGGTGGAACCTGGCCAGGCGTGTGGGAACTACTAGAGACGTGTCGCAGTCCGGACCAGGTCGGCGACGGCTACGGACCGGCTGTGCGGTGGCCAGGCGATCACGGTGGTGACTTTCGGCGCGTCCAGTACGGGCACGGCGGCGAGGTCGCCGTGCAGTTGGGCCCGGCAGGACTCCGGTGAGACCGCGCAGGCACGGCCGAGCGCGACGAGCTGCAACAACTGCGCGTGGTCGCGGACTTGCGGGCCGGGGCCGGGCGGGTAGGTGCCGTCGCGGTCAGGCCAGCGCGGGAGGGGCAGGTCCGGCAGCCCGGTGATGTCGGCCATGTGCACGTGGGTCCGGACGGTGAGCGGATGCCCGGCCGGCAGGACCACAACCTGGCCCTCCGTGCTGAGTTCTTCGCTGTGGAACCCGGCCGTCGAGTCGAAGGGCCGGTGCAGCAGGGCCACGTCGGCCCGGCCCTCGCGCAGGTGTCGTTCCTGCTCGGCCGGGCCGCACAGGATGACTTCGACGGGGACCGCGCCGGGTTCGGCGGCGTACGCGTCGAGCAGTTTCGCCAGCAGTTCCCTGGACGCGCTGGCCTTCGTAACCAGGACCAGGCCGGGATGGCCGGTCCCGGAAAGGGCTGCCCGGCGAGTCCGCCGTTCGGCGGCGTCGACCGCGTCGAGCGCCGCCCGGCCCTCCACCAACAGCACCGAGCCCGCCTCGGTCAGCGCGACAGTGCGGCTGGTCCGATCCAGCAGCGCCGCCCCGAGCCGGCGTTCGAGCTGTTGGATCGCCCGTGACAAGGGCGGCTGCGCGATCCCGAGCCGCTGCGCGGCGCGCCCGAAGTGCAGCTCTTCAGCGACAGCGACGAAGTACCGCAGTTCCCGGGTCTCCATACCGCCACCGTACTCCGGATCAATACCCGCAGGGTATCGCCGGCCACCCGATCGGTGTTGGACCCCCGCCGGGGTGCGGCGGCAGCATTGCGGCTATGAGCGAACGAACGATTGCGCTGGTCACCGGCGCCAACAAGGGAATTGGTTACGAGATCGCCGCGGGTCTGGGAGCCCTCGGCTGGAGCGTCGGCGTCGGCGCCCGCGACGAACAGCGCCGCAAGGCAGCGGTCGAGGCCCTGTGCACGGCCGGTGTCGACGCCTTCGGCGTACCGCTGGACGTGACCGACGACGCGAGCGTGACTGCCGCCGCACAGCTGCTCGAGGAGCGGGCCGGGCGCCTGGACGTACTCGTCAACAACGCCGCCATCACCGGCGGCATGCCCCAAGAGCCCACCCAGGTCGGCCCCGCCACCATCCGCACGGTCGTGGAGACCAACGTGATTGGCGTCATCCGCGTCACCAACGCGATGATGCCGCTGCTGCGCCGCTCTGCCTCACCGCGGATCGTGAACATGTCCAGCAGTGTCGGCTCCCTCACCCGGCAGTCAGGAACCAACGCTGAGCAGACGGCGGGTCCGGTGGCCGTGGCGTACGCGCCGTCGAAGACGTTCCTGAACGCTGTCACCCTTCAGTACGCCAGGGAGTTGAGCGGCACGAACATCCTGATCAACGCCGGCTGCCCCGGCTACGTCGCGACCGACCTCAACGGTTTTCGCGGCGTGCGCACTCCGGAACAGGGTGCTGCGATCGCCGTCAAACTCGCGACCCTGCCCGACGACGGCCCGACCGGCAAGTTCTTCGACGACGCCGGTGTAGTGCCCTGGTGACGGGCACGGCGGTCAGCAGCCGCCGGGCGAGGCGGCTCCGCCCGCGCGGCTCGAAGGGGTGCGAGCAGCGTGGCCGTTTGGTTCTGACGAGCGTGACCTGCGGGGCCCAAAGGGCAAGGTCACCACACCCTCCTCGTACCAACTACCGCGTGCCGTCATACGGGCCCGTCCAGGCTCCCGATCGGGGAAGGCGGGGGCGGGTTCCCGCGTGGCATCCGGTCGGGGTGGTCGTCGAAGGCGATGGGCCGGTCGCCCGCCGGCACTTCGGCATCCGCGGCGCCGCGGAGTCCCCCGCATGCACGGTACGGATACCGCCTCGGCGTGCGCCGCCAGCAGGAAAACAGCGGCGCCATCGCTTCCAACGAATCCTTCGGAAAAGCGCACATGTTCCGGCGAACCTGTGCGAGGCGGTGCCGAAGTGCAACGGGTTTGGCCGTGCGGAGGCGTCAGACGTCTTCCGGCCATCCGCCGAGGGCCTGTGTGAGCTGACCTTGGAGCTGGGGGTTGTCTGCGGATGCGCTGAGGCGATAGGCAACGGGCCCGATGCGCCATCCCGAATCGTGGTCGAACGGGGGGCGCACGTCTGCAGCGTTGTGGGCCACCTTGGCGACCAGTTCGGCAAGGGTGAACAGGAGGCTCTGTTCCTCGGTCAGCGGGGCGGTCTTGTCCAGGCTTCGGTGTCGGAGCTGGTCGAAGACTTCGCGGGCGTGGGCCCACTGTTCTTCCGTGTCGGTCAGCAGCAGAGCCTCGTCAATCTCCGGGAAGCCCCCACGGCTCTGGCTCGCGGCGCGAAGGACGCGACCGGCCCAGAGGACGGGGGCGGGCTGGCTCTCGAACCGGGAACGTCCCCAGTCATACAGTCGCTGGTCACTCGGCCGATCGGCCATGATCGCTCCGCTTCAGTGGGGACGTGCCGGTCTGGGATTCCATCGGAGGGTAGAGGTCCGCCGACTGCTAGTCACTGGGGTTTGGTGCTCGTCGGGATGCGTCCTGCGTCGACGTGGTCGGCGAGGTAGATCATGACGCCTTCGGGGTCCATGCCGAAGGTCGCGGCGACGAGCTTGGGATCGAGGGTGTTGACCAGGTCGGCCAGGCGGGTGCACCGCAGCGTCCGGGGCGGAACCCCGCAGGGGTCCAGGATGTGACTGATATAGGCGGTCGAGGCTGCGGACCGGCCGGATTTGGTGATCTTGGTGACGATCACGTGCGGGTTGTCGGTGGCCTGGCTCTCCCGGTGGACCAGGCAGCGTTGCAATACCGACCAGCTGGCCGGGTCCATCGGCACCGGATGCGGGCGCTTGACGAGGTGGATGGTGCGGTTGATCGGATGGATGTCGTCGACGCGCAGGTGTCGCACTTCGCTGCTCGAAGCCGCATGCAGGAGGGCCAGCATTCCGAGCACAGCCTCGTGGGGGTGAGCATCGGTGGTGGTCCAGCGGCGGAACAGCTGACGCTGCTGGTCGACGGCGACGGTGGAGCCACGAAACCCGGACGGCCCTTTCGCCTTCAGGCCTCGGGTGGGGTCGACGAGGACGACTTTGCCGGAGCGCGCGAAGCGGAAGAACTGACGCAGCACCGTCAGCCGGCGCTGGCGGGCCTTGGGCTGGGTGGCGAGAAACACTTCGACGTCGTGGACATCGGCCAGGGCCCAGTCCTGTTTGCCGCGCTGGTCGACCAGGAAGCGGGCGAGGTCGCGGACGATGGCCAGGGTCGCCTCGATGGTGATGTCGGCGCGCGATAGGGTCCCGGCTCGCAGGGCACGCTCACGTGCTCGCAGCAGTGAGTCCGAGAACGCGTGAACCTGGGGACGCAGCGGGAGCGGTGCGTCGTCGATGCGTCGTTGGCGGCGGCCGGCTGCGAGCTGATGGGCGTGGTTGGTCGGCAGGGCGAGGGCGCGCTGGGTGAGGAAGTCCTCCAGCGCGCGGGCGAGGGAGCCCATCGAGCGGCCGGGGCGACGAGCACGCTCCAGGAGGGCCTGCGGATGATTGGGGTGTTCGTCCTCAAGGAGCCGACCGAGAGTGCTGATCATGGTGCAGGCTCGGCTGGCGCAGTGCCGAGCGGCGAGGTGGCCTGCGAAGTCGCCCAGCCACAGCGGCGGATCGGTGAGTCGTTCTTGCAGGTTGGTGGCGGTCACGAAGGGACGGTCGGGGTGTTTCTGCCAGCAGGCCGAGCAGAGTCCCAGCCCGGCATGGCGTCGCACCTGGCCGCACCCGGCGCATTCGCGCGGCGGCTGCTTGGGTTGGCGAACGCGTGAGCAGTGGCCGCACCAGCCGGTGGCGGGCTGCAGGAAGCCGGGCCGTTGGCAGCGCGGGCAGATCCGTTTGGTGGCGACTCGCTCGGCTTCCCGGCGGCAGGCCCCGCAACTGGTGGCGGCTCGGGAGCGGACTGGCCTGCCGCAGGTGGTGCAGGTCCGTGAGCAGTTGATGCACCGTCCGGTGTCGTCCTGCAGCACCCGTGGCTTTCCGCAGGTGGGGCAGGGTGTTCGGGCGGCTTCGTCCTTGATCTGGGCGGTGCAGCGGCAGCAGTGTTGCCAGCCGATGATCCCGACCGGTGCCCCGCAGTCCACACAGTCCCGCTGTCGCATGCCCATCGTCGCCCCGCCCCCGTTCGCGTCAGATCGGAGGCATGGACCGACCCGAGGCCGAGGCGGCCCGGGGCAGCTCTGCTGCGGGTTGCGTGGGGGTGACGGGGCGTTGGACCGGAGTGGTGTCGACTTCGATCAGGTCGTTGGGGCTGCATTCGAGCGCGGTGCACAGCGCGGCCAGGGTCGACATCTTCACCTGCGAGGGCTCCTTGGTGAACAGCGCCGACACCGACGCGGACGACAGCTCCAGGCCGGCCCGCTCGGCCAGGAGCCGCCGCAACTGGGCGCCGGTCCAGACTTCGCGCTGGGCGGCGGCGATCCGCAGCTTCCACTTGATGTTCACGACGTGGAGTCCTCTCCGGTGAGCTCGCTGAGGGTGCTGGTCACCGCGCGGCGATAGGCGTCCTCGATGAACGTGGCCGAGGGCCGGACGTATCTCATGGTTGAACTGACAGTCCAGTGACCGAGCAGCTGCTGGATGGCCACCAGGTCCACCCCGCGCTCGTAGTTGTGGGTCGCGCACGCCCGGCGCAGGGCATGCGGGCTGAAGCGGTCGGCGGCCGGGCGGCCTTCGAGTTCCATCAGATAGCGCAGCCGGTTGCGGACGGTGCCCTGGTGGAGGTGTCCGCCGGACTCGTCGGCGAACAGCGCGGGCGAGTCGGGGAACTTGCCGCGTACGTCGTCAAGGAACCAGTGCAGGACCAGGTCCAACTGGTCGAGCATGGGCACCCAGCGCGGACGTGGTCCGGACGTGTGGGCGCCCTTGCCGAAGCGCACGTGAAGTTTCCCGAACGGGCCGCGGTCGAAATGGACGTCGGGGCGGTCCAGGCGCGCTGCCTCGTCCGAGCGCAGGCCGGCGTGATAAAGCGTCCGGAACAGTGCGTAGTCGCGCGCGGCGGGTGCGTACTTGCGGGCGGTGGCGATCCGGGCCTTGAGGAAGGCGAAGAACTCCTCCACGCGCTCCGGGGTCGGTGGCGGCAGCAGGGCTGGGGAGTCGTCGCCGACATGCCGCGAGGCGTTGAACTCATCGACTGGGCAGACCAGCCGGATCCCGAACGCGGCCTCGATCTCGACGGCCTTGCGGGCCTGCAGGAACCGGTGGAACCCCTTGAAGATCTGGACATAGCCACGCCGGGTTGACGGAGCCCGGCCATCCACCGCCAGGCCGCCGACGACGCGGTCGATGTCCTCAGGAGTGACATCCCAGGCGGGCCGGCCCAGGGCCTGGAGCGTCCGCTCCAGCAGGCCGGTGTCGTTCTCGATGGTCACCGGGCTGAACCCGCGGGCTCGCCAGGAGGCCACGAACGCCTCCACGCATAATGCCTGGAACTCCCACGGGTCCAGGGCAGCGGGCAGATCGGGAACCGCTCGGCCCTCGATCACCCGCAGACGCGACTCCACCATCGGGCACACCTTCCTCGCACCTGATGAATGGAGGTAGTGCCTTCAAAACCGTGCTGTCAGCGAGACAATCAAAGAGACACCCAGAACCCGCCTATGGCCAGGTGGCAGGGCGGACTCCCCGCAGGGAACAAGTGCCAGCCCCAGTTGCGTGGCCCCCGCACCTTCACCGACCTCCGGCTCTGCGCGACCATCGTCGACCGGCTCAACCGCGGCGGCAACATCGTCGAGGCTGGCAGCAGGTCCTACAGCCTCGCCCACACCCAGGCCTGGATAGACGAACCCCCGAAGAATGAGTACTCAGTTACGCGACCAGTCCCCGGAGTCCTCCAGGGCCCGACGCAGGTAGTCGTCCAGTCCGTTTGCTGCCCATGAACGCCCGTCCGTCTCGTGATCCCAGACGAACACGTCGTCACGCAGCGGGACCCTGACGAAGGCGAACTGATCCCCACCACCGTTGTCACCGAAGAACATCAGCGGCTCAAAGGGCATATAGAGCTTGGCGAAGTCCGCCGAGGCGCGGAAGGACGCGTTCTCTTCGGCTATCCGCTCGGCACTCCACAGCACGTCGGTGTCGTAGTGCCCTCGCACTCCATTGCACTCACGGAGCAGGGACGCGAGATCCTCGGGAAGCGACTGCCCCAGCACACGTGCGACCTCGGTCAGCGCCTCGCTGGTCGCTGGCTCAGCAAGCTCTGCATCTGCCATCAGTTCCAGGATCCGTTCACGCCACATCCGGCGAGCATGCCAGGGCCTTAAAGATCACGACAACCCGACTATGCCCCGGAGCGACATCGAAACTCATCCACCTCCACCGCGACAAGACCAGCAAGTGACATCTGGGCTCGGGCTCTGGTCCAATTCCTGTGGTCGCGTGCGCAGAGTGGTCGCCGTTCCTGAGAGCCGGGCTCGTGCGCCGTATACGTCTGGTCGTTTGCTGCGAAGTCGCCGGAAAGCGATTGACGCTGCGGTGTCGTTCGTGAACCATTTCGGCTCGTGACCACGGACACCGATCATGACCAGTCTGCCCACGGGCAAGGCGCTTCGACCGGCCGCCCGCTGGCCCTGATTACAGGGGTTGGCCGCACCGTCGGTATCGGCGCGGGCATCGCCCGTCGGCTCGCCGCATCGGGCTGGGACATCGCCTTCACCTACTGGACCCCGTACGACGACCGTATGAGTTGGGGCAGTGAGCCCGGCGCGACCGAGGTGATCAGCCGATCCCTGGCTGAACATGGTGCGTCCGTCACCACGATCGAGGCGGATCTCGCCGACCCGGAGGCTCCGGCACGCGTCTTCGACAAGACCGAACAGCAGATGGGCAGTGTCACCGCGCTGGTGATGAGCCACTGCGAGTCTGTCGACTCCGGGCTGCTTGACACCACCGTCGAGAGTTTCGACCGGCACTTCGCCGTCAATGCACGCGCCACCTGGCTGCTCATCCGCGAGTTCGGACGCCGCTTCGCCGCAGAACCGGGCACCGGCCGGATCATCAGCCTCACCAGTGATCACACCGTCGGCAACCTGCCCTACGGGGCAAGCAAGGGAGCCCTGGACCGGATCACCCTTGCCGCCGCCCACGAACTCGCCCACCTCGGTGTGACCGCCAACGCGATCAATCCCGGGCCGGTCGACACGGGCTGGATGCCCGAGGAGGTACGGGAGCACTGCGTCCGCAGCACCCCGCGCGGCCGGCTGGGCACTCCGCAGGACACCGCGCACCTCGTGGACTTCCTGTGCTCCAGGGAGGGCGAGTGGATCAACGGTCAGCTACTGATGAGCAATGGGGGCCTCGCTTAGCCGCCCGCAGTCCGATTCTCAAGCGCCACGCGCTCGGTCACGTAACGGGGCACCACGCGGGTCCCTGGTGGCATCTCCCCGAACAGCCCGACCAAGAAGCTTCGGGAGGACCCCGTGCAACCCGTTCCGTCCGCCGGTCTCAGCCTGAACCAAAGGTCGAGGGAACACTCGATGAGCCCATCAGGCTTCGCCCGTACGACTTGCCTACGGCCACACCGTCGCGGACGTGATTGCCGAGGCAGCGCTGCGCGACGGGTGGCGCGGCTTGCACATGGAAAAGGGCGACACCAGCGTGCTGGCCGCATACGTTGCCAGCCGTGGAGACGTTGCCCCGGCCCACCATCGTTGATCCGTGATCTGCACGTACGGCGGTGCGGACGGCCCTCGGACCATGGACCACCGGTCGGCGCTGCGGGTGCGCATCACCTTCCGACGCGAATCCCACGGCACGGGTGTGGTTACCTGCCTTTGCCGCGCGGCGCTCTCGTGTGTCAGGCGGCGCGCTTCACGTGGCGGACCAGCCACATCAGCAGGGTGTCCAGGTCGGCGGCAGCCGCCAGGACCCGGTCGACCGCCTCAGGGGTGTGCAGCCACTCCTCGCCGCCCAGGAGGCGGGCGGCAACCAGCGAACGGTGACGCAGCAGGTCCGTACGGGAGTGGTCGGTCGGGTAGCCGCGCGGAGGACGTCTCAGCATGTCCCCGGAGACGTCGTAGCCCTTGTTCCGCACGTCCTCGACGATGGCGGACAGTTCGCGGCCGCTCCCCTCGGAAGCCACGGCTTTGCGGAACGCGTCCACCTGGCCGGGGTCGGGGTACCACCAGGCGCCCTGGATCCACAGGCCGTCCAGGGAGAACCGGAGATTGATCTCGATCTTGCGGCCGAGCCGGATCACCGCGCTCTGGTTCTGCCACCACCAGGAGTTGGTGCGGTAGTGCCAGACGGAGAAGTCCTCGTACCGGGAATCAGTGTCCGCGACATCGTTGAGCAGGGCGATCATCGGCTGTCGCACCAGCCGTTCGCGGTCCGCACGGTAGCGCTCGCGGATTGCCTGACTCGGTTCGCCCTGGAGCTGCCACAGGACCTCCATGGCCTGCTGTGACCATCCGGTGAACTGTCCGCACATGCGCGGAGGATAGCTCACTGGCCCTCCCCCTTGGCGGGCGTCGGCGATCAACTCGTTTTGGCGCATACCAGCGCGGCCACGGTGACAAAAGGTTTGCCTCAGAGCGCGTTGCTCAGTCGTCTCAGATCATCTGGTCCGCACACTGGCGATGAAGCGAGCGAGCGTCTTGGGCCACAGCCTGCAGCCAAGACGACATGACTATCACTGCATCGATTTCAGAATACGGTCGAGCGTCCGGCGTCCCATTCTGCTCATCGTCGGATTGCTCTCGACGTAGTACCAGACAACGCCCATCGCCTGTTGGAACGCCCAGGCCTTGCCACGTTCCCACTCCAGATCGTCACAGCCCAACGTCCGCCGGAGCACGTCCCGCGGCCCTCGCTGCAGCAGATGCCAGGCACTGACCAGATCCAGCGCCGGGTCGGCCGGGCCGAAGCCGCCAGTGTCGAGTACGCCGCTGAGCCGGTCTTCCTCGACCAGCACATTGCCGGGAATCAAATCACCGTGGCTCATCACGTCGGCACCCGTGCGTGGCAACTCCCGAAAGTGGCTCCACAGCTGGCGCAGCCGAGGCACGTCGAGCAGCCCCTCACTCTCCTTGAAGCACTTCGCCATCCAATCATCGTGGTGTGTGAGCACACCGCCACGGCCCTCGCCGCGGAAAAGCCGCCCTCGCGTCTCGGCGTCGCGCAGGGGCGCGATGAAGGCCGCAAGGTCCCCGGCAAATGCGTACGACCCACTCGGGCCGGCATCAAAGGCGACCGTTCCCGGCACCCATGTCTGAACCGTCCACGGCATGGGATAGCCCGCTCCAGGCTTTCCCAAGGCGACGGGTTCCGGGACGGGAAACCGAGACACCTGCGCCAGCTCCGCACTCGCCTGGACTTCCTGTTCCACGACCGCCAGCACTTCCGCGGCATCAGCCGGGCGCAGCGGAAAACGCGCGGTGAGGTCGTTCCCGATGCGGAAGATGGCGTTGACCGTCCCGGTCGACGCCAGGAGTTGGATCGTCTTGCCGCTCCAGCTAGGGAATTGTTCTTCGATCAAGGTCGCAACGGTTTCGGCGGTCACGTCCAGTTGATCATCGTGCATGGTCACGCTCGCAGGTCCTTCCACTAGGGCTCGTCCGCCACATCTTGGGCCGAGGCGAGGGCCGGCGAGTGCTCTAATCGTGTTGACCACCCCCGGCAGGCAGTGCTGGAGTCTGCACGTGGACAGCATCCCCGCCAACCGGCGGCTCTGGAACCAGATCAGCAGCGCCTACCAGCACAGGCACGACCCGCAAATCGGCGCCACACCCCGGCTGTGGGGCATGTACTCCATCCCCGACACGCGCCTGCACGCCCTGGGCGACGTCACAGGCAAGCGCGTCCTCGAACTCGGCTGCGGCGCCGGCCAGTGGTCCAGGGCGCTCGCCGCCGAGGGCGCCACCGTGGTCGGACTCGACCTCTCCGAAGCCCAACTCGCCGCAGCGGCCAACGCGATGGGAGCGGCCCGCTACCCGCTGGTGCAAGGCGCCGCCGAACAACTCCCCTTCGCCGCCGACAGCTTCGACTTGGTGTTCTGCGATTTCGGTGGGCTCAGCTGGGCACCCCCGCACCTGGCCGTGCCGGAGGCCGCGCGCGTCCTGAGCTCCGGCGGGCGCCTGGTGTTCAACGTCGCCAGCCCATGGTTCGAAGCGTGCTACGACGAAGCCGCCAGCCGCGTAACCACCACGCTGCAGCAGGACTACTTCGGGCTGAACTCCATCGCCGAAGACGACGGCGCGACCAGCTATCAGCTCACCTACGGCGACTGGGTCAAGGTCCTGCGCGGCGCTGGTCTCATCATCGACGACCTCATCGAGCCGCGGCCCGAACTCGGAACACCCAACGGCTACAACGAAACCAGCCCACCCGACTGGGCACACCGCTGGCCGGCGGAACTCCTCTGGGTGACCCACAAACCGTAAGGTCCGCCGGGCCGAGAAGTGCAGCCATCCCCTCACCGAGCAGACCCGGGGTCTGTCCGATGGGTCGGGCGAGGTGTCATTTCCGTGGCCTAGTGGATGATGCCGAACGATGGAGGTCGCGTGTCGCGGTATACCGCTGGAGCTGAGGCGGGGATGAAGGGGATCACCTTCCGCGCCTGGCAGGGAAAGCACTACGTGACGCTCGCTGAGCTGCTGGTCCGGCTCGGCAGCTTCGGCCTGGGACTGCGTTGGCGTCTGGAGTGCGACGAGACGTGGGACCTCACCGCGGAACTGGAGAGGCGTTCCGTGGGCGACGGCATGGACACGTTGACACTGCTCTCGCTGGCAGCTCCGGGCATCCAGCTGATCGATGCTGAGGCTTGCGGGTTCGCTGAGGATGTGCTGGTTGTGGTCCTGACCGAAGTGGACAGTTCCAGCTGGGACGTCAGGGCTGTCGACCAGCGCGTACTCAGCGATCTTCGTCGCCACTATCCGGGTGCAACGGACCTCTGAGCAGGGCATTTCAACCCGGGCGGAGCCAAAGACGGATCGCGGCCACGGTGACCGTCCTGTGGAAGACGTACGCCCACTTTTCATAGTGTGTAGCGATGGCCCGGAAGTCCTCTAGGCGGTTGATGGTCCGCTCGACTTCATTGCGGCGGCGGTAGATCGTTGTCGAACCCTGTGGGAGCTCCTGGTATGCCTCACCGCGCGGACGGTTGGGCTTGGGACCGAGGTCGCTGATGAGCACTGGTTTGACCTGCAGGCCGCGAGCAGGTTCTTTGAGGTCCCCAGGTGACGAACCGCTTATCGGCCAGAAAGTAGTGACACCCGTCATCGGCGATCGCGGTGACACATATCGCGTTCTGCTTCGCCTTCTCGAGATGAGCTCTTGCCTCGCCGGCCCGCGGGCACCGCGTGATGGTGCCCCTTCCCCGGCCGAGCGAGCAAACTCGGCTGGGGAATCCAGCGTCTGAGATCTCCTCAGATCCGGTCACACCTCCGTAGCGTCCCAATCAACCCGCGAGGCGACGCTGCCCACGGCCGCCGAGGGCCATCCGGTTCCAGGTGTGGCGGCGGCCTCGAATAGCTACGGAGTAGGCGTAGAGGACCTCGGGGTCGCACATGCCGGGGATATAGGAGTCGCCGAAGTGGTGGGCGTCTACGCCCACTTCCTTGGCATTCAGGGCGAGTTGGGGCACCACGTTGGTGTGGGAGCCCTCCTGGCTGGTGCCGATGGCGCCCATGACGATCGCGCCGGCGTCCTGGACGGCGGCCACGGCCTGGGCGGCGAGTTCCTTGGTGACGCCGGGCAAGGTGCCTGGCAGCGGCATGACGACGCCGTCGGCGCCTGCGGAGACCAGGCGTGTCAGCTTGTCCACGGTGACGCGTTCGGGGTGTCCGGCGTGGTGCATCTTGCCGCTCCACAGGGCGACATCGTCGCCCAGGCCGGCGCGCAGTTCCTCCGTGACGCGGGCCATACCCTCGAAGGAGCCGCCGGTGCCGGGGTTGGCGGTGATGCAGAGCATCGCGGCGCCCATGTCGATCAGGCGCTTGGCGTGCTCGGGCTTGGCGCGGCGGATCTCCGGTACGTCGCCGGGCTCCAGGTTGACGGCGACGGGGCGTCCGATGCAGGCGGCCAGGTCGGTGAACGAGGTGAAGGTGCCCAGGCCGGGCAGTTCCAGCTTCTCGCCGTCCCAGGCGCGCTCGATCAGGTTCAGGACGACGATGTCGGCGCCGAAGGCCGCCACCAGCTCCATGTTGTGCACGCCGCTGCCGCCCGGGTTGGGGATCAGCGCGGCGCGCTCGGCGAAGACCTCGGCGACCATCGTGCGGCCTTCCGCGGCGGCGACGGCGGCTGTCAGCTCGCGCCCGCGCAGGGCGGCCAGTTGCTCACGGTCGAGGTCAAGAATGCGGGACATGGTGCACTCCGTCGGGTGGGTGGGATGCGGGTGGGTGGTGGCTCTGTGTGGTGAGAGAACGAGCGTGCCTCCGTCTTCCGGTCGGAAAGGCGGAGGCGCGTTATTCCTGTGGCCTCCCGGGTGCCTACGCCTTGGTGAGGTCCTCAACCTCGTCCTCGGGTTCGCGACCCGGGGTGGGGATGTTGAGCTTCACGATGAGGAAGCGGAAGAGGACGTAGTAGACCGCGGCAAAGCCCAGGCCGATGGGGATGATCAGCCATGGGTTGGTGGCCAGTTTCCAGTTGAGCAAGTAGTCGATCAGTCCTGCGGAGAATCCGAAGCCGTCGTGTACGCCCAAGCCCCAGGTGAGGGCCATGGATACGCCGGTGAGGAGTGCGTGGACCGCGTACAGGGCCGGAGCGATGAACAGGAAGGTGAACTCGATCGGCTCGGTGATGCCGGTGACGAACGAAGTGAGCGCCAGCGAGATCATCATGCCCATCACGGCCTTGCGGCGGTGCGGCTTGGCGCAGTGCGCGATGGCGATCGCGGCGGCCGGGAGGCCGAACATCATGATCGGGAAGAAGCCCGACATGAACTGGCCGGCGGTCGGGTCGCCGGCGAAGAAGCGCGGGATCTCACCATGGACGACCTTGCCGGCGCCGGTCGTGAACTCGCCGACCTGCTGCTGGAAGAAGGTGTTCAGGAACTGATGCATGCCGATCGGGATGAGACCGCGGTTGAATACGCCGTAGATACCAGAGCCGACAGCGCCGAGGCCCGTGAGCCAGTTGCTGAAGTGGCCGAGGCCGGTGCCGATCGGACCCCAGAGCAGACCGAAGACGACGCCGAGGCCGGTACCGATGAAGGCCATGAGGATCGGTACGAGGCGGCGCCCGTTGAAGAAGCCGAGCCAGTCCACCAGTTTGGTGCGGTGGAAGCGTTGCCAGACCATGGCGCTGATGAGACCGATCACGATGCCGCCGAGCACACCCGGGTTCTGCGGCAGGCCCGAGGGCAGGGCCTCGGTGACCGAGCCCTTTACCGGGAACGCGGTCAGTACGTTGTGGTAGACGAGGAAGCCGACCAGCGCCGCGAGCGCGGTGGATCCATCGGCCTTCTTCGCATATCCGATGGCGACACCCACACAGAAAAGCAACGGCAGGTTGTCGAAGATCGCCCCGCCTGCGGTGGCGAAGACCGTGGCGAACTTGCCCCAGCCCAGGCCGTCCTTGCCGAAGACGTCATCCTGTCCGAGACGGAGCAGGATGGCGGCGGCCGGCAGAACCGCAACGGGCAGCTGGAGACTGCGGCCGACTTTCTGCATGCCTTGCAGCACGCTGGGGCGTTTCTTCTTCTCCGGGGCGGCCGTGGATATGGCGCTGTCCGTGGACACAACTTCCTCCAGTGGGGCAAGGCGCCGCCCGGGAACTGAGGGGCGACGTCTCTGGGGACCGCGACATTCGGGCCGCATGGTCTACACCAATTCGTGGTTGAGCCCAGTTTAAGCACGGTGAAATCCAGATAAGTGCAGGAAGAGTTGATTGAGGTCCCAATGCCGGATAGTGCTGACGAAAGGCCCTGATTCATAGAGCAAAAAGGCCTGGGCCTTCGTCGATACGGAAATGGCCTCGCGGATATATCAGCGGATCCGCAGGCGATAGGGCCAGCGCACGTGCACGAACGCCCGGTCCCCGAAACAGCGTTGGGATCCCAGAGCGGAACCGTGGCCGTAGCCGCGGTCGCCCAGCGCTGCGCCCAGGTGGAGGTCGGAGGCTGCTCTGCGCTGATGGGACCGCTCCAAGGAGGGGATCAGCCGAGCCACCTCCGCCCCGAGCGCAAGGCCTTCGCCTTTGCTGCGGCCGCGCACTTCCAAGGTGCCGCATTTCATAGTTCCGACATTCTGCGGTGAAGAAGGCGTCGACCACCGGCGAGATACGCGTTGCTGCCACCGCGAGGCACTGCACCTCCCGGCCCGAACCATGCGTCAGGCTTCAAGGGGTAGACACTGTCTACGTTGCTTGGTAGACAGTGTCTATGACTGATGAACCATCCCTTCGAGAGCGCCTGATCGACGTCGGCGTCGATCTCGTGATGACCGAGGGATCCGCCTCGCTGGGGCTTCGCGAGATCGCCCGCCGAGCGGGCGTCTCCCACGGGGCGCCGCGTCGCTACTTCCCCACGCACCATGCCCTGTTGTCTGCGATCGCCCAGCGTGGCTTCGAGGATCTCGGCGGCAGGTTCGCAGCCGTGATCGCTGAAACGCGCGCTCCTCGGGCCCAGTTGGGGGCTGTTGGGCGGGCGTATGTCGCGTACGCGCTGGACTGCCGGGGGATGTTCGAGCTGATGTTCCGTCATGACCTGCTCGACAGCGAACAGCACGCGGCAGGCGAGCGAAGACTGCGGGAGTCGAGCCTCCTGCAGTTCGAGCGCATGGTCGACCTGGTCGCCCGTTGCCAGGCCACGCGAGATGCAGCACCGCAGCCCGGTACGCCACAGTTCTGCGCACCGCCTGAGATGGTGGCTGCTGCTCTGTGGTCGAACCTCCACGGCATCGCCCAGTTGTGGGCCTGGGGCAGCATCCCTCTCGCCCTCACCCCACCAGAGGGCAGCGCAGGCGGTGACGATCAGCTCGAGCAGCTCATCACCGCGGCACTGGATGCCCACCTGGGCCCGGTGAAAGCGTGAGCGCAACCGTCCGGCAGCCCCTGGCGCTGATGGTCAGTGCGGCCGGCGCGATGCTCGTCGCTCTGGACGGCACGATCCTGCTGATCGCGCAGCCCAGTTTGCAGCACGACCTCGGTGCGAGTCCGGCGCAGGTCCAGTGGACGAGCACCGGCTATCTCCTCGCGGTGACCTCGCTCCTCGTCGTCGCCGGGCGGCTCGGGGACCGCTATGGCCACGCACGGCTGCTGCTCATCGGCGTCCTCGGATTCGGAGCCTCCTCGGCCGGAATCGCGCTCGCCCCATCCGTTGGCTGGGTGATCGGCCTGCGCGTCACCCAGGGCGTGTCCGGCGCACTGCTCCAGCCGGCGACACTCGCCCTGCTGAGGCTCGCCTACGCTGCGGACCGGCTCGGGACGCCGGTCGCGATCCGTACCAGCAGCATCGGCGTGGCCGCAGGGGCAGGCCCGGTCCTCGGGGGCGTACTGGTCGCGCAGTGGGGCTGGCGCGCCGTGTTCTGGATCAACGTCCCGCTCTCCCTTTTGATCGTCGCCCTCACCCTCGCCTCCCGACTGCCCGTACCTGTCCGCAGTCGCTCCCAACCGCTCGAACTCCGCGGCGCGGCCTTGCTCACGGCAACGCTCGCGGTCCTGGTCCACACGCTGGCCTGCGTACCGGCGCGAGGATGGACCGCCCCGCCAACCGTGCTCGGACTCCTCGCCGTTGCATGCCTCGCCGGGTTGTTCACCTGGTACGAGCGCCGCACCACGCACCCGCTCGTGCCGCACGCGGTGGCACGCTCTCTCCCGGTGACGGCAGCGATGGCGATCCTGCTTATCACCACGGCCGGCTTGTTCGGCACCCTGTTCACGGCCACCTTCTACCTCCAGGACGTGCTCCGCCTCAACGCACTGTCCTGCGGCCTGCATGTGCTCCCGCTGACCGTGCTCATGGTCCTCGGCGCTCCGGTCGCCGCCACCGCACTGCGCCATTTCAGCCCGCGCCGCTGTGCCACCGCCGGTACGACCCTCGTCGTGATGGGCATCGCAGCGCTGTCCCGATCCGGCCCGACGAGTACGTGGGTGGTCATGGGCTCCGCCTTCGCCGTACTCGGCGCGGGTTTCGCCACCATCATGGTCACCGCCACCGGAACCGTCGTCGGTGACGCACCACCCGGGTACGCCGGGGTCGTCGGCGGGCTCAAGCAGACCGCCATGAACATCGGTCCCACCCTCGGTATCGCCATCGCCGCCGCAACCGGGGCATCCGCCATCGGCAACCGGGCAGCGCCAGCTCCCGTCATGGGCCCAACTCTGCTGGTCCTGGCCGCGGTCACCGCCCTCGGGCTGCTGCCGGCAATCCTGCTGCCATCACACCCACCGCAGCGGGCAGGTACAGACACGACCGAGACGATCGGCGCCCCCGGACAACACGAAGGATGCGCAACGTGAACACCGATGCCACCACCGGCGGATTCACCGTCCCCATCGACGACCGCTACTTCGAGGACTACTCGGCGGGAGCGATCCACACCTACGGCAGCCTGCTCATCACCGAGGAGGAAATCATCGACTTCGCCTCCCGGTTCGACCCACAGTCCTTCCACGTCGACCGGGCCGCGGCGAAGGAAGGGCCCTTCGGCGGAATCGTCGCCAGCGGCTGGCACACCACGGCCCTGATGATGCAACTGTTCGCCGAGCACTATCTGTCCTCCGTCGCAAGCCTCGGCAGCCCCGGGGTGGACGAACTGCGCTGGCTCAAGCCCGTGCGCCCCGGCGACCGCCTGCACCTGCGCGTCCACACCCTGGAGACGAGACACTCACGATCCGACCCCGGACGCGGAATCGTCCGCACCCTGGCCGAACTCATCGACCACAACGGCGCACCCGTGCTTCGGGTCACGGTGATCAACCTGCTCAAGACTCGCCCCGGTTCGTGAGTTCCGGCCGGCACACCGGGCTGGGGCAAGACGGGTTGATGGCGGGCGAACGTTGAGGCAGGGAGACGATGATGAGGCGATGACCGCCAGCTCACGCGCCCTGTCATTCGATGCAGCCGCTGCTCAGTACGCCGCCGGCCGACCTTCCTACCCAGCCGCGCTCTTCGACTGCATCGAGGAGTCCGCCAGCTGTCGTCTGGCCGGCTCCCGGGCCGCCGACGTCGGTGCGGGCACCGGAATCGCCACCGTTCTGCTGCAAGAACGGGGCGCCGAGGTCATTGCCGTCGAGCCTGGTAAAGCCATGGCTGGAGAGTTCCGCCGGGCGCTGCCGGACGTACCGATCGTCAGAGGGGACGGCAACGCGCTGCCGCTGACCGGGGCTTCCTGTGACCTCATCACGTACGCGCAATCCTGGCAGTGGACCGACCCCGGCCGGTCCGTCCCGGAGGCTTTGCGCGTCCTGCGAGCGGGTGGTGCACTGGCGATCTGGTGGAACACTACGGCCTTCGACGTAGCGTGGATCCGTGAGCAGCACGAGCGCATCGCCCACCACTGTGGAGTCAAACCAGTCCCAGCGGCCCGTCCCTCGGACAGCGATGCCATCGCACTGGCGGGCCTGACAGGGCTGCGGGTTGCGCGCCGTCACGTGCGCTGGAGCCGCACCGTATCGCTGGACACGCACCTCGCCAACATCGGCAGTCGCTCCGCATTCCTCGTCCTTGATGAGCCTGTCCGTCATGCATTTCTCGTGGATGAGCGCGAGCGGCTGCGCAGGACCTTCCCGGGCGAAAAGGTGGACGAGACCTACGTAGTTGATCTCCTGGTGGCGCTCCGGCCCTGACATCGTGCATCAGCGGGGTGGACGGCGCGGTCACGCTGCCGAGGACGTCGCGGTAGCGGGCGTCGGCGTTTCGCCGATGACCATGACCCGGCGCCCGCGTGTGTGACCGGCCCGGCTGTCGATGTGGGCCGCCGCGGCTTCAGCGAGTGCGTACGACTTCTCGACCGGAATGTGGAGCTTCCCCCGCGAGATGAGGTCGGTGGCCTCGGCGAGCGCCTGAGGCACGCTGCCGGCCACGCCGGAGAATCGGACACCGAGCTCCGGCGCAGCAAGATCCGCGATGGAGATCACCTTCTGCGGATCCCCGGTCAGCTCGACGAGCTGGCGGATGACGCCCGAGCCGGCCAGGTCGAGAGCCGCGTCGATCTGGCCGATGTGCCGCACCCGCTCGACCCAGCCCTCGCCGTACGTGGTGGCCGCGGCGCCCAGGCTGCGGAGATAGTCCTGGTTCGCGGCGCCGGCCGTGCCGATCACTGCGATGCCGCGGTCGCGGGCGATCTGTAGCACCGCCGAACCGACTCCCCCGGACGCGCCGCTGACCAGCAGAGTTTGCCCGGGCTGCACACCGACTTCGAGGATGAGGCGCAGTGCGGTTTCCACCACGGAGGGGTATCCGGCCGCCTCCTCAAACGTCAGCCCCTGCGGCATAGGAGCCCAGGCCGACAGCACGGCGAACTCGGCGTAGGTGCTGGAGCCTTCGCCGAAGACGTGGTCGCCGGCCTCCACTCCTTCGACGCCCTCGCCGACTTCGTCCACCACCCCGGAGGCGTCGAGTCCGACGCCGGCTGGCAACCGAGTCGGATGGGCCCCCAGGATCTGGCCTTCGCGGACCCTCCAGTCGACGGGGTTCACACCGGCCGCGCGCACGGCGATGCGTATCTGGCCGGGGCCCGCGTGGGGCTCCTCGGCGTCTATGAGGTGCAGAACGTCCGGACCGCCGAACTCGGCGAAGCTCACTTTCTTCATGCAGCCGACCGTAACACTAACCGTTAGCTTTTCGAATCTGCTGCTTATTTGTGGCTGATAGTGTCAGAGCATGACCGTGCCGACAGGACGCCGCGAGCGCAAGAAGGCCGCGACCCGCCAGAACATCGCCGACACCGCGCTGCGTCTCTTCCTGGAACGCGGGTACAACGCGGTGGGCATCCGCGACGTGGCCGCCGCGGCCGACGTAGCCGTCACCACGCTCTTCTCCCACTTCGCCTCGAAAGAGGCTCTGGTCTTCGAGCAGGACGACACCTTTGAGCAAGGCATGACGCGAGCCGTCAGCGACCGGGCGCCTCACGAGCCGCTGATCCCCGCTCTTCGCCGCGAGATCCACGCCCTGGTGCAACATTGCACGGCGGACAGCGCCGCCCCGATCTGGCGCATGATCGACGAATCACCCGACCTTCGGAAGTACGAGGAGTCGATGCGGCTTCGCCACGCAGAAACTCTCGCAACGGCCATTGCCGCCGATCCCGAACTGGCACGCACCGCAATGGCGAGCAGGACGATCGCGAGGTTCGTGATCGACGCCTATTCGCTGGCCCGTGAGGCAGCCGATCCGAAGGCCGCGGTGGACGAGATTTTCCAGATGATCGAGGCTGCCTGGGAGGCCACCTGCCCTGTTCGGCACGCGTGACCGGGCTACCGTCAGGAGGAGGGGACGCTCGCCGCTGACGGGCTTGGCCACGGCCCCGATGCCAGCTGCGGCCGACGCCTGGTCAGGCGGAGGCGAAAGCCTCTTCGGGGGCGTCGTCGAGGATGAATCCGTTGTCGAGCCGGACGCGGACCGTGACGCGGAGCATCTCTCGCTGGTAGGCGACCCACTCCTCTTCCAGGGCCCCCACCTGCTCCTCCACTTGCTTCCTGCTCGCCGCAGGCATCTGGTGTCCGAAATCGTCGAGCAGCGACTTGAGACGCTGGTACTCGCGGACCTCGTGGCTCTGCCGGCGATGATGCTCCTCCACCCGCTCGACCGTGCCCTCGATGCCTGCGGCCAGGGCCAGCGAGGCAGCAAAGACACCCGCATCCTCCGCAGGCTCCCCGGCTGGGGTCACCGATCCGGCCAACCGCAGCTCCGCCCGCAGCCGCACCCGTTGGCCCACGTTCAGCGTCATCGATCCCTCGTCTTCCTCATCGGTCACCGGCCATCCAGTACACGGGGCATCGCCAGGCGTACCGGACAGGAAAGGATCATCCCACCCTCCCCCCTCCCCTGCTCTCACCTGCGCAAGTAGTCGGCCCTGCGCATTGATCACTCTGCTGACACGGCCATCGGCGTGCGGCAGGATCCGGACACATGACTCTCTCGTATCGCATCGCCATGCCGGGCCAGGTCTGGTCCGTGGCCGTACCGGATCCGTCCGGCCCGCTGTATGTGACCAGCTACGGAGCAAGCCCGTTGGAGACGGTCGTCACGATGCTCGACCTCTCGGGATCAGTGGTCTGGCAACGGACGTACGCCGGGACGGGACGGCCGCAATCTCGCCTGTCCGACGATGGCACGCTCTGGGTCGCGTACCCGATGCAGGCCGGCCGGGTCTTGGAGGGCGTGCTCCCGGACGGGACCACTCACCACAGGGTTGTCCCGGAGAGCCAGGTCGGCGAGGAGCTCAGCGCCTTCGTCCTGCTCGAAGATGGGTTCTGCATCGCCTGGGCCAGTACGTCCCGTCTTCTGCGGATGTCGGAAGGCGAACAACCTGCCAGTTCCCAACCTCGGGTTGCCCGATACACCTGGGAGGGGGACTGTGTGTGGTCCACGCCGGTCGTGCTCGGCGCCGTATCTCATCCGGGTGTGATCGGGATGGGTGTGGAGACCGGCCGGCAGGTGCGAGCTCTTCGGCCTTGGATTCCCCAAGAAGTGGCTGCCGATCGATGGGAGCCGCTGCTGGTCTCGGGCGACAGGGTCGCTGCCAGTTTCACCGATGAGCGAAGTGGGATCGGGAGTACCTGTTTCCTGGACCTGGCCGACGGCTCGATCGTCTCGGCCACCCCTCCCGCGCCCGCAGGACGTAAGGCGATAGCCGGGCCGGGCGAGTTCTTGATCGGCTCCCAAGGATACGGGGCGTTCACCACCAGCCTTCACGGCCGCGATGGGAGTGCAACGGCGCGGTGGGCCAGCCATGGAGCGATGGTCGTCGACGGTCGTGGCGTCATCTGCGGCCCGGAGTTGGAGAACCGTCTGCCTTCGAGGTCGCTGTTCCGGCGGCTGGCGCCGGGCAACACGCTCAGTGATGGGCCGCCGTTGACGGGCTACTACACGTCGTATCCCGCGATGGACCGCGAGGGCACCACCGTGTTCTGGCGCGACGGCAAGCTCATCGCCGTCGACAGGGGCTTGGATGCGCACGAGTTGTTCGCTATGAACGACGACCGGAAGGTCATGGGCCGCACGCTGCTGTTGGGGGACGGTCGCGTCGTCGTGTCGCTGGACAGTGAGGTCCTCGCTTTCCAGACCTCGCTCGGGCCGCTGGCCGAGGGGCCCTGGCCGTGTGGGGATGCGAACCTCTTGGGCAACCCCGTGCTGCGCTGACCAACAGCACCGGCATGGCCACTGCGCCGTCGAGGACCGCCACGCGAAAGCAGACTCGGGGCCGTGAGGTGCGTGAGAGTCGTGAAGAGTTCACGCACGAATCTGGGGATCCGGTCACCGGAGCGGAAAGATCAGAGGGCTCGCACGGCGCCGTCCAGCAGGCCGGGCGCCGACCCATCTGAGGGGAGACCGATCAACGATGTTCACTCTGGTACTGAGCAGAGTACGGACGGCCACGCTCGCGCTCTCGGCCGTGGCGGCCCTCGCCTTCGGCACGAGCGCCACGGCCAGCGCTGCTCCTGATGCCGCTCCTGCGGCGTCCAAACAAGGGCCGACCTCGGTGGCGTATGTCGAGGTGAACAACAACAGCATGCTCAACGTCGGCAAATACACCCTTGCCAACGGCGGCGGCAACGCCTTCGACGTCGCCGTGATCTTCGCGGCGAACATCAACTACGACACCGGCTCGAAGGCGGCGTATCTGTACTTCAACGAGAACGTACAGCGCGTCCTCGACAACGCCGCCACGCAGATACGCCCTCTGCAGCAGAAGGGCATCAAGGTCGTCCTGTCGGTGCTCGGCAACCACCAGGGTGCGGGCTTCGCCAACTTCCCGTCCCAGCAGGCGGCTTCGGCCTTCGCGAAGCAGCTGTCCGACACCGTGGCCACGTACGGACTCGACGGCATCGACTTCGACGACGAGTACGCGGAGTACGGCAACAACGGCACGGGCCAGCCCAACGACAGCTCGTTCGTGAACCTGGTGACGGCGCTGCGCACCAACATGCCCGACAAGATCATCAGCCTCTACAACATCGGCCCTGCCGCGTCACGCCTCTCCTACGGCGGCGTCGATGTCACATCCAAGTTCGACTACGCCTGGAACCCGTACTACGGCACCTGGCAGGTCCCCGGCATGGCACTGCCCAAGTCGAAGCTGTCGCCGGCGGCCGTCGAGATCGGCCGGACTTCACAGAGCACGGTCGCCGACTTCGCCCGCCGTACGGTCAGCGAGGGGTACGGCGTCTATCTGACCTACAACCTCGACGGCTCCGACCGAAGCGCCGATGTCTCCTCGTTCACCAGGGAGTTGTACGGCAGTGACGCCGTCTACACGCCGTAGTACCTCCACACGCCCAGGAGCGCGGCGCCCGCTCGGGGTTTCCCGCACCCGGTAGGGCTGTGATCTGCGCGGACCGCACTCCGACAACGATGTCGGAGTGCGGTCCCGCTTCGCGACCGCGTCGTGAACGACGAGACCGAGCTGCGCGTGTCAGTCCCTGTGCAGCGTCAGCGCGCCGGCATGCGGTGCTCGACGCGAACCTGTGATCACGACGCGTACGCGTTGCGTCGTCACAGGCCGCTGCAGATGCCGATAGCGCTGGAGTCCGACTGGAGGCGCCGCCCCACCACCCCCTTTTAGCCACTCTTGATGGCATGACCCGGTCAAATCTGCCAGGCTTCCGGCAGCCGTCGTCCTGCCACCAGGTCGACGGCGCGGAAATCGCACCCAGCGATCGCGCAACCGATGCGCGCCCCACGGCCGTTCACCGGCGCACCCATGCCGGACGGACGGCTGCCGAGCAGGCCGCAATCCCGGCCGCTTCAAAGGAGTTTCGTGTGAGACCAACCCCCCGCAAGACCTTCGCCGCGCTCGTCGTCGCCGCGTTGGCCGCAGTACTGTTGCCCGTCGGGCCCGCGGTGGCGGAATCCACCGCCCCGTCGGTGGCCGCAGCCTGCACACCGGCCCAAGTGGTCACCAACGGCGGTTTCGAGAGCGGCACTTCGCCCTGGACACAGTCGTCCTCCAGTGTGATCACCAGCCGTACCGGCCAGAGCGCCCACGGAGGCACCAGCTTCGCCTGGCTGAACGGCGTCGGCAGCACCCACACCGACACCCTCGCGCAGAGCGTCACCATCCCGGCCGGGTGCAGCAGCGCCACCCTCACCTTCTGGCTGCACATCGACACCGCCGAGACGACCTCGTCCACCGCCTACGACAAACTGACGGCGAAGATCGGCAGCACGACCCTGGCGACGTACTCGAACCTCAACAAGGCCACCGGCTACGCGCAGAAGTCGTTCGACGTGTCGGCGTTCGCGGGCCAGAGCGTCAACGTCACCTTCACGGGCACCGAGGACTCCAGTCTCCAGACGAGCTTCGTCGTCGACGACGTCGCCCTCAACACCTCGGGGGGCACCACCCCGCCGGCCGACTCCACCCGGACGCCGGCCGCACCCTCGTACACGGTCAGCCTCAGCAGCAACACCGCCGGCACCGTCTGGACCGGGCACGAGAGCGTGGCCTTCACCAACGCCTCGGCCACCCCGCTCACCGAGGTGTACCTGCGGCTGTGGGACAACTACCACGGCACCTGCTCCGCCATGCCGATCGCCGTCAGCAACGTCACCGGCGGCACCGCGGGTGCCCTTTCGGTCGCCTGCACCGCGCTGCGGATCGCACTGCCGACTCCGCTGGCGCAGGGCCAGTCGACCACGATCGGCTTCGATCTCGGCATCACCGTGCCCAGCGGTGCCGACCGGTTCGGCCACGACGGTGCGTTCAGCATGATCGGAAACGCGCTGCCGGTCCTTGCGGTCAAGGACGGGTCGGGCTGGCATCTTGATCCGTACACCAACAACGGCGAGGCGTTCTACTCGCTGGCCGCCGACTTCAAGGTGACTCTCGACCATCCGAGCACCCTGTTGGTCCCGGCCACCGGCGCCTCGGTCGACACTCCCGGCTCCAGCGGTCGTACGGTGACCACGGCCACCGCGTCCAAGGTCCGTGACTTCGCCTGGGCGGCGGGTCCGTTCGCCAAGATATCCGGCACGTCCGCGGCCGGGACCCCGGTCAACATCTACTCGGTCTCGGGCATCAGCTCCGCGAACGCCCAGTCGATGCTCACCACCGCCAAGTCCGCGGTGGACGCGCACTCGGGCCGCTTCGGCGCGTACCCGTACGGCGAGCTGGATGCGGTCATCGACAACAACTTCTGGTTCGGCGGCATGGAATACCCCGGGTTCGTTCTCGACCTGGTCAGCACCACCGCACTCACCCACGAGATCGGCCACCAGTGGTTCTACGGGATCGTCGGCGACGACGAGTACACCAGCCCGTGGCTCGACGAGGCGTTCACCGACTACGCCACCGACCTCGCGCAGGGGCTGTCCGGCACCAACTGCTGGAACAGCGTCTCCTGGGCCTCGACGACGGAGAAGATCACCAACTCGATGGCGTACTGGGACACCCACTCCTCCCGCTACTCCACCGTCGTCTACGGGTACGGCAAGTGCGCCCTGCACGACCTGCGGCGCGTGCTCGGTGACAGCGTCATGGCCAAACTGCTGAAGGACTACGCGGCGTCGCACTGGTACGGCGTCTCGACCACCGCCGAGTTCAAGGCGGCCGCCCAGGCCGCCACAGGCACAGATCTCAGCTCTTTCTGGACCACGCACCGCATCGACGGCTGATACGTCGCAGGCCCGGGGGCCCCGGGACCTGACCGGGCCTGCCCGCATCGGTGGAGCGTTCGCCGATGCGGGCAGGCCCGGGCCGCGGTGCTCTCAGCTGGTGTACACCTCCAGTTCCGAGAGCTGAGCCGCGGGCCATCCGGTGTTGGCGGTGAAGGTCAGCCGCAGGTAGCGGGTCGGTGAGCCGCTCAGGGAGACGGTGGCCGTGTTGCCGCTCGCCGGATTGAAGACGTAGCCGGCGGATGCCTTGAGTGAGGTGTACGTGGAGTTGTCGGTGCTTCCGGAAACGCTCAGGGTCTGCGTGCGGGTCGCCCAGGCTGTGGCCGGCGGGAGCTTGAGGACCAGGCGCTTGGCGGCCTTGGCGGACCCCAGGTCCACGGTGATGGTCTGCGGGAAGGCGTTGTTCGTGCTTTCCCAGTAGGTGTCCGCGTTGGAGTCGACCGCGTGCGCCGCCTGATAGACGTCGGCGTGCCCGGATTCGGTGACCGGGCGGCCCTTGGCGAGGTTCCCGGTGTCGGTCGGCGGAGTGGTGGGCGGGTCCGTGGGAGTCGTGGGCGGGTCGGTGGGTGTGGTGGGCGGGTCGGTCGGCTGACCGCCGTCCTGCGGGATGCCGCCATTGGTCCATACGGGATCGGGCCAGGTGCCGGTGCAGGCGGGCGGGTCCGCGTACCAGCCGGAATTGGTGCCGGTACGGGTGATCTGGAAGCCGCTGCCGACGCAGTTGTGGATCGGGTTGCTCTGCGCGATGTGCGTTGCGGTCACGTTGTCGAAGGTGGCGGTGCCCGGTGCCTGGATCTGCAGGGCGTAGGTGCCCGCGCCGTCTATGCGGATGTTCTTGAAGTGCAGGCCGTTGGTCGCGCCCTCGATGAGGTGGATGGCCGCGTACGAGCTGTCGAGGACTTCGCTGTCGGTGATGTTGACGGTGGCGTTGATGGGTTCGTTGAGGCCGCTGAACCAGATGGCTCCGACGCCGAAGCGCCAGTTGAAGTCATTGTTCCCGGTGCGGATCAGAGTGTTGCGCGCGGCGGTGATGGTGCCCGAAACCGCGGTCCCCTGGCCGGAGTTGACGCCCGGGTAGCGGTTGGCGATGTGCAGGCCGCCGCCGTTGCTGATGGTGTCGGACATGACGTTGTCCGCGATGGTGATGTCCTTGCCGCCGTACGTGACGATGTTGTTCGCCAGGATGGGCAGGACGACGGTGTTGAACGTGAACTTGTTGTTGACGTTCGGTTTGGCCTCGGCCCACATGGCGAGTCCGTCGTCGCCGCTGTTGCGGACGAAGGTGTTGGTGACGGTGGAGTTGGTGACGCCGTAGTGGAAGTTCACGCCGTCGGCGGTCTGGTCCAGGATGCGGCTGTTCTTGATGGTGAGGTTGTCCATCGGGCCGTCCATCCAGGCGCCGCACTTGGTGTGCTGCATCCAGATGTTGTCGACGGTGGAGTTGGACAGTGCGCCGCCGATGGCGTTGACCTGGTCGTCGTCCACGCGCTCGCGGATGTCACCGATGATGGCGAAGTCCTTGAGCGTGACATTGCTGCTGCCGCCCTGGGCCGCGTACTTCCCGTAGACGCCGACGGCCTTGCTGCGGTTGCTGGGGTCGCGTCCGGTCAGGACGCTGTACCAGGGACCCGCCCCGCGCAGTGTCACCTTGTCCACCACGATGTGGTCGCGGACCTGGAAGGTGCCCTGCGGGATGTAGACCTCCTTGCCCTGCGCCTGGCCGGCGTCGACAGCGGCCTGGATCTTGGCGGTCGAGTCCGCGGCGCCGGTGGGGTCGGCTCCGAAGTCGCTCACCACGTCGAGTGCGCCCGACGGTTTGCCGATGGGCGCTCCCACCTGCTCGAAGTCGGCGAGGTCGATGGTGAAGGAGGGTGAAGCGGAGACCGAGGCGACCTGGAGCCTGATCTTCGTGCCCGCGGGGAGCGTTGCTCCGAGCATGGTGCGGGTCTCGTCGTAGAAGTGGTGGGGGTTGGTGTCCCCCGGATTGTTGTTGAAGGGGTAGCCGCCGTAGTACCAGCTGTGGGTGGAGCTCACCGGCACGCTCTTGAGCTGGCTGCCGTTCACCCGCAGATCGATCGCGGCGTCCCGGCCGGTTCCGCCCGCGTTGTCCGGCAGGGAGTAGCGGAAGGACATCGCGTTGGCCGGGCTGGTGAGGGTGAACTCGACGTACTCGCCGACGGAGTCCAGCGTGACGGCCTGCCGGCCCGAGGCCTCGGATGGCAGGTTGCCGTAGAGGCGGTCGGGGCCTATGAGCGTGCCGTTGGTCGAGGCGTACTCGGCTTCCTGCTCCTTGAACGGCACGGAGGCGCCACGGCCCTGGACGTCAAACGGTGAGGGGGCCTGGACTGCCGCCGCCTGCGCCGAAGTGCCGGTCGAGAGCACGACGGCGGCGGCTGTGCCTGCCACCGCCAGCGCCATGGAGAGGGAGGCGGCCATGCCGCGTCTGAGCAGATGCGCTCTTGGGGGGAATGCCACAGAAGGGGTCCTTGTCGCTCGTGGGGGCGCTGCGAACGCTCAGCAGGCTAGAGCGAGGTGGAAGTAGCGTCCATGGATCGCGCAAAATCTGTATGAGATTGCGAAAATGCTTGACCCTTCACTTCCTGCGCGACATCCGCGCGACGACGTGCACGGGAGCCGGGCGGGTCGAACCGCGGGTGCGGAGCTGGGCGATTGCCCGGACAGCCGGCGCAGGGGCCTCGCGCACCGCCCGCGGATCGTCCGACAAGTGAGGGCCCTCCGGGGGGCGCGATCAGCACGTAAATCACCGTGCCCACCGGGGCAAATGACCGCCCGGGCACGCCAGGTGACCACAGCCTCCCCCGGTGCGGCCCCTGACGTCTCATCGGCGAGGGACGGAACGTGATGCAGTCGTAATCTTGCAATATTGGATCGAAATCTTGCGTACATCTGCTGACCGTCCTATCGTGACGCTCCGATCAGGGCAGTGCTTGGGCGTCACCTCAGAGGAGCCGTAATGAAGCCCCGTAACCTCGCGATCCTGCTGTCTTCAGGTCTCGTGTTCACCATCACGGCCTGTGGCAGCGACTCGTCGGACTCCGGTAAGGGATCAGACGTCACGATCACCGTGGCGTGTCAGCCGGCGAAGACCGCTCCGAAGCAGCGGGAGGCGTGGAATGCAGACGTCGCCACGTTCGAGAAGGCGCACCCGGGTGTCAAGGTCAAGAGCACCGACCAGCAGCCGTGCTACGACCCGAAGACCTTCGCCGCGAAGCTGGCCGGCGGCCAGATGGAGACGGTGTTCATGGTGCCGGTCACCAACTACGCCGACGTGATCTCCAAGAAGCAGGCGAAGGACATCACCGGCGACACCGGCACGGTGAAGAACTACGGAGACATCAAGCAGGCCGTCCGGGACATGGTCACCAAGGACGGCAAGGTCTACGGCATCCCCAACGTCAGCTACAGCGTCGGGCTCGTCTACAACCGCAAGCTGTTCAAGGACGCCGGACTCAACCCCGACGCCCCGCCGAAGACCTGGGAAGAGGTCCGCGCCGCGGCGAAGAAGATCGCCGGTCTCGGCAACGGCTATGTCGGATACGGCGAGTACGGCGGCGGCAACGTCGGCGGCTGGCACTTCGCGCAGTCCATCTTCAGCCGCGGCGGCGAGATGGTCACCGACGGCAAGGCGGCCTTCAACAGCCCCGAGGGCAAGGCCGTGCTGCAGAACCTGCACGACATGCGCTGGGAGGACAAGAGCGTCGGCAGCAAGGTGCTCATCGGCTGGGACACGCTGATGCAACAGATGGCGGCCGGCAAGACGGGCATGATGCTCGGCGCCCCGGACGTCGTGACCGACGTGGTCCAGAAGTTCAAGGGGGACGTCAACAACTACGGCATCACGGGTGTCCCGGACGGCAAGGCGTCGCTGAGCGGCGGCGAGGCCTACATGATCAACCCCAAGGCGAGCGCCGCCCAGACGAAGGCCGGCCTGGAGTGGATCGACTTCCAGTTCGACACCCCCGGCAAGGGCCGTCACGACTACGCGCGCGGCAAGGCCAACGGCGAGGCCGTGGGCGTCCCCAACAACGACTACATGGGTGACTCCACGACCGGAAAGGCGATCGTCAAGGGCCGCACCGACAACGCCAACCTCCCGGTCGCGAACTACCAGTCCTACGTCGACGCCGCCGCGAGCATCGCCCCGAAGCTGGAGCCGGCGAAGGCGCAGGAACTGTACGCCGTGCTCGATGTGGCCATGTCCGCGGTCCTGACACGCGAGAACGCGGACATCGACAAGCTGCTCAAGGACGCGGAGACCAAGGCCAACGGGATTCTGGCCCAAGGCTGACGGTAACGGTGCCGGGGTGCCGCTCACAGGGGAGGCGGCACCCCGTGTCGGGTCGGCGTAAGAGCCAGGAACGGGAGATTCACCATGGGAACACTCACCATCGAGCCGAAGCGGTCGACCAAACCGCCACGCAGACCACCGTCGAAGCGGCGCCGTGCGGCGCAGAACAACCTGACCGCCTACGGATTCCTCTGCGCGGCTCTGTTCTGCTTCGCGATGTTCGCCTGGTGGCCGATCATCAGGGAAGTCATCCTCAGCTTCCAGCAGACCAACCTCGTCGATTCTCCGAACTGGGTGGGTCTGGACAACTTCCGTACGGTGGTGAACGACCCGGCGTTCGGGCAGGCGTGGCGCAACACCGTGATCTTCACGCTGCTCGCCCTGGTGTGCGGCTATGTGATCCCGTTCGGTGTCGCGATCGTGCTCAACGAGCTTCGGCACGCCCGCGGTTATCTGCGGTTCGTGGTGTATCTGCCCGTGATGCTGCCACCGATCGTGTCGGTCCTGCTGTTCCGCTGGTTCTACGATCCCGGACCCGGGCTCTTCAACCAGGGGCTCGACTTCGTCGGCCTGCCGACACTGTCCTGGCTGGACTCCACGGACACCGCGCTGATCTCACTGGTGATCGTCTCCACCTGGATGAACCTGGGATCCGGGGTGCTGATCTACCTGGCCGCACTGCAGAACATCCCCGGTGACCTGTACGAGGCGGCGGAGCTCGACGGAGCCGGCATCTTCCGGCGTATATGGAGCGTCACCATCCCCCAGACGCGGCTGATCCTGCTGCTGATGCTGATGCTCCAGATCGTCGCCACGATGCAGGTGTTCATCGAGCCGTACATGCTCACGGGCGGCGGACCGGAGAACGCCACCGTGACCGTCGCCTACCTGATGTACCAGTACGCCTTCGTCTACGGCGGCAACTACGGGGCCGGCAGCGCGCTCGGCCTCATGCTCATGATCGTGCTTCTGGCAGTCGCCGCAGTTCAGCTCCGGCTGACCCGTGACGAGAAGAGGTAGTCCCATGATCGACACAACCGCCCACCCCGAAGCGGTGGACGAAGCACGGAAGACGGCGTCGCCTCGGCCGCACAAGGCTCGGAAAAGGCGCCGGGCCGCCTGGGCCGACGGCCACGCCAGGACCATCGTCTCGCCGCTGGAGCTGAAATCCCGCTGGGGCCGGCTGATCTACTGGACGGTGCTGAGCGCCATCCTGATCGTCTTCACCCTGGTGTTCGTCTTTCCTCTCTACTGGATGGTCACCGGGGCGATGAAGACGGGCGAGGAGATCGCCCAGATGCCGCCCAGCCTGTTCCCGAAACACCCCAACTTCTCTGTGTTCTCCGATGCCTGGGACCTCTTCGACATCGGGCTGCTCCTCAAGAACACGCTCCTCTACGCCGTGGGCGCCTGGCTCTTCGCCCTCGCGGTGGACGTCACGGCCGCGTACGCACTGTCCAAACTCCGGCCGATGTTCGGGAACGTGATCCTCGCGGCGATGCTGGTCACGCTCATGATCCCGCCCATCGTCGTGATGATTCCTGCGTACATCACGGTGACCCACGTACCCATCTTCGGCTGGGAACTGCTCAACTCCCCCTGGGCCATCTGGTTCCCGGCCGCCGCGAACGGCTTCAACATCTTCCTGCTCAAGCGGTTCTTCGACTCGATACCGGACGAGATCCTCGAAGCGGCCGCGATCGACGGCGTCCCGCCGTGGCGCATCCTGGTGTCGATCATCCTGCCCATCTCCCGTCCCATCCTCGGCGTCGTGTCCATCTTCACCGTGGTCATGGTCTTCAAGGACTTCGTCTGGCCACTGCTCGTCCTTCCCGACAGCGAGAAGATGACGATCAGTGTGGGCCTCTCGCAGACCGCGGGAGCGGTGACGCAGAACCAGATCATGGCCGGGCTCGTGATCGCCAGCATCCCGATGATCATCGTGTTCTTCTTCTTCCAGCGCAGCATCATGGCGGGCCTCACCGCCGGGAGCCTCAAAGGCTGACCGGGCTCGCGCCGAGTGCGGCGCAGCCCCCAGCCTGCACACCCATCCCACCACAGAGCACTCCGCCGCCGGTCTGACCTTCCAAGTCCCCGCTCTGACCGGCGGCGGAGTCCCCGCCTGCCCGAAAGGAACCTCACGTGGCAGCTGTTCATCCGCTCCGTACCGACGACTGGTGGCGCGATGCCGTCATCTACCAGGTGTACCCCCGGAGTTTCGCGGACGGGGACGGCGACGGCACCGGAGACCTGGCAGGCGTCCGCGTCCACCTGGCGTACCTCGCCGAACTCGGCGTCGACGCCGTGTGGTTCACGCCCTGGTATCTCTCGCCGTTGGTCGACGGAGGCTACGACGTAGCCGACTACCGAGCCATCGACCCGGCCTTCGGCACCCTCGAGGAGGCCGAGAAGCTGATCGCGGAGGCCGCCGAATTCGGCATCAAGGTCATCGTCGACATCGTCCCGAACCACGTATCCGACCAGCACGCCTGGTTCCGCGCCGCTCTGGAGGCCGGTCCCGGCAGCCCCGAACGGGAGCTGTTCCACTTCCGGCCGGGTCGCGGTGAGAACGGCGAACTCCCGCCGAACGACTGGCCCTCGCAGTTCGCCGGCGCCACCTGGACCCGGGTGCCCGACGGCGAGTGGTACCTGCACCTGTTCACGCCGGAACAGCCCGACCTCAACTGGTCCCACCCCGTGGTGCGCCGTGAGCACGAGGACGTGCTGCGCTTCTGGTTCGAGCGCCGGGTGGCCGGCGTCCGCATCGACTCCGCCGCCCTGCTCGCCAAGCACCCCGACCTGCCCGACTTCGTGGAGGACGTCGACCCCCATCCGTACATCGACCAGGACGAGATCCACGACATCTACCGCTCCTGGCGCGCGATCGCCGACGAGTACAACGGTGTGTTCGTCGGCGAGGTCTGGCTGCCCGACGCCGAACGCTTCGCCCGCTATCTGCGCCCCGACGAGCTGCACACCGCCTTCAACTTCAACCTCCTCGCCTGCCCCTGGGACGCGGACCGCCTCCGGCGCACCATCGACGACACGCTCGCCGAGCACGCGCCCGTCAAGGCGCCGGCCACCTGGGTGCTGTGCAACCACGATGTGACGCGTACGGTCACTCGCTACGGACGTACGGACACCGGATTCGACTTCGATACGAAGACTTTCGGCACCCCCAGCGACCTGGCCCTCGGCACCCGGCGCGCTCGCGCCGCCGCGCTGCTCACGCTCGCCCTGCCCGGGTCCGTCTACCTCTATCAGGGTGAGGAACTCGGCCTGCCCGAGGCGGACATAGCGCTGGACCACATCCAGGACCCCATGCATTTCCGCTCCGGCGGCACCGATCCCGGCCGTGACGGCTGCCGTGTGCCGCTGCCCTGGTCCGCCGACGCGCTGCACTTCGGGTTCGGTCCGGGTTCCGAACCCTGGCTGCCGCAGCCTGCCGACTGGGCGCAGTACGCCGTCGACCGCCAGGACGCCGATCCGGACTCGATGCTGAGCCTGTATCGCACGGCCCTGCTCCTGCGTCGGTCCCATGCGGGCTTCGGTGATGGACCGATGACATGGCTCCCTGCCGAGGCCGGTGTACTGGCCTTCGCCCGGACAGACGGCCTGGTGTGCGTGGTCAACCTCTCCGACAGCCCCGCTGAACTGCCCGCGCACGAGAGCCTGTTGCTCACGAGCGGACCGCTGGACGAGCAGGGCCGGCTGCCGGCGGACACTGCGGTGTGGCTCCGCACCTGATCGAACGCACGAGTCCTGCCCCCGCTTCACAGCCGGCGGGGGCAGGACTCCGCGCCGTCCAACGTGCAATTTCGTCTCACTACAGTGCACGTTTCCGATGAGGCTGATGTCGGTGTGGCATCCAACTGCTCGGCACACACACGCAAGTTCCGTAATCGTCTTGCATCGATTGCGCTAATCTTGCGTTCATGACGCGCCGAATTGCACACGTTGCCAAAAAGGTAGGGGTCAGCGAGGCGACGGTCAGTCGAGTCCTCAACGGGAAACCTGGCGTCTCCGCGGCGACTCGGCAATCTGTGCTGACAGCTCTGGACGTCCTCGGCTACGAGCGGCCGACACAGCTGCGCGGCGAGCGCGCCCGGCTCGTCGGCCTCGTGGTTCCGGAGTTGCAGAACCCGATCTTTCCCGCGTTCGCCGAGGTCATCGGAGGTGCGCTCGCACAGCAGGGGCTCACTCCCGTGCTGTGCACGCAGACCAACGGCGGTGTCTCCGAAGCTGATTACGTCGATCTCCTGCTCGAGCAGCAGGTCTCCGGTGTGGTGTTCGCCGGAGGCCTCTTCGCGGAGGTCAATGCACCGCACGACCACTACCGCAGGCTGGCCGAGCGGAAGATCCCGGTGGTCCTCATCAACGCGTCGATCGAGGGCCTCGACTTCCCCTGTGTCGCCTGCGACGACGCCGTCGCCGTCGAACAGGCCTGGCGCCACCTCGCCTCTCTCGGGCACCAACGCATCGGCCTGGTACTGGGCCCCGACGACCATGTGCCGTCGCGTCGCAAACTGTCAGCCGCCCGGAATGCCGCAAAAGCAGCGGGCATGAAGCTGCCCGACAAGTACGTCGAGCGGTCGATCTTCTCTCTCGAAGGCGGTCAGGCCGCCACCGCTCGCCTTTTGCAGCGAGGCGTCACCGGCGTGGTGTGCGGGAGCGATCCCCTTGCCCTGGGGGCCGTCAGGGCAGCCCGCCGACGTGGACTGGCCGTCCCCACCGACCTGTCGGTCGTCGGGTTCGACGACTCGGTCTTCATGAATTGCACCGACCCTCCGCTTTCGACGGTGCGTCAGCCCATCGAGGCAATGGGCCGCGCGGCGGTCGATCTGCTGTGCTCACAGATCCGCGGGAACCCGGCACACCACGGCGAGCTCCTCTTCGAGCCTGAACTCGTCGTCCGCGGATCGACTGCCAAGATCTCAGCCGGCTGAGCTTGTTCCCGGAAGCCGTATCGGACCATCAGGCCTTCGCGTCGACGTTGGCCGACAAGCGGTTCGTCATGTCCTTGTAGGCCGGGTCCGCCTGATCGTTGCTCACGTCGTGCATGCGCAGCAGGTACGTGTACATAGCCGCCACGCACCTGTCCCTGCTGGTGTACGGGGCATCGTCGGTGAGGCGGAGATCCTGGGTGATCTCGTGGATCCTGCCGTCGGGCGTGGTGTACAGCTCCTGCCGGGCCAGCACGCTATCGGGGTCGTACGCGCGCATGGACACGTGCACCGCGCTCGTGGCGTGGCTGACGTAGGCGACGGACAGCGCACGGATCGGCGGACCGCCGGTTCCGGTCGCACTGCTCGCGCAGGCCGCCGAGGATGAGCTGCCAGGCCGTCTCGGCCTCGGTGCACCGGGCCGTCCGCATCAGGCTCTGGAACACCGGCCATTCCGGGTGCTGTTCGGCCTTGGCCGCATAGTGCTCTGTCGGCGCGTCCGCAGAGGGTTTGCGGCGCTGGACCGGCGCGGCCGATCCGACGGCAAGAGCACTCGTGAAGGCGGCGTTTCCGGCGGTGCGCTGCAGCGCGGCGTGTGGGTGCGATGCGCGGTCATGCATGTGTGGCTCTGCCCCCTCGGTTGCCAAGCGGCCCAGAGTAATGCAGCGATGCGGCTCCGAATAAGCGTCGCGGGGCACGGTTGTCTGGCCGCACGACGGTTGCGCGTGACCGTTCGCGAGTCACGACATGCGCCGTCCGTCGGTCAGGTGGGCGAAGGCGACGACGTTTCCCCGATAACGGTGCTTCGCCTTGTCGAAGCCGGCACCGCAGGTGATGACGCGAAGTTCGGCGCCCACGCCCGGTCCGTAGACTTTCCGGCTGGGAAAATCGTCGGCGCTGAAGGCCTCAACGGTGTCGATGGTGAACACGGCGGTCCGGCCGTCCTGGCGGTCGACTTCGATACGGTTGCCGCTCTTCAGCGCGCCCAGGTTGTAGAAGACCGCGGGGCCTCGGTCGTTGTCGACGTGCCCGGCGATGATCGCCGTACCGTCGGCGCCGGGCGGTGTTCCGTCGCGGAACCAGCCGGCGAGGTTGGCGTCGGACTCCTCAGGAGCCGACAGCTGCCGGTCGGCGTCGAGCGTCAATGCGGTCAACGGAGCGTCCACACCGATGGAAGGGATACGCACCCGGGTCGGTGTGGCGCTCGGCATCGCGGGGTGGGTGTCGGCGACGGACCGCAGGCCCGGAGCGCTCTGTGCCGACGACGGCTGAGGGGGCGGGGCGTCGGTTTGTCTGCCGGTACAGAGAAGGATGAGCCCGATCAGCGTGATCAAGGCCAGAGCTACGGGCCCTCCCCTGGGCCGGTGCTCGTCGTGTGTGGCGGATCGGTCGTTCACGCCTGCTCTTTCCCTACCCGTCCGACAGGTGACGTGCCGGGCCCGCGCGGCCGGCAAGCAGAGCGGACGCGCGGGGACCGGGCGATCGTCAGACCTGGGAGTCGGCCCGACGACGGCGCATCACCATCACGCCGATGCCGGCCGCGCCGATGAGGCCGGCGCCGGTTGCCAACGAGGCGGCGTTCGAGCCCTCGCTCGTGCTGCCGACGCCGGTCTTCATCGGGCCGACCGGGCTGGTTCCACCGCAGACGCGCTGCGCGTCGGTGGTCGCGAGCGCGGCGTCGTTCGCCAGCGTGGCGGCGTTGTCCTCCTCGGCCTTGCCCGGGTGGCCGCCGGCCTCCTCCTGCTTCTTGAGGTCCGAAGCGGCGGCGTCGGAGTCCGCCTGCGCCTGGTTGGCCTTGCTCGTCGCGGTGTCACAGGCCGCGGAGGCCTGCGGCACGGCGGCGTGGGCTATCGGCGCGCCAAGGCCCAGGGCGACGGTGAGAGCTGCTGCGGCGGGGAGGGTGAAACGGATCGAGCGCATGGCCTCTGCTTTCGCCGGACAGGCGCGGCGCCCGGTGCGCCGCAGTGGTGCCTGTTCCTTCCATGAAGGCGGCATCGGAGGTCGCCCGCACGACGGGGCTTGCCGAATCCTTCCGCCGAACGGGGCACGGCGGCAGTCCTACGACGGGCGATGTCCGCAGGTGGGAGCAGTGGAAAGGCCATCGTCCCGCCGCATGCGGGTCGCGCGCTGAACGGGTGATGCCCCCACACTTCGCAAACCCGCACCACGAGTTGAAGTCATCGACGGGCGGCGCTGCGCACCCGGCCGCGCAGCGCCGCCCATCCGCGAGCAGGCCTTACGCCCCCGCGCCGCCCCGGGTGAGGATCTCCATGAGATGTCCGTCGGGGTCGTGGAAGTACGTACCCCTGCGGCCTTCGGTGTGCTTGCTTTCATAGATCTGCCCGATCTCCTGGCATGCGGGATCGCCGTAGTAGGCGATCCCGCTGTGCTGGATACGCGCGAAGGCGGCGTCGAACTCCTGCTCGCTGACCATGAACGCATAGTGGTGCGGCTCGAAGACGTCCATCTGGTCGTAATCCAGGCTGACCTGGTTGGCCAGCGTGACGGGCGTGAAGTGCGCCAGCGGCGGATCGACGCTCAGGCCGAGGATTCCGGCCAGGAACTGCGCCGAGGCCTGCGGGTCACGGGCGGGGACGATGGTGTGATTCAGTTCCACGGTCATGGTGACTCCCTTTCAGGACCGGTTACGCGTGGTGGTGTGCTCGATGGCCTTGGGCGACCCGGCATGATGCCTGGCTGCGTGACCGACCGGGGGAGGGCAGGGCTTCTCCGCTGCCCTCCCCCGGTTGCAGCCGCCGTGTCATACGTCGATCTGCTCGAAGATGTGCGGGTACGACACGATGTCGTCGGGGAACTCGGCCGCCATGCGCTGGAACTCCGGGCTGCCGAACGCCGTGGCGAGCGCCTCGGTCGACTCCCAGACCGCGACGTTCATCAGTAGCTGACTGTCCGCCGTTCCCTTGTGCATCTGCAGGGAGACGAATCCCGGCTGAGCCTTCATGAACTCGGCCTGCCTCCGAAAGAGGGGCAGGAACGATTCCGTGCTCTCTTTCGGGACGAAGAAGGTGTTGGCCAGGACGATGGGTCCGGTCTTCTCCCTGAACTGCGCGAACATCGGTGTGTGCGGGTCGAGACTCTGCAGCTTGGCCATTTTCGGTACTTCCTCTCTCTGTCGGTCAGTGGGTGTCGCCGGGGGCCGCAGGCTCAGACGAGGGCGGCGACCAGCAGGGTGAATGCGGCGATGATGACGGCCACACGGACGTAGTGGTAGCGCTGCCAGCGGTCCAGCTGCTCCTTCCAGTCGGCGGGCCGGGTCTCGGGGGTCCACGTCCTGTTCCGGTTGTTGATCGGGACGAGCAGCAGGAGCGACATGATCACGCTGAGGATCAGCAGTGCACCGGCGGTGAGGGCAAGTCCGGCGCCGTGGTGATGCCACCCGGTGATGGTCCAGACCGCGACGAGGACGCACGAGCCGATGTACCAGAAGGGCATCAGCGTGCCGAGCATCCGGCCCCCGTGGGCGTGGCCGAGCTGGGCGCTGTCCTCCGGGAGTGCGTTGAGGATGCGGTTCATGATGAAGAGGACGGAGAACTCCACCCCCACCATCACGCCGACGACCACGGTGGTGAAGACCTCGAGCGCGTTGAACATGACGACCCTTCCTCGGATCTAGCGTTGCTAGGTGATGAGGCAACGCTAGTACTACTGCCGCTCGGTTGTCTAGCGATGCTAGGATCGAATCATGTCGGTACAAGAACGCAAGGAACGCGAACGGGCGGAACGCGAGCGCCTCATCGTGGCGACGGCCCGTGAACTCGCCGAGCAGCAGGGCTGGGACGCAGTCACCACCCGCCGGCTCGCCGAGCGCATCGAATACAGCCAGCCCGTGCTCTACAGCCATTTCCGCGGCAAGCGCGAGATCATCGGCGCCGTCGCGCTTCAGGGCGCCACCGAGATGGCCGTGGTGATGCGGGCCGCGACCGCCGCCGAGGACGGCACACGCGAGCGGGTCGCCGCCCTCGCGCGCGCCTACCTCGCCTTCGCCGCACGCAACCCAGCGGTCTACGACGCCATCTTCCAGCTCGACGGCGGCCTGGCGTACGCGCAGGAAGACACCCCGGCACCGCTCAAGGACGCCTTCGCCGCGCTGTTGGAAACCCTGGGCGAGGTCGCCGGGGACGGGATGGACCCGGGTCTGTTCACCGAGGTGTTCTGGGCATCCCTGCACGGGGTGGCAACCCTGACCCGGTCCGGACGACTGCCGCCGGAGCTCACCGAGCAGCGGGTGGACCTGCTGGTGGACCGGCTCGCCATCGCCTGAATCCTGTTCGGCGGCCTGGTCGATTCCCTCAGGCCGCCGCACTTCCTTCCGAGAGTTGACGCATTCAACTTCCAAAGGCATGCGCGAATCTTGGCGGCGCATCTTGTCAATGGACGAACGTACTCCTACAGTCCGGCGACAGGTGGGGCGTGGGATCGCTCCCATTCCTCTTCGTTCATCCAAACAATGGAGCCGCCATGAACTCCATACCTCGCAGGCCGAGCCGCCGGCGCATCCTCGGTGCCGCGCTGGTCGTGCCGCCCGCACTGATGCTGGGTGCGCAGACCGCACGGGCCTCCTCGTGGGGCGCCCCGGTGACCGTCAACTCCTGGAAGAAGCTCAGCGGAAGGTGGACGGCCAACAACGAACTGGAGACGTACACACCGGACTGTGTCTGGTACGAGGGCAACACCCTGATCATCAAGGCGTACAACGCCGGGGGCGGCACCTATTACTCGGGCCGCGTGGAGTCGACGGCGCTGTACGGGTACGGCACTTACCGCTTCACCGCGAACATGCCCAACGGGCAGGGACTGTTGCCGGCGGTATGGGCGGCCTATCTCAATCCGTGGCTGCCGGAGTTCGACGCCGCCGAGATCGTGGGACAGAACCCCAACGTCGTGCACCAGACGTCGCACGACGCCAACAACGCCCAGCAGCAGTTCTCGAAGACGAACTCCTCCGGCTGGACGAACGCGTTCCACACGTACTCGTTCAGCTGGTTCCCCGACCACATCGACTACGCCGTGGACGAGGTCTACACGGGCACCACCTGGTACAGCACTCCGGCCGGCACAGGCATGCGCTTCATTGCCAACATCGCGGTCGGCGGGGACTGGCCGGGCAACCCGGACTCCTCCACCTGGGCCACCGCCGACGGCGCCCGCTATCTCAAGATCTCCTCCATCACCCACACTCCGTACCACCCGTGAGAGGCCCTCGGCGAGTCCGGTGATCGGGCCCGTGTGGGGCGGGCCGGGTGTGGGGAGCCTGGGTGCATGCGGCTTCGGACAGTGCTTGTCATCCAGAACACCCCCTTCGGCAGCGCCGGCCGGTTCGGCGAGTGGCTGCGCCAGGAAGGCATGGACATAGAGGTCGCGGGACCTCACCATGTGCCGGTGCCCGAACACCTCGGGCACCGGGCGCTCTTGGTACTCGGTGGCAAGTGGCTGCCCGACGACGACGAACAAGCGCCGTGGCTCCCGGCCGTGCGCAACCTCGTCGGCCAAGCCCTCGAGGGCGGAAACCCCATGCTCGGGATCTGCCTGGGCGGGCAACTGCTCGCACACGTGGCAGGCGGACGGGTCGACGCCTGCCACGGGACCCCCGAATTCGGCGCCACGCCGATCCAGTTGCGCCCGGAAGCCCGCTCCGATCCCTTGTTCCGTGCGCTGCCGGAAACGACATACGCCATCGAGCGCCACCAGGACGCCATCACGAAGCTGCCCCCGGAAGCCGTATGGATTGCGCAGAGCGCCGACTGCGCACACCAGGCATTCCGTATCGGCAGACGCGCCTGGGGAGTGCAGTTCCACCCGGAGGCCTCTGCCGCAAAGATTCTCGACTGGCCTCAGGGCCCGCTCGCAGCCCACGGACTCGATCCGCAGGCCCTGCATGCCCGCGCCCTCGCAGTGGAGGACGCCTCGGCCGCTGACTGGCATGCCTTCGCGAGGGCCTTCGCGGACATTGCCAAGGAACATGGGGAGGCTGATCAGAGGGCTTCGGCGTAGGTGGCATAGGAGTGCCGAAGGGGAGGTGGCGCGCCTTCCAAGGGCCGTCAAGCATCGTTCGGGTGCACGGACGACCTGCCCGGGCTGCCGCTTGCGCTGCCACCCAGTAACTTCTGAGCAACCGTCCCACTGCCCTCGGGGGTTGCCGTGACCGTCGTATCCGCCGGTGTCGTGCTCTCTGCCATGCTGCTCACCCTGACCCCGGACGGCAGCGGTCGACCGCTACCGGACCGACTGGCGAACACGGGCGGGGGCAGTCAGCTGATCACCGCAGTCGCATCACGTACCGGTGCCACGACGGGGACGCTGACCTGGTGGGACCGGCGAGGCGGCACGTGGGTCGCGATCGGCACCGCCCCTGCTCGCTTCGGTGCGAAGGGCCTTGTCGAAGGCGGCAGGCGCAGCCAGGGCAGCAACACCACCCCCACTGGCCTGTACGACCTGCCCTACGGCTTCGGAACCAAGGCCGTGGCAGGCGGGACTTCGATGCCGTACCGCCGGGTGAACCGGAACTCCTGGTGGTGCCAGGACAATCGCTCGCCCGCCTACAACCGCTGGGTCGAGCCGCTGCCCGCCGGCTGCCGCGCCGCCGAGTCCGAGCACCTTGCCGACTACGCCACCCAGTACGCGCACGCTCTCGTCATCGGCTTCAACTACAAGGCGCCGGTACGAGGCCGGGGCGCGGGCATCTTCCTGCACGTCAACGGTCGGTCCGCGACGGCCGGCTGCGTCTCCGTGCCGCTGGATGCCATGCGCCGGATCCTTGCATGGGCCAGGCCCGGGCAGCGGCCGCACATCGCGATCGGCGTCACGTCCGGACCCACTGCGATCACCCGCTACTGAGATCGACGCAGCGCCTCCCCGCCGTATCGGGAGTGGGGCCCTTGACCCTCACGTGGCGTGATGCTGCATGGTCGGTGGCGTGGAAGAGCACCTGACCGTGGGACGTGTGGCCGGGCTGGCCGGTGTGAGCGTCCGCACGCTGCATCACTACGACGAGATCGGCCTCGTGCGGCCCTCCGCACGGACCCCGGGCGGCTACCGGGCCTACGCGGCGGGCGACGTGGAACGCCTACGGGAGGTCCTCGCCTACCGGCGGCTGGGCTTCGGACTGCGCGAGATCTCGGATCTGGTCGACGACCCGGCGACCGACACGATCGCGCACCTGCACCGGCTACGCGGCCTCCTGCTCGAACAGCGGGACCGCGCTGCCGCCACGTTGGCGGCCATCGACAAGGAACTGGAGGCACGGGCCATGGGGATCAGAACGACACCGGAGGAACAACTCAAGGTATTCGGCGCGCAGTTGTACGAGGCCATCGGGTCGGCCTACCCCGCCACACGGCGCACCGAACCGCGGATCGCCGCACAGGTCTGGGATGCGCTCGGCGACGCGCAGACCGTGCTGAACGTAGGGGCCGGCACCGGCTCCTACGAACCCTCCCACCGCGACGTGACCGCGGTCGAACCCTCAGCAGTCATGCGGGCGCAACGCCCCGCGGGCGCAGCCCGGTGCGTGGCCGCCAGCGCGGAGAGCCTCCCGTTCAAGGACCAGTCCTTCGACGCCGCGATGGCCTTCAGCACCATTCATCACTGGCAGGACCCCATCGCCGGGCTGCGCGAAATGCAGCGCGTGGCCAGGCGCGTGGTGGTCTTCACCCATGACGCCAGCGACGCCGGATGGCGTCACCGGTTCTGGCTCACCCGCGACTACCTGCCCGAAGTCTCCGAACTCGTCACCGGGCGCCCGCCGGTCGACCAGCTCGCCCGTGCGATCGGGGCGCGCCTGGAGCCGGTACTGATTCCGTGGGACTGTGCGGACGGATTCCTCGAAGCCCACTGGCGCCGCCCTGAGGCCTACCTCGAGGAGCACGTACGCCGCGCGGTCTCGGTCTGGACAAGGGTGGGACCACAGGCCGAGAAGCGGGCGGTGGCCGGGCTCCGCGAAGACCTCTCCTCGGGCCGGTGGGCGGAGCGCAACCGCGATCTCACCGATCTCGACACAGCAGAACTCGGCCTGCGCCTCCTCGTCGCCTGAACTCACCATCCTGAGCTGCGCGGAGGACTGGTGAGTCAATGGAGCGTGGGCCGGTAGACGAGCTCTTGGATGTGACCGTCGAGGGTTCGGCTTTCGACCAGCTCCAGGTCGAAATCGTCCGCACCCCGGAAGATCGGGGCCAGCCCGGTCCGACCCGTGACGACAGGGAAGAGCGTCACCTGCAACCTGTCGACCAGGCCGGCTGCCATCAGCGCCCGGTTCATCGACAGGCTGCCGTGCGAACGCAACGGCACCTCGGACTCCTCCTTGAGCCGGGCGACGACATCGACGGCGTTCCCGCGTGCAAGGGTCGCGTCCGGCCAGTCGAGCGGACCTTCCAGCGTCGTCGACACCACCGTTGCCGGCAGGTTCCTCATGCACGTGACCCACGGATCACGCACATCGGACTCCTCGGTGCTCGATGCCAGCATCTCCGCGAACGCCCGATACGTATGGGCCCCCAGGACCATCCGCTGCTTCGCGCTGTACAAGTCGAGGCGGTGCTCGAGCAGCTCGGGGCCCTGCTTGCCCCAGTATCCGGACCAGTCGCCGCTGGCCGCCCCATAGCCGTCGAGGCTGGAGAAGATGTCGAAGGTGTAGGTGGCAGTCACGTCGTCCTCCTCGGGTGCGGTTGATCGCTGCAGGTAGGGACTTCGACCACCGCAAGAACTCATCGCTGTCGGACCGGCCGGGTGGACTCAGGGGGTGTTGGCGCGTACTGCGGTCGCGGCCAGGGTGGCGTAGGTCATCGTGAAGCGTCCGCCGAGGGAATCGATGGCGCTGCCGACCGCGTCCCATATCTCGGCCAGCTGATCCGGGCGGAGTTGGGTGAGGCCGCCGGTGGTGGGCAGCAGGTTGAGCCATTGGTCGCGTGTGTAGGTCTGCTGCCAGTCGAATTCCCACTGCTCAAGTTCGTCGAACTGTCCGGTCACACGGATCTTGTCGGCGACTTTCGCGTAGGCCGCCTGGTAGAAGTCGAGCGGGCGTCGGGCCGGCTGCCTGGCGAGCGGGGATCCGGGCGCCACCCGCCGGTAGGCAGCGGCGAACGGTTCGGCCACCTCGATGGGCGGCTCGTAGGCGTGCCCGAAGATCGCCAGCCGTCCGCCTGGACGCAGCACCTGTGCCGCCTTCACGGCGCCGGCGACGGGATCGACCCAGTGCCACGACTGGGCGGCGATGATCGCGTCGTACGTCCGGCCGGCCGGCTGCCAGGCTTCGAAGGACGCCACCTCGACCTGCAGACCACGGGCTCGCGCGAACTCGGCCATCCGCGCATCGGGCTCGACGCCGAGCACGGCGCAGCCGGCAGCCTGGAGCTGGCGGGCCGCGATGCCGGTGCCGCAGCCGACGTCGAGCACGTCACGGCCGGGGCTGCCGGCGACGATCCGAGCCACCAAGGCATCGGGGTAGCCGGGCCGGGAACGGTCGTAGCGTTGCACGTCCACGCCGAACGACTCCGCTATCCGCCGGGATTCGTGCGGCTTGACCGGAGATGGTTCTGGTTGCTCTCGCGGTAGAGTGGGCATACGCCCACCTTAGTGGGCGCCTGCCCACTCGACAACGGGTGTCAGCGCAGCGACGTACGAGAGGACCTTCGAGTGCCGACCGGGGTACACCTTCGCGACGCGCGGCAGCAGCTGTTCGACGCTGCCGAACGCCTGCTGCTGCGGGACGGGCCGAACGGGCTGACCAGCCGGGCCGTCACCGACGAGGCGGGCTGCGCCAAAGGCGTGCTGCACCGGCACTTCAGCGATTTCGACGCCTTCCTCACCGCCCTCGTACTCGACCGGGCGGCGCAGCTCGAGGAACAGGCCATGACGCTGCGCGCGTCCGCCGGCACCGGCACCGTCGCCGACAACCTCACCAGCGCGCTGACCACGCTGTTCGGACCCGTTCCGGTGGCGATCATCCCGCTCATCACCTTCCGGGACGAGCTGCGCGCACGATTGCGGGTGGCGAGATCCGGGGGCGGCATCGCGATCCTGGCCCAGGTCACGACCGCCGTCTCCGCCTACCTGGCCGCCGAGCGTGAACGGGACCGCATCGCGGCCGACGCCGACATCGACTCGCTCACCCTCTCCCTGGTCGGCGGCGGACATCTCCTGTTCGCAGACCGCGACTCCGGTCCGCCGACCACGGCTGTCGTCAACAAACTCGTGACCACGGTCATCGCCGACACCGTGCAACGACGCCCGGTCTGACCTCCCGCGCCGGCGGCGTGGATCAGAGGCGGCGTTCCAGCGGGGTACGGAAGCTGGGGCGGATGCGGATGTCGCCGAAGAAGGCGGCCAGACGGGCGGCCTCGGCTGCGACGGCCTTGCGGACGTCCCGGCCCAGGCCCTTGGTGGTGAGGAGTTCGGTGGCGATCTCGCCGTCGGGACGCTGCGTCCAGCCGCCGACGATGCGGCCGTTCCACCAGATGGTGGGGCCAACATTGCCGTAGGCATCGAAGAGTTCGGGTACGTAAGCGGGGTCGAGGTACCAGTCGCGGTCGCGCCAGCCCATGGGGGTGGGGTCGAGGGCGGGCAGCAGGACGGCGCCGGGTTCGGGCGCGGGCACGGAGTCCAGGTGCTCGGGGAGGGCGTGGCCGGGGCCGTGGTCCAGGTCCACCTCGATCGCGGGCGTGCGGGTGATCGCTTTGCGGGTGTCGGTGAGGGTCCAGCCGGTCCACCACTTGAGGTCCTCGGTGGTGGAGGGGCCGAAGGCCGTCAGGTAGCGGGTGGCGAGATCGGCTCTGGCCTCGTCGCCGGACAGCTCGGGGTGCGGTTCGGCCACCGTCCAGCGGTACTTGGACGAGGCCCAGCTGCCCAGGGGACGGCCGCGCCGGATACGGCTCTCAGCAGCCATCACGCCCAGGAAGCGGCTGGTGATCCGGGGGCGCGCCTCGTACGGCTTGCCCGGGGCCATCAGGAGCTGCGCCTGCAACTCCGGTACGGCGTCGCCGATTTGGGAAGCGGTGGCCTCGCCCAGGCCGTCCAGGGCGGTGAGGACCTTTTTCTCGGTGGCGGCGAACCAGGCTTCGTCGTATCCGAGTTGATCGTTGAGGTCTTTCATGAGTTTCTTACGCTCGCGGGCCGCCACCGCGCGGGCGGTGGAGGCGTCCACGACGGGGGCCAGTTCGCGGGGCACGACGAACATGGTGCGGCGCATGCACAACATCCGGACCAGGGTGTGATCCTCGTACAGAGCCCGCTGAAGTTCCGCCGCCGACGGATCGGTCATACGGGCGGCCACCGTCAGATACACGCTCGCCGGGTCCGTGGCATGCAGCGCGAGCAGCGCTTCGGTGACCTGCTCCGGGGTGGTCGCACGGGTGGAGGGCGTGAGCAGATGGCGGCTGGTGACGCGGGCTCGGCGCTGCTCGTCGGTGATGTTCGGCCGGATGTGGGTCATGGCGGATTCGGCGGCCTTCGTGCCCGCCTTCTGCGTCCCTTCGGTGGCTCGAGTGCCCGGGTGGTCCGGGGCTACAGGCAACAGCATGCGGCTTCGTACCGGCGTGAGCACCTCATCCTGAGCGTCTCACCCTCGGCGGAGCGCCTGCGGTCCGATGACGGACAGAAGCTGCAGCTTCTCGTAACTCTCGCTGCCGGGAGCGGCGGTGTACACGAGCAGCAGGTGCGACTGGTCGGGATCGAGGAGTGTCTGGCAGGCCAGTTCCAGTGCGCCGACCTCGGGGTGGACGAAGTGCTTCACCTCGTTGGGGCGGATGCCGATCTCGTGGTCGTCCCACACGTGCCGGAATTCTTCGCTCTGGGCGAGCAGCAGGTCGGCAAGGTGGGTAGCACGCGAACCGGGGCCCCGCGTGGCGGTCACTGTGCGCAGGCCGGAGACGAACATGCGCGTGAGGAACTGATGGTCGTCGGGAGCGTAGAGCGCTCGGGTGGCAGGGTCGGTGAACCATCGGTAGCCGATGCTGCGGGCCGGTCCGCTGTAGACGGTGAGGTCGCCGGTGAGGGCGACGGCGAGCGGGGTCTGCCGGAGTGTTTCGCCGAGTTCGGTGACGATCTCCGCTGGTGTGTCGTGCAGACGGTCGAGGATGCGCAGCAGGCCGGGGCTGATGTGTTCGCTGTCCGCGCCGCGCGGGGGCGGGGTATGTCCGGCGAGCCGGAAGAGGTGGTCGCGTTCATCGAGGGAGAGGTGGAGTCCCTGCGCGATGGACGCGATCATCTGCTCGGACGGCTGGGGCCCGCGCTCTCGCTCGAGGCGTGCGTAGTAGTCGGTCGACATGTGGCAGAGGAGGGCCACTTCCTCCCTCCGCAGTCCGCTGGTCCTGCGGCGTCGTCCGTGTGGGAGGCCGACGTCTTCGGGCTGCAGCGACTCCCGTCGGCGCCGGAGGAAGCCCGCCAGTGCGGTCCGGTCGATCACTGTGTGGATACCTCCTGCACCAGCGTGCCTCGTTCGTAGCTCATTTCTACCGCCCGCACGTCGTGGCATCCACGGATTGTTGATCCCCCCTTCCCGCGTTGCCGCCACTGGGACACCGTCCGAGACTTGGTGACGACCGGTTCGGAGGCTCTCGCCACATCGAGGGGCCCCGCATCACGGCGGCGTCCTCCACACCAGGGGAGGCAGCGACACGACCATTCGGAGCGCGAACATGCCACGTAAACCCATCGACATCACCGTCCCGGACCTGTCCGGCACGCGCGCCGTCGTCACCGGAGCGAGCGACGGCATCGGGCTCGGCATCGCCACCAGGCTCGCCGCGGCCGGAGCCGAAGTACTCCTGCCGGTCCGTAATCCGCGCAAGGGCGAGGCCGCGCTCGGCAAGCTCCGTGCGCAAGTGCAGGATGCGGACGTTTCGCTGCGCAGTCTCGACCTGTCCTCGCTCGCGTCCGTCGCGGCCCTGGGCAAGACGCTGCTGGAAGAAGACCGGCCCATCCACCTCCTGATCAACAACGCCGGGGTCATGACCCCGCCCGAGCGGCAGACCACCGACGATGGGTTCGAGCTGCAGTTCGGCACCAACCATCTCGGCCACTTCGCCCTGGTGGCCCACCTGCTGCCGCTGCTGCGCGCCGGCCGGGCACGGGTGACCTCGCAGGTCAGCATCGCGGCAAACCGGGGTGCCATCAACTGGGACGATCTGAACTGGGAGCGGTCCTACAGCGGTCAGCGCGCCTACAGCCAGTCGAAGATCGCATTCGGGCTCTTCGGTCTGGAACTCAACCGGCGCAGCGCCGCAGGCGACTGGGGCATCACGAGCAACCTGTCGCATCCCGGGATCGCCCCCACCAGCCTGCTCGCGGCTCGCCCCGAGCTCGGGCGCGACAAGGACACTCTGGGCGTACGCATGATCCGCGCCATGTCCGCCCGCGGCATCCTCGTCGGGACCGTTCGCTCCGCACAGCTTCCGGCGCTCTACGCCGCCACCTCCCCCGACGCCGAGCCCGGCCGTTTCTACGGGCCCAACGGACCCGGCCACCTGGGCGGTGCTCCGGGGGTGCAGAAGCTGTACAGCCGGCTGAGCAGCCCCGAGCAGGCCCGGCGCATCTGGCAGATCTCCGAAGAGCTCACGCGGGTTCCTTTTCCGCACAGTTGACCGCACCCGGCAGCTCGTCCGAGGTGCCCTAGATCACGAAGGGCACCAGCGCTTTTCGCTCCGCCGGGTAATCGGTGAACTTCTCCCCGTACCACCGGTGCGTGGCGAAGGCGCGGGGGACAAGGTTGCCGAAGGTGATCAGAAAGATGACCACACCCGGCAGCGCCCAGGTGAGGATGGCGAACCCGGCCCAGGCGATCAACTCACCGAGGTACGCAGGACTGGTGACGAAGCGGAAGCCCAGGCCGTAAGGGATCTTGTAGTCGGTCGTGCCGGTGGCGCTCTTGTCGCGCAGATTGCGCACGATCCGCTCCGAGCTCACCAGCAGCGTGAATCCGCCGAGGTAGACGACCACACCGATGAGGAAGCGGGGGTCGGTCAGCCACGCCTTGCCGTATCGGCTCAGGTAATCGTGGCTGAACAGCGCGCCGTTGAGGTAACCGTGCAGCGCGGTGACGAACATGCCCATGACGAGGACCGAGATGTTGAAGCCACCGGCCTTCCCCGGGACTCGGCGGATCGTGAGGGGGAAGTACCAACCGCGGTTGGCGTAGTGCAGGATCCAGATGGACGCCATGGCAAGGGAAGCCGGCTCGAAACGGTGCGGGCCCGTCAGGTAAGCGACCGCGAAGACCACAGTGGCCGGGATCTCCATCAGCCACCAGCCGAGTTTCGGATTCAGGTTGAGCCCGATCGTGGCGGTGGCGAAACGGCCGTAGGAGCCGCGCGCGACGAGCCCGCCGATGAGAACGAGGGCGGCGAACGCACAGGCGATCGTCAGGACGGTGTCGTAGACGGTATCGCCGGTGTACCAGTGCATGGTCAGCCCTTCACCCGAAGAAAGTAGAACGGGTTCTACCACAGCCGGGTTGCACCTGGTAGCCCTGACCGGCACCACGCTTTCCGGGGCCGCTGGGCTCCCTCCGGTACCAACAGAAATACGCCAACTGCCCATCTGCCGCCCGCTCCCCCGCTGCCGTACGCTCCCGCCATCCGTCACCAGGCGCGCCCTCGCCCGGCGCGGGATCGGACGCCCGACATGAGCAATGACAAGGACCGCCGCGGCCGCAGGCCCGCCGTCTTCCCGTTCCGGCCGCACACGTTCACGGCCGTCACCCCAGAGCGGCTGACCGAGTGGGAGGAGTCGCTCTCCACGCGGTACGGGCTGCCCGGCGCCCGTCTGGCCGGGGCAGAAGGCAAGATCATGCTGGAGTCCGCGACCTGGTCGAACTCCGGGGACGGCGAGATCTGCGCGGACGACTCCGACTACTACGAGTTCGCCGACGAAGGCGCCGGATCCCGTACCGAAGGAACGTCGCAGCGGCGCCCCGTGGTGTTCACGTGGCAGCCGACAAGCTTCGATCCCATCGGCCCGGACCAGCTCATGGAGTGGGAACGCATCACCCGCGAGCACGTCGGACTGCCCGCCCTGCAACTCGGCGCGGATGCCTCCTCGGGCACGCTGAGCGCGACCCTGCCCAACGACTGCATGGACGACTCCGACTACGAGGCTCCGGAATGAGCGGACCGCGCATTGCGGTCATCACCTTCACCGACGACCTGCACGCTCTGCTCGTACGCGACCGGCTGCGGGAGCAATACCCGGGGACACGCTGCGAGATCGTCGAGACGGACACCCTGGCCGACACCCGACCGGGGCCGTCGTGGTCCACCGATCCGGGGCACTTCCCGCACACCGTTCCCGTGCGCGGAAACGGAACGGTCGACCCCGCCTCCCTCGACCTGATCTGGCACCGCCGCTGGAACCGTCCACAGCGCGCCGCCGACGCGCTCGCCGACCCGGCGGTGCAAGAGACGGTGAACGCGGCCACCTCCTCCGCACTCCTGGGCACGCTGTACGCGGGCTTCCGCGGCACGTGGGTGAGCGACCCGGAAGCCACCCGTCGCGCGGAGAACAAGATCCTCCAGCTGGAGGCCGCGCGCACTGCCGGACTGGCCGTCCCCGCCACCCTGATCAGCCAGGACCCGCCCGCCATAAGGAAGTTCCACGAGGACCACGCGGCCTCCGGAATCGTGCTCAAAGCTCTCCGGTCGACCCCGCGCAGCCAGCTCTTCACCCTTCCGGTGACGCAGGAAATGCTCGCCGACGACGAGGCCCTGCGACTCTGCCCATCGATCTTCCAGCAGTACGTACCCGGGTCCGTGCACATCCGGGCGCTGTGCCTCGACACCGAGGTGCACGCGGTGACCGTCGACTCCCCAGAGCTGGACTGGCGGCGCAACCTCGACGTACCCGTCCACCATGGCGACCTTCCGCCACACGTCCGGCGCGCTCTCGCCCGCGTGCTCGAACTGCTGGGCCTGCGGATGGGGGTCGCCGACCTGAAAATCGATCAATCGACCGGCGAGGCCGTCTGGTTGGAGCTCAACCCGCAGGGTCAGTTCCTGTTCGTCGAGGGGCTCACCGGGATCGACCTCACGGGTATTTTCGCGGCCTTCCTGCATCGCGAGGCGGTCCAGGCACAGCACCGCAAACCTGATACGGCTCCTCTTGCGACGATGCCTTTGTGGTGACAGACGCCAAGTGGTTCACTCCGCGTCGCCGAAGAGGCGCGCCAGTTCGTCGGCGGATTCCTGGGTCAGCCGGTAGAACCCCTGGAGACTGATCGAGTGCACGAGGCGGCCTTCCTCCACGTACTTCAGGCCGCGGATCCGGCCCCGCCGGTTGCGCCAGGTCAGTCCGGCCAACAGTTCGCCGGGTATCGGCCGGTCGAAGGCGACGGGCGTCGCATCGACATGCACCGCCTCCGCTCCACAGCCGTCGGCGCCGAGCATCGCCCAGTCGTCGTGGCCGGGAAACACCGGGTCCTGCCATGTCGCGGGGCCCTTGCCGCAGCACTCACCCCGTTCCCTGTCGATCACTTCCATACGGGTCAGCACGAACACCTCACCGCGGTTGACATGGAGTGCGTACACCTGGTCGCCGGCGGCGGCACCCGACCAGGCGGGCAGGGACGAGTGAACACCGCTGAACGCGACGGAGGGCCGTGCGCCCACCCGGCCCCCTTTACGCAGGGCGCGGCACGTGTCGTGGGTCCACAGGACGGTGAAGGCATCAGACATGCGGTGATCCTACGAATCAGGTCTGACAACCCGGGCGCCTCCTGGCCGGGACCAGCGTCCCGTCCGTAAGGGACTAAAGGCCCTCGATGACGCCGGGCCGGTGATGCAGCCTGGAGGGATGGCCAGGTTCGAGCGACACACCAGAGCGAACGAGCTGCACGCAGGCCCGGAGACCACGGTCGCCGGCCGGTCCAGGCTGCGTCTGGGGGCGACCGTCCTCGTCCTCGCGACGGCGGGTGCGGCCGCGTGCGGGCACGGCAGTACGCATACCGGCGCCACGTCCGCCCCACCGGCCACCAGCCCCGCCGCCGTGGACGCGTCCATCGCGCACGCCTCCGAGCGTCCGGGCAAGAGCCTCAATCTGACGTTCGACGACGGTCCGAGCCCCCAGTGGACCCCTGAGATCCTCGCCGTGCTCAAGCAGCATCACGTCCATGCGACGTTCTGCATGATCGGCCCACAGGCCGAAGCACATCCCGACCTGGTGAAGCAGGTCGTCGCGGACGGCCACCGGCTCTGCGACCACACCGTGCATCACGACGAGACCATGGACAAGAAGCCCCAGGGGTACCAGTCCGCCGAGATAGTCGATGCGCAGAGGATGATCGAATCCCCCTCCGGCGAAACCAAGGCTCTCTACTACCGCGCTCCGGGCGGCGCGTTCGACCCGTACAGCCGCCACCTCGCAGCCGACCACGGGATGCGCCCCCTGGGCTGGAACGCGGACAGCAAGGACTACACCAGGCCAGGTGTCAGCGCGATCGTGAACACCGTTGAGCAGCAGGTGAGTTCCTCACGCCCCACCGTCCTCTTTCATGACGGCGGCGGGGACCGGTCGCAAACCGTCGCGGCTCTCGAGCGGCTCCTGCCCTGGATGAAGCAGCAGGCGTACGGATTCGGCTTTCCGCAGCACTGACGTGATCCCGATGCCAAACAGGCTTGTTTTCCTCTGGAACAACACGAGCCCTTTGGCCGATGCTCGCTGGCGTGATCGATTCGGCTCTGTGGATCTCGTCGCTGACCGCGGGTACGGCGGTGCTCGCCAGTTGGGTGACCAGCAGCGGCACCTCCCGTGCGGCTCAGATCCAGGCCTCCGCCACCGAGCGGATCCAGCGGACCGCCGAGGTGCGCGATGCGCGCAAGAGCGCCTACGTCAGCCTGATCGGGCAGGCCCATCGCATGGCCGAGTTGTACTGGACCGTGTCGGACACGCTCGCCTCCGGCCTCCCCCGCGGCGAGCAGCTGCCCGCCCTCAAGGAAGTCCGGACCAGCCTGCGCGAGGAGTACGGGAAGCTCCGGCACTCCATCTGGGTCATCTACCTGGAGGGGCCGGACGAAGTCGCGGCTGCCGCGGAAGAGCTTCGCCTGGCAACTCGGCCCCCATACCGCGCTCTTGAGCAGATCATCACGGGCGGCCTCGGAGCCGGCGCGACATTCGAGGAGTGCTACGACCCGTTCTGGAATTCGGTGCTCTCCTTCGTGGCTGCCGCCCGCTCGGCGGTCCACGAACTCTGACGCCGAGTAGGTCTCGCTCAGCGGTCGAGGGGCGAAACCTGGTCCAGACCCGTCTCGCGCATGATGCGCTTCACCGAGTCGTGCAGACCACTGCCGGCGTCGATGACCGTTTCGAGACCGCTGGTCAGCAGATCCCGCTCTCGATACCAATCCCGCAAGTGCTCGTCGGTGACCTGGGCCAGGTACTCCGCGTCGTGCTTGGTCGCGTGACGTACCAGCGTCTCCTGGAGCGACACATCAAGGTAGTAACACCGGGAGATGCCTCGGTGGTCCCGCACGAGGGCTTCCAGCATTGCGGCATACCGGTCGGCATACAGGAGGCCTTCGACAACCGTGTGAAATCCGGCGTCCAGGGCGTACCGCGCTGTCACGTCGATCAGGCCGATATTGGCCGCGCCTGGGCGGTCACGCTCGCGGAGCACGACGCGGCGCACGTTGTCCTGACCGACCAGCGCCAGGTTGCGGCCGAACTGCTCTCGCAGACCAGCAGCGATCGACGACTTCCCCGAGGCGCTGTTCCCGCGAAGAATGATCAATCGCGTCTCTTCGGTTCCCACCATCACGTCGGCACCCTATCGAGTGCCACCGGCACAGCGTGCGTTGGATGCTCAACTGGACTGCACGGCAATGCGGTTCACCGCGTATTGAGTTTGTTGGCATTGAAGCGCGCTTTCTTATGACGATTTCCGCACGTGTTCATTTCACACCATTTGCGGGTGCGGCTCTGGCTGGTGTCGAAGAAGGCGGCACGGCAGGTCGGCGACGCACACAAGGCCAGTTTTCCGTCTCGCTCACCTGCGGCGATGCTGATCGCGTCGGCGGCGATAACGCCGAGGGCATCTTCCACGCAGGATCCCGGGCCGAGCTGCCATTGCCGATTGTTCTCGGGCGTCAGGACAGCCGCGGCCCGACCTTGGATGCTGCAGTCATTGATGACCTGGACAGCAGATGCAGGGAGAGGGTGCTGGATCGCAGCCGCTGTCAAAGCGGCGTGAATCGATTCCCTCAGTTCCCGTGCGAGTTCGAGCTGAGCCGTGGTGCAGGACTCGACGGCCAGGCCAGTCACCGCCAGCCAGTCGACGAGCCGCTGGGGCGTGGGGATGCGTTCCACAGCGTTGCCACAACGCTCCGTCAGAGTCGCCGTGAAGCTGGTCGCCAGCACCTTGCCGAGACGGAAGTCAGGGAACTGAGCATGCATGGAACCACCTTAGCTGGTTGCGTACCGGTGCCGAGACGCGCTAGAACCGTCTTAGCCGGTTCGCGACAGGCCCGAGTCGGCTCCCCCAGGACCAGGAGGACGCATGCCCAGCGACGTGCAAGCATTCGAAGCCCACGCAACGGACGCCGACCTCGACGATCTGCGCGCGCGGCTGCTCGCGGCTCGGCTGCCGGAAGCCGAGACGGTCCATCGCACCGCGCCCGACGCTCGCCGATGGGAGCAGGGTGTTCCGCTTGCCGACCTCGTCGATCTCGTGCACTACTGGCGCACCGGGTACAACTGGCGGTCGTTCGAGGAGCGCCTCAACCGGATCGGCCAGTTCCGCACGACCATCGACGGCCTGGGAATCCACTTCCTGCACCGCCGATCCCCGCGCCCGGACGCCACACCACTGCTCGTGACGCACGGCTGGCCGGGCAGCATCGCCGAGTTCATCGATGTGGTGGACGAGCTGGCGGATCCGAAAGACCCGGACGTGCCGGCGTTCCACGTCGTGATCCCGTCACTGCCGGGCTTCGGCTACAGCGACAAGCCGGCCACCACCGGATGGGGAATCGAAAAGATCGCGGCCGCATGGGTGGAACTGATGGGCAGGCTCGGCTACGACAAGTTCCTGGCCCACGGCGGCGACTGGGGAGGTGTGATCACCACGGTCCTCGGCGGCAGGTTCCCGGCGCACGTTCTCGGCATCCACACGACAACCGCGCAGGCACCGCCCGGGTTGACGACGGACGGGCTGACGGCGGCCGAGCGCACATGGACCGAGGAAACCCGCGATTTCTGGCATCACCACGCGGCGTACGCGAAACAGCAGGCGACCCGGCCGCAGACCATCGGCTACTCGCTCGTCGACTCGCCAGTCGGGCTTCTCGCCTGGATCCTCGACAAGTTCGCCGAGTGGAGCGATACCGGGGACAGCCCATTCGAGACGATTTCCAGGGACCGCGTTCTTGACGACGTCACGCTGTACTGGCTGACGCGGACCGGTGCCTCATCGGCCCGCATCTACTACGAAAGCCACAACTCCCTCGACCCCGATCTTCGGGTCGACGTCCCGTCAGCGATCAGCGTGTATCCCCGCGATGTCGAGAAGTGCCCGCGCGTCTGGGCACAGGAGCGGTTCCGACAGATCGTCCGGTGGAGGTCGCCTGAATTCGGGGGGCACTTCCCGTCGCTGGAGGTTCCCGAATTTTTCGTCAAGGATCTGCAAGAAGGCCTCGCGGCAGTGCTGGCCGCCCATGAGTGAGCGCGACTCCTCCGCTGCACTGTCTGCGGCGCCCATATCCGTCACTGCGACCCTGCGGCCACCAGCGTCGCGGTGATGGGTTCGAGCTCGGCGACCAGTTCGTCGAGCTCGGCGGGAGAGAGGGAGTCGTACGGCGGAGCGGCGAGCTCGTCGGTGAGCGCCTCGATGCGTTGCTTGGTCTCACGACCGGTGTCGGTGAACCGGCCCTCGGCGTCGACGAGCCCGCGCTCGCGCAAGCCGTCCATGACCGCAGCCAGCCGCTCCTTCGGCAGGTGGTGGATGCGCCCGAAGGACTCCGGCGGGTGGATGCCCATCTCCAGCGCGGAAAGCACATGAGCCTCCGTGCCGCCGATGCGCGCCCCGACGAGAGCGGCGATGTGCCCGTCTCCGCGGTGCTCGCGCAGCATGTTCGCGGAGTGCCACAGCCGGGCGACGGGATCGCTCGGCACCGGAAGGGTGCGCAGGGCGGCGTACATCACCCGGCCTTCCGTGGGTGCGTTCGTCGCGGCCTTGGTGGTCAGATCGGCGGCGCGCACGAGCCCCGGGGACCCGGCCAGTTCGTCGCCGAGGATCCGCCGCAGGGAGGCCGCGCTGCCCCTCTCCCTCGCGGCGGCGGACGCCTCGGGCGGGATCGTCTCCCACGCGCTCGGGATGTGCCGCGCGGCCTCCCCGTCGGCGAAGTTGTAGAAGGCAGCGTGTACGACCTGCGCCGGCACCCGCCCCAGAGGCGCGGCGCGGCTGGCGAAGTAGCCGTCCCAGTAGGTGCGGTGGCCGAGCGCGGTCAGCTCCTCGTTGCACTCATCGGCGAAGAAGGTGACCAGGCAGATCGGTTCCACGAGCTCGAACATGCGCCGCGCACTGTGAGTCATGCCCTCCATCATGCCTACGGATGCTGAACCGATCGCTGACGTCAGCACATTTCAAGGCGGCGGCTCCGAATTTCGATCGCTCAGCGACCATCGAGAGCCCGTGGAAAGCTTCTCCGTGAGGTCGGTCAGGGCAGGATCTCGACGTACCCATCAGTTCCGTGCACACGGATCCGCTGTCCGTCCCGGATCAGCCGGGTGGCCTGCTCCACGCCCACGACGGCCGGCAGGCCGTACTCCCGGGCGATCACAGCACCATGAGTCATCAGGCCGCCAACCTCCGTCACCAGCCCCGCGATTCCGACGAACAGCGGCGACCAGCTGGGGTCCGTGAAGGTCGTGACCAGGATGTCGCCCGCTTCGAGATCGGCCTGCGCCAGGTCGAGGATGACGCGGGCCCTTCCCTCGATGGTCCCGGCGGACACCGGCAGACCGACCAGAGCGCCGGTCGGTACGTCGTCGCGCCGGTACGCCCCGGTGAGGGCCTCACCGTCCGAGGTGAGCACCCGCGGCGGTGTGAGTGCTTGGTAGGCGCGGAATGCGTCCTTGCGCTGCTGGATGAGTCCCCCCTCGACCTGGTGCGAGCGCACGGCGTCGTGGAGTTCCTGGAACGTGAGGTAGAAGGCGTCCTCCTTCTCAGCAAGCACGCCTGCCTGCACGAGGCGCTCGGCCTCTTCCAGCAGGGCCTGCTTGTAGATGAAGTAGCGGCAGATGATGCCGTACTTGGGGTACTCCCTGTAGCCGATGAAGGTTCTGACCCGTTCGATCATCCGCTGGGCCTCGTCGGCCTTCAAGTCCCCTTCCGGCAGGGCCCGCAAGCGGGACAGCACTTCCCGCTTCTTCTCTTCCGCTTTCTGCCGCCCCTGCTCGAAGCGCTGTTCCGCGACGCCCGGCCGGAAGTTCCGGACGTTGTCGAGGATTACGGGTACGAGCGTCCTGGGGCGCTCCCGCCAGCGCGGCCTCGTGATGTCGATCTCGCCGACGCAGCGCATGCCGTACCGGTCGAGGTAGGTCTCAATGGCATCGCGCGCCTCGGTCCCACCGGCGAGTTTCCCCAGCTCGTCCAGGAAACCCTCGTCCTCGGCGCCCTGCAGGAACGCCACTACCTCAGGGTGCGGGCGGATCACGTCCGCGACGCCGAGCAGCGCCAGGCCCATCTCCGAGGTGACGTTGTCGGGGGCCGACAGCGTGAGCGTGTCAGCCGCGTTCTTCTCCCCCAGCCACTCCTGCAGTGTGTCGTTGAGCCACCATGTGGCCTCCATCCCGGCCATGATCGCCTGCATGCTCAACGGGTCGCCGAGTACACGTTTGTGCTCCTCGAAGGCCTCCAGCAGGAAGTCGAAGAGCGCCGGTCCGCTCTTCGTCCGGATGTCGCGCTCCAGGGCGGCGACGGACACCTGGCTGCGCTCGATCAGCTCGGCGACGATGGCCGGATCGGTCGCGATCGGGGTGGACGCGCCGCGGGCAGGCGGTCCGCCGGGGGCCGGCGCAGGGTCCGGGTTCGACGGGACGAAACCGGCGTCGATGACGGTCTCCAGTGCGTCCCTGACCAGCGGATCGCCCTTCCCCATGAGGTCCAGGAGTCCGGCACGGACGGCGGGCACGGCCAGACGCCGGGTGACGTCGACGAACAGCCTGCCGCCTGCTTCGTGCATCGGCGCCATGGCCGTCAACTGCCACATGGAGAACCCCAAGGGCCTCATCGCGTCGGTCATCATCTGCTGATGGCCGACGGAGACGTAGACGTGGTTCTCCTGGTCGTGGGCCTCGGGAACGGGGAACAGCGTCGTGATCGGACGGCTCTGGACAATGTGGAAGCCGTCGTCGGCCAGGCACCATTCGATGTCCTGCGGGCGGCCGAAGTACGCCTCGATCCGCCGCCCGAGCTGCACGAGCCCTACCGCCTGCGGATCCGTCAGCGACGGCTGCTTCTGTTGCGATGCGTCGATTGCCGATGTGTGCGTCCCGCCGGCAGGGAGAGCGTGGATGGCACGCTGTTTGGCTGCGATCGTCCTGTCGACGACTTCGCCGTTTCGGACTTTGAAGACGTCCGGGTTCACCAGGCCGGAGACCAGGGCTTCGCCGAGGCCGAAGCCGGCGTCCACGGTGGCGACCTTGCGGTTGCCCGTGACGGGGTCGGCCGTGAACAGGATGCCGGACGCACGCGGGATGACCATCTGCTGCACGACCACGGCCATGTGGACCGTGCGGTGGTCGACGTCGTTCCGTTGGCGGTAGGTCACCGCCCGCTCGGTGAACAGTGAGGCCCAGCACCGGCTGATGTGCTGGAGGAGCGCTGTCGGCCCCATGATGTTGAGGTACGTGTCCTGCTGGCCGGCGAAGGAGGCCGTCGGCAGGTCTTCCGCCGTCGCGCTGGATCGGACGGCGCAGGCGGTCTGCTCGCCGAGGCCGGCGAGCGCTCGGGTGATCGCCGCGGTGACATCGTCCGGGATGTCGATCTCTTCGATGGTCCGGCGAATCTGCGCACTGAGTGTGCGGATCGCCTCCCGGTCGTCCGAGTCCAAGCCCGACAACTGGTCGATCAGACCGCCGATCGACGGCGCCTGCGCGATGATCCGCCGGAAGGCGTCCGTCGTGACGCAGAAGCCGCCCGGCACGCGGATGCCTTCGATGCGCGAAAGCGCACCAAGGTGAGCGCCCTTGCCGCCAACGGCCGCGACCAGTGTCTCGTCGACCTCTCGAAGATCCAACACGTACTGCTCAACCACTGCGAGTCCTCCGGACTTCGGCGACAACACACGCACGTCGTACTCTCATTTCCGCAGGCTGTGGGACCGGCCGACGATTGTGCACCGTGACCGGGGCCTTGCGGCAAGCCCCCCACTGCGCTATATGTTGGTAGTGGCAAGGAGAGCGCGTGCTCTTTGCCTTTTTCTTTTTCTCTGTGCCATACAGGCGAGCCACAGCCCTAACGTGCCTGTGCCGTCGGTGATTTGATTTTTTCGACCTTGAAACCGGTGATTCCGTACAGGACGCTGAGGGCGGGGCTGGCGTAGTTGAAGACGGCGTACGGCAGGTAGGAGAGGGTCGCGACGCCGAGCACGGCTCCCATGAAGGCGCCGCAGGAGTTCCAGGGGACCAGCGGCGAGGTGACGGTGCCGCTGTCGGCGGCGAGCCGGGAGAGGTTCGTGGGGGCCAGTTGCCGCTTCTCGAACTCGACCCGGAAGACCCTGGCCGGCAGTACGAGGGCGATGTACTGGTCGCCTGCGACGATGTTGAGGCCGAACGCGCAGGCGAACACGGTGAAGAAGAGTCGGCCGGTGCTCTTCGCGGAGTCGATCAGCGGGTCGACCAGACGCTTGATGAGGCCGAACTCCTCCAGGAGCGCGCCGAACGTCACCGCTCCGATGATCAGCCACAGGGTGAGCAGCATGCTGTCCATGCCGCCGCGGGACAGGAGTTGGTCGATCAGCGGGATTCCGGAGTCGATCGAGAAGCCGTTGGCCATCGCGGCCCACACTCCCTTGATCGACTCGACGACGACGTTGCCCGACCCGGCGACGAAGTCCCGCATCACGGACGGCTGGAGAAACGCGCCCAGCAGGCCGGCGAACAACGCCGAGCAGATCAGCGCGAGCGTCGCGGGGACCTTGCGTACGGACAGGAATGCCAAGAGCAGCAGCGGAAGCAGGTTCAACGGTGTGATGTGGTAAATGTCGCCGAGGCTGTTCAGTTCGATGTCCTTGCCCACCGGATTGTGTACGTCGGCGGCGCGGACCAGCCCCAGAACGACGAACACGGCCACAGCGATGGCGAAGGCGGGCAGCGAGGTCCAGGCCTGCCGCTTGATGTGCTCGTACAGATCGACTTTCACCATCTGTGCGGTCAGTACAGTCGTCTCGGAGAGCGGGGAAAGTTTGTCACCCAGATATGCGCCGGAGATGACGGCGCCCGCGGTCATCGCGGGGGAACAGCCCAGCATCTCCGCGACACCGACCAGCCCCACACCGATCGTGCCGGCGGTCGTCCAGGAGCTGCCGATGCTCATCGCGATCGCCCCGCAGATGACCGCGCTGGCAGCGTAGTACCAGGAGGGCGACAGGATCTGGATGCCGTAGTAGACGAGCGTGGGGATGGTGCCGCTCAGGTTCCATACGCCGATGAGGGCGCCCACGGAGAGCAGGATGAACAGGGCGCTGGTGATCGAGGCCAGTGCCCCCTGGCCGGCACCTTGGATCGCCGACCAGCTGTGCCCGTTCTTCATCGCGATGAGTGCCGCGGCCATCGCACACAGGATGAGGGCGACCTGGATGGGCCCGTCCAGAGCGTCGAGCCCGAACAGGGCGAGTGAGCCCGCGACCAGGACCATCAGAACCAGCATGGGCAGGATGGCGTCCATCAAGGACGGTTCGCGGACAGGTGGGCGCGATTCGGATTCTTCGGAGTCGGTCATGCCGGCACCTCGCGTGTGATGTGCCGTCGTGCCGGAATGAGGAACATGGGCATAAACTCCCATAGCCGATCCGCCCGTACGCCTTCTGCGTATCGTCTTTCACACGTGTCGTTCCGCCGGACCCATTGTGGTGGTCGGAATCCGTGCGGCCGGACGGCGTACTCGGCACGCGGCGCTCACACAGGGGCAATCGCCTCATGATTGGGTTGTTCCGTCCTTTTCCTACGTTGAATTCAGGGAGCGTGGCCGTGGAACTGGGGGTCGGGGACGTCACCCAGCAGGTGTCCACCGGCGGCTTGCCGGGCTGGGAGGACATCGAGCGGCTGGTGCGGTCCGCGTACGAACGCAATCGGCACGTCGATGAGGGGGTCGTGGCCGACTACATCCCGGAATTGGCGTCAGCGGACCCTGCCTTGTTCGGTGTTGCGGTGGTCGAGGTCGACGGGAGCACGCACGATGCGGGCGACGTGGGCGAGCGCTTCACCATTCAGTCGATTTCAAAAGCGTTCGTGTACGCCCTGGTGTGCGATCACCTCGGCCATGCGCGGGTGTTCGAGCGAGTCGGCGTGAACAACACCGGTCTGCGGTTCGACTCCGTCATGGCGATCGAGCTGCACCAGGGGCATCCCAGGAACCCGATGGTGAATGCGGGCGCGATCGCGACGACCGCTCTCGTGCCCGGCCGGAATCCAGCGGCACAGTGGCGGTTCATCAGTGAGGGGCTGTCGCGGTTCGCCGGCCGCCAGTTGGAGCTCGACGACGTCGTCCACGCCTCGGAGGCCGCGACGAACCAGCGCAACCGGGCCATCGCCCGGCTCCTGGAGGGATACGGACGGATCGACCACGGCCCCGACGCGGTGGTCGACCTCTACACCCGCCAGTGTGCGCTGCTGGTGGGCGCGCACGACCTTGCGGTGATGGGGGCGACGCTCGCCGATGGAGGCGTCAATCCCGTCACCGGTGAGCGGGTGATCTCAGCGGATGCGTGCCGGGACACGCTCGCCGTGCTCGCGGCGAGCGGCCTGTACGAGAATTCCGGCGAATGGCTCTTCGAGATCGGGCTGCCGGGCAAGTCCGGTGTGGCCGGCGGCATCGTGGCCGTGTCTCCCGGCAAGGCGGGTATCGGCACGTACTCACCGCCTCTGGACGCGGCAGGCAACAGCGTCCGTGGGCAGCGCGCTACCGCGTACCTCTCCCGCAGTCTCGGTCTCAACATCTTCGCGTCCGAAGTCCACGGGGTGCCGGATCCGGATGAACCCCTGTCAGCAGAACGGAGCACATGATGAAGGCTGTTCGCTTCCAGCGGTTCGGGGGCCCTGAGGTCCTCGAGATCGTGGATCTCCCCGATCCCCGGCCCGGTACGGGCCAGGTCCGGATCGCGGTACGCGCGGCGGGAGTCAACCCGAGCGACTGGAAGAAGCGCAAGGGCCTGATGGACGAGGAACTGCCGCAGACCCTGGGGTATGAGGCGGCGGGCCTCGTCGACGAGATCGGCGAAGGCGTCACGGACGTGGCAGTCGGCGATCGCGTATTCGGCTTCTCCACAGAGGGGTCGGCCCAGGCCGAGCTGGCGGTGCTGTCCTTCTATGCACCGATCCCGCCGTCGCTCGACTTCGCCGGCGCTGCCGCGCTGCCCGCCGCCATCGAGACGGCCACCCGCGCACTGGATCAACTCGGCGTCGGCGACGGCGGCACGCTCATCATCAACGGCGCCTCCGGAAGCGTCGGGAGCGCCGCGGTGCAGCTCGCCGTGGTGCGCGGCGCCCGCGTGATCGGCACCGCAGGACCGGCGAATCACGACTACCTGCGTGCGATGGGAGCCGAGCCCGTCGCCTATGGAGAGGGCCTCGTCGAGCGTGTTCACGCGCTTGCTCCCGACGGCGCCGATCTGGCGCTCGACGTCGCCGGAAGCGGGGTGCTGCCCGAGCTCATCGCCCTCACCGGAGGCCCGGAACACGTCGTCACGGTCGCCGACTTCATCGGTGCGCAGAAGTACGGGGTCACATTCAGCCGCGGGGATGCCGGGCGTGCGGTCCACGTACTCGCCGAGATCGGCGCTTTGATCGAGGCCGGGCGCTTCTCTCTTCCGGTCGCGCGGACCTTCCCGCTCGCAGAAGTTGCCGAGGCGCACCGGGCGAGCGAGGAGGGTCATGTACGCGGAAAGCTTGTACTGCTGGTCGGTTGACGCGGACTGATGTCGGAGTACTTCCAGCCGTGGGCACTCCCCCGCAGCTCGCCGGCGCCGTCAGGCGTTCTTGGCCGACTGCTCGGGCCGCGGCTCCTGCGCTTCGGCCAGCAGTGCGTCGAGGACGTGCAGGGCGCGCCAGGTACGGGTCATCCCGAATGGGCGGTGGCGCGCACGACGCCGCGCACCTCCTCGGGTGTGGCTCCTGAGCCCAGCGCGCGTCCGACATGGGCGCGGAAGCTCTCCTGCAGGGTCTGGTAGAGGACGTCCACCGTCATGGTGGCGAACGCCCGCTCGCGGACAGTGATCCGGGACATGCCCGCGCGCATCCGCGACTGCAGGTCCATGTAGTCGGCGAAGGCCGGGTCGAGTGCCTGCACTTGTTCGCGCATCGCTGCGGGCAGGGGGCTTCCCGTGCCCTCCGCGTTCACCGGGTGGCTCTGGCCCGTCGGGCCGGGCAGGCCATATGTGCGCTCGACCTCCGCGAGGCGCTCCAGGGCTGCCAGCGCGGCCGGGTACCCGCTGTCGTAGGAGATGAATCGCAGCAGCTCGCGCAGGTCGTCGGCGTCGAGGCCGTTGTCCAGGGCGGCCATGACGTGCAGTTCGAACGGCAGCCCGTGGACCTGTTCACAGACGTCCGCGACGAGGCTGAGCAGGGCGAGTTCGCGTGGCGTCAACTTCGCCTCTAACGCAGCGAGTTGGAGGCTCGCGGCGGCCATCTCTGCGAACACCGGGTCGAGTTCCTTGACCGTGGCCTGGGTCGGCAGTGTCATGACGACTCCTCTTAAGTGAATGACTGTAGGGCTACGACTGTAGCCCTACAGTCGATCCAATACAATGGCCGACCATGGACGCGACCACTCCGCCCCGGACACCTGCCCGCAAGGCCCCACGCGGCCGCAACCCGCGCGGTCAGGGCGAGCGGTTGCGCGCCGAGATCATCGACACGGCGCTGCGGCTTCTGGACGAACTCGGCGACGACCAGACACTGTCGCTGCGGGCGGTCGCCCGCGAGGTGGGTATCGCCGCGACCTCGGTCTACATCCACTTCGCCGACCGCGACACGCTGGTGCTGGCCGCGCTGGAGCACTGCCACGAGGATCTGCTGCGCGCGGTGGACACAGCGGAGTCGGGCGCCGGCGACCCGGTGGCCGCACTGCGTGCCAGGACCACGCTGCTCGGCGCGTGGTCCCGCGAGCACCCGGGGCTGTACAAGGTGCTGCACGAGAGCACGCTCAACCGGCGCTCGGCGATGTCCTTCAAAGAGGACATGGCCACCCGTACGACCACGGCGATCCGCCGCTGCATGGACACCGGGCTGGTGCCGCGCGGCGATGCGGACACCGTCTCTCTGGATCTGCGCACGGCCGTCCACGGAGCGGTCTCACTGCGCGTCAATCATCCCGAGTCCGCCTGGCCCCCGCTGGATGAGCAGGTGGAGCGGTTCCTGGTGAAACTGGTGGGAGTTCCGCCCTTGGGAGCGTGAAGAGGGGGACGGCCTGAGCGCCGTGTGCGCTCAGGCCGGGTGTGCGGCGCGCCAGGCCGCGAAGGAGAAGTCCCCGTCGTTCTCCAGGGTCAGGACTCCAGCGGCAGGATCGCGTTCGGCGGCAGCACGGTGTGCTTGAGGTCTGCGGGGACGGGGTGGTTGTGCGACGGGTACTTGGGGCCCTGCGCACCCCGGCGGTAGACGGCGGTGGAGTGCTCCGGGTTCGTGTCGAACTCGGGGATGACCTTGTCGCCGAACAGTTCGATCATCTCGAGGTGTTCGTCGAAGGACATGCCGCCGGTCAGCCCGAAGACCAACTGGTCGCAGCCGACGCTCTGGTACGCGGCGACCTGTTCGCAGACCTCGTCGGGTGTGCCGCACAGCAGCAGGCCCGCCTTGATGATCTCGTCGAGGATCTCCTCGCCGCCGAGCTCGCTGAAGGCGATCGGCGGGGTCGGCCATGTCCTCTCGTCCATCGATTTGGGCATGGTGTCGTGGTAGAGGTTGACCAGCGTGATCAGGTAGCCGAGGCCCGCGTGCATGGCTATCTCGCGGGCCCGCTTGCGGTCGTTGAGGCAGATGACCGTGTTGGTCATCATGACGTTGTTGTTCTGGTAGTCGCCGAGGAGCTGGACCGGGTTCGCGGCCGCCTCCTTGTAGGAGTCGATACGGCCCTTGAGCTCGAAGATCGGCTCGAAGTTGAAGGCGATCGCCCCGATGCCCAGGGATCCGGCCTTGGCGAACGACGGCGGGTTGCCGCAGGCCATCCAGATCGGCGGGTGCGAGTGACCGTACGGCTTGGGAAGGATGTTGTGCGGGGTCGGCACCGTGAAGTGCTCCCCCTGGAAGGAGTAGTCGTACTGCTCCCACATGCGCACGATCTCCGGTGCCACCTCGTCCCATTCGGCCTTGGTCGACGAGGTGTCCATGATGTTGAACGAAGCGAGCTCATGGCTGCCCGCGCCCCGGCCCGTGCCCCATTCGAAGCGGCCCTCGGTGATGTGGTCCAGCATCGCGGCGCGCTCGGCGTAGCGGACCGGATGCTCCTTGCGCGGGGAGAGGCTGTTGATGCCGGTGCCGAGGTGGATCCTCTCGGTCTTCGCGGCGACGTAGCCCATGACAACCTCGGGTGCGGACATATGGCTGTACTCGGTCAGCGAGTGATGTTCGCCGAACCAGACGTACTTCCAGTTGTGCTTGTCCGCCTTGATGGCGAGGTCCATCTCCCGCTTCAGTGCGAGGTGTTCGGAGGGGCGGTCGTGGGCCGCCCTGCCGGGGATGAATCCATTGAGAAAGAGTCCGAACTCCATGGGGAGGCCTCCTAGTTCGTGCATGTCGCCCCTTGCGGGTGGGCGGAGAATGCACCAATTGGCGCCAAGGATCCATGGGTACGACGTACCGAGATCCGAAACAGGTTACGGATCACCCTGTCAGGAGGTCATTTCGGACAGGCTGGCCGGAAGTCGGCTGCGGGGCCGGCCCTATTCGGGCGCGCAGGTCACCTTGTCGCGCGGCGTGTAGTGCGTGCGGAAGGGCTCACGCTTCACTTCGTCGCCGTCCTTCTTGAAGATCCGCTCGACGGTGACGTCGAAACCCTCCAGCGGGGGCTGCGGCACGCACTGGGCGCTCGTACTGGTGCGCTCCGCAGGCTGCTTGACGTTGGTGCGGGGCCCCTTGGTCGCTTCGACGGCGTCGTACTTCTTGGTGCCGATGAAGTTGATCGTCACCGAGGTGTCGGTCGCCTTGGCCTCGATGTAGATGGCCTTGCCCGAGTCGTTCTTGAACTTCAGGTCCAGGCTGCCCCAGGCGACGGTGGCCTCGCGGCCCTCCGGGTAGCGCTCGATGTAGAAGGAGTGGGCGCCGTACTCGACGGGCTTGACGCCGGCGAAGAACATCGCGTTGAACATGGTGGTGGCCACGGCCGAGACACCGCCGCCCGCGGCCTTGGTGTACTGCCCGTCGAGGATCATCGTGCCGTCGACGAACCCGTTGGCCTTGGTGCGCTCGCCGACGGTCTTGTTGTAGCTCCAGGTCTCGCCCGGCCCGACGAAGGAACCGTTGATCAGCTCGGCGGCGCGGCCGATGTTGGTCGTACGGTACGGGGCCTTCTCGAAGTCGACCGTGAAGGAGGACATCTTCTCCCGCAGACCGAGCCGGGCCGCGTTCTCGCGGGTGACCTCGGGCTCGGTGCGCTCGGCGGTGGCCTCTGCGCTACGGGCTGCCGTCCCGGTCTTGGTCAGCAGCGGCAGGACTGCCTTGCCGAGGGCCTTGTCGGTGATCTCCAGGCCCGTGCCGGCGTCGGCGACCACCACCGCCTTGTCGCCGTCGAGCCGCAGCTGGGCATTGGTCGCCTTCGGTGAGACCTGGGCGAGCGAGGCGGCGAGGGCGGGGTCGGCGAGGAGCGCCTTGGCGTCGAGCTCGGGCTGCAGACGGCCTTCGGAGTCGGGTGCCATGGCCAGGTGCCTGCCGAGGGTCTCCTGGCCGATGACGAGCCGCTTGCCGTCGACGGTGAGCGTGACCGGGCCCGACATGGCGGGCTCGCCGAACGCGCGCAGGGCGCGCCGGGCCTCGCCGGCGGAGATCGTGGGTTCGGTCTCCTTGGTGGGGAGACCGGTCACGGCCGTCGCGGGTTTGCCGCCCTTGTCCGAGGCCAGGTAGGCGCTGCGCAGGGTTTCGACGGCACGGTCGACGTCGAGGGTCTGTCCGCTGCGGGCCTGGATCTCCTTGGCCGTACCGTCCGTGAAGGACACGCCGCCGTCGCGGACCTTCTGGTCGTACGTCTTGGACAGCCCCTGGAGTGCGGTACGGGCCTTGGCCTCGTCGACGCGCACCACCGGATCGATGTCGCCGCCGGAACCGAAGAGGTTCCCGATCACGGTCAATGGGTTGGCGCCGCCGGGACGTGCGGCCTGTTCGACGGTCTGCCCGGCATCGAACCCGAGGCCGGCCCTGACGGGGTCGACTTCGACGGTGCGGTCCCCGATCTTCATCGCGAGAGGCGCGGATGCGGGCCCGGCGTACTGCTTCTCGAGCTTCTCGCGGGCCTCGGACCGGCTCAGACCGCCGATGTCGACACCGCGCACCTGAGTGCCGTCGGCTATGCCGTCGCCGGCGAGGAGGAGCCCGGCCAGATAGAGGCCGCCTGCGCCGACCACCACCGCACCACCAGCGGCCGCGGCGGGATGTATTCGGCGCATGACTCTCCCTGGAGAAGGATCTGGACGGGGAGAGGCGAAGGTAGCAAAAATGCACCTAACCGGGCAATAGGGGTGAACAGTGAGTAATCGCTCATCATCGGTGGGTGAGGGTGAGGACGGTGTCCGGCCGGAGCCCGCGGGCTCCGGCCGGGCCTCAGGCGCTCAGCTCCGTCGCAGCCGCAGTGTCAGCAGCTGGAACGGGCGCAGCCGGACCGTGATCCCACCGTCCTCGACGGCGTAGGCGGGTGCCTCCTCCAGCGGCCGCTCCAGCAGGTCGGTCGCCGTCACCGCGTCCGCGGGGAACCCGAGGGCCAGGCGGGTGGTGGCGCGGCCGCCCCCGGTTTCGTAGAGGCGGACCACCACGTCGCCCGAACTGTCGTCGGCCAGCTTCACCGCGCTGATGGCCACCGCTTCGTTGTCCGCCACCGCCAGCGGCGGCACCTCGGCGGAGCCGGCGACGCGCCGCTCGGGAAGGTTGATACGGAATCCCTCGCGCACCGCGTCCACCACCGTCGCACCCGGCACCAGGGCATGGCGGAAGCGGTGCAGACCCTGGTCGGTCTCCGGGTCGGGGAAGCGCGGGGCGCGCAGGAGGGAGAGACGGACCGTGGTGGTGGTACCCGCATCGGACGGGCGGACCTCGCGTGTCACGTCGTGGCCGTACGTCGAGTCGTTGACCAGGGCGACGCCCCAACCGGGCTCCGCCAGGTGCAGGAAGCGGTGGTTGCAGGCCTCGAACTTGGCCGCCTCCCAGCTGGTGTTGGTGTGGGTCGGCCGGTACAGATGCCCGAACTGGGTCTCGGCCGCGTACCGGTCGGCGTGCACATCGACCGGGAAGGCGGCCTTGAGGAACTTCTCCGTCTCGTGCCAGTCGACCTCGGTGTCGATGTCGAGACGCTTCTGCCCCGCCGCGAGGGTCAGCACCTGCGTGGCCCTGGACGAGCCGAAGGAGCGTACGACCTCGATGGAGACGGTGGCCGCGCTCTGGACGCGTACCGACAAAGAGTCCAGCGCGGTCAGGTCCGTGACGACATTGCGGTAGAACTCATCCACATCCCAGGCGTCCCACATGTTCGGGAAGTCCGGGTGGATCTGGAGGAGGTTGGCCGCCTGACCGGGTGCGACCGTCTCGCGGCCCGCTTCGATGTCGTACGCCGAGACGATGAGGCCGCGCCCGTCGATCTCGATGCGCAGCAGGCCGTTGTCGAGGACGTGGCCGCCCTCGGGTCGGGCGGTGAGTGTGACCTCGCCGGAGATCTCGGCGGGCCCCGCGCCACCGGCCGCGATGCCGGAGCGCGTGTGCGCGGCCGCGTTGAAGACGATCTCGGAGCCGCCTTCGGGGGTGCCCGCGAGTGCGCGCTGGGCGGCGTCGATGATCCCGTTCAGCTCGGCTGCGACCGCCGCGTACGTCTTCTCCGCCTCGCGGTGCACCCAGGCGATCGACGATCCGGGCAGGATGTCGTGGAACTGGTGCAGCAGGACCGTCTTCCAGATCCGGTCCAAGTCCTCGTAGGGGTAGGCGAATCCGGTGCGTACGGACGCCGTCGCCGCCCACAGTTCGGCCTCGCGGAGCAGGTGCTCGGAGCGGCGGTTGCCCTGTTTGGTCTTGGCCTGGCTGGTCAGGGTCGCGCGGTGGAGTTCGAGGTAGAGCTCGCCGACCCAGACCGGCGGCTCGGGGTACTCGGCCTCCGCCTTCGTGAAGAACTCGGCGGGGGTCTCCCACGTCACCTGCGCCGATCCTTCGAGCGACTTCAGGCGCTTGGACTTGGCGATCATCTCGCGCGTGGTGCCGCCACCGCCGTCGCCCCAGCCGGTCGGCGCCAGGGAGTGCCTGGCGACGCCCTTGTCCTTGAAGTTCTTGGCGGCATGGGCGATTTCGCTACCCTGCATGGAGCAGTTGTAGGTGTCCACCGGCGGGAAGTGGGTGAAGATCCGGGTCCCGTCGATCCCTTCCCAGTTGAAGGTGTGGTGCGGGAACCGGTTGATCTGCGACCAGGAGATCTTCTGCGTCAGCAGCCACTTGGAACCCGCGGCCTTGATGATCTGCGGCAGTCCGGCGGCGAAGCCGAAGGTGTCCGGCAGCCATGCCTCGTCGTTCTCGATGCCGAATTCGTCGATGAAGAACCGCTTGCCGTGCACGAACTGGCGGGCCATGGCCTCGGATCCGGGCATGTTGGTGTCGGATTCGACCCACATGCCGCCTGCCGGCACGAAGCGGCCGTCCGCCACCGCCTTCTTGACCTTCGCGTACACCTCGGGGCGATGCTCCTTGATCCAGGCGTACTGCTGGGCCTGGGACATGGTGAAGACGAACTCGGGCTCGTCCTCGAGGAGCGAGGTCATGTTGGATGTCGTACGGGCGACCTTGCGCACCGTCTCGCGCAGCGGCCACAGCCAGGCCGAGTCGATGTGGGCGTGGCCGACGGCGCTGATGCGGTGCGCGGAGGCGTCCGCGGGCGCCGACAGCACGCCGGCGAGTTCCGAACGGGCAGCGGCCGCCGTGCCGTTGACGTCCTGCAGGTCGACCGTGTCCAGGCAGCGGTTGACGGCGCGCAGCAGCTCCCAGCGCCGGCCGCCCTCGACCGGCAGCTGCTCCATGAGCTCGCCGACGACCTCCAGGTCGGCGATGAGCTCCCAGACGTCACGGTCGAAGACCGCCAGGTCCATGCGCTCCAGGCGGTATTGGAGCTCGGTGCCCGCGGTCTCCTTCTCGCCCAGGTTCGTCGGGCGGAAGGGGTTGTCGCCGAGCAGCACCGGGTTGGAGGCGGCCTCCAGGTGCCATTCGACGCTCTCGCCGCCGGTCACCGGGTCACCGACCCTCACCCACTGGTTGCGCGGGTTGATCGCCTTGAGCGGGGTGCCGTCCGGCGTGTAGACGAGCGCCTCGCACTGGAAGCCCGGCATCCGCTCGTCGAAGCCCAGGTCGAGTACGGCCTCCACGGTCTTTCCGGCCCACTCGGCGGGCACGTCGCCGGTCACCTTGAACCAGGTGGTCGCCCACGGAGCCCCCCATGCGTCGCCGACCGCGACCGGCCCGTGCGTGGCGGCCAGCCCCTCCGCCACCGGCACGGGCTCGCCGGGCGCGGTCCAGGACTCGACCGTGAGCGGCACCGAGGCGGGGTAGACGGCGGGGCGGATGCGTTCGTCGAGTACGCGCTTGAGGCGGGCCTCGACGAGGACGCGGTCGTCATGCATGAGGGGACTCCAACTTTCCGAGGGGAGCGGTGCTGTCGGGTGGCTGCAGGTTCTGCGCGGGGTCAGTCAACCTCTTCGGGGGTGACCGTCGCGGTGATACCGCGGGCGGTCAGGTGCTCGGTGTCGTGCGCGTGCCCGGCCAGGACCACGGCGGGGCGTACGCCCTGCGCCGTCAGGCGGTGCCAGGCCTCGAAGAAGGCGCCGCCCGGTCCGCACAGTGCGCGGTGCGGGGAGGCGATGGTGTCGCCGGTGTCCAGGACGAGGGCGGTGGTGCGGGGTGCGGGCTCGTACGTACGGCCACGCCACTCCTTCACGATCCGGGCGATGGCGTGTCCGGCCGGCTTGACCTCACGGTCGTTCGTCAACAGGCCGAGGCTGTATTCGAGTTCGGGGAAGTCGGCGAGCTCGCGGGACACGTCGTGCGAGCACCACCAGGTGACGCCCCAGACGTCCGTGCAGTCGAGCGCGCCCGCGATCGTCCGCTCGGTGAAGTGGGCGGCGTGCTCGGCGGGGATGTGCGGGGCCGGGGCTCCGACTTCCTGCAGCCATACGGGCCGGCGCGGGTCGGTGTGCCAGGCGCGGGCCAGTTCGATCATGTACGCGGCGTGGTGCTCGGTCGCCGTGCCCGTACGCCCGTGCCGCTGCGCGGTCCCGTTGAACACCCAGGAGTGCACGGCGGTCGCAGCGCCGAGCCGGGCGGCCTGCGCGGGGGTGAAGGGGTGCGCGTCCTGGTACCAGGCGGCGTCGTACTCGGCGTGGAGATGGAACCGGCCGGGCGCGCCCGCCTCGCACGCGGCGAGCATCCGCTCCAGCCAACTGGCGGCCTGCTCATGGGAGATGCGGTCGGGGTCGGGGTGCGGGTCGTGCGAGAACTGGTTGATCTCGTTGCCGATGGTCATGCCGAGGAAGTTCGGCCGGTCGGCGAGCGCGGCCGCGAGGGTGCGCAGGTACTCCTCCTGCCCGGAGATCACCTCGGGGTCGGCGAAGATGTTGCGCCGGTGCCAGGTCTGGGTCCAGGCGGGCAGGAAGTCGAAGCTCGACAAGTGCCCCTGCAGACCGTCCACGTTGACGTCCAGCCCCCGCTCGGCCGCGGCGTCGGCGAGCTGCACCAGCTGCTCGACGGCGCGCGGGCGGATCAGGGTGCGGTTGGGCTGGAAGACCGGCCACAGGGGGAAGACCCGGATGTGGTCCAGGCCGAGCGAGGCGATCGAGTCCAGATCGGCGCGTACGGCATCGAGGTCGAAGTCGAGCCAGTGGTGGAACCAGCCCTGGCTGGGCGTGTAGTTGGCGCCGAAGCGCGGCGTGCGGGAGCTGACCGGCATGGCCGTGTCTGACATACGGAGTTCCTAGAAGTACGGGGGTGGCGGACGCGTCGTCGGTCGGGTCAGCCCTTGACGGCGCCCTCTCCGACACCACGGAAGAAGTAGCGCTGCAGGCAGGCGAACAGTGCGATCAGCGGGGCCACGGCGATGATCGTGCCGGCCGCCACCAGGCGCTGGTTGCTCGCGAAGGTGCCGTGCAGATAGTCGAGCCCGATGGTGAGGGTGAACTTCGACTGGTCGCTGAGCACGATCAGCGGCCACAGGAAGTCGTCCCAGGCGCCCATGAAGGAGAAGATCGCGACGACGGCGACGGTGCCCTTCACGGCGGGCAGTGCGATGCGGGTGAAGCGCTGCCAGGCGTTGGCGCCGTCGACGAAGGCGGCTTCCTCGATCTCGTAGGGGATGTTCGCGAACGCGTTGCGCATCAGCAGGACATTGAGTGCGCCGATGCAGCCGGGCAGGACGACGGCGGTCAGGGTGTTGTTGAGCTGCAGATCCCGCATGGTCAGGAACTGGGCGATGATGATCGACTCGACGGGCACGAGCATGGCCACGATGAAGGCGACCGTGCCGAGCTTGCGGCCGCGGAACTTCAGCCGGGCCAGCGCGTATCCGGCGAGTGCGGCGCCCACGCAGTTGGTGAGGACATTGGCCAGGGCGACCTTCAGCGAGTTGAGCGCGAAGTCCCATACAGGGATGAGGTCGGCGACCTTGGCGTAGTTGTCGAGCGTCGGGTGGGCGGGCAGCAGCTTGGGCGTGCTGCTGAAGAGGTCTTCGGTGGGGCCCTTCAGCGAGGTGGACAGCTGCCATACGAACGGGCCGACCGTCAGGGCGAGTACGGCGAGCAGCAGCAGGTAGCGCAGGGCCAGTTTCCACAGCGGCGGGCGGCGGCCGCCCTCGGCGAGGAATTTGTCCCTGACGGACCTGGCGGCGGGGGCGCTCATGCGTCCTCCTTACGGTCGGCACGCAGGACGAGCAGCATCAGGCCCAGGGTGATCACGAAGACGACCACGGAGATCGCCGAGGCGTAGCCGACCCGGCCGGTCAGACCGGTGCCGACCTGCTTGATCAGCATCACCAGGGTGGTGTCCTCGCCGCCGGGCCCGCCGTTCGGGCCGGCCATCAGATAGACCTCCGAGAACACCTTGAAGGCGTTGACCGAGGAGAGCGCGGCGACGAGCACCATCGTGGACCGCACGGCCGGCACGGTCACCGTGAAGAACCGGCGCACCGCGCCCGCCCCATCGACGGCGGCGGCCTCGTGCAGCTCCTTCGGGACGTTCCCTAGCGCGGCCATGTAAACGATCATGTAGTAGCCGAGGCCCTTCCAGACCGTGACCAGCATGCAGCTGATGAGCAGCAGCCACTGGTCGCTCAGGAAGGCGACCGGCCCCACGCCGATGACGCCCAGCGTGGAGTTGATCAGTCCGCGGTCGTCCAGCATCCAGACCCAGATCAGGCCGACCACGACGACGGAGGCGACGACGGGGGTGTAGAAGGCGGAGCGGAAGAAGCCGATGCCCGGCAGATAGTTCTGCACCAGCATCGCGAGCAGCAGCGGCAGGACCACCAGCAGCGGTACGACGCCCACCATGTACAGGACGCTGTTGCGCAGTGCGGTCCAGAACATGTCGTCGTGCAGCAGCTCTTGGTAGTTGGCGCCGCCGACCCACTGGCCCCCGATGAGGGTCCGCCGGTCGGTGAACGAGCTCCTGACCGTCGAGAGGAACGGATAGAGGACGAAGACGCCGGTGACCAGCAGGCCCGGCAGCAGGAAGAGCCAGGGCGTGATCGGCAGATGGGTGCGGATGCCCTGGCGCCGCCGGCCGGCACCGCCCGGGTGTCCGGCCTCGGCCCGCTCCCCCGTGCCGCCGCTGTGGGCGGCGGCAGGGGAAGCGGTGTGCGAGGGGGCGGCGGCCCGGCCGGTGTGTGCGACCGGTTCACCGCCCCGCATCGACGTGGCACTCATGATCGTGACTCCTCGGCCGCGGCTCAGCCGGCCTGCTGCAGCAGCTTGTTGCACTGTGCGACCGCGTCGTCCATGGCCTGCTTGGCGGACTTCTTGCCCTGCATGGCCTTGGCCACCTCGTTCTTCAGGACCGTCTTCATCTGCTCGCTGAAGACGACGGGCGTGTAGTTGACCGCGGTCTTCAGGGCCTTGGCCGCGGCGATCCGCACCCGGCCCTCGTCGGTGCCGTCGTCCTTGGTGTAATACGGGCTGTCCAGGCTGCCCTTGGTGGACGGGAAGATCGCCACCTGGCGCCCGAACGCCTCCTGGTTCTTCGCGTCCGTGACCCAGTGCGCGAACTCGATCGCGGCCGGCTTCACCTTGGACTGCGAGTTCACCATCAGGCCCTGGACGTACATGTTGTCCTTGCCGGTGTTGTTCACCGCGGGCGTGATGCCGATGTTCTTGTAGAGGCTGGGGGCCTCGGTCTTGTACGTCTTCAGGTCGTTCGCGCCGCCGGGGTTCATGGCGATCGACTGCTGCTGGAACTTGCGGCCCGCGGCCTCGGCGACGGAGGTCAGGGCCTGCGAGTCGAGGGCCTTGCGGTCGTACAACTCCTTGTACTTCTCGACGAGTTCGACGCCCTTGGGCTCGTTGAAGGTGAACGAGGTCAGGTCGTCGTTCATCATCTTCACGCCGTAGCGGCCGAAGTCCTCGACGGCCGGGGCGTTGGCCAGCATCGCGATCTTGCCGTTGCTCTTGTCCGCCATGTCGAGGGCGTCCTTGAACAGGGCGTCGTACGTCGTCGGCGGCTTCTCGGGGTCGAGGCCCGCGTCCTTGAAGAGCTTCTTGTTGTAGAACATCGGCCCGGTGTTGAGGTACCAGGGGAAGGCGTACGTGCCCTTCTTGCCGGGCATCTCATGGCTCGTCCAGGCGCCGTCGAGGTACTCGCCCTTGTACTTGGCGGCCGCGTCGTCGAGGTTGAGGGCGAGGCCTGCCTTGGCGAGCGGGGTCGCCAGGTCCGGGGAGACGTTGACGACGTCGGGCAGGGTGCCGGCGGTGGCGTCGGCGCTCAGCTTGTCCGCGTAGCCCTCGGCGGGCTGGTCGATCCACTCGACCTTGACGTCGGGGTACTTCTTCTCGAACCCGGCGATGACGCCCTCGAAGTAGCCCTTGAAGTTGGTCTTCAGGTTCCAGGTCTGGAACTTGACCGTGCCCTCGACCTTGCCGGACGCACCGTCGGAGCTGCCGGAGCCTCCCGAGGAACCACATCCCGTGATGACGAGTGCTGACGTGACAGCTACCGCGGCGACTGCGGCTGCTCGGCGGGATATGCGCATGGCTGGCGGCTCCTTTGCTCGGACCAGAAACATGTCTGAAGGCGCACACGGGGAATGTCGGCGGAGGTTCTGCTCGCTTCTCCACCGTGGCGGCGCCGACGCTACTAATGCGCTTTAGTTCATGTCAATGCCCTGGCCCGGTTCATCGTCAACTACCTGGTCAGAGCCGATCCTTGAACCAGCATGTGCCCCGCCGAGACTTGATGCACTAATGCGCTTTAGGTAATTTGACCCTCAGCGCCTTTCAGCTCTGCGGGTGCGGGAAAGCGGGCAAACATGGACGTCGGCACCGCCGCCGGGGTCTACTGGGTGCTCAGAGGCACGGACGGTACGAGGAGCGCACACGATGACACCGCCCGGCGACGGCACCCGCACCACTCCGGCACGCCGGCCCACCATCAAAGACATCGCCCGGCGGGCGGGCGTCTCCGAGAGCGCGGTCTCCTTCGCGCTCAACGGCCGCCCCGGCGTGTCCCAGGGGACCCGCGACCGTGTCCGGCGCGTGGCCGAGGAGTTGGGCTGGCAGCCCAACAGCGCCGCCCGCGCACTGTCCGGAGAGCGCTCGGGATGCATCGGTCTGGTGCTGGCCCGGCCTGCGCACACGCTGGGGGTGGAGTCGTTCTTCCTGCAGCTGGTCTCAGGAGTTCAAGAGGCGCTGGCCGCGCGCAAGGTGGCCCTGCTCTTCCAGGTGGTGGAGGACGTCGACGCCGAGTGCGCAGTCCACCGGCGCTGGTGGGCGGAGAAGCGCGTGGACGGCGTACTGGTCGTCGACCCGCGCACCCACGACCCGCGGCCCGAACTGCTGGCCTCTCTCGGCCTGCCCGCGGTCGTCATCGGTGCTCCGGCACCCGGTGAGGACGACCCGCAGGTGTCCACCGTATGGGCGGACGACACCGCCGCGATGGCCTCCGTGCTGGTGCACCTGTACGACCTGGGCCACCGCCGCATCGTCCATGTCGCGGGACTGCCCGGACTGGCGCACACCGAGAGACGCATCCGTTGCCTCCGTACCGAAGCGGCACGCCTGGGCCTGAAGCACACCCGCTCGGTCACCACGGACTACTCGGACGCCGAGGGCGCGGAGGCCACCCGGCGCATCCTCGACGATCCCCGGCCGCCCACCGCGATCATCTACGACAACGACGTGATGGCCGTGGCGGGCGCCTCCGTAGCCGCCGAACGGGGCATTCCGGTCCCCGGCAGGCTCTCCATCGTCGCCTGGGACGACTCGCCCCTGTGCCGTGTCACCCATCCCCGGCTGACCGCTCTGGTCCGGGACACCTCGGGCTTCGGCCGCCTCGCGGCCAAGGAGCTTCTCGACCGGCTGGACGGCGGTCCGGTGCGCAGCGTCCAGGCCGAACTCCCCCACCTCGAACCGCGCGAGAGCACCGCCCCGCCCAGCTGACTTCCCTCAGCCCTGCCGGTCGCGGAGCGCCGCTCGCGCCGGGAGGGTGACGGAGAGGAGGGCGAGGCCCACCGCGGCCGCGACGAAGGACCCGTACACGAGCGGAGGGACGTACGGGGCTTCGCCGGTCAGACCGCGCATCATCGGGATCAGCGTGGCCGCGGCGATGGCCGTACCCAGGACGATGCCGGCCGCGGCCACCATCAGGCCCTCCCAGCGCAGCATGCCCATCACCTGACGCCTGGTCGCACCGACGAGTCGGAGCATGCCCAGTTCACGGCGGCGGTCGAGGACGGTCATCACGAGGGTGTTGACGGCGGCGACCGCGGCGAAGCCGCCCAGGACTCCGGCCATCGTGTAGTTGGCCCAGGCGTTGAGTTCATTGTCGGCGGTCTGCTCGACCGCATAACCGGAACCGTCCGCGACCTCCCCCAGGCCCAGCGCGGCCAGGGACTTCGCCTCTCCGCCGTGTACGAGCAGCGTGCTGTCGAAGCCCGAGGTGACATGCGCGGCCAGCGTCGCGCGGTCCATCGTCACCGCCGCGAGACCGAGCCCGCGGCCGTACACGGCGACGACCTCAGGGCTGACCCTGGTGCCGTCCGGGAGGTACAACGGCAGCTTGTCGCCGACCTTGACCTTCGCGGAGGTGGCGAGCGTCTTGTCGATGGCGACGCGACCTGTGCCGAGACGGTCCAGGCTGCCGCTGCGCACATCGAGGTCCTGCACCTTCGCTAGCTGCGCACCGGAGCCGGAGATGCCCTGGGTCGTCGAGCCCTGCAGCCAGCGGTCGCCGCCCGATCCGACGGGCACCAGCACCTGCGTGTCGAGCAGGCCCACCGCCGTGTCGACACCGGGTGCGCGAGCAGCCCGGTCGACGGCTCCGGCGGGCAACCCTGCGGGGTGCGTGACGACGTGGCCCGCGGTGACGCCCGCGCGCAGCTGGTCGGCGGCGACGTGGCTCTCGCTGGTGTGCATGAAGGCGAGCGTCGAGGCGAACGCCATGGCCAGCACGATCGGTGTGATCGCGGAGGCCGAACGGCGGGCGTTCGTACGAGAGTTGGCGGCGGCCAGCGAGGCCGCGGCGTCACCACCCCGCAGCGCCAGCCCGAAGAGCTCCGCGCACAGCCGCGCCACGAGCGGGCCCAGCAGTGCGACGGCGAGCATGAACAGCATGACCACACCGAGGGCGGCGTTGGCCGCGTCGTCCCCGGCCGAACGGGCGGCGACGACGGTGAGGAACCCGCCGCCGACGAGGGCGGCCAGACCGAGCACGGTACGGATCACACCCGGCCGCAGCCGCTCCACCGACGCCTCGGTGAGCGCCTGCCCCGGCTTGATCTTCGCGGGCCTGCGCCCGGCCGCCCAGCCGGCGACGAGCGCGGTCAGCAGCCCGATTGCGACGGCGACGACGAGCGGGATCCAGGACACCTGCAGATCCACGGCGGCCGGGACGGCCCCGCGGTCCTTCAACTGCCCGAACCACCAGTGCGCGAGCCCGATCCCGGGCAGGCAGCCGACCACTCCGGCGAGCGGCGCGACGAGCAGCCCTTCGGAGGCGACCGCGCGCCGGATCTGCCGCGGGGTGGCGCCGACCGCGCGCAGAAGCGCGAACTCCCGGGCGCGCTGGCCGACGGACAGCGCCACCGTTCCGGACGCCGTGAAGATGGCGACCGCGGCGGCGATCCCGCCGAAGGAGCCGCCGAGCCCGGTGAGTGTTTCCTTGGCGTACGCGAGCCCGCTGTCCTCGACGGCGCCTCGGTCGTCTCCGGTGTGCACCTTGGCGCCGGAGCCTGCGAGCGCCTTCTTCACGCCGTCGGCCAGGGCATCGGTGTCCGCGCCGCCCTTCGCCAGTACGGCGATGGCGTCCGCCTTGCCGGGATGCCCGGCGAGCGCGGGCGACTGGGCATCGGCGAACCATCCCGTGGCGGTCCCGGCCTCATCGCCGGGTCCTGCCGCTGCCAGCCCCGAGACACGGAAGTCGGTACGCCCGGCGGCGGTTTGGAGCTCGACGGTGTCACCGACGCCGGCCCTGGCGGCCCGCGCCGCGGCGGCGTCGAGCACCACCTCGCCGGTACGGGGCGCGGTCCCGGAGGTCAGCGCGGTGCCGGTGAAGGCGTACGACCCCCAGCCGTGGCCCGTGAGCGCGCCATCGCCCTGGCGCACAGGGAACGAGAAGTCCGCCACCGCCGACTCCGCGCCGGGCGCGGCGGCCGCCTTGGCAACCAGCGCGACGTCCACGCGTGCGGTGTCCGGCAGCGGGACCGCCGAATCGGAGCGGCTGTCGCCGCTGCCCGTGACGAGGTGGGCGTACTGATCCGCGGCCGCGACGACCGGCGCCTTCGCGTACCGCTCCGCGGGCACCGACGCGCGGGTGCCCGTCTCCAGGAGGATGCCGCAGGCCGAGACGATCAGCGCCGCCATCATGAGCGCGACGAAGGTCCCGGCGAACGACGCCGGTTTGAAGCGTACGGCCGCCCAAGCAAGGCCATTGGGGGTGAACCTGGTCACGCCGCGACCCCCGCCATCCGTCGTGTGCCGCCGCGCAGCCTCATGCCCGTCCTCTCGCGTTCTCTTCAAGCCGTCAACTCGAAGCTACGGATCACGGTCGTTGCGGACCATGGCGGCTGCTGGCGGATGAAGGGTGGGGATAACCCGAGGTCATGGAACGGCGCGGTGTCGCACCAGCCACGGATTGATCACAGCCTCGGCTTCCCGCCCCGGCCGTACCCAGGCTGCGGCAGCATCACGGTGCATGAGCAGAGACCGCTACCTCGACTTCCTTCGCGCCTGGGCGATCGTCCTGGTGGTACTCGGACACTGGCTGATCACTGCCCTGGTCCGGGCGCCCGGCGGGGAGATCACCGCCCCGGAGCTGCTGGCGACCGTCCACTGGACCCAGTGGCTGACCCTCGGCTTCCAGATCATGCCGCTGTTCTTCCTTGCCGGAGGCCATGCGGCAGGCGGGTCCTGGTCCAGGACGCGTGAGGCGGACGGTACGGCGGCCGGCTGGGTGAGGCGTCGGGCGTTGCGGCTGCTTCTTCCGGCGTGCGCGTACAGCGGTCTGGTGCTGCTCGCCGTCGGGGTCTGCTCTGCCGTCGGCGTGGACGCCGGCACTCTGGCCCTGGTGGGGTGGGCCATGGCGATGCAGTTCTGGTTCCTTCCGGTGTATCTGCTCCTCAGCGCCCTGACGCCGGCGCTGCACGCGGCGCACCGGCGCTGGGGTCTCCTGGTGCCCGTGGCGATGGGGGCGGCGGCCCTGGCGGCGGACACGCTGGTGGTGGCCGCGCAGGTCCCGTACATCGGACTGCTCAACTACGTGCTCGTGTGGGGCGCGGCGTACCAACTCGGCTTCTGCTGGCACGACGGCTCGCTCACCGAACGCCGGCCGGTACCGGCCGCGATGGCGGCCGTCGGCGGACTGGCTTTCGCCGCACTGATCACGGTCGGTCCGTTCCCCGTCAGCCTGATCATGGTGACCGGCCAGACACCCAGCAACACCAACCCGCCGTCGGCGGCCATGCTGGCGTGGGCGGTGGCCCAGACAGGCCTGTGCCTGCTCATCGCACCGACGGCCCGCCGCTTTCTGGCCCGTGCCCGGATATGGCGGGTGGTACGCCCCGTGAGTGGCGCGAGCATGACGCTCTACCTCTGGCACATGTTGCCCGTGCTGGTGGTCGCCGCCGCGTTCTACCTGACCGGACTCGCGCCGGAGCCCGCCTTCGGGTCCGCGGCGTGGTGGTGGCTCCGGGGGCCGTGGCTGCTGGTGCTCGGCGTCGTACTGGCCGGTGTCCTGCTGGCGTTGAGGCCGTTGGAGCACTGGCTGACGCGCGCGTACGAGCGGACTCTGCCGGACGCCGGGACGAACCGCTCCTGGCAGCTGTGGCTCGGTCTCGCGGCGAGCGTCGCAGCGCTGACCCGCTTCGCCGTGCAGGGCTTCGCGTACGAGGGCCGGTTCCCGCTCCTGCCCGCGCTGGGCCTGGCGTTGGGCTTGGGCCTGGTGATGACACCCCGCCGCAAGGCGGTGCGCCCCCGTGAGGAGGAACCCGAAGGGGCCCTGCGCGAGGCCGCCTGACGGAGCGGGCATGCAGCGCTGCGGGACCCACCCGCGACAGCGGTGATCGACCAGCAGGATGTGCGTCAGCTCCCTGCCGAACGCCCAGACATCGGCTGCGAGCGGTCCCTCCAGCAGCGCCGCGGGGCGGGACAGCCCACTGACAGCCCGGAGTTCACCAGTTGATGTCGGCCGCCACCGGCAGGTGGTCGCTGGCGGTGGCCGACAGCACCCATGAACTCTCCGGTTTCACGCCGCTCACCAGGATCTGGTCGATCCGCGCCACCGGGAACTTCGCGGGCCAGGTGAAGCCGAAGCCGTCGCCTGCCGTGTCCTGCGCCGAGTGCATCCGCGAGGTGATGCCGGCGAACGCGCGGTCGTCCGTGGTGCCGTTCATGTCGCCGAGAAGCACCACGCGTTCATTGCGCTCGGCGGCGATGGCCTTGGCGAGCGCCTGCGCGTTCCTGTCCCGCGAGTCGGTCCAGAAGCCCGCCCTCGGGTTCACGCGCACGGAGCCGAGGTGGGCCACGTACACCGCCAACGGTCCTTGGTGGGTGGTCACCGTGGCGCGCAGCGCCCTGGCCTCGGCCATTTTGACGGCAAGAGGTTTCCTCTCCCCCAGCGGCCCGGCGTCCGTCCGGATCTCGACCGGACCGGTGTCCGACAACGGCAGCTTGCTCCACAGACCGACCGTGCCGAGGACCACGTGGTACGGATACGCCTTGGCCAGCGCCTTCTCGTACTGCGGCTTCGCCTGCGTGGTGATCTCCTCCAGGGCGAGTATGTCCGCGCCGGAGGCGGTCAGGTCGCGGGCGGTGCCGGCCGGGTCGGGGTTGTCGGCGCCGACATTGTGGCTGACCACGGTGAGGTCGCCGCCGGCGTGGGACTTGTCGCCGAGCAGGCCGCCGAAGAGGTTCAGCCACACCATGACGGGCAGCAGCAGCGCGGCCACGACGGAGAGCGAGCGACGCCAGAGCGCCCCGGCCAGCAGCACGGGGATGAACAGACCGAACCACGGCAGGAGCGTCTCCACCAGACTGCCCACGTTGCCGATCCGGTTGGGGATGCTCGCGTGCAACATCATGAGCAGGCCCAGCAGCAGTGCCAGCGCCGCGAGCACCGGGCCGCGCTTCCAGGGGCCCGGCCGGGAGGTGGCGCGGATCGTACGGCGGATGCCCGCGCGCCAGCTGCCTGAGCCGGTGTCCGGGCGGCCGGCAGCCCCCTGACCGGTCCGTTCCGCGGTGTCGACCTGCATGGTCAACTGTCCCTGTTCACTACCGGTCACTGCTGCATCCTCGGGTCCTGGGTGGGGTCGGCGTACGTCCGCGGGCAGCCGTGATCGATCGCTTCGGAGCGCAGCTCGTAATGCCAGGGTTCGTTCCGGTAGATCTGGCAGAGACCGTACGCGGCGCCGTGTTCGGACAGCCACGCCGTCGCGTCGGTGTGCCCGATATCGACCGCCTTCCCCGACACATGGGGAGACGTTTCGGCGGTGGCCACCCAACGGGCGGCCTCGGCCTTGGAGCCGTACTTGGAGACTGCTTCGCGAAGAAGCTGGTCCTGATATTCCGGGGAACGCCAGCCACTGTTGACGTAGAAGGAGACCCGGTCCTCCGCGGCATCCTTTGCGGCCTGCCGGAGGGCTCTGAGGAGATCGGGATCGAGGTTGGCCACCGCGGGAATCGCGTCATCGAAGACCGTCGCACCGTCAGGGACGGCGCCGACGGCTTCGCCCCGCGCGCCACGGTGCTCGCCGCGAAGCATCTTCGAGGGCGACGCGAAGGGCAGAGCCGGCGAGAGGGACGAGTGCCCGGCCTCCTGATGGTCCAGGACTTCGGCGATCGCCGCGATGACGACGATCAGGCCGATGGCGAGGAGCCACCGGATCCGGCGGGCCGGTTTTCGTGCTGATGAGAGGGGTCGAGTCATACGGCCAGTCAAAGCAGCGCGGTGTTGCCGACACGTATGGGGATTTCGATACGCCGACGATATGTCCCGACTCGTAGCATCGACGGCATGCGTGTGCTGCTCGTCGAGGACGAACCCCTGTTGGCAGAAGCCATCCGCGACGGTCTGCGTCTGGAGGCGATCTCGGCCGACATCGCGGGCCACGGCGACACCGCCCTGGAACTGCTGGACATCAATACCTACGACATCGCCGTCCTCGACCGCGACATCCCCGGCCCTTCCGGTGACGAGATCGCCAAACGCATCATCGTCTCCGGCAGCGGCATGCCGATCCTCATGCTCACCGCGGCCGACCGTCTCGACGACAAGGCCAGCGGGTTCGAACTCGGCGCCGACGACTACCTCACGAAACCCTTCGAACTCCGGGAACTCGTACTCAGGCTGCGCGCACTCGACCGCAGACGCGCCCACAACAGGCCTCCCGTACGCGAGATCTCCGGTCTGCGCCTCGATCCGTTCCGCAGAGAGGTCTACAGGGAGGGCCGTTTCGTCGCCCTGACCAGGAAGCAGTTCGCGGTGCTCGAAGTCCTCGTCGCCGCCGAAGGCGGTGTCGTCAGCGCCGAAGAGCTCCTGGAACGCGCGTGGGACGAGAACGCCGATCCGTTCACCAACGCCGTACGCATCACCGTCTCGGCCCTGCGCAAACGGCTCGGCGAACCCTGGATCATCGCCACCGTGCCGGGCGTCGGGTACCGCATCGACACGCAGCCGGACACCGGCCACGAGGGAACAGACCATGGATAGGGCTCCCGGGCCGAGCGTCCGCCTCAAACTCACCCTCAGCTACGCGGGGTTCCTCATGCTTGCCGGAGCCCTGTTGCTCGCGGCGGTGTGGGTGTTCCTGCTTCGCTACGTTCCCGACCGGGCGATGCTCATCAACCCGGATGACAAACCGACGGGTGGTGTCTTTCCCGTACGGTCCGTGCTCCTGGAGGTCTTCGCCCCGAGGGCGGCCGCGGTCATGGTCTTCCTGCTGTTCTTCGGTCTCCTGGGAGGGTGGATCCTCGCCGGCCGTATGCTCGCTCCGCTGACGCGCATCACGGATGCCACGCGCAAGGCCACGCACGGGTCGCTCTCCCACCGGATCCGGCTGCCCGGCCGCAAGGACGAATTCCGCGAACTCGCCGACGCCTTCGACGCGATGCTCGTACGGCTCGAAGCACACGTCGCCGAGCAGCAGAGATTCGCGGCCAACGCCTCTCACGAGCTGCGCACACCGCTGGCGATCTCCAAGGCGCTTCTCGACGTGGCCCGCAACGATCCGACCCAGGACCCCGCTGAACTCGTCGAGCGGCTGCACGCGGTCAACACCCGGGCGATCGACCTGACGGAGGCACTTCTCCTGCTCAGCCACGCCGACCAGCGGTCCTTCACCGCGGAACGTGTCGACCTGTCCCTCTTGGCCGAAGAAGCCACCGAGTCGCTCCTGCCCCTCGCGGAGAAGCATGGCGTCACCCTCGAGACGAGCGGCGACATCACGCCCACGATCGGATCTCCGGCGCTTCTGCTGCAGCTGACCACGAACCTCGTGCACAACGCGATCGTCCACAACCTGCCCGGACAGGGCGCCGTGTGGGTCACGACCGGCCTCCGCTCCGGGTCGGTGGTGCTCACGGTCGAGAACACCGGCGAGATGCTCACCCCCCAACTGGCATCGACTCTCACTGAACCCTTCCAGCGCGGCACCGAGCGCATGCACACCGACCATGCGGGCGTCGGTCTCGGCCTGGCGATCGTCAAGACCATCACCCGCGCGCACGACGGCACGCTCACCCTCACGCCGCGCTCTGCCGGCGGGATCCGCATCACGGTCGAACTGCCCGTGGCCGCCCCGCACTTCTGATTCCCCAACAGTTCTTCGCAAAGAACCCTTTGCGAAGAACTGTTTGCGGTCTAGGGTGGCGCCATGACCGAAACCAGCACGGGGCCGGACGGCCCGAAGCGAGAAGTCGACGCGATCGTCCTGGACGCCAAGGGGCTGCGCGCTCTGGCGCACCCGGTACGTGTGCAGTTGGTCGGGCTGCTGCGCCAGCACGGCCCCTCGACCGCGACCCGCCTCGCGGAGCGGCTCGGCGTGAACTCGGGGACGGCCAGCTACCACCTGCGCCAGCTCGGCGCGGCCGGGTTCGTCGAGGAGGACACGGGACGCGGCAACGCGCGGGAGCGCTGGTGGCGTTCGCTGCACCAGATGACGTACCTCGACGACCCCGAGCTGACCGAGCGCGAGCCCGAGGCCGCCCTGACCTACCTGCAGTCCGTCGCCGCCACCTACACCCTTCGCGCACAGCGGGCACTCAACGAGCTCCAGACGATGCCCCCTGAGTGGCGTGACACCTTCGACATGAGCGACTGGCCCCTGCGGCTCACGCCCGAGGAGGCCGCCTCCCTGCGCCAGGAGCTGCACACCGTTCTCGCCCGCTACCGGCGCGAAACGCCGGAGGCGGCGGCGAACGCCCCCGAGGGGGCGGAGCGGGTTTCCGTCATCACGCACCTCCTGCCCGAACTGGACACGTCTTCGGAAACGACAGGAGCTGCGGCGCCGTGACGAAAGACGACACTGGTTGGGACGGCATACCCGCAAAGCGGTCCTTACGACCGCTGGGCGGAGTCCTTGCCGCCATGGCCGTATCGCTCGCCGGTACGCGTATCTCCGCCGTCGCGCTGCCCTGGTTCGTGCTCGTCACGACCGGCAGCGCCACACAGACGGGGCTGGTCGCCTTCTGCGAGATGGCTCCGTACGTGGTGGTCAAGGCGTTCACCGGACCACTGGTGGACCGGATCGGCCCGCGGGCCGTTTCGTGGACCACCGATCTGGCCAGCGCGACCGCAGCCGCGGCGGTTCCCCTGTTCCACGCCCTGGATCTGCTCTCCTTTCCCCTTCTGCTGACACTTGTGGCGCTGATCGGCGCGGCCCGTGGTCCCGGCGACCTGGCCAAGGAAGTCATGGTCCCGGAAGCCGCCGAGCGCAGCCGGGTGGCGCTGGAACGGGCCGCCGGTATCTCCGGCGTGACCGAGCGGCTTGCGTCCACCGTCGGCCCGGCGGCCGGCGGCGCTCTCGTGGCGGTGCTCGGCCCCATGCCGGGGCTGGTCGTCAACGCTGGCTGCTTCGCTCTCGGTTCGCTGATCATCGGGGTGGCGATGCCCCGCGGGATGGGGCACGCCGTCGATGAGACGCCCGCGCAGACCGGAGAGACGGAACCGGGATACTGGCAGCGGTTCGGTGAGGGATTCACCTTCCTGCGCGGCGATCCGTTGCTGCTGACCGTCATCGTCATGGTCGGCGTCACCAACCTGCTCGACGCAGGCTTCTCCTCCGTGCTCGTGCCCGTCTGGGCCAGAGAGTCCGGCAACGGTCCGGCCGCCCTTGGGCTGCTGGGCAGCGTCATGGGAGCCGCGGCGGTCGCGGGGAGCCTGATAGCTGCGCTGGCCGCGCAACGGCTGCCACGCCGGATGGTGTTCTTCGCCGGGTTCCTGCTGGCCGGGGCTCCGAGATTTCTGATCCTCGCCTCCGGCGCTCCGATGGGCGCGGTGCTGGCCGTGTTCGCCGTCAGCGGGTTCGGGGCGGGCTTCGTCAACCCGGTGCTGAGTGCCGTCCTCTTCGAGCGGGTGCCGCGCCGGATGCTGGGCCGGGTCAACGCCCTCGGTGACTCGCTGGCCTGGGCCGGCATCCCTCTCGGTGGGCTGATCGCCGGAGCGGCGGTGGCCGCTGTCGGGCTCACCCCGGTGCTGTTGGTCGGCGGCGCCGGGTACTTCCTCACCACGAACCTGGCCGGTCTGCGGCCGGAATGGCGCGAGATGGACCAGGTCCGTGGGCGAGGCGTCGCAAAACCTCGATCCGAGGAAACCGCGGATGGCGTTCGGCCGACCGGCACGAAGCTCCCGACATGACGTGCGGTCAGAGGTAGAGCGCAGGGCACTCGGCGAGTTCGACGGATGTGCGGACACCGCTCTCCTGCGCGCGGACCCCGGCTTCGGCAACGGCAGCCGCCGCGTAACCGTCCCAGGCGCTGGGTCCGGTGACCCGGCCCTGCCGGGTGGCGTCCACCCATGCCTGGACCTCCTGGTCGTAGGCCTGTGCGAACCGTACGAGATAGTCCTGGGCCACCTCCTCGTACGCGCCTTCGGCGGTGGTCACCACCATCGCGTGCTCGTCGCCGATCCGCGCGCTGCCGCCCTCGCAGACCGCCTCGCATCTCACCTGGTAGCCGAAGCCCGAGTTGACGAAGATCTCCACGTCGACCAGCGCGCCCGACGCGGTCTCGAACAGCACCAGTTGGGGGTCGGCCAGCCCCTCGGGGGCGTGCGAGGAGGGCCGGGGTTTCAGCACCGTCACGGCCGTCAGTTCCTGCCCCAGCAGCCAGCGGGCAGCGTCGATCTCGTGCGAGACGGAGCTGTTGACGAGCATGACGGAGGTGAATCCGGGCGGCGAAGAGACATTGCGGTGCGTGCAGTGCAGCATGAGCGGCCGGCCCAGCCGACCACTGTCCAGGAGGGATTTGAGACGCAGGTACTCGGCGTCGTAACGCCGCATGAACCCGACCTGCGCAAGCCGCCGCCCCAGGCCCGCCTCGGCTTCCACGACCCGAAGCGCACCGGCCGAGTCAGGCGTCAGCGGCTTCTCGCACAACACCGGCAGGTCGCGCGCGAAGGCAGCGAGGAGCACTTCCTCGTGCGCGGGCCCAGGTGAGGCGATCAACACCGCCTGGACATCCGGCGCATCCAGCGCGGCCATCGCGTCCGCGTGGACCGAGACGCCGTCGATGCCCGCGACGACGTCCTTGGCCCGCCCGGTGTCGGGGTCCGCCACCGCGACGACCCGGGCCCCGCTCACCACGCGGTCGATACGCTGGATGTGATCGGCTCCCATGTGTCCCGCACCTATGACTGCCACACGCAGTGGTTCGCTCACGCGCCACGCACCTCTCACCGATCACCAACAACATGCAGGCGCCGTGCACTCGCCCGTGCTGGCTGTGTATCACAGAGCCCCCGGGGCGGACCATGCTCGGGATAGGGTGATGCAAGATGTGCAAGTCCAATGCAGAACGAGGAAGGGCATGGCCATCCGAGTGACCGACGCGGGAACGAACCAGAGTGTGGAGCGGGCCGTCTCGGTGCTGCGTGCGTTGGATTCGGGACGGGCCGAACTGCGGGTGTCCGACGTCGCCGAGGTGACGGGGCTCGGCTCGTCCACCGCTTCACGGTTGTTGTCGACGCTGGAGCGGCTCGACATGGTGGAGCGGGACCCGGTCAGCAATCTCTACCGGTTGAGCCTCGGGACGCTGTCGCTGAGCGCCACCGCCCTGAACCGTCATCCGGTGCACCGTGCGTCGCGGATGGTGCTGCAGGGCCTGGCCGCACGCACCGGACTCGGCGCGAACGTCGCCGTACGCCGCGGTGATGTTCTGCTGTTCCTCTGCAACTTCGAGGGCACACGCGCTCCGAAGTCGTACACCCAGGCCGGGGACACCGCACCGCTGCACGCCACCGGTATCGGCAAGTGCCTGCTCACCCGACTCACCCCCAAGGAACGGCGCAGGCTTCTCGCCGAACCGCTCGCAGCGCACACCGAGTTCACCACCGTCAGCCACGATCTGCTCGACGAGGAGATCGACACCGTACGCAGGTCGGGGTACGCGGTGGAGGCCGAGGAAAGGGCGCTGGGCCGCGCTTCGCTGGCGGCTCCGGTGCGTGACGCGTCGGGCGACGTCGTGGCCGCGATCTCCCTGTGGGGGCCGACCTCTTTGCTCGGTGGCCAGGCCAAGGCGACGCGGCCCGAGGACGAGGCGCGCACGGCCCTCACCCGCGAGGTCATCGAGGCCGCCGACGCGATCAGCCAGGCGCTCGGGGGCATCTGAACCGCCGCATACCGAGGCCCCGTTGACCGTCCGCGTCGCTCAACGGGCCTTGGCCATGGGAGCCTTGCCCGCTACGCCCCGTACACCTTGAACGCGACCACGTGCGCACGCGGTGCGCCGTGTGTCGCGTCCACCATCAGCCGGAGCGCACGGGTCTGTGCGGCGATCCGGTGCACCCGGTGGCGGCGGCGGTTGCCGGTCACGGTCAGCAGGGTCTGCCAGGCACCCTCGGAGTCCTGGTGCTGGATGCGGTAGTCGCGTACGAGTTCCGGCATGACCTCGAACGGGGTGCGGTGGCGGTGCAGGTTGTTCAGGTATTCGTCGACGTCGTCGTCGAACACCACGCGCACCTCTGCCAGTTGCCGCTGCTGGTCCCAGTCCAGGCGCAGCCACTCATCGGCCCGATCCGGGTCGGCGAGCGGTTGCGAACACCACATCTGCGGCCCCCCGTAGGGGCGTTGGAATCCGCCGACGGCGCGCTCGGGGGCGAGAGCGCGGGTATCCGGTGAGGCACGGAAGCAGAAGGTGTGCCGGCGCAGACCCCGGGCCTGCCACTCCAGGACCAGCTGTCCTTCCTCTTCCGGAATGTCGTGATCGACGGCTGCGTCTCCCTCGGCTCGGCGGCGGAACGCAAGGACACCGTCGGTCCGTTCGGGCACGAGGACGAGCGAGGCTCCGGGGCAGGCCCGGACCACCAGGACGGCATGGCCCGGCTCTTGGGGGTGGTGGTCTAGACGCGCGGTCACCCAGTGCGGGCCGCCCGGCGGGACGGGAACCGTGGTGGTGGTGAGGTGGTCGACGGGTACGGCGTTCTCGGGGCGGCCCGTGCCCCACAACTCCACTACGAGTTCGCCGGGTTGCCCGTCCGGAGCGCCGTGCACGAGCAGGTCGACCGCGTCTAGCGAGGGGTCCACGGGCAGCAGCAGCGCCAGGTCGCGGGTGAGCGGATACGGCTCCCCCTGCGCACCGTCCGGCGAGGGCTCGGCGGCCAGGCGGCCGAGGTGCGAGGAGGCGCTGACGCGGGCGGCGTGGGCCAGGTCGGCGGGGTCGTCGTCGCGTACACCTATGACGGACGCATCCTGGCGCAGCAGGGTGCGGCGTACCAGCTCCGGTTGTTTGGTGGCCAGTTCGCGCGGCGTGAGTCCTTCTTCGACGCACAGGGCGGCCGCGGTGCCGGCGGCTTCCCCGAGGGTGGCGCAGGTGGCCATCACGCGGGTGGCGCCGAAGGCGATGTGGGTGGCGGAGATGTTGCGTCCGGCGAAGTGCAGGTTGGTGACGTTCACGGAGTAGAGGGATCTCAGCGGGATGTGGAAGATGCCGTCCGCGTAGCGCTGGCGGGCGCCGGGCTCGTCGGCGTACATCCCCTGCACGGGGTGGAGGTCGACCGACCATCCGCCGAAGGCGACACGGTCCTCGAACTGGCGCTGGCCGAGGATGTCCTGCTGCGTCAGGACATGGTCCCCGACGAAGCGGCGGTACTCGCGCTTTCCGGGCAGGCTGCCCACCCATTCCAGGGTGAGGTTCGCGGCGTCCGGGAACTCCCCCGAGTTCTTGATGTGGTCCCAGATGCCCATGATGACGGCCTGGAGCTCGTCGCGGATGCGCTCGTTGTCGTGGACCGTGTCGAGTTCGCCGCCCCACTCGATCCACCAGTAGTCGCACCCGTTGTCCCCGGTGCGCAGCACGCGGTTGCGCAGGATGGGCGTCGTGGTGAGATCGCGGGCGTAGGCGGGCGGTACGAACTTGACGGGCCGGCCGGCGTCCTTGGTGTGGAACAGGATCGTCGAGCCGAGGAGCGCCTCGTCCGCCTCGTCGGGCGCCCAGGGTTCGCCGTGTTCGGCCTGCGCTTCGCGGCCGACCCGGTACCGCGCGCCTGCGAGGTGTCCGAGCAGTCCGTCGCCGGTGCAGTCCAGGAACTGCCGTGCGTGGAAGGTGATGCGGCGTTCGGAGCCCATCATCCAGCCGGTGCAGGAGTGCAGTTCACGTGCGTCGTCCGGTCCCGATGCGTGGGCCTCGCGTATGTCGGTGTTGAGGTAGAGGTCCAGGTTCGGTTCGGCGAGGACGGCGTCGAGGACCACCTGATCCCAGTAGTACGGGTTCCCCTCGGGGTTGCGGTACTGGTTCTCCGTGTAGAGCTCGCCCATGATGCCGGTCTCGCGCGCCCATCGGTGCACCCCGTGTGCGGTGGCCCCGCAGACCCAGACCCGTATCTCGCTGCTGGAGTTGCCGCCCAGGACCGGGCGGTTGTTGACCAGGGCGACACTGCGTCCGAGCCGGGCCGCGGCGATGGCCGCGCACACCCCTGCCAGGCCGCCGCCGATCACGGCGATGTCGTAGTGGGCCTCTTCTTCCCGCACGTGCGGCCTCCTCGGTGGTGGAACCAGGCGCGACGAACGTACATTACATCCACATAGTGCAACTACCGTTCACTCGATGGGACTTGCCGCGTGGAGCGCCCCGCGTGATGCGGAATTCACCCTCAAATCACCCTACTTTGCGCCGCCGTCCGCGCCCGGAACGGAGATACAACGCGCAAGAGGGTTGACGCTGTTGCGTCATATGGAGAACGATCCCGCATGTCGCAAGCAAGTTTCATTGGAGCATCAATGGCATCCAGTCAGGGCTCGGAACGGGTCCCCTCCGAGAGGACAGAGCAATGACCAGCGCCTCACCTCCCGACACCACGGCGCGCCCCCGCGCACGGCACGGTGGCCGGCTCTCCAACGGAGCCTTCGCGCTGCTGCTCACCGCACCGGGCCTCGCCCTGTTCGCGGCGATCATCGTCTATCCGCTGGTGTCGGCGCTGTTCACGGGCTTCTTCAAGCAGGATCTGCGGCTGCCGGGACGCGAGTTCGTCGGCCTGGACAACTTCACCTACTGGCTGGACGGCGACTTCGTCACGATCCTCAAGCAGACGCTGATCTTCACGGTCGGGGCGACGATCGTCCCCTTCGTGATCGGCTTCGCACTGGCTCTCGCGCTCAACACGGGCCTGAAGGGCAGCGGCTTCCTGCGCGGGCTCTTCCTCTTCCCGTGGGTGATCCCGGGCGTGGTGGTCTCCTTCCTCTGGATGTGGATCTTCAACGCCAACTACGGCGTGCTCAACGGGATCCTCATGCAGACCGGAATCACCGACGAGGCCATCACCTGGCTCGGGCAGCCCGGTACGGCCATGCTCGCCGTCATCATCACCAAGACCTGGGCCAGCTTCCCCTGGATGATGGTGATGCTCCTCGCCGGCCTGCAGACCGTACCGAGGGAACTGCACGAGGCGGCCTCGATGGACGGGGCAGGTGCGGTGCGACGGTTCTTCGCCGTCACCTGGCCACAGGTCCGCGGCGTCGCCTCCATCGTGCTGCTGCTGGAGTTCATCTGGAACTTCCAGCACTTCGACACGATCTACGTCCTCACCGGCGGCGGCCCGGCGGGCTCCACCGAAACCTTCGCGACGGCCGTGTACCAGTCCGCCTTCAAGGGATTCGACCTCGGCCGGGCGACCGCACTGGGCGGTCTGTGGATGCTGCTGCTCCTCGTCCTCGTCGCGGTCTACCTCAGGATCGCCGAGCGGAAGGACGACGCCCGATGACGTCCACGACCACCACCCCCCTGTCCGGCGCCGACACGCTCGGGCCGACAACTGCACCCGCCCGGAGCTCTTCCCGGCGCCGGATACGCAAGGACCTGCTCCGCTCGCGCATCGCCGCCTGGTCGGCCGTCCTGGTGATCGGCGCGTTCGGGATGCTGCCGGTCTACTGGCTGCTCGTCACGGCCCTGAGCACCACCGATCAGGCCTTCCAGTTCCCGCCGAAGCTGATCCCCACCGAGATCACCTTCAGCAACTTCTCCGCACTCGCCGAGAACGACCAGCTGCTCAAGTACCTGTTCAACTCGATGATCGTCGCGTCGATCACGGCGGTGCTCAGCGTGATCGTCGCGACGTACATGGGCTACTCGTTCTCCAAGTTCCGCTACCGCGGGCGCCGTTCGCTGATGCACCTGGTGCTGGCCTCCCAGATGTTCCCCCAGGCGCTGCTCCTGGTGACGCTGTACACGGTGTTCTCCAGCTTCGGACTGCTGAACACGTACACCGCGCTGGTGCTCTCCTTCACCACCTTCACCATGCCGCTGTGCGTCTGGATGCTGAAGGGCATTTTCGACACCATCCCCGACGCCCTGCTGGAGGCCGCCTCCATCGACGGCGCCTCACGGTGGCGGACGCTGCACTCGATCGTGGCGCCGCTGGCCGCGCCCGGGATGGTCGCCGCCGGACTGTTCGCCTTCGTACGCGGCTGGAACGACTTCATCTTCGCGCTGACCCTGGCCGACAAGGAGAAGCAGACCCTGCCGCCCGGGCTCGTCTCCACCTACATCGGTGAATTCCAGACCTCCTGGCCCCAGTTGATGGCGGCCTCGCTCGTGGTGTCGGTCCCGGTGGTCGTCGCCTTCATGTTCCTGCAGCGCTACCTCGTCGGCGGGATGACCGCCGGCTCGGTCAAGAGCTGACCCCCGCTCCTCCCTCCCCTTCCGTACTCGTCCCTGGAGTCACCATGACCACCTCTGGCATCAGCCGGCGCAGCGCCCTTCGGATGTTCGGCATCGGCGCGCTCGGTATGGCCGGCGCCGGTGCGCTGGGCGCCTGCGCTCCGTCCGGCGGCAGCACCTCAGGCGGAGGCGACACGAAAGCCAAGAACTTCGACTTCTCCTCCTGGTCCCTCAACGAGGCGACCGCCAAGCCCGCGATCGAGAAGATCATCGTGGCCTGGGAGAAGTCCGAGAAGGCGAAGATCCGCACCGTCGCCTACCCGTACAACGAATACCTGAGCCAGCTGACCCTCAAGCTCGGCGGCGGCGAGACGACCGGTGCGGTGCATCTCGACATGGCCTGGCTCGGCACGGTGGCACAGATGGGCAAGCTCGCCGACCTCGGCCCCGTGGCCGCGAAGGGCGGTTACACCGAGGTGGCGCTGAACAGCGGCAAGTACGACGGCACGCAGTACGGCCTGCCCTGGAACACCGGATCGATCGGGCTCATCGCCAACTCCAAGCTCCTGGAGAAGGCCGGCATCAAAGAACACCCCACCACCACCGAGGAGTTCGAAGCCGCGCTGCGCGAACTCAAGAAGCTCGGCGGCGGCATCGTCCCCTACGCCGCGGCGACCAAGGTCGCCCAGCTCAAGGACATCTTTCCCTGGATGCAGACCTTCGGCTGCACGCTCCTGGACGGCGACCAGGTGACCATAGGTGACGACGCGTCCATCGACGCGCTCACCTGGTACAAGAAACTGCACGACGCGAAGCTGATCGCCTCGGATGTGGACCGCTTCGACGCCCGGGCCCTGTTCGGGCAGGGGAAGGCCGCGTTCTACGACGACGCGATCATCGGCAAGGGCGTGACCTCCGCACAGTCCAAGGACAAGACACTGGCCGCGGCGATGCAGCCGGTGCCCCGGCCGGTGCTGCGCGCCGGCGATTCGCCGAGGGCGCTGCTGTGGGGCGGCGTGATCGCTGTCGTCAAGGGCAAGGGACAGGAGGCGGCAACGCAGTTCGCACTGCACACCACCTCCGACCAGGCCACCACATCGCGGTACTTCGCCGACCTCGCCCTGCCTCCGTCCACCACCAGCGGACTTGCCGACCCGAAGGTCGCGAAGGACACGTTCACCACCGAGTGGACCGAGAAGATCACCAAGACGGCGACCGGCAGCCCCTTCTGGCGCTTCGCACAGAACGCGCAGATCGAAGAGGCGGTGGCCAAGCAGGTGCAGGCCGTCCTGGTCGGCAAGTCGTCGCCGAAGGACGCGATGAAGCAGGCCGGCAAGGAGGTCTCCGACCTTGTCAAGCGCTGATCCTTCGCCCGGCGACCGCGGCGCGGGCACGAACCAGAGCGTGGAGCGGGCCGTCTCGGTACTGCGCTCACTCGACTCCGGACGCGCCGAACTCCGCGTCTCCGACGTCGCCGAACTGACCGGGCTCGGCTCCTCCACCGCTTCCCGGCTGCTGTCCACCCTGGAACGCCTCGACCTGGTGGAACGCAACCCGGTCAGCAACCTCTACCGGCTGAGCCTGGGCACCTTGTCCCTCGCCACCACCGCCGTCAACCGTCACCCCGTGCACTGGGCGTCCCGTACCGTGCTCCAGGACCTGGCCGCGCGCACCGGCCTCGGCGCGAACGTCGCCGTCCGGCGCGACGACGTACTGATGTTCCTGTGCAACTTCGAGGGTGCCCGCGCGCCCAAGTCGTACACGCAGGCAGGACACACCGCGCCCCTGCACGCCACCGGCATCGGCAAGTGCCTGCTGGCCGGCCTCTCCCCCGAGGAACGGCGGAAACTCCTCGGCGAACCGCTGGAGTCGCACACCGAGTTCACCACCGTCAGTCACGATCTCCTCGACGAGGAGATCACCACCGTGCACCGGACCGGATACGCGGTGGAAGCCGAGGAACGCGCCCTGGGCCGCGCCTCGCTGGCCGCCCCCGTACGCGACGCATCCGGCGACATCGTGGCGGCCGTGTCCCTGTGGGGGCCGACCTCCGTACTGGGCGGCGGAGCGGGAGCCGAGACCCGCAGCGCACTCACTCGCGAGGTCATCGAGGCCGCCGACAGGATCGGTCAGGCACTCGGCGCCGCCTGAACAACTCACGCCTCGGTAGCCCTGGTTGAGACACGAGACAAAGGAGTCTCCATGCGTCACGCCCGCGCGCGCTCGTTCGCGGTTTCGGCTGCCGCCATCGCAGCCCTGGTCACGCCCTTCCCCGCCGCGCATGCCGCTCCCGCGACCGCCGAGGCGGCCTCGGTCGAGACGGTGCCGTACACCATGGACTCGTCGAATCAGGCCGCCTGGTGGACACCCGCCACCACCTACAAGGGGAGCGGCCAGTACACCTATTTCGCCTTCGACGAGCCCGGCTCGACCGCCGCCACACACCGCCCTGCGATCGCCCGCAGGGACCCCGCCGGCGCCTGGAGCCGACTGCCCCTCCTCGGCACGGACGGCAAGCAGGCCGAGTTCACCGACGACAACGGCCACAACCAGCCGTCGATCGCCCGGGACGGCAGCGGGCGCCTGCACGTCTTCACGTCCATGCACGTCAACGCATGGCGCTACTTCCGCTCCGACGCAGCCGGCGGCAGTGTCACCGACCATGCGACAGAGATGCCCGACCAGGGCGAGGGCATCACCTACCCCGTCCTGACCACTGCCCCCAACGGCGACCTGTACCTCATGGCCAGAGTGGGCGCTGCCGCCGACCAGCGCCCCGGCAAGCTGTACCGCTGGAACAACGCGACCGCCACATGGAGCGTGGTCGCCACCTTCGCCTCCGCATCCGACCGGGCCGTCTACCCCGACTCCCTCGCCGTGGACGCCGCAGGGCGCGTCCACATCCTCTACGAGTGGTCCAAGGCGCCCTCGTCCTCCTTCCGCCACCAGCTCTCCTACCTGCGCTACGACCCGGCCACCGGTGCGTTCGCCGACAGCTCCGGCAACGCCGTCACCACTCCGGCAACCCCCGGATCCGCCGACGTGATCCAGGGCCTGACCACCGGCGAGCAGTGGAGCAACGACAACACCGGATACACCGGGCCCGCCGTCCAGAGCGCCAAACTCACCCTTGACGGCTCCGTCCCGAAGGTCGCCTACCGCTACCGCTCGGCCGACAGCGCCGGCAACTTCCGCGTCTACTACGCCTATCCCAGCGGCGGCGGCTGGGCCCGCCAGACCGTGTACGCCGCAGGCCAGACCACCGCCGCACTCGGCATCACCTGGGACGAGACCGACAGCAAGCGCGTCTACTACGTCACCACGTCCGGCACCGACCGCGTCATGGCCGCCACGGAGGCGGGCGGTGCGTGGACGTCGGCCTCGGTCGTCCCCGGCCTGACCGCCGACCGGCTGGCAGTGTGCCGCGACTCGGACGGGAACGACGTGCTGTACCTCCCGGACACCGCTCACAACACGCTGTACTACGCGCGCCGTTGAGCCCAGATCCCCCTCCGTGCCCGCCGCACATCAAAAACAATCCGAGTCGCTGACCTGCACATACGCCACCCCTTCCACATCATGGCGCCATTCATGGCACATATGGCGCCATCGATATGTCATGATGGCGCCATCGGTAGCGCATCCCCTGCCTTACGGGCCGACGGGATGCGTTGCACGGAGCGAGTCATCCAAGGGGCGGATCATGGAGTCAGCACAGAGCCAGCAGCAGGCGGCACCCGGCGCCGGCGCCGCCTTCGCGCGCTTCGTGCTCTGCGGCGGCGGCGTGGGGATCGCCTCCAGCTTCGCCGTGACGGCTCTCGCCTCCTGGATTCCCTGGATCCTGGCCAACGCCCTGATCACCGTCATCTCCACACTCCTCGCCACCGAGTTGCACGCCCGCTTCACCTTCGGCGCAGGCGGCCGCGCGACCTGGCGCCAGCACGCACAGTCCGCCGGGTCGGCAGCGGCCGCGTACGCAGTGACCTGCCTGGCGATGCTCCTCCTCCAGCACCTGCTGGCAGCGCCCGGCGCGATGCTCCAGCAGGCCGTCTATCTGTCGGCCTCGGCACTCACCGGTGTCGCACGCTTCGCGATGCTGCGCCTCGTCGTCTTCGCACGCAGCCACGCGCAGGCCACGGCCGCGCCCGTCGTCCGTACCGCGCCCACCACGCTGGCCCGCACCACGGCCCCCGCCGACCCCACCGCTCTCTGCCCCGCCGCCTGACGGTTGCCCGGCCGTGCACTATCGCCTGTCGCCGCCGGCTGCGGAGCATCTAGCCTGTGGCGCATGCATCAGTTCCGGAGGCGCCAACGACGCCCTGCGCGCCGGGCGGGACCGGAGAGGCCCCTGCCTCAAGCTCCGCCCGAGGGGGTTGAGGGGGCCGACGTCGTGCTCGTCGGCTACTTCTCCGCGAAGGAGAAGGAGTTCACGGCGATCATGGATGCGGCGGCCGCGGCACTGACAGCGCGCGGCGCCCGGGTCGTCGGGCGCATCGTGCAACGGCGTGGCGTCTCCGGCGGAGGGGCCAAGAAGATGGGTCTGCCGTACTCCTCGCGGACTCTGCTGAGTTACGGCAAGGTGCGCGAAGTGGCGGCGGTCTGCGAGCAGGAAGCAGCCGACGCGGTGGTCTTCGTGTCGACGCTGACGGACCGCCAGCAGCACGCGCTGACGAGAATGCTCGGCCGTCCCGCCGTGAGCCTCGGCGCCCTCGCGGTCGCAATGCGCGGCGGGGAATCCGCCTTCGACAGCTGAGATGACGTTCCATCAGGCCGGTTCACCCACCCGGGCTTCCCCGATGGCGCCCGACCCTCACGGCGCCGAGTCTGACCACTAACCAGTGGTCAACGACACAGACGGAGCCAGGCGTGCGTAAGAAATTCCTCGGGTGTGCGGCAGCAATCGCTTGCGGTGCCCTCGTGCTGGGGCCGCTCTCCGCGGCGACCGCCGCGACAGCAGTGCCGCCCACGACAGCGATCCGCGATGCGGCGGAGCCGCCGCCGGACCCGGCGACCGAGCAGCAACTGAAGAACCAGGCGCAGACCTTCCACACCTTCGGCCGGTCCGGGCAGGCGAACAGTTCCGTCTCCAACTTCGCCGGCGACGTCCTCCAGGGCGGACAGACACCCGAGCAGGTCGCGGCGGCCCAGGCCCAGGTCGACAAGTCGCTGGACAATCTGCTGGCCATCATTCCCGGCGGATCGCCCGCACAGCGCGGACCCAACCCTCTACTCAAGGCCACTGTGGAGTCCATCAAGCAAGAGACACGCAAGATGGCCGATGCCCGGGCGCGGGGAGACTATGCGACGCTTCTGGGCTCCGGGACCGCGCTGACGACGCAGATGTCTCTGCTGACGGCCCAGACTTTCGCGGGCTTCGGACTGGATCTGGCCCAGAACATCGTCTCGGCCGTGCTGCAGTTCCCCAAGCCCGCGCCCTCGCCCTCCCCGGCTGCCGCACAGCACTGACAGTCACCCCGGTCCGTCATGTCCAGCCCTCTCAGGGTCTGGGCGTGACGGACCGTGGATGGTGAGGGTGGATCACCTCTCCGGCAGGCGTGCGATATCGGAGACAGGGCCCACGTGGCCGAGCTTGTCGGGGTTGGACACGGAGTGAATCGCCCGGACCACCCCGTCGGCGATGTCGAGTTCGACCACACTGGCCACGCGGCCTTCGGCATCGACGATCATGGCGCCCGGGCGGCCGTTGATCCAGGCGGGCCGTAGCGTGGCGCCGAGTGCGCGCAGGCGGCGGAACCCGCCGACGAGCAGCTGTCCGACGCGGCGCGGCTCGGTCACCGACTTTCCGATCGCCCGCGCCTTTCCGCCGCCGTCTCCGTGGAACACCACGTCGGGCGCGAGCATGCCGAGCAGTGCGTCCAATGCGCCGCCGGCCGCGGCTTCGAAGAACGTTCGGGCGAGCTCATCACCCTCCGGCCGGCGCGCAGGGGGCGGCGTGCTGTCGGCTTCCTGTCCTGCAGCGGCGATGCGCTTTCTGGCGCGGGCGAAGATCTGCCGGCAGTTCGCCTCGGACTTTCCGGTGCTCGCGGCCACCTCCGGGTAGCCGTACCCGAACACCTCACGCAGCATGAACACCGCGCGCTCCACCGGGGAGAGGGCCTCCAGCAGCACGAGGAACGCCATCGACAGGGAGTCGGCGAGCTCGGCGTGTTCGGCAGGCCCCGGTCGGCCGTCGGACACGACGACCGGCTCGGGCAGCCACTCCCCCACGTACGTCTCGCGGCGCATCCGCGCCGACCCCAGGTGGTTGATCCCCAGCCGCGTAACCGCGGTGGTCAGATAGGCCTTCGGCGCGGCGATCACGGTTCCCGCCTGATGCGCTCGGGTCAGGCCGAGGAATGCGTCCTGCACGATGTCCTCGGCGTCGCCCACGGACCCGGTCATCCCGTAGGCAATGGAGAACAACAGCGGCCGGTAACCGGCCTCGTCCATCACATCTGTCGATCCCGGCACGGGATCCCTCCCCCGACTCGCGTACGGCGGCGTTCGGTCGAGGCCGCCGCCTCGCCTGTTCGCCCCAAGATCCACAGGACGTAAAGCAGCGTATCCGAGGTGCCGGACGCGCCCGGCGACAGGGAGACGCAGGTCACATCTGTGGCTGTCACAGCGTGCCGGGGTGCTCTGTCTTAGAGAGGCAACAGCGGACAACACCCGAGGAGCGCACGATGAATGCACGTCTGAACATGATGAACAGCCCGGTCGCCGCCAAGGCCATGAAGCACATCATCGCGGCCGCCAAGGCACTCGCGGAGTCGACCGTGCCGGCCGCGACACGTGAACTGGTGATGCTCCGCGCCAGCCAGATCAACGGCTGCGCCGGGTGCATCGACATGCACACCAAGGACGCGGCACACGCCGGAGAGAGCGCCGTACGCCTCAACCTGGTCGTCGCCTGGCGGGAGGCCACGGTGTTCACCGATGCCGAACGGGCCGCCCTTGAACTGGCCGAGCAGGGCACGCGCATCGCCGATGCGGCCGGCGGGGTCCCGGACGAGGTGTGGGCGAATGCCGCCAAGTACTACGACGAGGACCAGCTCGCCGACCTGGTCGCCCAAATCGCGATCATCAACGCCTTCAACCGCGGGAACGTCATGATCCAGCAGCCCGCCGGCGCCTACCGGCCCGGTCAGTACGCGTGACCCGATTCCTTCCGATCCCTGCGCACTTCGCCAGGACGAATGCGCGCCCGAAAACCATGCAAGGAAGAAGCACATGAACCTCGCGCTATGGATCGTCACCGGGCTGCTCGCCGTTGTCTACCTGCTCAGCGGCGGCTTCAAGATGGTCAGGACGAAGGAGCAGATCGCCGCCACCGGGCAGAGCGCGCACTGGGTCGAAGACTTCAGCGGCGCCGGCGTGACGGCCATCGGAGCCCTCGAAGTCCTGGCTGCGCTGGGCCTCATCCTGCCCGCACTGCTCGATATCGCTCCCGTGCTCGTGCCGCTGGCAGCCCTCGGCCTGGTGCTGATCATGGCGGGTGCGGCGGTCACCCGAATCCGGCGTCACGAGACCACGTTGATGGCGGTGGACCTGGTCTATCTGGTGCTCGCAGGTTTCGTGGTGTGGGGGCGCTTCGGCCCCGAGTCCTTCACTTGAGCGCCGGCGCAGGCTGCTCAGCGCAGGACGGCCGCCAGCAGGTCCGTGCCCAGCGTCGTCATCTCGGGCAGATTGAGGGTGTAGTGGACGTAGCGCCCGTGCCGCCGGGTGGTGAGCAGGCCCGCGCGGCGCAGGACGGCGAGGTGGCGGGAGACCTCCGGAGGCGAGAGTTCCCACGCTTGGGCCAGCTCGCCCGTGGTGTGCGGGCCGCGGGCCAGCGTGCGCAGCAGCCGAAGTCGTACCGGATGTGCGAGTGCCTCCAGCCGGCGGGTGACCGTTTCCAGCGGCACCGGCTCCGCCGGGCCCGGCTCGGCGACGGGGTACTGGACCACCGGCTTCCATCCGGGCGCATGGACCGCCACCAGGTGCGGGCTGCCGAAGTCGCTGGGGATGAAGGTGACGCCGGTGCCGTGCGCGGCGGTCGCGTTGTCCTGCAGTTTGTCCACGACGATGCAGTCGCCGTCCGGTGCCAGAGCGACCGCGGCGGAGACCGAGGCGAGTGCGGCCCCGATGCCCTGGCGCTTCACCAGGTCGTTCTTCAGACGCAGGTCGTTGGCCAGTCGTACGGCGATGCCCGTCCAGGCGGCGTCGAAGAACGCCTCGGTGCACTGTTCGAGGGTGTGGCGTACCCGCGCCCGCACCGCGGCCGGATCCGCCAACAGCCGCTCCGCGAAGGCCTCTTGGAGTTCGCCGCGGGCCTGGGCCAGCTCCAGGGCCCGATCGCGCGCGACCCGGTCGGCCAGCGGCGACGGTGCGGCGAAGAGGACACGATTGCTGCCGCAGGTGGTGGTGAGCGCGGAGGTCACGTAGGTCTCGTCGTCGATCTGGTCCACATCGTCCAGCTCCTCGGCGAGGGTCTGCCGGGGGCGGGCGGGGACCAGGAAGTCCGCTCGTGAGGATCGCCAGAGGAATTCCGCCTCCCGCAACCGCTCGGCCAGCTCCGGCGGCATCGCGGCCCAGACGTCGGCGGCCCAGCCGGCCAGCCGCGGATGATGCGCGGGTTCGGCCAGGACATGCAACATCGCGGTCAGTTCGGCCAGCGGGGATGCGCTGAACCGCAGCCGCTCGGGCGGTACTCCGGTGATGTCGATGCGCAGCGTCATTTCCTCATCATCGAGGGTCGGACGGCCGGATACGGCGTGAGTTGACGATGTCCGTCAACCGACGTGCCCCTTCCGGCGCCCGACACAACCGTTGGCGCCATGCCAACCACCACCAAAGTCCGACCCCGCGCCCTGCTCCGCGCCTCCGGCGGCCCCCGCTACGCCGTCGCCCTCGCCGTGGACGCGCTCGGCACCGGCATGCTGCGGCCCTTTCTTCTGCTGTACGGGGTGACGGTGCTCGGGCTGTCCGCGCCGGTCACCGGCACCGCCATGACCGCCGGCGTCGTCGCGGGTCTCGGGTGCATGCCCGCTGTGGGCCGATGGCTGGACCGGGGCCCGCGCAGCACGGTGGTGGCGGTGTCGATGCTGGTGCGGGTGCTGGGCGTGGCGCTGCTGGTGGCCACCCCGACGGGGAACGTCTGGCTGTTCGCGACAGCGGCGCTCTTCCTCGGCATCGGCAACCAGGCTTGGCCCGCCGCCCACGCCGCCCTCGTGGCCACGGTCTCCCACGGCCGGGAACGGGACACCGCCCTCGCCGGTGCCCGCGCCCTGCGCAACGCCGGCCTGGGCGTCGGCGCACTCCTCGCCACCGCATGCCTGGCGGGCGGCACCGCTGCTCTGCAGGCGCTGGCAGGCGTCACCGGGCTCGCCTATCTCGCCGCGGCGGCCTTGGCATGGTCGGTCCATGTGCACGCTGATCCCACCGCGACCGCGGTCGAAGACGGGGACGGGGGCGTCGCCGCCGCACCCCGCTTGCGCGCGCTGCTGGCCGCCAACGTGATCTATGTCTTCTGCCTCAACGTCCCCGAAATCGCGCTCCCTCTTGTCCTGGTGACGCAGATGCACGCCTCCCCGATGTGGTCGGCGGCCATCTTTGTGACCAACACGGTGCTGGTGGTCACCCTGCAGGTTCCGGTCACCGTCCTCATGTCCCGCTTCCCCCGCCGGTCGGTGCTGGCTGTCGCCGGCCTGGTACTCGCCGCGTCCTACCTCGGCTTCCTCGCGGCCACCTCCCTGGGACACGGCTGGGCCGCCCCGGCCGTCGCCGCAGTGTCCGTGGTCTGCACCCTCGGCGAGATCATCTATGCGGGCAGCGCCACCGCTCTTGTCACCGCCCTCGCCCCGGCACATGTCCTGGGGCGCACCCTCGCCCGCTTCCAGCTCTCCACGGGCTTCGGCCTCGCCGCCTCCCCAGCGGTCATCACCGCTCTCGCGCCCCACGGCCCAACCGCTCTCTGGGGCAGCCTCGCCGCCGCGACGCTGCTCTCCGCCTCCGCCGTCGCCCGCTGAACGTGCTCGATCACGGCCTGTTCGCGCCCCCGGCCGCCTCAACCGATGGACAACGGGCAAGAGATTCCCGACCATGGCCTGCATGTCAACGTGGACAATTGAGGCGGAACCCGTCAGCGGCGCCGGTGTCGAGGACGCGGTACGGCAGTACTTGACCGAGATGGGACTCCGGGTGCTGGGTCGGGCAGCGACCGAGGCCGAGATGCGTGCCGTGCTCGCGAAGGACCCGCATGACGATCTCGGTCCGCCTGGTGGAGCGTTCCTCGTCGCGCGCGGTGAAGACGGCGAGTTCCTCGGCTGCGCCGGGGTGCGCCTGATGGCGGGCGTCGCCGACACGGCGGAGCTCAAGCGCATGTTCGTACGTCCCGCAGGGCGGGGAGCGGGTCTGGGCCGCGGGCTGCTGCTCGCCGCCGAGGAGGCCGCCCGGGCACTCGGCGCCACGCGTGTTGTCTGTGAGACCAACACCCAACTCACCGAAGCCCGGGGCCTGTACGCGAAGCACGGCTACGAGGAGACCGAGCCGTACGACGGTCACGGCAAGGCGGACCACTGGTTCGCCAAAGCTCTCGGCTGAGCCGGTACGCCACACCGTGATGCCCGCCGTCGACGGACCTCCTCGAGCCCGGCGTCCGGTCCTTGTACGGCGCCCGGCGCCGCACTAGCGTGGCGCGGTGGATCTCTTCTCACGCTCATGGACCGCCTTGCGCACGGTGATCGCCGAGCTTCCCGACAAGGACTTCGAGCAGCCCTCGGGGTGCACGGGCTGGCTCGTACGGGACCTTGTGTGCCACCTGGTCATCGACGCACAGGACGTCCTGATCACCCTCGTCACCCCGGCCGCGACCGCGCCCACCGTCGACGCGGTGACGTACTGGACCATCCAGGACAGACCGCCGACCGGCGATGACCCGCTCGACGCGCTGACCGTCCGGCTCGCCGCCGCGTACCAGGAACCGCACCTGCTCACCTTCCACCTCGACGACGTCGGCTCCGCCGCCGGGCGTGCCGCCGAACTCGCCGTCCCTGACACCTGGGTGAGCACGCGCGGTGAGGTCCTGACCGTGGGCGATTACCTCTCTGCGTACGTACTGGAGTGGACGCTGCACCACCTCGACCTGATCGCGCACCTGCCGAGCGCTGCGGCACCGCCCGCGGAGGGGCTGGCCTTCTCCCGCGCGACGCTGGAACAGCTCGCCGGCGCCGCCTTCCCCGCGTCGTTCACCGACACAGACGTACTCCTGGTCGGCACGGGCCGTCGACAGGCGAGCACCGCTGAGAGCCGCGCGCTCGGAGCACTGGCCTCGAAACTGCCGCTCGTCCTCGGCTGACGCACCGACGGTCCGTATGACGTTCAACGGGACGGCAGGGGGATTGTTACGGGCCTCGCGGTGGCCTAGCCTGTGGCGGCCTCTTCACTCTTGATCACATCGGCATCGGCGGAGGACCCACCATGACCCGAATACACGGCACCTATCACCCCCGATTCCAACCCCTGATAGACGAGTTCAGCCGTCGCATCGACGCGGGTGAGGAGGTCGGTGCGTCACTCGCCGCGGTACACGAAGGCGAGATGGTCCTCGACGTGTGGGGCGGCTGGACGGACGAGACACGTACGACCGAGTGGGCCGAGGACACCGTCACCAACGTCTGGTCCTCGACGAAGACGGTGGTCGCGCTCGCCGCACTGATGCTGGTCGACCGCGGGCAGCTCGACGTGTACGAGAAGGTGGCGACCTACTGGCCCGAGTTCGCGGCCGCGGGCAAGCAGGACATCGAGGTGCGCCATCTCCTCTCGCACACCTCCGGTGTCTCCGGCCTGGATCAGCCGGCGGCCATGGAGGACCTGTACGACTGGGAGGGCGCGACGGCACGGTTCGCCGCGCAGGCACCCTGGTGGGAGCCCGGCACGGCCTCCGGCTACCACGCGCTGAACTTCGGGCACCTGGTCGGCGAGGTCATCCGCCGGATCACCGGCAAGGCACCTCGGGAGTTCGTCGCCGAGGAGATCGCCGGACCGCTCGGCGCGGACTTCACCATCGGCATCCCGGCGGGCCAGTACCACCGCGTCTCCAACGTGATCCCGCCGCCGCCGGCAGCGATCGACTTCGACGCGCTCGGGCCCGACCACCTCACGGTGAAGACCTTCGGCGGACCGCCGATGGACGCGACGGCGAGCTGGAGCGACGGCTGGCGTGGCGCCGACATCGGCGGGGCGAACGGACACGGCAACGCCCGCTCCCTCGCCTGGATCCAGTCCGCGCTCTCGCACGACGGCATGGCCCGCGGCGTCAAACTCCTCAGCCGGCCCACCATCGAGCTGGTCTTCGACGAGCAGTCCTCCGGGCCGGACCTGGTGATAGGCGCGCCAATCCGCTTCGGCATCGGGTTCGGGATCGGCGACCAACGCACCAGGCCGCACCTGCCCGACCACCGGATCTGTTACTGGGGCGGGTGGGGCGGCTCCATGGTGCTCAACGACCTCGATGCGCGGAGCACCTTCACGTACGTCATGAACAAGATGCAGCCCGGACTGCTCGGCTCGGAGAACGGCGTCGCCTACAGCACCGCGTACTACGCCTGCCTGGACTGAGTGCCCGGCCGGACCGGGCAGGCGCCCGCTCAGGAGGTGACGTTGCGCCACACGGTGAGGTCCACGCTGACGAACTGGCTGGGCGAGTCCTTCGCCGAGAAGCCGAGCACGTTGACCAAGCCGAAGTGCCCGGCGCCGGTTTTCACGCAGATACGGGATCCCTTGCCGAGCTTCTCCTGCAGGATGCTCGTGCTGTAGCGGGTGTTGGCGCGGCAGCCCGCCAGCGTACCCGGTTCGCCGGACTGCAGCAGCGCCAGCGTGTTCTTGCTCTGGTTGGTGGCGACGGCGTCTCCGTTGACCATGTCCGCCGCGTAGCCGAAGTCGCCTTCGTAGAAGACGTCGATGTCCTCCGGGCGTGGCGGGTCGTCGGAGAACTTCACGGAGTAACCGACGGGGATACTGATGTTCTTGTAGACCACACCCTTCGGTGCCGCCGGGGCTTTGCCCTTGCCGGTGGAGCCCGTACCTGTAGCCGCTCCGCCGGACTGCTGCGCACCGCTCGTCCCGCCGCCCTTGGCGTTCTCGTCCGTGCCCTTGTCCTTGTGGCCGGCCGCGTACGCGCCGATGCCGATGAACCCGGCGACGACCACTCCCACAACGACCAGCCCGGCACGATTGCGCTTGCGGGGCGGCTGGGTCGGGAGCGTCCCGGGCATGCCGGGGCTGGGGCGGCTGGGGTAGTGGGCAGGGAGTCCGGAGGCCGGGCGGGACGGATAACCGGCGGTCGGGGCATAGTTGTGTGCCGCCGGGGTGGCAGGACCGAGGGGCTGCGGTGCCACCGGCTGGGTGGGCGGATGAAGCGGCGGCGGCGTATGGGGAGCCGCCTGTGTCGGCGGATGCGCGGGCTGCGGCGGCGGGGTCGGGGCGGCCGCGTGGGTGAGGTCGGCGGCGTACGACGACGGCAGCCAGCCGTCCGGGCGGCGCAGCGCCGGGTCCTGGGAGGCCTGGCCGCACATTTCGATGATCCGGGCAGCGGACGGACGCTGCGCGGGATCCTTGCTCAGACAGCCGGTGACGATCTCCCGCAGCTCGTCGGGCAGTTGGGACAGGTCCGGCTCCTCGTGCACGATCCGGTAGAGGACTGCGTGCGAGGGTCCGTTGCCGAAGGCTGCGGCACCGGTCGCGGCGAACGCCGCGATCTGGCCGAGCGCGAAGATGTCGGTCGATTCGGTGCAGCTCGTCCCGGCCGCCTGCTCGGGCGACATGAAGGACGGGGTGCCGACACTGACGCCGGTGCCGGTGAGCGCGGTGCTGTCGGCCGCCCGGGCGATCCCGAAGTCGATGACGCGCGGACCGTCGACCGCGAGCAGAACGTTGGACGGCTTGAGGTCGCGGTGGACGATGCCTGCCCGATGGATGACCTGCAACGCCTCGGCGATCCCGGCGACGAGCAGCAGAACCGTCGCCACCGGCATCGCACCGTGTGTCGCGACCGCCGCGTGCAGGGAGGGGCCTTGTACGTACGCGGTGGCGAGCCAGGGGTGAGGGCCGTCGGTGTCGCTGTCGATCACCGGCGCGGTGTAGAGGCCCTGCACGCGCTGCGCGGCCCGCACCTCCTGCTGGAAGCGGCGGCGGAATTCCGGGTCCTCGGCGAACTCGGGGCGGATGACCTTGATGGCGACGGGTCGGCCGCCGGGCGTGTAGGAGAGGTACACCTTGCCCATGCCGCCTGCCCCGAGCCGGGCGCTGAGCAGGTATCCGGCGACGGTACGCGGATCGTCGTCGGCCAGTGGCTGGAACACCTCCGGATCCGTTGCCGAAGAGTCTGCTCTGCCGGCGCGCACCGCATCCGACTGATGGTCCGTCACGGTCTTCCCCCGAGTTGCCTTTAACCACTGCCTACATGGCGGAGCTTATCGAAGCCCGCACGCCCCCTGCTGCAACAAGTGCACCACCCGGGGCTTCGGGCAAAGAAACCTTCACATCTTGCACAACTCCCTGCCTGGCTGCTGGGACTTGCCGCGGTCGGTCACATCTCCCCCGTCTCCCTGCTGGGCAAGCCCGCCTATCGTCAGCCGTACAGCTCCAGAGCGTCCCGCAGGTTCGCCTCCGACTCGCGCAGCAGCAGAGCGCGAAGGCAACCCGCCGGTTCGCAGACGTGGTCGTAAGCGTCGCCGTCGTCGCCGTACACGTCCTCGTCGCCCTGGTCTTCGTCCTCGGCGTCAGGCCGAGCTCTCGCCACCATCGGCGAGTCGTGGGCGGTGGGTTCGTCGCCGGGCTTCGGGCACCACCTCCAGGCTGCGCCGCACCGCTTGACCTGGACTTCTCCGAAGTACCAGGCGGCGCCGACCAGGAACGGGGCGCTTCCCGCGGCCACCATCTCCTCGTACGTGGCGAACCGCGTGCGCACCAGGCCCTCGAGGCGGTCCAGGGACTCCGGGGAGAAGTCCCACACGATGGTCCCGCCGCCCGCTTCCTCAGCCCATGCGGGGAAGGCTTCCCGGCGTTGATCCAGCCACGAGTTCAGGCGGTGGTTGTCCGCCCAGTCCGGCCCTTGCAGGTCGTCCGCCTTCTCCAGCCTCTTCAGCTCCTCACCTGTGAGGGAGGGCACGGCCGGCGTCTGAAGGTGTTCCGGGCGGGCCAGCGGCCACAGCGCGGTGGGCCAGGCCGGTTCTCCCCAGATGTACTCGGCCGACGGCAGAGGATCCGGAAATCGGTCCACGACCTCGCGAAGGCTCTGGCCCGCGACGACGTCGTGCAGCATGACGGGGAGCAGTTCGGCGTGGCCGTCGTAGCGGAGTCGTTGATTGACGAAGACAGCATTGGTCCAGTAGCTGTCCTCGGCGTGCCAAGTGCCGAGGGGCGCATCGGGGTTGATGCCGCGGAACTGCCACTGGGCATCCTTGTTCTGGACTATGCACTCCCCCACGTACCAGGCGGCCATGACCCAGAAAGGCTCGTCACAGGCTTCGTAGTAGTCCTCGACCGTGGGGAAGGTCTTGCGCAACAGTGCCTGCAGCGTGTCCAGGGACGTCGTGGTGAAGTTCCAGCGCTCGCGGCCTCCGGCTTCCGCGGCCCACCAGTCGAGGTAGTCGAGCATGCGGTTGTTCCGCCAGCGGTCCGCCTCGTGGAGTGCCGACATCAGGCACCCGTAGGAGATCCACGGCGTGGGCACGCGCTTTGGCCACCACTCCCGGTGCTCCTCCTGGCGGTCCCTGACCGCTGTGCGCAACAGACGGGCGAGCGTGGCAAATGTCCTGCCCGATCCGTCCGTGACGGCCTGGCCCACCACGAGATGCGGAACGATCGGGTCGAGGCCCAGGACCGGGTCCGGGCAGATCACCGGCAGTCCTCCGACCCCCGCACGCGCGTCCCACTCCCAGCGTCCGCCCGCCTCCTCGACCAGCGTCTCGCCGAGGTAGGCCGCGGCGGACTCGACGAAGAGGGCGTTCGTGTCACTGCCGTCGTCACTCTTGCAGAAGGAGAGCAGTTGCTCTTCCAGGTCCGGTAACTCGCGCGCACTGTAGAGGTGTTCCCAGTCGCCGTGCATGAACTGGTCGAGGAACCTGGCCATGATTTCGTGCAGGGACTCGATCCACAGGTAGAGCCTGTTGGCGGGCGAGCCCTCCAGGGCATCCTTGCCCTGCATGTAGACGTCCATGAAGCCCGACCCTAGCCATCGCCACTGACACCGCTCCGTGGCGCCAGGGGCGGATGCGGCCGGCTGTGCCGTGCGCGCCCGGAAGCCTCCTGCCCTAGCTGATGAGCGTCTGCTTCGGACGTACCACGCAGAACTCGTTCCCCTCCGGGTCGGCGAGCACCGTCCACGACTCGCCTCCGCTCTGGCCGACGTCCGCCCGTCGGGCGCCCAGGGCGAGGATGCGCTCGATCTCGGACTCCCGGTCCTCGGCTGCGGACGTCAGATCGAAGTGCAGGCGGTTCTTGACTGCTTTACGGTCCGTCACCGGCATGAAACAGATCCCCACCGCCGCGGTCTCGTCCGGGCCGATCACGACCTCCCGCTCCCGCTCGGAAAGGATCCGCCAGCCCAGCACCCGGGACCAGAACCGGGCCAGGGCGGGCAGGTCGTGGGCGTCGATGACGATGTGATGCAGCGCGACAGGCACGTCCGCCAGTGTGCCCGATGGCCGACCGGGCCGTGCCGAAGAGCCGTGTGTGTAACAGGAATGTATTAGGGGGCGGTCGGGCGGAACGGTTCACCGGGCGGGGTGGCTCTTGGTGATCAGAAACGCTCGCCCGTACCGACTCCTGACGGGCGACCGGCATTCCAACTGATCCTGGGGAACACACGATGCGCGTTCACAAGCTCACCTTCGCTGCCCTGGCCGTCGCCGCGGGCCTCTCGCTCACGGCCTGCCAGAACGACAACGATGCCAAGGCGCAGAGCGATACGCCGTCCGCACCCACCGCGTCTTCCGCGAGCGACGGATCAGGCTCGGACGGCTCGGATCAGGGCAGCGGCAAGGACTCCACCGAGAAGAGCTCCGGCGGGCAGGGCACGACCGCCGGGACCGGCACCGGTACGAGCGGCAAGACCGGCAAGTGCCGTACCGACGAGCTGGAGATCACGGCGGCGGACAGCACGATCACCGGCGACACGGACGGAACCGTCGCGGTGGAGTTCAAGAACAGCGGCGGCCGCGACTGCGCGATTTCCGGGTACGCGGGTGTCGACCTGAAGACCAGCGCGGGGTCGGTGTCCGCCAAGCGCACCGGTCAGGAGGCCGGTTCGACCATCTTGAAGAACGGGAAGTCGATCTACTTCGGCATCGACTACCCGCTCAACACGTCGGGCGGCTCCGGCGTTCGCATCACGGGACTTCTGGTGACCCCGCCGAACGAGACCAAGACGGTCACCCTCGACTGGCCGGGCGCCGGCACGCTGCCCGTCACGGACGGCACGGGCTCCGCGGTGAAGGTCGGCCCGATGGGGAGCGCCGGTCAGGGCGGCTGACCCGCATCGGCCGGATCTCAACTGCCCTGCTCTGAGCACGCCTTGGCGGGAAGCGGACATGACGGCTTCCCGCCAGCCCCATCCCGCTCCCTCGCAACACACGCGCCCCAGACTCTTCACAGCGCGCCGGTACCCCCGACCGGCCGACGAAGAAAGGGCTTCCATGACCAGAGCAACCCTTTGGCGAAGAGCCAGTCTGCTGTCCACCGGGCTCGCACTCACCTTGCTCCCGGGCGGACCGTTCGCCCTCGCCGCCGACGCCACCGGGCACCCCCGTACGTCCGCTGCCGGCTCCGCGACCGTCTCCGCCGCGCAGACCGTCACACTCGTGACCGGTGACAAGGTGACCGTCACCTCCGTCGGATCGGGCAAGAAGACTGTCTCCGTCGACCGGGCCAAGGGTGCGACCGGAGTGGTGCGCACCGATGTGGTCAACGGGCACATCAACGTCGTGCCGGCCGAGGCGCAGCCCTATCTGGACGCCAAGGTCCTCGACCCCAGGCTCTTCGACGTCACCGAGCTCCTCGCGCAAGGGCTGGCCGACCAGCGGGGCACCAACGGCACACCGCTCATCGTGACTTACGGCGGCAAGGCCAGGAGCGCGGTCGCCACCCCGCCCGGTACCGCCAAGGTCCGCTCGCTGCCCAGCGTGGGCGGTCTGGCCGTACGTACCGCGCAGCCCGCCGGGTTCTGGTCCTCCGTCGCGCACGGCTCCGCACGCTCCCGCTCGGCGCTGCCGCGGAAGGCCGCGTTCGCCGACGGGATCGCCAAGGTCTGGCTGGACGGCAAGGTGACCGCGGACATGGCGGAGTCCAATGCGCAGATAGGCACGCCCAAGGCGTGGGAGGCGGGGCTCACCGGCAAGGGTGTGAAGGTGGCGGTGCTGGACACCGGGATCGACGCCGATCACCCCGACCTCAAGGGCAGGGTCTCCGACTCCAAGAGCTTCATCGAGGGCGAGGACGTCGCCGACCGCAACGGCCACGGCACGCACACCGCTTCCACCGTGGGCGGAAGCGGTGCGGCCTCGGACGGCAAGGAGAAGGGTGTCGCCCCGGACGCCGATCTCGCCGTGGGCAAGGTGCTCAGCAACGAGGGCTCGGGCTCCGAATCGCAGATCATCGCCGGGATGGAGTGGGCGTCGCGGGACATCGACGCCAAGGTCATCTCGATGAGCCTCGGTTCGCAGGAGGCGAGCGACGGCACCGACCCGATGGCACAGGCCGTGAACACGCTCTCCCAGGAGACCGGCGCCCTCTTCGTCATCGCCGCGGGCAACGTCGGTGCCCCCACCTCCATCGGTTCGCCCGGCGCCGCCGACGACGCGCTGACCGTGGGTGCCGTCGACTCCGCCGACGAGGCCGCCTACTTCACGAGCGCAGGGCCCCGCCTCGGCGACAACGCCCTCAAGCCCGATGTGTCGGCGCCCGGGGTGGACATCCTGGCCGCCCGCTCCTCGCTCGTCTCGGGCGATGGCGCGTACACGACCATGAGCGGTACATCGATGGCCACCCCGCACGTCGCGGGCGTCGCGGCCCTCCTCGCCCAGCAGCACCCGGACTGGGGCTGGCGGGAGCTGAAGGACGCGCTCATGTCGACCTCCAAGGAGCTGGGCGCCTCCGCGTACACCCTCGGCTCCGGCCGGGTGAGCGTGCCCGACGCGATCGACGCGAAGGTCACCGCGACCGGGAGCGCCGATCTCGGCTTCTACAGCTGGCCGTACGAGGGCCACCAGCCGGTCACCAGGACGGTCACGTACACCAACTCCTCCGACGCGCCGATCACTCTGAATCTCTCCGCGACCGGAGCCGCCGATGGCGTAGTGACGCTCGCCGACTCCACGCTCACCGTCCCTGCGCACGGCTCCGCGCAGACCACCGTCACCGGGGACGGATCGAAGGCCCCCATCGGCAACACCTCCGGTCAGATCCGCGCGGAAGCCGGCGGGAAGACCGTCGCACACACCGCATTCGGCCTGGTCAAGGAGGAGGAGCGCTACACCCTCACGGTGCACGTCAAGGACCGTGACGGCGCTCCGGCCCCCGCCTCGCTCGCCCTGCAGTCGCTCGCACAGGGCGCCGACACCGTTCCCGCATCGGTCGGTGAGTCCGGAACGCTCGCACTGCGCCTCAAGCCCGGTTCCTACGCCGTCAGCACCTTCCTCGACGTCCACGGAAGCCACGGCAAGGACTCGCTGGGCCTCGGCTACCTCACCGACCCCGAGATCAAGCTCGACCGCGACCGGGAGATCACCCTCGACGGCCGCACCCTGCGCGAGATCAGCGCCCGGGTCGACAAGCGCTCCGAGACGCGGCAGCTCCTGATGGAGGCCGACCGCACGGCGAACGGTTCGGACTACTTCACCGCCGTCCAGGTCCCGTTGACGTACGACAGCATCTTCGCCGCGCCCACCCACAAGACCACGGCCGGCAGCTTCGAGTACCGCACGGTGTGGCGTCTCGGGAAGCCGATGCTGGCCGCCGAGGCCGGAAGCACCGCCATCGACGAGGCCACCCTGCAGGGCGGCTCGGGAACGCTCGACGGCAAGCTCAGCGCCGGGCTGTTCGACGCGGGCAACGGCGCTCCGTCCTCGTACGAGGGCAAGAACGTCAAGGGCAAGGCCGTCCTCGTGCACGCCGACGGCACCTTCGAAGGAACCGAGCTCGCGCAGCACGCCGTCGATGCGGGAGCCGCCGCGCTCCTGGTGACCGACGACGCCCCGGGCCGGCTCATGGACTACTTCGGCTCTGCCGACTATGAGTCCCGCGAGATCCCCGTCGCGACGGTGAACGCATCGGACGGCGCCAAGCTCACGAAGGCCGCCGCGAAGGGCACGAAGGTCGAACTCACCGGCACGCCGTACACGCCCTACGTGTACGACCTGTCGGCAGGGCACCCCGGAGCCATCCCGGCGAAGGACCTGACCATCGCCCCGCGCGCCAAGGACCTCGCGATCGTCGACACGACGTTCTACGCGCCGAAGCCGCAGCCCGGCGGCGAGTTCCGCTACTCGATCACCGACACCTTCCCGATCGGTCTCGGCTTCGCCGAGCGGGTCTCGTACCCGGGCAAGCGGACCGACTACGTGAGCACCTCTACGGGGCAGACCTGGCACGAGTCGCTGACCGCCGGGCCTCAGTACACGCTGGAGGAGCGAGGCGGGCTGGTCACCTATCAGGGCGGCAGGCACACGAAGCTCGACTGGTTCAAGCCCGTGCTGCACCCGTGGCTGGGCACCGGTCTGGGCTGGGGACAGACCCGGTCGGGCAACAGCCTGGCGTTCAACACGCCGGGTTGGGGCGACTCCGGGCCCGACCACACGGGCTTCGGCGACGTATGGAGCGACGAGTCGCTGACCCAGACCACCGAAGTTCTCATCGACGGTGTCAGCACCGGGAAGAAGACGAGTTCCGGCGTCAATCTGTGGGATCTGGACCCCAGCGAGCACACCTACAAGATCGTGACCGATACGACCACGGACCCGAAGGTGTGGGGCACGGGCGTCAAGGGCCACTCCGCCTGGGAAGTCAGGTCGGCCGAGACGCCGGACGACCGCCTCACGTATCTGCCGATGATCAACCTCGGATTCGACGTGGACACCGCGCTCGACGGCTCGGTCCGCGCCGGCAAGCGTCTCCCGATCGGCATCAACGCCCAGTACATCAAGGGTGCTTCGGGTACGGGGACGATCAACACCGGTGCCCTGGCCGTCTCGTACGACCAGGGGAAGACCTGGATCCCGGTGGACCTCGCCAAGAAGGGGACCTCGTGGACGGGCAGCCTCTCGGTCCCGCGCGGGGCACAGACCGTCTCGCTGCGTGCATCCGTACGTGACAACCAGGGCGGTGCGGTGACCCAGGTGCTCACCGACGCGCTGAACGTCAAGTGAGCGGAGCCTGAGGAGAGAAACAGACACGGCGGCGCCGTCTCCCCGTAGAACCGGGAGGCGGCGCCGCACTGTGCCGTGCACCGACGCCGCACGCAGTAACGATCGAATCGATCAATTTTGGCGCGCATATTGATCGTGTCCGGCGAAGTGAGTACAACGACATCGAGCCCGCACCACTCCTCCCCCACACCGAAGGGTGACCACATGCTCCGCACCTCCCCGCGCGCATGGACCACCGCCGCAGCCGCCGCCGGCTGCGCCGTCGCATTCTGCGCCTCCCCCGCCCAGGCATCGGTCATCTGGGATGCCGACGCGTCCCAGGGCACCGGCGTCTTCGTGACCACGCTGTGCGACAGCCCCGGCAGCGTGACGACGGGGAACTGGAACGACGGACACGGCACCTTCTTCAAGTTCAACAAGCCCATCGGCACAGCGCGTTGCGAGGGGCACAGCGTCAGCACCTCGGCCGGCGAGTACGCCTTCAAGAACGACAACACGTACTGGTTCGGCTGGGACTCCATGACCAAGACCGGCAATGCGCAGACCGTGTTCCAGTGGAAGTCCAACGGCACCAACGACCAGAACAGCCAGAACTACCCCGTCCTCATGAAGGTGGAGGGCGAACAGCTCAAGGTCTGGTACGTCGCCGCCGGCGAAACGTGGATCTCCATCGGCAGCACGCCCTGGACAGCGGGCGAGTGGCACTCCGTGCAGCTGGGCATCACCACCGACTCGGCAGGGCAGGGCACCCTGTCCGTGTACAAGGACGGCACCCAGTTCGCCTCGCGCACCGGGGCCCGCACCTGGGACGACCTGGGCAACAAGCCGCGCTGGGGCACCTATTTCGGCACCGACACCAGCACCGCATCCATCAACTGGGTGGCGGGCCTCAAGATGGGGACGTCCCGGGCCGACGTCGACTGACCCTCGCACCGTACGCAGCTGGACCCAGCGGACCTCGACACACGATCGAGGTCCGCGCCGGTCACCCGCCGGCGGTCACGGTTTTCAGCTCGTCGAACGTGTCCCGCACGAGACGGGCGAAGTCCCCCTGGTCCGTCTCGCCGATCCAGCGTACGAACGCGATTTTGAAGACGGCGATGCCCGCTTCGGCGACAAGACTTGCCGCCGGCTCCTCCACGCCGCGCCCACGCAGTGCGTCTGTCACCGCCGAGGCGAGTGAAGCGAGCTTGATCAGCTCACGTTCCTGGAGCTCGGGGTTGGCGGAGACAACCGCCTGGCGCCGGCGAACGACTTCCTGACGCTCCTGGAACAGGCCCGAGGCGGCCTCGAGAGCCATGGCCATCGCGTCGATCGGTGCCGCACTCTCCGGGGCCCCGACGAGGCCGGTGACGATGAACTCCTGGAGTGGGTTCGAGTGGGGGAACAGCACCTCGCGCTTGTCCGTGAAGTGGCGGAAGAAGGTGCGCTCGGTGAGTCCCGCCCGCTGGGCGATCTCCTTCACCGTCGTCTCTTCGAATCCCTGCTCGCTGTACAGCTCGAGCGCCGCCTGCTCCAGACGTCCGCGCGCGTTCGGTTCCCATCGCCCCATGCCCTGATCCTACGTGATGACAGCGACTGACGTCGCGTGTTAGTTTTGATGTCAGGCACTGTCATCACCATTTCCGTCGCACCCCACTGCGGCAAGGACAGCGGATATCAAGGAGAGCTTTCACATGCGTGTTTTCGTCACCGGGGCATCCGGCTGGATCGGCTCCGCCGTCGTACCCGAGCTCATCGGGGCCGGGCATCAGGTCATCGGGCTCGCCCGTTCGGACTCCTCCGCCGAGGCGCTCGCCGCCGCCGGGGTCGAGGTGGTCCGCGGATCTCTCGACGATCTCGACACTCTGCGCGACGCGTCAGCCGCCGCTGACGGCGTGATCCACCTGGCGTTCAATCATGAACTCGCCTTCGCCCAGGGAGACTTCAAGGCCGCCGCCGATGCGGACCGTCGCGCCGTGGAGGCGATCGGAGAAGCGCTGGCGGGCAGCGACAAGCCGTTCGTCCACACGTCGGGCACACCCGCCGAGCCCGGACGGGCGGCAACAGAGCACGACGGACACGAGGTTCCGCCGGCCGACGCCGTCCCCGCCGAGGCAGCCGGCCCCGTGACCCGGATGGCCACCGGCGAGTGGGTGCTCGCGCTCGCCGACCGCGGGGTGCGTACGTCCGTCGTACGCCTGCCGCGGACCAACCACGGCGAGGGGGACCAGGGCTTCATCGCGAGCCTCGTCCAGACCGCCCGCCGGCGGGGCGTGGCCGGCTACTACGGCGACGGGACCAACCGCTGGCCCGCCGTCCACCGCCTGGACTCCGCACACCTGTTCCGTGTCGCCCTGGAGGAGGCCCCCGCCGGATCGACCCTGCACGCTGTTGCCGACGAAGGCGTGTCCCTGCGTGAGATCGCCGACGTCATCGGCCGCCACCTGAACGTGCCGATGGCCTCCGTCCCGCCCCAGGAGGCGAACGAGCACTTCGGCTGGCTGACCATGGTGCTCTCCCGCGACCAGCCGGCCTCCAGTGCACACACCCGCGCATCGACGGGATGGCACCCGACGCAACCGGGGCTCATCACCGATCTCGACAAGGGGCACTACTTCCGCACACCGTCCGCCTGAGGCTCTGGGCCGACGCCACGGTCAGTGGGACGACCGGCACGGGAATCAGTCCAGGTGTCCTGCCATGATCGACCTCATGGGCATAGACATCGCACCAGCCGAGGTGGCCGACTTCCACCAGGTCCTGACCGATCACCCTCGCTACTGGGGCGAACGCGACCTCCGGTCGCTGCATCTGCTGGCGCTGGTGCAGGAATTCGCCTCCACCTGCCTCGTCGCCCGGGCCGAAGACGGAATCCGTGGGTACGTCTTCGGGTTCGTCACCCCGGGCGGGACCGGGTACGTACACCTCATCGCGACTCGGGACGACGCCCGGGGAACTGGCCTCGGGCGTCGCCTGTACGCGGCGTTCGCCGATGCGGCGGAGCGTCAGGGTGCCCGGCGGCTGAAGGCGATCACGTCGATCCAGAACACCGGCTCCATCGCTTTCCACCGCAGCCTCGGATTCGACGCGCAGACTGTCGACGACTACAACGGCCCCGGCCGGGCGATGGCCGTCTTTCACCGGGCCCTGCCGCTCGACATCGATGGGCGCTGACAAGTCACCGGCCCTGCGCAGTGGTCGCTCACGAAAGCGACCGCAGGGACGGGTGCCGCGTCGTGATCCCGGACGGCTGGAGCAGGGGTGGAGGCTCCGGACCGGGATCCTCGGCGACGACGACGCCGGCGGCCTCATGGTCGAAACCGGCCGGCCAGCGCGTGTGGCCGCTGGCCATCGCTCCGGTCAGGCGCGCCTGGAAAAGGTCGGCCGTGCTCAGGTCGGCGCCGCGCAAGTCGGCCAGGCGCAGGTCGGCACGGTGGAAGACAGCACCGCCCGCATCGGCCTTGCGCAGGTTCGCCTCGCGCAGGTCGGAATCCGTGAAGTCCGCCTCGCGCAGATCGCTTTGGACCAGCCGGGCACCCCGAAGGTCGGCCAGAACGCAGCGGGCCCGGCGCAGAATCGCCGTCTTGAGGTCGGCGTGCCGCAGATTGACCTCCACGAGCGACGCCTGACTCAGGTTGACGCGATACAGGCTCGCGCCCTCCATGCAGGACCAGTCGAGATTGACCTCGGGCAGCCACAGCCCGTCGCAGTCGGCCCTGCGCAGATCCGTGACCCCGAGGTTGACCCAGGCCTGCTCCCGGGGCTGCTCCAGCAACACGCCGAGCCCCGTCAGCGCCACCTGCGCGTCGGCGATCCGGGCTTCCAGAGGCGTGATGTCGTTGATGGGCGCGTCCGCCGGCGGAGCTCCTGGTCCTGCGGGCGGCCACGGCAGGTGCGTCCGCAGATAGGCGGCCAGGATGGAGATGATGGCCTCGCGGTCGCGGGCGGAGTGTTCCGCGATCCGCCACAGCGCGTGCAGCCCGCCGATGCGTGTTTCGAGCTTGTCACTGCCGAGCTGGTCGACGGCCGAACTGAACCGGTCGGTGATGTATCCCTCCTGGGTGGCGCGCAAACCGTCCTGGCTGACACGCAGTTGGCGCCAGGTGGCATACGCGCCGAAGAGCACGACCATGCCGCCCACGGCCTGCAGAAGGGTCGTCCGGACGTCGTTCACGGCTTTCAGCCGGTCCTGTGCGGCGACGCTCGCCCCGGCAAGATCGTGGTCGACCACGAGGCCCGGCACGAGGACGAGCATCGCGCCCATGCCCGCCAGCACCGCCGTCCCTGCCAGCACGCCTGCGACCCTGCGATGGCCGACCGACCGTTCGCGCCGCGGCGCGCGGCCGCGATCCGACACCCCCGTATCCATGGGCATGGGAGCCTATGCGCCACCCAACTGACGATCAAGACGTTTCGTGCCCCACGGCCCCGCGTACGCTCTTGCCCGTGTCCGCCTCCCCCTTGCACCGCGTCGCCGTCCTCGTGCTCGAAGGAGCCAAGCCGCTCGATGTCGGCATCCCTGCGCAGGTGTTCACCACCCGCGCGAGCATGCCGTACGAGGTGCGGGTGTGCGGTGCGGCGGCCGGTCTCGTCACCGGCGGCGACGGCCTGTCGTACGCCGTCACCCACGGCCTGGACGCGGTGGCGTGGGCCGACATCGTCTTCGTCCCCGGCTACCGGCACCCCGACCGCGACGGCCCGCCGCAGGCCGTCGTCGATGCGCTGATCGCAGCCCACGACCGGGGAGCGCGGCTCGCGGCCATCTCGACGGGTGCCTTCGCGCTGGCTGCCACGGGTCTGCTCGACGGCAAGCGCGCCACGACGCACTGGCACTACACACGTGCGCTCGCGGCGAAGCGACCGCTCGTCCAGGTCGACGAGAACGTTCTGTTCGTCGACGAGGGCAGCGTCCTGACCTCGGCAGGCGCCGCCTCCGGCATCGATCTGTGCCTGCACATCCTGCGCGGCGATCTGGGGGTGTCCGCGGCGAACCACGCGGCGCGGCGCCTGGTCGCGGCCCCGTACCGCAGCGGTGGTCAGGCCCAGTACGTACCCAGGAGCGTGCCCGAACCGCTCGGCGCACGGTTCGCCGCCACCCGGGAGTGGGCGCTGCACCGGCTCGGCGAGCCCCTCACCCTCGAAGTGCTCGCACGGCATGCCGCGGTGTCGCCGCGCACGTTCTCGCGGCGCTTCGCCGAGGACACGGGATACACGCCGATGCAGTGGGTCATGCGCGCCCGTATCGATGTGGCCCGCGAACTGCTGGAGCGTTCGCAGCGTGGCATCGAGCAGATCGCCGCCGACGTCGGTCTCGGTACGGGTGCAAATCTGCGCCTGCACTTCCAGCGCATCCTCGACACCACGCCCAGCGAATACCGGCGCACCTTCTCCCAGGGCGAGTAGTACGCCACCACATGGCGCGATCCTTTCGGACCCTGGCGATCGCGCCGCTGTCACGGGCCGGAGCCGTGCGAGAGCCTGGGGGTGAACCGGAAGGGACACCACTCATGACTCGTATCGCCATCAACGGATTCGGCCGCATCGGACGCAATGTGCTGCGTGCTCTGCTGGAGCGCGAGAGCAAGCTCGAGATCGTCGCCGTCAACGACCTCACCGAGCCCGCCGCCCTGGCACGACTGCTCTCCTACGATTCGACGGCGGGCCGCCTCGGCCGCCCGGTGACGGTCGAAGGGAACACCCTCGTCGTCGACGGGCGCCGCATCACGGTGCTCGCCGAGCGCGAGCCGGCCCAACTGCCGTGGGCCGAACTCGGCGTGGACATCGTGCTGGAGTCCACCGGCCGCTTCACCTCGGCCACGGCCGCCCGCGCACACATCGAAGCGGGCGCGAAGCGGGTGCTGATCAGCGCTCCGGCCGACGGCGCCGATGTCACGCTCGCGTACGGGGTCAACACCGACGCCTACGACCCGGCCGCGCACACGATCGTCTCGAACGCATCCTGCACGACGAACGCGCTGGCCCCGCTGGCCTCGGTGCTCGACGAACTCGCCGGAATCGAGCACGGCTTCATGACGACGGTGCACGCCTACACGCAGGAGCAGAACCTGCAGGACGGCCCGCACCGCGACGCCCGCCGCGCCCGTGCGGCCGCCCTCAACATCGCGCCGACCACGACAGGCGCGGCCAAGGCGATCGGTCTGGTGCTGCCGAATCTCGAGGGCAAGCTGTCCGGCGACTCGATCCGGGTGCCGGTGCCGGTGGGCTCCCTCGTCGAGCTCAACACGACCGTCGCGCGTGACGTGACGCGCGAGGACGTACTGGCGGCATACCTCGCCGCGGCTCAGGGACCGCTCGCCGGCGTACTGGAGTACTCGGACGACCCGCTCGTGTCGTCCGACATCACAGGCAATCCGGCTTCGGCGATCTTCGACTCGGCCCTCACCCGCGTCGACGGCCGCCACATCAAGGTGGTCGCCTGGTATGACAACGAGTGGGGTTTCTCCAACCGTGTGATCGACACGCTCGATCTCCTCGCCGCCGGCTGAGCGGAAGCACCGGGGCGCGTGGCACGGGCCGCGCGCCCGGCGTCACGCGCGGCGCCCCCAGGCGGAGACCAACGGGGCTGTCGCCAGGTCGAGTTGCCCCGTGGCGACATTCGACAGATGGCGGTCGATGTCCTCCTCGGTCGCGATGCCCGCTGCCACCAGTCGGCCGCGGATCTGCCGTACGGTCGCCGCCTCGAGAACGGTGCAGGCCGGCGAGGTGATCGGGAAGTAGGCATCCGCCTGGACGTCACCGAGGCCCGCTTCGCGAAGCAGCCGGGGCAGCGTCCTTCCGTACGCGAGATCCGCGCCGCGTGTCGCCATGAGTTCACGGAATCCGGCCCTGAGGCGGTTGGCCAGCCGCTGCTCGGGCCCCGACTCGTCCGGGCACAGCAGAGGCTGCAGCCCTGGATCGGCATCTTCCAGGAGCAGTACGCCACCGGGCCGCAGCGCCTGGATCATGCGGCGCATCGCTTCGGCGCGATCCACGACATGCACGAGGACCAGCCGGGCATGGACCAGGTCGAAGCCGCCCGCCGGCGGCGGATCGGCCGCGACGTCGTGGCGCAGTACCTCGACGACATCGGAGGCGGCGTCCTGCGCCCACGACACGTCGATGTCCGTGCAGACGACCTGCCCCGTGGGACCGATGCGCTCGGCAAGTCCCGCGGGAACGGAGGGGCCGCCCGCGCCGACCTCCCAGCACCGCATGCCCTCGGTGATGCCGATCCGGTCGACGTGCCGGAAGGTCACCGGGTCGAACAGCTCGGCGAGCGCGCCGAATCGGATCCCCGCCTCCGACTGCTGGTTGTCGAGCAGATACCCCTGGTCCATGCCGTGCTCAGTCATCGTGCTCCGTGCTCCGTGCTCAGCCGCTGTGGGCGCTCAGCGGATAGTGGTCCGACAGATTCGTGTACGTGTAGTCGGTGCCCCAACTGCTCACCGTCCAGGGGCCCGACTGCTCCTTGACGACCTCGTTCCGCCAGCCCGCCGGACGCGCATGACCGGCGCGGTGGAGCACATAGTCGAGGTCCTCGCGGGGATCCGTCGGGTAGCGGTCGTGCGCGATGGAGTTCTCCTGGGTGTCGAAGGAGTACGGATGCCCGGTCCGGCTGTCGGCGCCGACCAGGTCCGCGTCGGCGAGCATCGAGGCGTACTCGGGACCGCGCGAGTCGACATTCAGGTCACCGGCGAGCAGGACCTGCTCATCGGCCGGGATGTTCTTGGCGTCGAGGAACGCGTCGACGGCCCGGAACTGCCGGCTGCGTACCGAGGCGGCTTCCCCCGCGTCACAGCCCGGGTCCGTGGACTGCGTATGGGTTCCCACGACATGCACCTTGTGGCCGTTCATATCGAGCACCGCGTAGGCGAAGCCCTTGTTGGACCACCAGTCCGAGCCGCACGCGTCCTTGTAGACGTACTGCTCCTTGTGCAGGATCGGCCACTTGCTCAGCACGGTCACGCCGCCGTCCTCGGGCGTGGTCGCCGCGTAGGCGCCGCCGGTGACGTCCCATCCGCTCGTGCTCCGTCCGACGACCGGCGTCTGATACGGATACTCGCTCGACGCGGCGCTTTTCAGGGCGTCCGAGGCGCCGTTGTCGAAGGCCTCCTGGAGGACGACCACGTCGTTGCCCCGGAAGAAGGTGGCCTTGGGGATCTCCACCGCGCGATGGTCCTGCCCCCAGTTGGGGTAGAGGTTCTTGCTCATGAGGAAGACGTTGTAGGTCAGAACCTTCATCGCCGGCGCGGACTCGGCCCGGGCCGGTGCGGCCCCGACCAGGCTCGCGGCCGTCAGTGCGAGAACAAGGGTGGCCGCGCCCTGGGCGCGGCGCAGTACGGAAGGCGGCACCGGATCTCCCTGTGGGGTGAAGGGGGTTGAGTGTCGCCGAACATCAAATCACCGGGAATTACCGCCAGGTAACTCCCACGCGGGCAAAAGAAGTCTCCGAGATGTACGACAGCGGGGCGCTATTTCTGCGCCGCCTGCCCGCGGTGGGCCGTGACCACGCTGCGGCTGGTCACCAGGTGCTGCAGGGCGAGCTGCTCGACACCGTCCACATCCCGCGCCTCGATCCCCCGGTACAGCTCCTCGTGCTCGCCCGCGACGACATCGAAGGCGTCGTGCTGTCCCAGCAGCCAGCGCATCCGGCTGCGCAGCGTCGCTTCGAGCTCGCTGAGCAGCGCATTGTCGGCAAGCGCGGTGACGGTCTCGTGGAAGTCGGCCGCGGCCCGCCGCGCCGCCGTGCCGTCCCCTGCCGCCGCGGCCTCCAGCTCCGCGTCGAGATCGGCGCGGAGGTCTGCCAGTCCTGCCCTCGTACGTCGCTGCGCGGCGAGCCGGAAGGAGAGGATCTCCAGCGCCGAACGGACCTCGATGAGATCGGAGATGTCGGAGGCGGTGAACTCACGGACCACGGCCCAGGTACGCGGCCGGGGTGTCACAAGGCCTTCGTTGACCAGGTCCCGCAGAGCATCGCGTACGGGCAGCCTGCTCACGCCCAGCTCGGCGGCGAGTTCACGCTCCACGAGCTTGCTGCCGGGCGCCCGCGTCCCCTCGATGATCTGATCGCGCAAGGTGCGCGTGACCCGATCCGACTCGGGTGTGAAGTCCTCAGAACCTGTCATGCCGCCATTCTCACATCGCCCGCACGACTTCGGCGCCCGCGGCCGCCACTCCGGCAGCGACAAGGCGACTATTGGTATACCGATTCGTACCGGCTGGACGCGGGTTCTCGCCGATGGAACTACCTATAGATCTGTGATTGGTATCCCAAATGCTAGGGTCTCGATGGTGCGCGGCCCGCGCCCGGCAACCGACCACGAGGAGATCCTCCGTGCGCACCCGTTGGCGTGCCGCCCACGTCCTGGCCCACCAGGACGGGCACCATGCACTGCTGCGCGACGGCGAGGCGGTCTGGGAGGACGACACCCTCATCCATGTGGGCCGCGGCTGGAAAGGACACCTCGACCAGGACGTGGACCTCGGCGACCGCCTCGTCATGCCGGGCCTCGTCGACCTCGACGCTCTGGCCGACATCGACCACCTCGTCCTCGACTCCTGGGCCTCGTCCGACCGCGGCCCCGGCCTCCAGTGGTCGCGGGCGTACGCCGACCGCAGCCGCGACGTGTTCTCCGCGGCCGACCGGTCGACGATCCGCACCTACGCACTGGTCCAGCTGGCCCTCCACGGCATCACCACCTACATGCCGATCGCCTCCGAGGTCCACAGCTCCTGGGCCGAGACGTTCGACGAACTGGCCGACATGGCGGAGACCTCCCGGCGGATCGGGTTGCGCGGCTATCTCGGACCGAGCTACCGCTCCGGTGTGAACGTCGTCCACCCCGACGGCCGCCGGGATGTCACCTTCGACGAAGAAAGGGGGCGCGCCGGGCTGCGCGACGCCGAACGCTTCCTCGACCACGTCGTGGAGCTCGGTGACCCCCTTGTGCGCGGGGCTCTCCTGCCGTGCCGCATCGAGACCCTCACCCCCGAACTGCTGCGCGCCACCGCCGACCTCGCCCTGCGCCGCGACGTGCCGGTCCGCCTCCACTGCCTCCAGGGCACGACGGAGCGCGACCTCGTACGCCGCAATCACGACTGCACACCACTCGAACTCCTCTCGCGCAGCGGGCTGTTGGGCACCCGGCTCCTGGTGCCGCACGGTCTGGTCATCGACCGCCACCCTTCCGTGTACGGCGAGGACCGCGGCGACCTGGCCGTCCTGGCCGATGCCGGGGTGTCCGTCGTGCACTGCCCGCAGACCTCGCTGCGGTACGGCGATGTGCTGCACTCCTTCGGGTCGTACCGCCGTGCCGGTGTCAATCTCTGTCTGGGCACCGACTCCTTCCCGCCCGACCTCGTGCGCGGCATGGACACCGGAGTCCACCTCGCCAAGGTCGTCGACGGCCGGGCCGACGCCGCCCCCGCCGAGGCGTACGTCGAGGCCGCCACCCTGGGCGGCGCCCGCGCGCTGGGCCGCGAGGACCTCGGGCGGCTCGTCCCGGGCGCTCGCGCCGACCTGGTCGCGTTCCGCCTGGACGACATCCGCGACGGCGTGCTCGACGACCCCGTCCGCACCCTTCTCCTGAACGGCAGCGCCCGCCAGGCCACCCATTCGGTGGTCGACGGCCGGCCCGTGCTCGTCGACGGGCGGCTGCCCGGCGTCGACACGGACGAGCTGCGCCGCCGGGCGCAGTCGCTGTTCGGGAAGATGCGCGCGGCGTACGGGGAGAGGGATGTTCACGGGCGCAGCGCCGACGAACTCTTCCCGCCCACCTTCCCTGATTTCGAAGAGATGCCGCCGCCGCAGTAGCGGCCGTGGCACCGACACCCACCGCAAGGAGTCACCACTCATGCTCATCAGGAACGTCCGCCCCTGGGGAGGACCGGCGTCGGACATCGACATCCAGGACGGCCGTATCGCCTCGGTCCAGCCGCACGACGCTTCGGGGCTGGACGACGGCACCGGCATCGACGGCCGCGGCCGCCTCGCCATGCCGTCCTTCTCGGACGTCCACTGCCATCTGGACTCCAACCGCGTCGGTCTGCCGTTCCGCCCGCACACCGGCAAGCCGGGCGTATGGGGACTGACGATGAACGACCGCGCGCACTGGAGGGAGGACCCGCCGGTGGCGGAGCGCACCACCTCTCTGCTGGGCCGCATGATCGAGCGCGGCACCACCCGGGTGCGCAGCTACGCGCAGATCGACGCCGACTCCGGTCTGGAACGCTTCGAGGGCGTGCTGGCCGCCAAGGAGGCCCACAAGGACCGCGCGGACGTCGAGATCATCGCGTTCCCGCAGGCCGGTCTACTGCTGGAGAAGGGCGTCCCCGAGCTGATGGACCAGGCGCTGTCCTCCGGCGCCGCGGTCGTCGGCGGGATCGACCCCTGCACCCTGGACCGTGACCCGGTGCGCCACCTCGACATCGTCTTCGGGCTCGCCGAACGCCACCAGGCGCCGGTCGACATCCACCTGCACGAGCCGGGACACCTCGGCGTGTTCAGCACCGACCTCGTCCTGGAGCGCACCCGCGCGCTCGGCATGCAGGGCAAGGTGACGATGTCGCACGCCTACGAGCTGGGGACCGTCGAGGAGGCGACCCGGCGCCGGCTCATCGAGGAGTTCGCCGAGCTGGATGTGTCCATGGCCACCATCGCCCCGGCCCAGCAGTCCACCGCGCTGCCCCTGGCCGAACTGACCCGCGCCGGGGTGCGCGTGGGCCTCGGCGAGGACGGGCAGCGCGACTACTGGTCGCCGTACGGCAACGGCGACATGCTCGATCGCACCTGGCAGCTGGCGTTCACCAGCCGCTACCGCCCCGACGAGCTGATCGAGCACTGCTGGGCGGTCGCGAGCCGTGGCGGCGCCGCGATCCTCGACCCGTCGCTGCAGCGTCTGACGTCGACCGCCGACCGGCCAGGCGTGGACGTCGGCGACGCCGCCGACCTCATCCTGGTCGACGGCGACACCGTCGCCTCGGCCGTGATGGACCGCGGGGTCGACCGTACGGTCATCCACGCGGGCCGTGTCGTCGCGGACCAGCTCCAGCTGATCGTCTGATACGTCCCATCACGCAGAGGGCCCCGGTCCGCGAACCGAAGTTCGCGGACCGGGGCCCTTGCCGTGCGATCAGGCGGTGGCGAGCGCGGCACCGTGTGCGTCGGGTGCCGTGCCGTCCTCCGCGACGAGATGGCAGGCGACCTGGCGTGCGGGGCCGTCGGCTTCGGCCGACGGCAGGGTGCGCAGTGCGGGCGTCTCGGTGCGGCAGCGGTCCGTCGCCAGGGGGCACCTGGTGTGGAAGTGGCACCCGGGCGGCGGGTCGAGCGGGCTCGGCAGTTCACCGCTGAGCACGATCCTGCCGCGGCTGTGCTGCGCGGCGGGGTCGGGTACCGGTGCCGCGGAGAGCAGCGCCTGGGTGTACGGGTGCTTCGGGTCGGCGAACAGCTCCAGGGCCGGGGCCTGTTCGACGATCCGGCCCAGATACATCACGGCGATGCGGTCGGCGAGGTATTCCACGGCGGCCAGGTCGTGCGTGATGAACAGGCAGCCGAAGCCGCGCTCGCGCTGCAGGTCGGCGAGCAGGTTGAGGACGGAGGCCTGGACGGAGACGTCCAGTGCCGAGGTCGGTTCGTCCGCGACGAGCAGGGCGGGCTCGACGGACAGGGCGCGCGCGATGGAGACCCGCTGGCGCTGGCCGCCGGAGAGCTGGTGCGGATTGCGGTCGGCCAGCTCGGGGCGCAGCCCGACTTGGGCGAGCAGCTCGTCGACGCGCCGCGAGGCCTCGGCCCTGCTCGCCAGTCCGTGCAGCCGCAGGGGTTCGGCGATGATCTGGCGGATCGTCATGCGCGGGTTGAGCGAGGACGACGGGTCCTGGAAGACCAGGTGGACCTTTTTGCGCAACGGGCGCATCGCACGGGCGGACAGCGTCGTGACGTCCGTACCGTCGATGACGACCTCCCCACCGGTCGGCCGGTCGAGCCTCACCACACAGCGGCCCACCGTGGATTTGCCGCTGCCGGACTCGCCGACGAGCCCGACGACCTCGCCGGGGCCGATCGTGAGCGAGACACCGTCCACGGCACGGACCACGCCGCTCGGCGAGGCGAAGTGCCGTTGCAGGTCACATACATCGAGGACCGGGGTGAGCGGTGCTGCGGCGTCGGTGCCGGTCATCGGGCGACCTCCTCTGAGGCGGGGGACGGGACGGGGGACGCCGGGTGGTGGCAGGCGATTCGGTGGGTGCCCGCAGCGGTGCGCAGCTGCGGGCGCCCGGTGCGGCAGTCGTCCTGCGCGAACGTGCAGCGCGGCGCGAAGGTGCACGCATCGGGCTGTACGCGCAGGTCGGGGACGAGCCCGGGGATCTCGTTGAGCCGTTCCCGTCCTTCAGGTGTACGGCTTCCGGGCCGCAGTACGGCGCCGAGCAGGCCGCGCGTGTACGGGTGGCGCGGGACTGCGAACAGCTCCTGGACCGAGGCCTGTTCGACGGGCCGGCCCGCGTACATCACCAGGACCCGGTCGGCGGTCTCGGCGACGACCCCGAGGTCGTGCGTGATGAGCACGATCGCGGTGCCGAGCCGGTCGCGCAGCGACTTCAGTACGTCGAGGATGCCCGCCTGCACGGTGACGTCGAGCGCGGTGGTGGGCTCGTCGGCGATGAGCACCGCGGGGTCGCAGGCCACCGCGATGGCGATCATCACACGCTGGCGCATTCCGCCCGACAGCTGGTGCGGGTACTCGTCGACGCGCCGTTCGGGCGCCGGAATGCCGACCACGTCGAGGAGTTCGACGGCGCGAGCACGCGCCTGCTTCCTGCTCAACTTCTGGTGGCGTACGAGGACTTCGCCGATCTGGCGCCCGATGGTGAGGACGGGGTTCAGTGAGGTCATCGGCTCCTGGAAGATCATCGACAGTCGGCGGCCGCGGAGCGAGCGCAGGGTGCGTTCGCTCGCGCCCACCAGTTCCCGGCCGTCCAGGGTGATGGAACCGCCGATTCGGGCGGTCTCGGGGAGCAGGCCCATGACCGCCATGGAGGTGACGGACTTGCCGCAGCCGGACTCGCCGACCACGGCGAGGACTTCGCCGGGCGTCAGGTCGTAGGAGACGCCGTCGACGGCGTGGATCGTGGAGTCCGGTCCCTGGAAGGAGACGGTCAGGTCGCGGACGCTGAGCACCGGTTCACCGCCGCGAGCGGCGGCCGGCGTCGGGGCGGGGGCCGGAACGGTGGGGGTCATCGGGAGCCTCCACGGGGGTCGAGTATGTCGCGTACGCCGTCGCCCAGCAGGTTGAACGCCAGCGTGGCCAGCACGATGACGAGGCCGGGGAAGACCGCCATCCAGGGGGCGGTGGCGATGAAGGGCTGGGCGCTGGAGAGCATGACGCCGAGCGACGGGGAGGGCGGCTGGACGCCGAGGCCCAGGAAGCTGAGCACCGCCTCGCCGATGATCGCCGAGGGGACGCCGACGGTGGCCTGCACGATGAGCGCCGATGTGGCGTTGGGCAGTACGTGCCGGAAGAGGATGGTGCCGTTTCCGGCGCCGTTGGCGACGGCCGCGGCCACGTAGTCGAGGTGCTTGAGGCGCAGGGTCTCGGCGCGTGTGATGCGTACGATCGCCGGAATCTGCGAGATGCCGATGGCGATGGTGGCGTTCTTCAGCGACGGGCCGAGCACGGCGGCGAGGCCGACCGCCAGGACCAGGAACGGGAAGGCGAGCATGGTGTCGGTGAGCCGGGAGACGACGGTGTCGGTGAAGCGTCCGAAGTAGCCGGCGAGCAGACCCAGCGGGACCGCGACCACGAAGGCGAGCACCACCGCGAGGACGCCGACCTGCATGGACGCGCTGACCCCGACGAGTACCCGGGACAGCTGGTCGCGCCCCAGGTCGTCGGTGCCCAGCCAGTGCGACCAGCCTGGCGCCGCCAGGACGTTGTTGAAGTCCGGCTGGGCCGGGTCGTAGGGCGTCAGCAGCGAGGAGAAGAGCGCGACGAGGACGAAGACCGCCGCGAGCACGGCGCCGGTGAGCGCCAGCCGGTTGCGCCGCAGTGCGCGCCAGGCGGAGCCGAGTCGGCCGGGTACGGCGGCCGACTCACCGGCGGCGGGTATCGCGGCGCCGGGCGCGGTTGGTGCGGTGGAGTCGAGGGCCGTCATCGGGAGCCTCCCAGCCGGATGCGCGGGTCGACGACCGAGTAGAGGAGGTCGACCAGCAGGTTGATGAGGATGTACGCGGCCGAGGTGAACAGCACGACGCCCTGCACCATCGCGTAGTCACGGGTGAAGACCGCGTCGATGGTGAGCTTGCCGAAGCCGGGCAGGACGAAGACCTGTTCGGTGACGACGGCGCCCGAGATGAGCTGGCCGAGCTGGAGTCCGAGCACCGTGATGACGGTGACCAGTGAGTTGCGCAGCGCGTGGGTGCCGATGACGGCGCGCTGGGACAGGCCCTTGGCGCGTGCGGTGCGCACGTAGTCCGAGGACATCGCGTCGAGCATGGCCGCGCGGGTCTGGCGCATGACGACGGCGGCGAGCCCCGAGCCCAGGACGATCGCGGGCAGCACCAGGCGGCGCAGGTTCTCCACCGGGTCCTGGCCGAAGGGTACGAAGCCGGATGCGGCGAAGAGGGGCATGGCGATGGCGAATCCGAGGACCAGGAGCATGCCCAGCCAGAACGTCGGCACCGACATGCCGAGGAGGGCGATGGCGTTGGCGAGCCATTCCTCGGGCTTCCCGCGCCGTACGGCCGCCACGATGCCTGCGCCGATGCCGACCACGACGGCCAACAGCAGTGCGAGGGCGGCCAGTTCGAGGGTGATGGGCAGTGCGTCGAGGATCGAGTCCAGGACGGGCAGCCCGCTGCGGGCCGAGGTGCCGAAGTCGCCGGTCACGGCGTGCCGTACGTAGTCCCAGTACTGGACGACGATGTTGTCGTTGAGCCCGTACTCCTCGCGGATGGCGGCCAGCACCTCGGGCGAGGTCTGTTCGCCGGCCAGCGCCTGCGCGGTGTCGCCGGGCATGGCGCGGACGCCTGCGAACACCGTGATGCTGACCAGCACCATGGTGAGCAGGGCCTGGCCGATCCGGCGCCCGGGGTAGGAGGAGAGCAGTGTGCGTACGGTCGTCACCCCTGGTCTCCCTTCACGTATCCGGCTTCCTTGACCCTGATGAGGCCGTCGCCGGACAGCTTGATCCCGCTGATGTCCTGTGATGCGACGGCGTAGTTGATGTTCCGGTAGAGGTAGATCACCGAGTGCTGGCGGTTGATCGCGGCGGTGAGCTCGCGGTAGATCTCGCGCCGTTTCGCCACGTCCGCGGTGCTGCGTCCGGCGGCGATGAGCCGGTCGATCTCGGGGTCGGAGAGCTTCCCCTGGTTGTTGCTGCCTTCGGTGCCGACCAGGCTGTCGATGTTGCCCGCCGGGTCGGGCTGGCCGCCCCAGCCGCCGGTGCGGGCCTGGAAGTCGCCCGCGAGCGTGCGGGTCAGCCCTGTGGCGAACTCGGTGGGCCGCAGGTGTACGTCGAAGCCCGCCTCCTTGGCCATCGCCTGGATGACCTGGCCGAGGCGGTTGTCCTCCGGCGTCGTGTTGATCATCAGCTCCAGGGACACCGGCGTCTTGACCCCGGCCTCCTTCAACAGCCGCTCGGCCTTGGCCACATCGCGCCCTGGGCAGGTGATCGGCGTGCTGAGCGGGGTGCCCGGCGGGACCGGGCTGCAGGCCGGCGCGTACATGTCCTGGAAGACCACCTTGTTGATGAGGTCGCGGTCCAGGGACAGGTCGAAGGCCTCACGGACGCGCACATCGCGCCCGATCGGCGTGTCGACGCGTCCGGGCTTGTGGTCGATGCCGTCGGTGTTGCCGACGTTCAGGGTGATGGCCATGTAGCCGAGCGAGGGGGTGTTGAGCAGCTGCAGGTCCTTGTCGCCCATGCTGCTGCGAACCTCGACCGGACCCATCTGGTCGCCGATCTGGACATCGCCCGAGCGCAGATTGGCCAGGCGGATGTTGCCGTCGGTGATGGTCTTGTAGACGACGCCATCGAGGTGGACCTTGTCCGCGTCGTAGTACAGCGGGTCCTTCCTCAGCTCGATCCGGTCGCCGATGACGCGCTTTTCGTACTTGAAGGGGCCGACGCACGACGGGTGCGCGGCGAAGCCCTTCCCGTACGTGGCGATCGCCTTGGGCGACATGATCAGGCCTGCGGTGTTGGCGAGCCGGCCAAGGAGCGGGGTGTCCGCGTGCTTGAGCGTGAGCCGCACGGTGTACGGCCCGACGGCGTCGACCTTCTCGATCGAGTTGATCTCCGAGGCGCGGCCGGAGCCGGTCAGGTGGAGGTGGCGGTCGAGGGAGGTCTTCACGGCCTTCGCGTCGAGTTTCGCGCCGTCGCTGAACCGCGCGTCGCGCCGTACGTCGAAGGTGAACGTCCGGCCGCCGTTGGTGATCTTCGGCAGTGCGGCGGCCAGTTGGGGCACGAAGCGGTTGTTCTGGTCGACGTCGTAGAGCTGCTCGCACATGGAGGTGAAGACAGTGCGCGCGACCAGGGTGCCGGTCAGGCTGGGGTCGAGCATGTCGGGGTCCGACTTGAGCCCGATCACGGCAGTGCCGCCGTCGCGGACGGGCCTCGCGTCGACGAGCCGGGGCGCAGCGGCGGTCTCCTCGCCGGGCGGCGACAGTGAGCCGCATCCGGTGGCGAACGTCAGCAATGCGGCCGCCGCGAGCACGGCGGGTAGGTGACGCACGGGACCACACCTCCTTCGGGTACGGCGGGACGTGCGCCCGGTCGGGTCGCACGTCCCGGACGGTATACCGAATGGAAGTTTCACCAGTTGGACAGCGCTGCCACCCTGCGATCCTTTGCCCTGATTTCCAGCAGAAATGGCAGCGTTGAACGCCCGGGAAACCGGAGGGATCGTTACCACTTCGAGTTGTTGGTATACCAGAATGGATTACGCCGGTTCGGCCGGCCAGTTCCCCGCCCACGGCGCCACCCGCTCGAACGCGGCGGCGACCCGCAGGACCTGCGCGTCGGCGAGGTGGCGGCCGGTGATCTGCAGCCCGACCGGCAGGCCGTCGCCGGTGAACCCTGCGGGAACGGAGATCGCGGGCTGCCCGGTGAGATTCTGCGGGAAGGTGAACCCGGTCCAGGCGGTGTCGGGGACCGTGCGCCCGTCGATCACGGTCGGCCCCTGGATGCCGACGGGAAACGCCGGCACGGCGGTGGTCGGGGTGATGAGGATGTCGTAGTCCGCCATGAAGCGGGCCATGCGGTTCACGACCGCCTTGCGGACCATGTTCGCGTCCGTGAACTGCTCGGCGGTCCACGGGAGTTGCATCATGTCGACGAGGTGCGGGGACATGCGCTCCCCGTGTACGTCGATGAGGCGGCGCATGCCCCGCAGGTCGGTCTCCGCCGCGATGATCGCGGCGAACGCCTCGCCCGGGTCCTTCCAGCCGGGGTCCGCGGCCTCGACCCGGCAGCCCAGACCGGAGGCGAAGAGCTCCACGGCATCCGCGACGACGCGACGCACCTCGGGGTGGACGGCGAGATAGCCGAGGTCCGCGCTGTAGGCGACGCGCAGGCCCGCCAAGTCCGCGGGCCACGCCGCCGACGACCAGTCGACGTCGTCGCAGGGGATCGAGTGCCGGTCGCGCGGGTCGGGTCCGGCGAGCACCGACAGCATCAGCGCGGTGTCGGCGACGGTGCGGGTGAGCGGGCCGAGGTGTTCCAGGGATTCCCAGCCCGAGACGCCCGGGTAGCGCTCGTCACGGCAGCCCGGCCATACCGGCACCCGCCCCATGGAGGCCTTGAAGCCGACGAGCCCGCAGTGCGCGGCGGGCACCCGGATCGAGCCGCCGCCGTCGGAGCCGAGCGCGACAGGACCCAGACCGACGGCCACCGCGGCAGCCGAACCGGCGCTGGAACCGCCGGGAGTGAGTGCGGTGTTCCAGGGGTTGCGGGTGGCCGGGAAGAGGGGGTTGTGGCCGGTGGCGCTGTAGCCGAACTCCGAGGCGTTCGTCTTGCCGACGACCACCGCGCCGGCGGCGACGGCCCGTTCGACCACGATGTCGTCCTCGTCGGGCACGAAGTCCTTGTAAGCCGGAGAGCCGGACGTCGTGCGGATGCCCCTGGTGGTGATGAGGTCCTTGACGCCGATCGGCACACCCGCCAGAGGGCCGACTTCCTCACCGCGCGCCAGGCGCCCGGCGATGGCGTGGGCTTGCGCGCGGGCATGGTCGGGGACGGGGGTGCAGTAGGCGCCGAGGACGCCGTCCACCTCTTCCATCCGGTCCAGTACGGCGTCGGTGGCCTCGACAGCGGAGATCTCCGATGCGCGGATCCTGGCGGCCAGTTCGGTGGCGGGCAGACGGCAGATCGCGTCGCGGGCGGCTCGGTCCATCGGGCGGCTCCTTGTTCGTCGGTGTACGTGATGCTCAGGCGCGGACAGCGGCCCTGGCCGGCTCCGCACCTGGAAGCGCCGGGCGCAGGGCACGTTCCAGGGCGGCGTACGCGCACACCGCCACGACGATGCCGACCAGCGCGTCGACCGTGCCGGGCAGCAGGTAGTGCGCGAGAGTCGCCGCGCCCGCACCGAGCACCCAGGACATCAGGGCGGGCAGCCGGTAGGTGACGGCGGGGCGGTTCGCGGCGCGGCGGCGCAGCAGGAGCTGGTCGGTGATGAGGACGGCGCCGATCGGCGGGACGAAGATGCCGAGCAGGTTCAGCCAGTCCACGAAGTGCGCCCACACACCGGTGAGCGCGGCGACGAGTCCCACGGCACCGAGTACCACGGCCAGCGGACGCATCCGGGCGGGGGTGAGGGCGGACCAGCCCACGGCACCGTTGTAGAGGCAGTGGGCGGCGACCGAGCCGAGGTTGGCGAAGACGAAGACGACCGCGAGCGTGGTGAGCAGCGGGCCGTGCCCCATCAGCAGGCCGAGGAAACCGCCGCCGTTGCTGCCCGGGTCCGTGGCCCCGCCGACGGCGACGACGAGTCCGCCGACGAGGAAGGAGACACAGTTGGCGAACGGGAACGCGCAGGCGGCTGCCGTGACGGCGGCCCGGCCGCTCTTCGCCCAGCGTGTGAAGTCCGCGGTCATCGTCCCCGAGTCGGAGAACCCCGCGATGACGATGCTCATGGCGGCGCCGAACGACATGGCGGTGCCGGGCCCCTCGTAGGACAGGGCCGAGCCCAGGGACGCGTCGCCGATGCCGTAGCCGACAGCGACGGCGGCGAGTACGACGAACAGCGGAGTCGCGATCAGGCCGAGGAGGGACAGGGCGCGGATGCCGACGACGGTGAGTGCGACGAAGAAGACGCCGCCGGCGAGCGCGCCCCACAACGTGGCCCAGCCGAGGGCCTGTTGAAGGCTGGTGCCGGAGAGGCCGATCTGGAAGGAGTACCAGCCGATGACGACCGTGGAGAGGAACGCGGCCGGCAGGCGGGCGCCGAGCGTGCCGAAGGTGCGCGCCGTCTGCTGGGTGAAGTTCTCTCCGGTGCGCCCGGCGAGCCAGCTGAGCGCACCGACGTAGCCGAACAGGACGAGATTGCCGAGGACGATCGCGGCGGCGCCGGTGAGGAACCCCAGGTTGTAGACGATGACGCCGCCGAAGACGGCGTTGCCGAGGTTCATCGGGAAGCCGAACCAGACGGAGCAGACTGACAGCAGGCTCTTGCGGGCGTGCGGCGGCACAGGCTCGTGCTCGTACTCCTCCCCCAGGTCGGCGACGGCGCCCGCGGCCGCCGTGAGCCGGCTTTCGGTGCGATTGGTGGTCATGAGGGACTCCCGGAGGCAGTGGTATACCAAAGGCGATGCCGGGACGCTAGGCGGCACGTGTTACGCCGGTGTGCGTGCCGCGTAACAGGGGGCGCCGCGTCGTGCTGGGGATGTGGTGCGGCGTCCGGCCCGGTGGTGCGTGTCAGGGCAGGCTTGCCGGTGGGCGGCCCGGCGTCACTGTCAGCCGGTACCGGCGAATAGGTGGCGGATACTGGCAGTTGAGGACCAAGACGCGGGTGGGGGGCCGACTCGTAGGCTCGCCGCATGGTGGAACCCGCGCTGAAAGATCCGGCCCCCGAAACCGTCAATGCCGTCCGGCCCAACACCTACGTGGACTCCGTCGCCCTCATGCGGGTCGCCGGCTCGCTGGCAGCGCTCCCCCACGTCGAGGCGGCCAGCCTCGTCATGGGCACCCCGGCCAACCGCCGGATACTCGCCGATGCGGGGCTGCTCGCCGGCGAAGGCGACCGGGCACGCCCCAACGACCTTCTGATCGCGCTGCGTTGCTCGCCGGATGCCGTACGGGATGCCATCGCGGAGGCGGATCGCCTCCTCCTGCAGGGCTGGAGCGACGACGCGCCGAAGTCCGCCCCGGCGGGGGGCGAGCCCCCGCGCTCCCTGGCCACCGTCCCCGAAGGCGCCCGGCTCGCCCTTGTCTCCACGCCGGGTCCGTACGCCGCGGCCGAGGCGCTCAAGGCCCTGCGGCGCGGCATGCATGCCTTCGTCTTCAGCGACAACGTGCCGGTGACCGACGAGGTGCTCCTCAAGGCGGAAGCCCACGCGCGTGGCCTGCTCGTCATGGGACCCGACTGCGGCACCGCGGTCCTCGACGGCATCCCGCTCGGCTTCGCCAACGCGGTGCGCCGTGGGCCGATCGGCCTGATCGGCGCTTCCGGTACGGGACTTCAGCAGGTCTCCACGCTCCTGCACGCCTACGGCACCGGGGTCAGCCAGATCATCGGCGTCGGCGGCCGCGATCTGTCGGCGGAGGTGGGAGGCGTCTCCATGCTGGACGCACTCGACCTGCTGGCCGCCGACCCGGACACCGACACCATCGTGCTGCTGTCGAAGCCGCCCGCGCCCGAGGTGGCGCGCGTCGTGCTCGCGCGGGCGGCCGGGGCGGGGAAGCCGGTGGTGGCGGCATTCCTGGGAGCGGACGTGGAGGAGGCGCCGGGCGTACGGATGGCGGGCACCCTGCGGGAGGCCGCGCGGGCCGCGGCACAGGTCACGGGGGAGGTCTCCCCCGGGCCCGACACCGCCTCGCAGGTCGACGGCTTCGGCCCGGGGCGGACGCGGCTGCGGGCGCTGTACGCCGGAGGGACGTTCGCGTACGAGGCGAAGCAGCTGCTCGGCGGGCACCGCATGGCCACAACCGCAGAACCTCCCGTACCCGGTTCGCCGCCGCGACTCCCCACCGGGCACTGCGTTCTGGACCTGGGAGACGACATCTTCACGGCCGGCCGCCCCCACCCGATGATCGATCCGGCCGTACGCACACCCTGGCTGGCGGCAGCACTTCGCGATCCCGCCACGGCCGTCGTCGTCGTGGACATCGTCCTCGGCCACGGGGGCTCGGACGACCCAGCGGGCCCGGTCGCGGAGACGGTCGCCGCCGAACTGGGCGCGCTGCGCGCCGCAGGAGCAGCCCTTCCGCTGGTACTGGGCTTTGTCGTCGGCACGCCCGACGATCCCCAGGGTCTCCACGGGCAGGAGCGGGCGTTGCGGGAAGCGGGCGTCGTGGTCCTCGACAGCAGTACGACGGTCGCCGAGACCGCCGCCGACATCCTCACCAAGATCGACGGAGGTGCTCTGTGAGCCGGACCGGTGGACTGCTCCTGGGAGGCGACCCTCATCTCGTCAACGTCGGACTCGCCTCCTTCGCAGGCCCTCCGCGCACTGCGGGGGCCCAGGTCACCTCCGTCGACTGGCGGCCGCCCGCCGAAGGAGACGCCGAACTGGCCCTGAAGCTGGCCAGGTTGACCGCGCACCCCCTGGTGGAAGCCGCCAATGCCGAGGCGCTGCGCCGCATCCTGGACGTCACACCGCTGTGGACGGACGTCGTCACGGCCCGCGATGCACTGCCCGTCCTCGCGGGCCCCGACAAGGTGCTGCTGCACGCCGGACCCCCGCTCGCCTGGGAGGAGATGTGCGGGCCGATGCGGGCAGCGGTCGTGGGAGCCGTACTCCTCGAGGAGTGGGCGAAGGACCGGGACGCGGCCGAGCGGCTCGCGGCATCGGGGGGCATCGCTTTCGCGCCGTGCCACGACCATGACGCCGTGGGCCCCATGGCGGGGATCATCTCGCCGTCCATGCCGCTGCTCGTGGTCGAGGACGCGGCGAGCGGGCGGCGCGCGTACAGCAATCTCAACGAGGGCGGCGGCCGCTGCCTGCGCTACGGAGCGCTCGGCGAGGACGTGATGGACCGGCTGCGCTGGATGGGAGAGCGCCTCGCGCCCAGCCTGCGGGCGGCTCTGCGCTCGCTTCCCGAGCCGGTGGACCTGCGCGCGGTGACCGCGCAGGCGCTGCTGATGGGCGACGAGTGCCACAGCCGCAACACCGCGGCCAGCGCGCTGATGCTGCGCGCGCTGGCCCCGGCGCTCGCCCGCCAGGAGGCGCTCGGCGGACACGAGGCGCTGGACTTCCTCCAGGACAACACGTACTGGTTCCTCAACTTCTCGATGGCGGCGGCCAAACTGGCCACGTCCGCCGGCCACGGGGTGGCGCACTCGACGGTCGTGACGACATTCGCCCGTAACGGCGTCGACGTCGGCATCCGTGTCAGCGGCGGCGGCAGCACCTGGCACCGGGCACCCGCGGCCACCGTGGAGGGTCTGTACTTTCCGGGATACGGACCGCAGGACGCCAACCCCGACATCGGCGACAGCGCCATCACCGAGGTGTACGGGCTCGGCGGCTTCGCCCTCGCGGCGGCGCCCGCGATCGTCGGCTTCGTCGGAGGCACACCGGAGACGGCCAGGGCCACGAGCCGCCGGATGGGACAGATCTGCGTCGGCCGCCACCGCGAACTGCGCCTGCCCGGCCTGGACTTCGAGGGCAGCCCGGTCGGCATCGATCTGCGGGCTGTGGCGGACACCGGAGTGGAGCCGGTCGTGACGACGGGGATCGCCCATCGCGAGCCGGGCATCGGACAGATCGGGGCCGGCCTCACCCGGGCACCCATGGAGTGCTTCACCCGAGCACTGAGGGCGTTTCCGGAACCGCCGGCGGCGGAGCCCCCTGCCCGGTGAGCACCGCCCTCGTCAGCACCGCCGTCGCGCCGCTCGTCTGCGGGCCGCCCCGCACCGGGCGGGTCGTCGCCGTCACCCGGCACGCCGTGTACGTGGCGACCGGCGACCCCGTCCTGCCCGCGCTCGCCGTGGTCACCCGCGACGCGGTCGCGGTGCCGTGCGCCCTGGTGACGGCGGAGGCGGCCGGCGCCGGACCGCTGGGCGACGTACGGGCGGGTACGGCCGTGCGCTTCGGTGCGGGCCGCATGGCGGCCGGGGCGCTGTGCGTCACGGCTGGGGGGGCCTGGACACCGCCCCGTGTCCAGGGCCTCCTGCATGGTGCCGTACGAAGCGACCGGTTCACGGAGCTGGTCGATGCGACGGCGCTTCCCCTCACGCCCGACGTGGCGCCCCTGGCAGACGAGTTCGGTCGCACGCTGCCCGCTGGTGACACGCCCCGCCTGAAGGCGGCGGCACTCGCACTGCTCGGCGCCGGGCCCGGCCTCACCCCGTCCGGTGACGACGTGCTGTGCGGAGTGCTGCTTGCGTGCCACGCGCTGGGGCGGCCGATTCCGGCGGCACTGCTCGACACGGTCGCGCACGCCGAGCAACGAACTCCCCTGGTTTCGGCGGCGCTTGTACTCCACGCCGTGCGCGGCGAATGCGTACCGCAGGCCGCCGCACTCCTGCGCGCGCTGGCCGCCGGACACGGCGCAGCCCCCGCGCTGCGGGGGCTGCTTGCCGTGGGCCATCATTCGGGCAGCGACCTCGCCCGGGGCATCGCGCTGGGACTGCGGACGCTGCCGTAGGTCACGAAGGTTCGGGGCTCACCTTCTCGCCGGTCCGCGCCTGTGGCACGGACGCCTCCGGCTGCGCCTCCTCCTCCCGTACGGGGAAGGTGAGCCGCATCGAGAGGTACGCGAAGACCGGGCCGAGCGCGTTCATGGCGACGACACTCACCCAGGCGGCCCACGCGTTTCCGGGGTCGTAGCCGAAGCCGCCGAAGAACGTGGCGAAGAAGCTGGCGAAGCCGAAGAACATGCCGGGGATGAGCGCCAGGAGCTTGAGCCGGCCCGCGTACATGAGGGCCGAGTTGAGGACGAGGATGACGAGCGCCTGCATGAGGTTGCGGGCGAACTGGCCCTCGCCGAGGGCGGTTCCGTAGTGATCCTCGATGAGCACGATGGCGAGGGCGAACGCGGACCCGGCAGGCATGGCGAGCCACAGCCGCTTGGCGTTGGCCAGGCTCGGGCCGCCGAGCAGGAACGTACCGGCCCAGGAGATGAAGATGGCCCAGGGCGGGAGGTGCAGGGCGTTGCCGCCGATGAAGGCGGTGGCGCCGGCGAGCAGGGATGCAACGATCTCGTGCGGTATGCGTTCGCGCATGACGGACTCCTGTTCAGGGTGGAGGAGGACCCGGAGGGTCTGGGGATGCGTACGGCCCGTGGTGCGGGCGCATCGGGCGAACGAGCCGAGACGTGCGGTGCGGGTGCCGAAGAACGGTGGCGGTCAGATGGCGTGGGAGCCCTCAGGCTCCGGGGGCGTTCACCAGCTGCCGGGTGCGGGTGGTGCGGGCCACGACGCGGCCCGCCTTGATGACGTACGCCCGGTCGGGGCGGTCCAGGACGATGTCGTCGTAGCGGGTGGTGTCGAGGACGACGAGGTCGGCCGCGGCGCCTTCGCGTACTCCGTAGTCCTCGGCGATACCGACGATCCGCGCGGCGTCGTACGTCACCATGTGCAGGACGCGGCGCAGGTCGGCGGGGCCGGAGAGGTGACCCGTCTGGGCGAGGAGCAGGGCGATGTCCAGCAGGTCGCCGGTGCCGTACGGGGTGAAGGCGTTGCGGATGTTGTTCGTGGCGGTGGCGGTGAGGACGCCCGCCTCCCACAGCTCGCGGACCGGGGCGATCCCGCGGCGCACGGCGCGGGTGTCGGAGCGTCCGCCCAGGTGCAGGTCGGTTGCGGGGAGCGGTACGACGCCGACGCCGGACGATGCCAACTCCGCGATGGTCGCGGCTCGTTCGGCTCTGGGGCGGCCTGCGAGGGATGTCATGTGGCTGAGGGTGACCCGCCCGCCGAGATCTCGGCGGCGGGTGCCTTCGGCCACGTACTCCGCCATGGTGTAGCGGGGATCGCCCGCCTCGTCGGCGAAGTCGGCGTGCAGGTCGGCGGGGAGGCCGTGCTCGACGGCGAGATCCAGGACGAGGTCGACATGGCGCCGGCAGTTCTCGACGGAGTCCTCTTGATAGGCGCAGCCGCCGACGACATCGGCCCCGGCGGCGAGTGCGGCGCGCAGCAGCTTCTCGGTGCCGGGAGAGCGCAGGATGCCCTCCTGGGGGAAGGCGACGATCTGGATGTCGATGAAGTCCCCGTACGTTTCGCGGAGTTCGACCAGCACCTCGACTCCGAGGATGCCTTCCACCGGGTCCACGTCGGGGTGGGCGCGCAGGGTGGTGGTTCCGCTGAGGATCGCCGACTCGATGACGCGTCGCGAACGCTCCCGCACGTCGTCGTGGGTGAAGTCGCGCTTGAGGTCGAGCGTGACGGCGATGGCGTCGGCCAGGGTGGCACCGCGGGAGTCGCGCAGACCGTCCAGGAGCGCCTTGTCGGGGTGGATGTGGGCCTCGACGAATCCGGGCAGGACGACGCGGCCCGCGCAGTCGATACTCTCGTACGCCCTGTCCGGCGCCACGGTTCCGGGTGTCCCCGACGGGCGGACCGCGGCGATGCGGCCCGCCTCGACGACGATGTCCGAGGTGGTCGCGGCGTCCTCGACGCGGGCGTTCCGCAGGATGAGGTCGCTCATGGGGCGCCTGCCGTGTCGTGACAGGCGGGAGTGGTGGCGGCAGGGTTCATGAACTCGCCTTTCTGGAGGGGGATTTCGCTGGGCAGTTCACCGATGTCGGATTTGCGGATCAGGCAGTGCACGCCCTGCACCCGGTCCACGACCTGCGAGACCTCGAGGTCGGCCGCCGCGCTCAGGTACGCGTACGCGCTCGCGGCGTCCATGCCGACTCGCGTGGTCAGGAACATGAGTGCGGCCCGGACGGCCTCCCGCATCGCCTCGTCGAGGTCCTCGTGCAGGCCGATGGCGACCCAGTGCGTATCGCTCTCGCCGAACGGGGTGTCGATCAGCCCGACCGCCCGCCGGGCGGCGGCGCCCTTGAGGACGGTGAGGCGGAACGTGGCGCGCAGCGGCGCCTCCAGGGCGGTGAGCGCGACTTCGCCGTTGCCCTGGGCGTAGTGCGGGTCGCCCGTGTAGAAGCCGGCACCTTCGACCTGGACGGGGAGGTAGAGGGCGGTGCCGGTGGCCAGGACCTTGACGTCCAGATTGCCGCCGTGCCGACCGGGCGGCACCGTGCTCAGCGGCTGTTCGGCCGCCGGCGTGACGCCCATGATTCCCATGAAGGGGCGCAGCGGAAAGCGGGCGGCGCGGCCGGCCGTTCCGTACGGGATGACGCCGAGCGACCGCCCTTTGCCGTCGACCTGGACCTCGCAGAACGTCGACACGGTCCCAGAGGGCAGCCGCCGCGTGGCGGCCGGTCCTGCGGTCTCCCGCTCGGGGCCGGGGAAGGAGTCGGGCAGTGCTCCCCTGCCGTGCCGGCTGGAGACGATGCCGTAGTCCGCGCGGCGGTAGAGGGAGAGGGTCTCCACCTTGAGGAGGTCCCCGGGGTACGCCCCGGTGACGGCGATCGGTCCGGTGACCACGTGCGGTCCGTCGGTGCCCGGGTCGCGTTCGAGCGCGGAGGCGGCGATGTCGCGGGCGTCGGTGAGCACGTCGCGCTCGGCGACTCCGTGCGCGCCGAAGAAGCGGACCGGGTCCCGGCCCTGGTCCTCCAGGATGCCCTCGTGCGAGACGGTGTCCACGGTGACCGTCTCCTGGTCGCCGACGATCAGCACAGGGCCGGCGGAAGGACCGGGGAGCGTGCCCCACCGGGCGGTCTTGGCGGTGGTGGGCAGGTGGAAGTGGCCTTCGGGCGCAGGAATACGAGGGGGCATCGGAACTCCGTGGGAGGGGTGGGTGGCGATGGCGGATGTACGTCACCGCGCCGGGGCGTCGTCCCGTACGAACCAGGTGCCGCCACTCCCCCGCATCGCGCCCGCCAGCGCTGCCGGGGAGGTGACCAGGACGCGGGCGTCCGGGGCGGCGGCCGCGCCCAGGTAGGCGAGGGCCGCCTCGACCTTGGGGCCCATGCTGCCCGCCGGGAACTGGCCGTCGGCGAGGTGCCGTCGGGCCTCGGCCGCGGTGACGCGGCCCAGCGGGCGCTGTGTGGGGCGGCCGTAGTCGACGGCTGCCTGCTCGACGCCCGTGGTGATGGCCAGCAGCTCGGCGCCCAGCGCGGTGGCCAGTTGCGCGGACGTGGCGTCCTTGTCGATGACGGCCTCGACTCCCCGGTAGGTGCCGTCGGGTTCCTCGACGACGGGGATGCCCCCGCCGCCGCCCGCGATCACCACGTATCCCTGGCCGAGCAGGCCGGCGACGGCGCCCTGCTCGATGACGCGGACCGGCGAAGGCGAGGGGACGAGGCGCCGCCAGCCGCGTCCGGAGTCCTCGGCCACGCACCAGCCGTGCAGGGCGGCGAGTTCGCGGGCGGTCACCTCGTCGTAGAACGAGCCGATCGGTTTGGTGGGGCGGCCGAAGGCCGGATCCGTGGGGTCGACGACGGTGTGGGTGACCAGTGCGGCGACCCGGTCGCCGTGTCCGACGGCCTTGAGATGTCCGGCGAGCGTGGAGGCGAGGATGTAGCCGATGCTGCCCTGCGAGTCGGCGACGCACATGTCCAGGTCGAGGCTGGGCAGTTCGGGTGCGAGGTCTGCCATCAGGTCGGAGCGCCGTTTGATGAAACCGACCTGCGGGCCGTTCCCGTGCGTGACGACCAGACGGTGCCCGGCGGCGACCAGCTCGCCCAGCGGTTCCGCGAGGGTGCGGGCCGCCTCGAACTGCTCGGCGATGGTGGCGGTGGGGCCGCCGCGCAGCAGTGCGTTCCCACCGATGGCCACGACGGTCACACCGGCGGGAGCGGTCCGGATCTCGGGATTTGGGGGCATGGCCGCAACCTTAGGAACCAGCCGGATCGCGGTCATGAGCAGCGGTTGCCAGCGGCGGAGGCAGTCCGTTGACGCCGGATGACAGCCGTGGACGGCGGGTCACAACTCGGCGCTGTTTCCCCCTGGTTAACGTCCCATTACCAGCCCGTACTCCGTTTACACGCCCCCCTGACCTGCTCATAGTGAGGGGCGTGGCAGCTACAGCGCACCTCTCGTCAGCGGCGCCGTCGGCGCCTCCCCCACCACTCCCGCACCCGGCCGGGCCGGCCGAGGCCGCCCCGCTTCCCGGCGCCGGGATCACGATCGCCGAGGCCCTGGAGCTGCCCTGCCTCGCGGGGGCGCGCCTGGTCGCGGGAGGGCAGGGCGCAGAGCGGCGCGTGCGTGTCGTCAACATCATGGAGGTGCCGGACATCGTCCGCTGGATGCGCGGCGGCGAACTCCTGCTCACCACTGCGTACGCGCTGCGCGGTGACGAGGACGCCCTGAGCGCCCTCGTCCCCTCCCTCGCCGCGCGCGGCCTGGCGGGGCTGGGCGTCAAGGTCGGTCCGTATCTTCCGCGTCTGCCGCGCGCGATGCTTCAGGCCGCGGACGAACTCGGCTTTCCTGTCCTGGAGTTGCCGGGCGAGGTGATGTTCAACGACATACTCGCCGAGGTCATCGGGACCGTACTCAATCGCCGGGCGCTGTCCCTGGAGCGTTCCCAGGAGGTGCACGAGCGGCTCACCACGGCCGTGCTGCGCGACGGGTCGTACCAGGAACTCACCACCGTCCTGGCCGACCTCGCCCGATGTCCCGCCGCCGTGCTGGGGCCCGACGGAACGCCGCTCGCCTCCGCCGGCGACCCGCCCTGCGATACGGAAGCCTCCACACGGCGGGCCATCGGCGCGCACGCTCGCCCCTCGACCTCCCACGGCAGTGTCGCCCTGTGGTGCGCTCAGCCGCCGACCGAGGACCAGTTGGCGGCGCTCGAACACGCCGCGACACTCGCGGCGATGGTCGCCGTACAGGAACGCGCGGTGGCCGGCCGCGAGCGCCGCTCCCGCGCCCTGCTCCTGACCGAGCTGGTCTCGGCCGCCCCGCAGGACCGCGCGGAGACGGCGCGCAGGGCCGCCGCCATGGGCTGGGAGCTGCAGGTGCCGCGCGCGGCCGTACTGGTGGAACTGGGTGAGGTACGCGAGAGCCAGGAGGCGGCGGAACGCACCCCGGAGGAGCGGCTGCTGCCCTTCGTGCGGGCGGTCGTCGGTCCCCGGGCCATCGGGTGGGGGGTGCCTTCGGGGCTTGCCCTGCTGGTCGAGCCCGGCGAATCGCTGCACGCCGTCGTACGGGCCGTGTACGACGCGGTGGCCACAGCGCTGCCGAAAACGCGGGTACGGGTGGCGGCGGGCGGTGTGCAGGCGGACTTCGCGGATCTGCATCTCAGCTACCGGGAGGCCGTCACGGCGATGACCCTGGGCCGGGAGCTGCACGGCACCGATTTCGTCTGCGAACACCGGGACCTGGGTGTCTACCGGCTCCTCGACCAGCTCCCTCGGCGTGAGCTGGCGCGCCTGGTCGACGAGGCGCTGGGCACGCTGCTCACGTACGACAGCCTGCACGAAGGCAGCCTGGTGCACAGCCTGGGCGTCTATCTGGCGCGCGACCGCAACGGTGTGGAGGCCGCCGAGCACCTCCACATCCACTACAACACCCTGCGCTACCGCCTGAAGCAGATCGAGCGGCTGACCGGCGGATTCGACCGCGATCCGATGAGCCGTTTGCAGACGGAACTGGCCGTGCACGCCCACCGGTTGCTGACGGCACGGGCCCGTGGCTGACCCGGCGATTCAAGAATCAATAATGGTCTAGGCCAACTCATTGACGTGTCTCCGTCACTGCCCGATTCTTGCGGCACCGTCCCCCGACAGGAGACCCCCCATGAAGCGTCTACGCGCTGTGCTGTGCGGTGCCGCCGCCGCCGCACTGGCCGCCGCCGGCCTCACCGCATTCGCCACGAGCCAGGCCGCCGGCGCCACGGCCGATGCCTCCGCGCTCAGCAACCGGTGGTACGCCGCCGCGCCCTATCTGATGCCGCACGACAACAACCCGCCGGACCCGGGCGCCATCATGGACGCCACCGGGCTCAAGGCCTTCCAGCTCGCGTTCATCCTCGCCCCCAACGGCGGCGGCTGCAGCCCCACCTGGGACGGCACATCACCTGTGTCGTCGGACACCGCCGTCGGTTCCGTCATCAGCGCGATCCGCGCCAAGGGCGGCGACGTGTCGGTCTCGATCGGCGGGTACGGGGGCACCAAGCTCGGCCAGACCTGTTCGGACGCCGCGTCCACCGCGGCCGCCTACCAACAGGTCATCACCAAGTACCAGTTGAAGGCCATCGACTTCGACCTGGAGGAGCCGGAGTACGAGAACACCGCGGCCATCGCCCGCGAGATCGGCGCGGCCAAGATCCTCCAGCAGAACAACCCGGGCCTCTACGTCTCGGTCACCACGGCGGGCACCGCCGACGGCACCGGCTGGTTCGGCAAGCAGATGCTCCTGGAGGCCAAGTCACAGGGATTCACCCCGAACAACTTCTCCATCATGCCGTTCGACGGCGGATTCAACGGAGCGTCCGCGCAGACGAGCGCACTGACGAACTTCAACTCGGTCCTCCAGTCCACCTTCGGCTGGGACGCGGCGACGGCGTACGCGCACGAGGGCTTCTCCGGCATGAACGGCCGGAGCGACACCGGGGAGTACTTCAGCCAGGCGGACTTCCAGACCGTGCTGGACTTCGCCACCGGCCACCACATGGACCGCTTCACCTTCTGGTCCCTGAACCGGGACCGGCAGTGCACCCCGGTCGACAACAACGGCCAGACCTCCGGCACGTGCAGCAGCGTGGCCCAGTCGTCCTGGGACTTCGCGAAGTACTCGGTGAAGTTCGCCGGCGCCACCCCGCCGACCTCGCCCCCGCCGACGACCGCCCCTCCCACCTCGCAGCCGCCGACCGGCAGCTGCTCGGCCGTCGCATGGAGCAGCTCGGCGGTCTACACGCAGGGCAACACCGTCTCGTACGGCGGCCACACCTGGAAGGCCAAGTGGTGGACCCAGAACGAGGCGCCGGGCACCACCGGCGAGTGGGGCGTCTGGCAGGACCTCGGCGCCTGCTGACCACCCTGAACGCATGAAGAAGGCCGGTTCCGGCAACCGCAGTCGGTTGTCGGAACCGGCCTTCGGCACGCCGGAGCTGCCGCGTGCAGCCGATCAGCGAATGGTCACCGCGACCGTCGGAGAGACAGCGCCGCCGCCCACGATCCGGAGCTTGTTGGCGCCCTTGAGGCCGAGCTTGACGCGCAGGTCGTACGAGCCGCTCCGCGTGGTGTTCATGTGGATCGGGAGCGAGACCCAGTGGTTGCGCTGCATCTGCTGGAGCGTGACGCGTGTTCCGGACCGCAGGTGCTTGCTCGCCCCGAAGACGTGGAACTGCTGCCACGCCCTGATGCTCTTCACGGTCGCCTTGGCCGTCAGCGTCGGTCGCGGCGCGGCCGTCACCGAGCTCGTGGGAGCGGCGGACGCCTGTACGGCAGGTGCCACCGCGAGCAGCAGGGCGGTCGCGGACAGTACCGCGGTTCGGGTCAGAGAGTGACGCATGAGACGGGCTCCTCACAGCCAGGGACGGACGATGCGTCACATATTAGGAATATTCGGTACGTCGAGGACAAGCCGCCACGCCTGGACCCTCCCGCCGATGTGACGAAGCGTCAGAAATCAACCGGCTCGCGGATGATGGGACAGGTCATGCAGTGACCGCCTCCCCTGCCCCGGCCCAGTTCCGCCCCGACGATGGTGATGACCTCGACCCCCGCTTTGCGCAGCAGCGTGTTCGTCTGGGTGTTGCGGTCGTAGGTGAAGACCACGCCGGGCTCGAGGGCGACGGCGTTGTTGCCGCTGTCCCACTGCTGGCGCTCCGAGGCGTACGCGTCGCCGCCGGTGGCGATGACGCGCAGTTCCGGAAGGCCGAGCGCCTTGGCGACGACGTCCGTGAACGGCTTGGACTCCTCGTCGATGATCTCGACGCCGGGGGCCTTGTCGCTGGGGCGCAGCGAGAAGGTGTGGACGGAGTCCATGATCGTCGGGTAGAGGGTGACGATGTCGCGGTCGGCGAAGGTGAAGACCGTGTCCAGGTGCATCGCGGCTCGGAGTTTGGGCATGCCCGCGACGATGACGTGCTCGGCCGCCCCCTGGCGGAACAGCGAGGCGGCGACCTGGGTGATGGCCTGCCGGGAGGTGCGCTCGCTCATGCCCATCAGGACGACGCCGTTGCCGACCGGCATGATGTCGCCGCCCTCGAAGGTGGCCTGGCCCCAGTTCTGCTCGGGGTCCCCCCACCAGACGGTGGAGGCCGCGTAGTCGGGGTGGAAGGTGTAGATCGCCTTCATCAGCAGCGTCTCGTCGTGCCGCGCCGGCCAGTACAGCGGGTTGAGGGTCAGGCCCCCGTACAGCCAGCACGTGGTGTCGCGGGTGTAGAGGGTGTTGGGGAGCGGCGGCATCAGATATTCGCGTACGCCCGTGGAATCGCGGGCCAGCGCGAGATAGCCGGAACGGTGCTCATCGGGCAGGTCGGTGGTGGCCAGACCGCCGATCAGGAACTCGGCCAGCTCGCGCGGCGCCAGGGACTCCAGATAGGCGAGCGTGCCGTCCACGAGCCCGAGCCCGACCTCGTTCGGGACGATCTTGCGCTCGAGGAGCCAGGTCCTCGCCTGCGGGATGGCCATCGTCTCCGCGAGCAGTTCATGCAGCTCGACGACCTCGACGCCGCGCTGGGTGAGCTTGTTGACGAAGTCGGCGTGGTCGCGCTGGGCGTTCTCCACCCACATGACGTCGTCGAAGAGAAGGTCGTCGGAGTTGGTCGGGGTGAGCCTGCGGTGCGCCAGGCCGGGCCGGCAGACGAGGACCTTGCGCAGTCGGCCGACCTCGGAGTGAACACCGTGGGCCGACTGTGCGGGGGCGGGCTGACTTGTCATGGTGGTGCCTTCCGTTGCTCGGCGGGAAGAGTGAGGGATCCGGAGGTCAGAGGCTGATCCAGCCGACGGCCAGGGCGATCACGCCCAGCAGGGCGCCGACGATCGAGACGGCGAGGATGACCAGTTCGGCGGGGCTGAAGAGCTTGCGGCCCTGCTCACGGCGGGCCATCACGAACAGGACGGTCGCCGGGGCGTAGACGATGAAGGAGACCAGGACGAATTTCAGTCCCGCCGCGTACAGCAGGAAGGCCGTGTAGAGCGTGGCCAGTGCGGCGAACGTGAGGTCGCTGCCCTTCCGTGGCGTCAGCGCGGCGGACGTGGGACCTGGGGCGCTGTCACGTCCGAGCGCCAGTTTCACCGCATAGCCGGCCGCCAGCAGGAACGGGATCAGGCTCAGTGCGCTGGTGAGGTCCAGGGCGAAGTTGAACGCGTCGTCGGAGAACATGGTGACGACCAGGACGACCTGCGACAGCATCGTGGTCAAGGCCAGTGCGGGGACCGGGACATCCGCGTCGGTGGCCTTGCGCAGGAAGCGCGGCATGTCGTCGTCCTTCGCCGCGACGAACAGCACCTCGGCCGCCATCAGCGTCCAGGCGAGATAGGCGCCAAGCACCGAGACGATCAGACCGACACTGACGAACACCTTCCCCCAGGTGCCCACGGCGGATTCGAGCACCCCGGCCATCGACGGCTGGCGCAGCTCGGCGATCTCGCCCATGGGCATCAGGCCGTACGAGACGATCGTGACCGAGGCGAAGACGGCGAAGACGCTCAGGAAGCCGAGGATCGTGGCCCGCCCGACGTCCTCGCGGCGCTCGGCGTGACGGGAGTAGACGCTCGCACCCTCGACTCCGAGGAACACGAAGACCGTGGCGAGCATCGTGCCCCGGACCTGGCTGAACAGCGAACCCGCGTAGTCGGCGCCGCCGAAGTTGTCAGCGAAGACCTGCGGCTTCAGGTAGAAGAGCGCGAGGACGACGAAGAACAGGATCGGCACGACCTTGGCGATGGTGACGATCCGGTTGATCGCCGCGGCTTCCTTGACGCCGCGCCGGATCAGCAGGAAGAAGCCCCACAGGCCGAACGAGGACAGCACCACCGCGATCAGCGTGTCGCCCTCGCCGAGCGCCGGGGCGATCGCCCCGATCGTCGACATGATCAGGACCCAGTACGTCACATTGCCCACGCACGCGCTGGCCCAGTAGCCGAAGGCGGCGAAGAAACCCAGGTACTCGCCGAACCCGGCCTTCGCGTACGCGTACACCCCGGCATCCAGATCAGGCTTGCGGATGGCCAGCCGCTGAAAGACGAAGGCGAGCATGAGCATGCCGGTGCCGGCGATGACCCACGCGATGAGCGCGCCGGCCACTCCCGTCTCCTGCGCGAAGCGGCGGGGCAGCGAGAACACTCCGGCGCCGACCATCGAGCCGACCACCATCATGGTCAGCGTCGGCAGGGTGAGTTTCGCCGTCCGGGCCCCGGAGCCCGCACCCGCCTGGGCGGTGCCGTCCTGTGTCATCGTCTGACTCCCTCTGTCCTCAGTGAGGCCGGTGATGCAGCGTCAGGAGGCGATGCGCGAGACGGTGTGTGCTCCGCCGAGCGCGGCCGGCGTGAGATCGCGGGCTCGCGATACCCCACTGCATGCGATCAGCCGGACGCTATCAACCAATTGAGGACAATGTCCTAGTTTGAGGGCGTTGATTCGTGCGGAATTGCGCGGCAGGCAGGCCGTGGGAGAGGAGACGGCGGTCTCTGCCCGATCGGGCAGAGACCGCCTGCGGCCGCGGGCGGTGGGTGACCCGCCGAGTCCTCCGGTCACCCCCTGACACCGCCCCGACCGGCGCGAAGACCACGCGCCGCCGGACGGAGGCCTCGGCGACCACTCCGCGCACCAGGGACGCGGCACACCAGCCGTGCGCCTTGCCCCCGGTTGCCTGTGGTCCTCGCTCAGCGGGCATTCGTCGCGCGACGGGTCCCGGATTGGCCATTCACTCTTTCGAGAACGCCCTGGCCGTCACACCAATCCGTCCCGCCCCCGGCTCCGAATCACTGTCACGGGGACGGTGGAGGGAGCGGCATGGCAGGGGAAAGGCGGCGCATCGCGGTCGTGGGCGCCGGAGTGGCCGGGCTGACGGCGGCGTACGTACTGAGGGACGCGCACGACGTCACGCTCTACGAGAGTGACGACCGGCTCGGGGGGCACGCGCACACCCATGACGTGCTCTCCCGCGACGGCCGCGTCCACCGCGTCGATTCCGGATTCATCGTGCACAACCGCCGCACGTATCCCTGTCTGCTGCGGCTCTTCCGCGAACTCGGCGTCTCCACCCAGGAGTCCGAGATGAGCATGTCCGTACGGTGCGAGGGATGCGGTCTGGAGTACGCGGGAGCTCGCGGCCCGTCAGGGCTGTTCGCCCAGCCGCGCAATGCGCTGCGCCCGGCGTATCTGCGGATGCTGGCGGAGGTTCCGGTCTTCCACCGGGCCGCGCGACGGGTCCTTGCGGCGGAGTCCCCGGACGATCCGACACTGGGCGAGTTCCTGACAGCCGGCCGCTACTCCTCGTACTTCATCACCCACTTCATGACACCCCTGGTCTCCGCTGTCTGGTCCTGCGACTCATCCGACGCCCTGCGCTATCCGGCCAGGTACCTCTTCCGGTTCCTGGAACACCACGGGATGCTCGCCGTCTCCGGATCCCCGGTGTGGCGGACCGTGACCGGCGGCTCGCGCGCGTACGTCGAACGCATCGGCAAGCAGCTGCCGCGCGTCCGCACGGGCGCCCCCGTCCGTGCCGTGCGCAGGCTTCCTGGCGGCGGTGTCGAACTCGGCACACAGGAAGGGACGGCGGATCCGTACGACGCCGTCGTGATCGCGGTCCACGCGGATCAGGCGCTGCGGCTGCTCGCCGACCCGACCGAGGCCGAGCGCAGGGTGCTCGGCTCCTTCCGGTACTCCCGCAATCCGACGGTCCTGCACACCGACACCGGGGTGCTGCCGCGCAGCCACAGGGCGCGCGCCTCCTGGAACTACCTGATGCCCAGCTGCGACGCGGCGGCCGACCGGGTGCGGGTGAGCTACGACATGAACCGGCTCCAGGGGCTCACCTCGCCCGAGACGTTCCTCGTCACCCTCAACGCCGAGGAGCGGGTCGCCGGGGACAAGGCGGTGGCGCGTATGACGTACGAACATCCCGTGTTCACGCCGGAGTCGGTGGCCGCCCAGCGTGAACTGCCCGGCCTCAGCGGTACGGTCACCGCCTTCGCCGGCGCCTATCACGGGTGGGGCTTCCATGAGGACGGCTGCAGCTCGGGCGTCCGGGCGGCCGCCGCGCTGGGGGTGACGTGGTGATTCCCGCCCTGTATCCCTGCACGGTCCTCCACCGGCGCAGCGCACCGCGCTCGTACGCGCTGCGGCACCGCACCTATCTGTGGATGGTCGACCCCGACCGGCTCCCGCGCCTGCCCTTCCTCCTGCGTCCCCTCGCCCGGTTCGATCCCCGGGACCACTTCGGCGGGCACTCCCCCACGCTCCGGACAGGCCTGGACGGCTTTCTCGCCGCCCAGGGTGTCGATCTGGCGGGAGGGTCCGTGACGATGCTGACGCAGGCCCGGGTGTTCGGGTACGTCTTCAACCCGCTGACCCTCTACTGGTGCCATGACCCGACCGGCGCGCTCGTATGCGTGGTCGCCGAGGTGCACAACACCTACGGCGAGCGGCACTGCTACCTTCTGCGGCCCGATCGCGAGCAACTCGCCTCGGTGGAGAAGGAGTTCTACGTCTCGCCCTTCTTCCCCGTCGACGGCGACTACCGCATGCGCCTGCCCGAGCCGGACCACACCCTGAACCTGACGGTCCGTCTCATCCGCTCGGGAGAGCAGGTGTTCACGGCGACGGTACGCGGCGAGCGGCGTCCCGCGACTCCGTCCGTGCTGCTGTCCCTTGCGCTGCGCCGTCCCTGGTCGACGGCGGCCGGATCCCTCGCCATCCGGATGCACGGCATCCGTCTGTATCTGCGCGGTCTGCCCGTGCGACCCCGTCCCCGTCATCGCCCCCAGGAGGGTGTGGAGTGAGTACGTCCCTGAGACCGCCCGTCGCGGACGACCCTGAGCTGTGGCCCGATGTCGTCCGCCCGCCCCAGGTGTCCCGGCTCCGTACAGCGGTGGCCGAGCGCCTCGTGCGACGGGCACTCGTGAAGCTGCCGCTCTACGTCCGCTTCGGCAGCGACGAGGCGATCGGCCGCGGCGGCCCCCTGCTCGTGGTCCACGACCCCGACGCGTTCTTCCGGCGGATCGCCTCGGGCGGGCTGATCGGATTCGGCGAGTCGCACCAGGCCGGCGAGTGGGACGCCCCCGACCTGGTGGCCGTACTGACGGTTCTCGCGCAGAACGCCGCCGTTCTGGTGGCGCCCTCGCTCCAGCGGCTGCGCGGGCTGTGGGCGCTCAGGCAGCCTGCCGGACTGCGCAACACGCCCGAGGGGTCGAGGGCCAACATCCAGCGCCACTACGACCTGTCGAACGACCTCTTCGCCCTGTTTCTCGACGAGACCATGACCTACTCGTCAGCCGTCTTCCGGGGGTTCCCCGCCGAATGGCCTCTGCTGGCATCGGCGCAGCGGCGCAAGATCGACCGTCTGCTCGATCTCGCCGCGGTCGGCGACGGCACCCGGCTCCTCGAAATCGGCACCGGATGGGGAGAGTTGGCCATCCAGGCGGCGCAACGAGGTGCCCGCGTCACCTCACTCACGCTCTCAGCGGAGCAGCGCGACCTGGCGAACGACCGGATCGCGGCCGCAGGACTCGCCGACCGGATCTCCGTGGAACTGTGCGACTACCGCGAGGCGCGCGGCCGTTACGACGCCGTGGTCAGCGTGGAGATGGTCGAGGCGGTGGGTGAGGAGTTCTGGCCGGTGTACTTCAAGGCACTGGACGACCGGCTGGCCCCCGGGGGTCGTGCGGTGGTGCAGGCCATCACGATGCCGCACGAGCGCATGGTGGCGAGCCGGAACACGTACACCTGGATCCAGAAGTACATCTTCCCGGGCGGACTGCTCCCCTCCACAGAAGCCATCGAACAGGTCACCGGCGCACACACTTCGCTGCGCGTAGTACGGCGCGACAGCTTCGGCACGCACTACGCCGAGACGCTGAGGCTGTGGCGGGAGAGGTTCGCCGAACAGGCCGATGCGGTCGCGGCGCTCGGCTTCGACGAGGTCTTCCGCCGTATGTGGACGTTGTATCTCGCCTACTCCGAGGCCGGATTCCGCTCCGGTTACCTGGATGTCCAGCAGCTCCTGCTGACCAGGGACGGGAAGCTGTGACCGCGAACGCACGGCACGGGGCTGCCCAACGGCTCGCTCCGCACATCGAAGCCGCCATCGGCGGGCCCCTGCCGCTGCGGGTCCGGGCCTGGGACGGCAGCGAAGCCGGGCCCGGGCACGCCCCGACCGTGGTCCTGCGGTCCCGGCGAGCCCTGCGCCGGCTGTTGTGGCAGCCCGGTGAACTCGGCCTCGCCCAGGCATATGTGACCGGAGAGCTCGACTTCGAAGGAGACCTCCCCGAAGGGCTGCGCATCCTGTGGCGCACCGTCCGCGAGGGGCGACTGCACGCGCCGCGCCTCGGCGCCCGTGACCGGGGGCGCGCCGCCGCCACCGCACTGAGGCTCGGCGCCGTCGGCCCGCGCCCCGCTCCGCCCGCCTCGCAGGCCCGGCTGCGGGGTCGGCTGCACAGCCGCACCCGCGACCAGGCGGCGATCAGTCACCACTACGACCTGTCCAACGCCTTCTACGCGATGCTGCTCGACGAGACCATGGCGTACTCCTGCGGGTTCTGGACCGGCGAAGGGCCCGATTACGGTCCCCGTGACGCGCAGCGCGACAAACTCGAACTGATCTGCCGCAAGCTGGCGCTCGGCCCCGGCGCCCAGCTGCTGGACATCGGATGCGGCTGGGGATCACTGACTCTGTATGCGGCCGAGCATCACAAGGTGCGGGTCACGGCTGTGACACTCGCCGCCGAACAGGCCGCGTACGTAAGAGAACAGGTCGATGCGCGAGGCCTGGGGGACCTCGTCGAAGTCCAGTGCCGGGACTACCGGGACATCGCGGACGGTCAGTTCGACGCGGTCGCCACTGTGGAGATGGGCGAACACGTCGGTGACGCCGAGTACCCGGCCTTCGCCTCCACTCTGCACCGGATGGTCCGCCCCCGGGGGCGGGTGCTCGTGCAGCAGATGTCGCGGGGATCGGTCGCACCGGGCGGCGGGGCGTTCATCGAGGCGTACATCGCACCCGACATGCACATGCGGCCGCTCGGGGAGACCGTCACCCTCCTGGAAGGCTCGGGGCTCGAAGTACGGTCGGTCCAGTCGCTGCGTGAGCACTATGTGCGGACCGTGGCGGCCTGGCACCGCACGCTGGAAGACCGGTGGGGCGACTTCGTGGCGCTGGTCGGCGAGGAGACCGCGCGGGTGTGGCGGCTGTACCTGGTGGGCGGATCCCTCGCCTTCGAGGAGCGGCGGATGGGCGTCGATCAGATCCTCGCCGTCAGGCCGGACAACGACGGCTCCAGCGGAATGCCACCCGTCCCGGAAGCCTGGCCGCTGAGGGAGACACCGTGAGCGGATATCCGTGGGAACAGTTCGCGCTCGGCCTGCCCGTGACCGCTGCGGCCTCCATGGTCGTACTGCTCGCCACTTTTGCCCTTGCGGTACGCAAGGGCATGCACCGGATCGTCGACGCCGCCTGGGGCCTCGCCTTCTCGGCGGTCGCGCTCGTCTCGTACGGCATGGCCACCGGCGAGGGGGACCCGGGGCGGCGCCTTCTCGTCACCGCGCTCACCTGTGTATGGGGGCTGCGGCTCGCCGCCCATATCGTCCGCCGGGGGCGGGGGCACGGCGAGGATCCCCGCTACGAGGCAATGCTCGCCAAAGCCCCCGGCAACCGCAGTCTCTACGCACTGCGCATGGTCTACCTGCTGCAGGCCGGGCTGGTCTGGGTGGTGTCCCTGCCGGTCCAGGCGGCGATGTACGTCCAGGACGGCCCGGGTCCTTTGGTGTGGGCCGGGGTGGTCCTGTGGTGTGTGGGGTTCCTCTTCGAGACGGTCGGCGACTGGCAGTTGGCCCGGTTCAAGGCCGACCCGGCCAACAAGGGTGCCGTCATGGACCAGGGCCTGTGGAGCTGGACGCGCCACCCCAACTATTTCGGGGACTTCTCTGTCTGGTGGGGGTTGTTCCTGATGGTCTGCGATGCGCCCGCGGCAGCGGCGGCGACCGTCGTCTCGCCCCTGCTGATGTCCTTCCTGCTGACCCGGGGCAGCGGAAAGGCGCTGCTGGAGCGGCACATGGCGGACCGGCCCGGGTATAGCGCGTACGTGGCGCGCACCAGCGGATTCGTCCCCTTGCCGCCACGCCGCCGGGGCTGACGTTCAGACGCCGCGCGCACGCTCGAAGCGGGCACGCCCCTCGGCGAGTTCGACGATCGGATCGGGGTAGTCGAGGCCGGCCCTGTCGAGACCCTCCAGCTTCCAGGGCTCGTGTACGTAACGGTCCGCGACGTCCGCGAGTTCGGGGACCCAGCGGCGTACGTACGCGCCCTTCAGGTCGAAGCGCTTGCCCTGCACCACCGGGTTGAGGACCCGGTTGGGGCGGGTGTCGGTGCCGGTGCCCGCCGCCCACTGCCAGTTGAGCTGGTTGTTCGCCACGTCTCCGTCGGCCAGCAGGTCCAGGAAATGCCGGGCACCGACGCGCCAGTCGACGTACAGGGTCTTGGTGAGGAAGCTCGCCACCAGCATGCGGCCTCTGTTGTGCATCCAGCCTTCGTGGGCCAGCTGCCGCATCGCCGCGTCCACGAGCGGATATCCGGTACGGCCTTCCTGCCAGGCGGCGATCTCCTGCTTGTCACTGCGCCAGGCGTCACCCCGGGGCCGGTAGTCCTCCCCGGCCGCGTCCGGCCGGGCCGCGAGGACCTGGTGGTGGAAGTCCCGCCAGGCCAGCTGTCGTACGAACGCCTCGGCGCCTGACGAGCCCTCGCCGCGGGCCAGGTGGACGAGTTCGGCCGCGGACAGGGCGCCGAAATGGAGAAAGGGCGAGAGCCGGGACGTGGCATCTCCCGCCAGGTCGTCGTGGCCGTCCTCGTATCCGGCGATGCCGCTCTTCAGCCAGGCGTGGAGCTGTCGGCGTCCCGCCGTCTCGCCTCCCTCGGCAAGTCCGGCCGAGACCCCGGCGATTTCGGTGCGGCCGATCAGTGGCTCCGAAGCGACGTCGGCGACCTGGACCTTCCTCGGAGTCGGTGCCACGTCCCGGGCACCCTCCTCTGTCCAGCGCCGGAAGTAGGGGGTGAAGACGGCGTAGTGGTCGCTGCCGGCGGGGGTGATCGCGCCCGGTGCCACCGCCGTCACGACGGCGTCGTGCACGGCGAGCGTGCAACCCGAGCCGGCGAGGGCCGACCTGAGGCGTACCTCGCGAGCGGTGGCGTAACGGCTCACTCCACCCGCGACGTGCACTCGGCTGGCGCCCACGGATCGCACCACCGCGCAGACCTGGTCCACCACGTCGCCGCTGCGGACCACCAGACGGCCGCCTCGCGTCCGCAGCCCGGAGTCGAGATCCGCCAGGCAGTCGGCCAGGAACGCCCGTCGGTTGGGTGCGTCGAAGCCGGTCCTGTGCACCCCGGTGTCGTACACGAACAGCGGGACGATCTGCTCCGCGTCGCGTAGCGCGGCGGCGAGCACCGGGTTGTCGTGCAGGCGCAGATCCGAGGTGAACAGGACTACCGAGACCGTCACTTGGCGGGGCTCCTCATGCTGTGGCGAAGTTCATCAGTGCGAGTGGTGCGGAGGTCGGTGCGGTGGAGCCGCCGGAGGGTTCGACGGTGATCCCCATGCCCGACGCCTGGTCGACGGCGCCCGCGAGGAGTACTGCCTCGGTGGTCTGCGACGGGTCCATGAGCCCGGCCGAGCGCATCGTGCCCGCATCGTTGAACCACAGTTGGTAGACCTTGCCGGACGGGGGTTTCGGCATGCCGGACGCTACGAACACGGCCTGGTTCCTGCTGTGCGCGACCACCAGGGTGCCGCTGGCGCCGCCGGCGAGCCGCCCTGTGGTGGCCTTGGCGTCGGGCGCGGCAAGGACGCTTGCCAACTGCTCGGACTGCTCCTGTGCGGTACGCGCCTCCTGGCGGGCCTCGTCGGCACTCCGGTGCTGCCAGACCGCGATGCCCCCGCTTGCGACGGCGATCGCCACGCACGCGGCGAGTGCGAACCGGGCCGCGCGGCGACCGCGGAGCCTGGCGGCGACCGGCCTGGCCGGAGTCGGGGCAAGCGGCGGTTCCTGGCGTACGGCGGCGATGCGCCGCAGCACCGCGGCCTTCATCTCGGGTGGCGGGATGACCGAGACCGCGAGGCCGAGGCGTGCCGCGGTGGCGCTCAGTTCCCGTACCTCCTGGCTGCACGCCTCGCAGTCGCCGAGATGCCGCTCGAACTCCTCGCGTTCGTCGTCCGACAGTGCGTGCAGCGCATAGGCGCCGGTGAGTGTGTGGAGTTCGGCATTCATGTGCTCACCCCCAGGCAGTCGCGCAACCGGATCAGCCCATCACGCAGCCGGGTCTTGACCGTGCCCAGCGGTACGGTCAGCAGCTCGGCCACTTCGCGGTACGTCAGCCCCTGGTAGTAGGCCAGGGTGACCGACTGACGCTGCAGTTCGGTGAGGGTCCGCAGACAGCGCCGCACCTGCTCGCGCTCCAGACGTGCCTCGACCTGCTCGGTCACCTCGTCGAACGCCGGGGTCCGGTCGAGCAGGGCCGCTTTGTGCTCCCGGTCGGCGGACGCCTGCGCGGATCGGACCCGGTCCACCGCCCTGCGGTGGGCCAGGGTCAGCACCCAGTTCATGACGCCGCCCCGGTCCGGCTGATAGCGGGCGGCCGTGCGCCACACCTCCGTCAGCACCTCCTGGGCGACCTCCTCGGACTGCGCCGGATCGCGCAGCACGCTCTTGACCAGCCCGAACACCGGGCCGCAGACCACTTCGTACAGCGAGCCGAACGCCTCCTGATCGCCCCGGGCCACCTGGCCCAGCAATCCGGGCAAATCGGGCCCCGCGGACTGGGGTCCGCTGATGTACACCACTTCTTTCACCCGCTGATCCTCCCGGCACTCGTCTCTACGGTGGTGATTCGGAGCGGGAGCGCCGGAGGATTGGTCGCCGCTCCGCCTCTTTGTGGTGAGTTCAGTTCTGCGCGTTGCCGCCCTCGACCGAATAGACGTCCTTCACCTTGACCTCGGTGACGCCGCGGCCTTCGGGGAAGACGCTCCGCCAGTCCCCGATCACATGGAGCTCGTCGGTGCCCATGGCGCGCACCACGGTCAGGTTTTCGTTGTGCGCCTTGAATGCTTTGGTCCAGAGGTTCGCGAAGGCCTGGGAGCGGATGATGTGCATCCAGTCCGGGCGGTAGAGCTCACGGTTGTAGTTCGACTCCCCCATCGTGGAGACGAACTTGGAGTACATCGCCTTCACGTACTCCAAGGTGACGTCGTCGTCGTCAGCGATGGCATTCTCGCGGGCGTCGCGCAGCGTGCCGCGGAACTTCTCCAGGAGGTTCTCCGTGGCACCGGACGTGAACGACTCATGGATGACGGGCGGTTCGCACAGCCCGTATTTCGTACCCGAAAGGCGCAGCAGGAGTCGCAGCGTCGGTTCGGTCACCCACAGGGGGCCGGGCTCGTCGCGGTTGCCGATCGGGTTCGGCAGTACGTCCTCGTGGTCCCAGGGGGACGGGGTGATGAGGTGGATTCCGGCGCGGCGCCGGTCGTGGGTGTTACCCGCGGAGTGCTCGAGCGAGCCCAGCGGCAGGTGGGTCTTGAGCGCTGAAAGGTAGGCGCCGTTGATGTCCAGCGCGGTGATCTCGTGCGCTCCGGAAGGCAGCGTGGCACGGGTCCACTTCGGGCGGGCCTCCCAGATCTCGTCCGCCCCGCGCGCTGTCTTCTTCTTCAGCACATCCGGGATCCAGGGGTGGGCGATGATGTCGTAACGGGCGCCTTTGCGGCAGACGTCCAGCAATTTCATCGCGTCGGGGATCGCGCGTTTCAGCAGCGCCGCGCTCGCCGCCTCCATGTCCCCCTGAGCCTTCTCCATCGCTTCCTGTACCGCCTGCCCGATCAGATCGGGCATGTCCGACGACTCCTGGAAGGCACGGCGTGCCGGGGACGGCGTCGGCGCACGCGGCGCCGATGGCGGAGGCGTCGGGGGGCTCTGCGGGGCGACGGCAGCGGCACACTCTTCAGGAGTGAGGTGTTGCGGGAAACCCTCGACCTGCTGCACCGCCGGTTGGCCGCACAGCACACACGGCGCGGCGACGGCCAGGTCCGTCTCCTCTCCCTGCTCGTCTTGGGCATCGTCTTCGGCGTCGTCTGCGTCAGCCGTTGCGCCGGCGCTGTCCGCCTTGCCGTCGGAGTCCTCGGCCGGCCCGTCGTTCTGCGGGTGGAGTTTCGCGTGCAGACCATCGAGGAGGTACGCGTACTTCGTACGGATCTCCCCGGCCGGTTCACGGCCGGCCTCCCAGCCGCGCACCGTGCTGGGACTCACGCCGAGCGCCTGAGCGATCTGGGCCTGCGAGAGTCCCAGTCCCTCGCGCAGGAGGCGTCGCTCGGCGGCCGGCGGGAGCGCGGCCTCGGGCCGGACGGATGCCAGCAGCGCGTCGACGGCATCGAAGTCTGTCAACGCCCGGCTCCGTCCGGCTCGCCGGTGCTGGACTGCTGCCCCTTTTGTGCTCTCCACATGCCCGTTAGCTTAGGTCTTCCCCGCATCCTTTCCTCGCCCTGCGGCGCAGCACGCTCCGCCAGGACCTGTGGGGTGCTTCCGCCGGTTCCTTCTGCGGCAGTTGGGGTGGCGGTGCGGTTCCCCTGCCGTCCGGGTGAGGTGCACTGCCCGTCTCCCGGGCCTCGTCCAGGGCGAGAACCAGACTCATCCGGTGCCACAGCAACTCGTCGGGGTTGTCGGCGGCCAGCAGATGCTGTGTCGCCTCCCACGCCGCGGGCGAAGGCGGGCGGCCCGGTGCGAGCTCCGGTTGGAGCTTGCGCAGGTACGCGCGCTCATAGGGGTCGTCGACGACTTCGGCCAATTGCACCGGGTCGAGCACACACGCCATGACGGCCGCTCGTTCCCACGCGTCATCCGTCTGGCGCAGAAGCATGCCGAGACGCCGGCCGCGCCAGTTGCGCGGGCGCCAGTCCTCTCCTGCGTCGATCAGCGCCCGGGAGCTCTTGGGCATGGTGCCCTTGAGCAGTTCCGGTTCCCTCGACGCGAAGGCCTTCAGTTCTTCGGCGACGTACAGCCAGACGACGGCCCGATACCGGTTGAAGTAGAAGCGGACCGGTGTGACATGGCCCGTCCGGGCCAGCGTGGTGAAGCGCGTGGCGCTGATGCCGAGCAGCTCCGCACCGTCCGCCGTGCCGACGGTGCGCACCCGCTCCCTGAGGGTGTCGGGAAAGCCGGGCTGCGCCTGAAGACGCTCGATCTCGTCGAGGGCGACACGACGGCGCATCTCTCCCGGTTCCGTCACCGTCCGTACATGCCCGAGCTGCACGGCGAGATCGAACTCGCCCCGCTTCAGCGTGAGTTCCTGTGCGGCCCGGGCGGCGGTCAGCGGTTTCCTGTCCGTCCCGGTCTTCGTGCGCCGTTGTTCCTTTACGGTCATGCGGTCCTCCCCCGCGAGCAATGAATACTCTCAGTGACGACCGTAGCCCGGCGGGACACATCCCGCCGGGCCTGTGGATAACTCTGGTCGGCTACTGCCTGGCGGACACTCCGAGGTGCTCGCCCACCCGGTTGACCAGGCGGGTCATCTCGTACGCGATCTGGCCGATGTCGGCCTCCGCGGTGCTCAGCACGCACAGGCAGCTTCCGTCGCCGGCCGCGGTGACGAAGAGGACCCCTTCGTCGAACTCGACCATCGTCTGCCGCACCTTGCCCGCACTGAAGTGGCGCCCCGAACCCTTCGCGAGACTGTGCAGACCCGACGAGACAGCAGCCAGGTGTTCCGCGTCCTCGCGCGCCAGACCGGTGCTCGCCCCGGTCACCAGACCGTCGTTGGACAGCACCAGAGCGTGCCGTACGTTGTCGACCCGCTTGGTCAGGTCGTCGAGTAGCCAGTCGAGTCCTTTGTCCAGCGCCATGTGCCGGCCCTCCCCGTTCATTCGTTCCCCGTGTCCCTCGTTCGGCTGCCAGCCTTCACCACACCGGCTCCGCGGGCAAGCAGCCCCGCACTGGTTGATGATGTGCGCATGGCACAGAAAATGACCGAGGACCAGTGGCGTGCGTTCGTCTCGGAGTCCACGCGTACGGCAAAACTCTCGACGGTACGAGCCGACGGCAGTCCGCACATCGCCCCCGTCTGGTTCGTCCTGGACGGCGACGATCTCGTCTTCAACACCGCGAAGGAGTCCGTCAAGGGGCGCAATCTGGCGCGCGACGCGCGGGTGGCGCTGTGCGTGGACGACGACCGTCCCCCTTTCGCGTTCGTCGTCATCCGCGGACAGGCCGAGCTCATCGAGGAGTTGAGCGAGGTCCGTCACTGGGCATCGCGGATCGGGGCTCGCTACATGGGCGAGGAACGGGCCGAGGAGTTCGGGGCGCGCAACGGCGTTCCCGGTGAACTCCTCGTACGCGTAAAGGTCGAGAAGGTGCTCGCGCAGTCCGCGGTGTCCGACTGATCGGCCTGTTCAGCCTGTTCAGCCCACCGAGTCGAGCAGCCGGGCGGTGTGCATCCGCCCGGCGTACTCGACCAGGCGCACCAGGACCTCCTTGCCCGAGTCCCGGTCCCGTGCGTCGCACAGGACGACGGGTGTTCCGCGGTCCAGGTCGAGGGCACGCGACACCTCGTGCGCGCCGTACGTGCGGGCCCCCGTGAAGCAGTTGACGGCGACGACGAACGGGATGTGCCGGTGCTCGAAGTAGTCGACCGCGGGAAAGCAGTCCTCCAGGCGGCGCGTGTCGGCGAGGACCACGGCGCCCAGGGCTCCCTGTGAGAGTTCGTCCCACAGGAACCAGAAACGATCCTGCCCGGGAGTGCCGAACAGATACAGGGAAAGGCCGGCACGGATCGTGATGCGGCCGAAGTCCATGGCGACGGTCGTGGTGGTCTTGTGATCGAGACCGTCGGTGTCGTCGATGGTCTGCCCGGCCTCGCTGAGGAGCTCTTCGGTCCGCAGGGGGCGGATCTCGCTGACGGCTCCGACCAGGGTGGTCTTGCCGACGCCGAAGCCGCCCGCGACAAGGATCTTCAGGGCGAGGGCGGTGTCCTGCCCTCCGGTGGTGTCAGAGCGCTCGAAGCCCATCGATGACCTCTCTCAGGATCTTCTCGTCGGGTAGCTGTGCGGGCGGTACGGGGTGGGCGACGGTGACCTGGCCCGCTTCGAGCAGGTCACCGACGAGGACGCGGACGACGCCGACGGGCAGGTCGGCTCCGGCCCCGAGTTCGGCCACGGACTGGGTCTCGGTACGGCACAGAGCCAGCAGAGTCCGGTGTTCGGGGCCGAAGAGCGAGTCCTCGGAGGCGGGGGGCGCGTTGGCGTCGAGGGTGACGAGCGCGATCAGGTCCAGGCGCACCCCGCTGGGACCCGATGTGGTGCGACCGCCGGTCATGGCGTACGGGCGTACCAGCGGGCCTGCATCGGCGTCGTACCAGCGGCTGCCGGGCTGCCCCTGCTCCGGGTCCGGTGCGCCGCCGGCCGTGTCCTGGGTCATGTCAGACGCGGCGGGGTGCGGAGGTGTTCGCCGACACGCTTGACCAGGCGGGCCATCTCGTACGCGATGAGCCCGATGTCGGCGGTGACGGAGCTGAGCACGGCCAGGCAGGAGCCGTCTCCGGCGGCCGCGACGAAGAGGAATCCGTCGTCCATCTCCACCAGGGTCTGGCGTACCGCACCGGCGTGGAAGTGCCGGCCCGCACCCTTGGCGAGGCTGTGGAATCCGGAGGCCACGGCGGCCAGGTGTTCGGCGTCCTCGCGCGTCAGGGCGCTCGATGCGCCCACAGCCAGACCGTCGTTGGACAGGACGACCGCGTGGTGGAGTTCGCCCACGCGCTCCACCAGGTCGTCCAGCAGCCAGTCCAGGTCGCCTGCGCGTGGCTGGGTGTCGGCCCTCTGGTACTCGATCATGTTCGGTCTCCTTCGCCTGCCGTATCGGTGTGGCCCGTGGAGGTGCCGCGGGCCCAACCGCCCATGTAGGCCGTCATACGGTCTCTGACCTGTTCCGGGGTGCGGTGTGCGGTGTCTTCGTCATCAAACGGGGTGGCAGCGGCGGACTGGGCCGGTGGCGGCGCCTTCCTCAGCTGCGCCACGAGGTTCGCCTGCCTGACCCTGCGCGGGAGTTCGGCGTCCTCGGATGCGGCATCGGAACCCGGGTCGCTGTCCGTATCGGTGCCGGTTTCGGCCACCGCCTCCGCCAGGCGGGTGCGCGGCCGCAGGGTGGCGACGCCGGGGGGCGGGGTGTCGTCGGCCGGCGCGGCGAGCGCGGGGCGTGGTTCGCGGGTGGCGAATGCCGTGGTGTCGACGCGGACCGGCCGCGGCCGGGGGGCCGGGTGCGGGGCTGCCTCCTCGGTGGGCTCGGAGGCACGGTCCGGGTCGTGCTGGTCGGCCGTACGCGCGGTGAGCGCGCCGGGGAGGATGGCGGTCGGCAGGAGTACGACAGCGGTGGTCCCTCCGTAGGGTGATGCCCGCAGGTGGACCTTGATGTCGTGCCGTGCGGAGAGGCGGCTGATGACGAAGAGGCCCAGGCGTTCGCTGTCGAACAGGTCGAGGGACTGGGACTGTTCGATCCTTCGGTTGGCGTCGGCGAGCGCTTCGGCGCCCATGCCGAGTCCGCGGTCCTCGATCTCCAGGACGTAGCCGTTGCCGACGGGCTCGCCGCTGACCCGCACCTTGGTGTGGGGCGGGGAGAACTGGGCCGCGTTCTCGACGAGTTCGGCCAGCAGGTGGGTGAGGTCGGCGACGGTCGTACCGGTGACCGCGGCCTCGGAGAGCTGGCGGACCTCGATGCGGGCGTAGTCCTCGACCTCGGAGACCGCCGCCCGTACGACGTTGGTGAGGGGTACGGGCTTGCGCCAGGCGCGGCCCGGTGCGGCGCCGGAGAGGATGATGAGGCTCTCCGCGTGACGGCGCATACGGGTGGTCAGGTGGTCCAGGCGGAAGAGGTCGCCGAGCTCGCCCGGGTCTTCCGCACGGCGTTCCATGCTGTCCAGCAGGGCGAGTTGGCGGTGGACGAGGACCTGGCTGCGGCGGGCCAGGTTGACGAAGATCCTGGAGATCCCGCCGGCGAGTTCGGCACGTTCGACGGCGGCGCCGAGTGCGGCGCGGTGCACGGTGTCGAGCGCCTCGCCGACCTGGGCGATCTCGTCCTGGGCGGGCGGCCCCTGGGGCGCTTCGGCCTGGATGTCGATCTCTTCACCGGAGCGCAGGCGCCGCATCGCGTGGGGCAGTTTGCTGCGGGCGATCCGCAGGGCGCTGTTGCGCAGGGTGAGGAGCTCGACGACGAGGCCGCGTCCGATGCGTACGGAGATGACGAGGGATGCGGCCACGGCCGCCAGACCGAGCAGGACGGCTGCCCCCGAGGCGGTGAGCACACCGCTGACCACCGGGTTGGAGCGGTTGCCCGGGTCTGCCGCGAGGGCGCGCACCTTGCTCTGTACGGCGGTTGAGGACGGTTCCCACACGGCGGCCGGGGCGGCATCGGCGGCGGAGCGGCCGGGCGAAGCGGCCAGGACCTTGTCCTCCACGGCGCTCAGGCGGGCGTAGTCGGCGGAGGAGGCGAGGTTCTGCCAGGTACTCCGGGAGGCCGCGGGAAGGTCGGCGGCGGAGGAGGTCAGGGCACGTCGGGTCAGTACGGCGCCGGTGAACGCGCGCAGCCTGTCGCCGGACAGGGAGTGGCTGAGCTGGGCGGAGGAGAGCAGTGCGTCCTCCTGGGAAAGCGTTTCCGCGGCCCGGAAGAGTTCGTGCCTGACGCGTGCGCCGGAGCTGTCGCCGCCGCCTTGGGCGCCGGTGAGGGCTCCGTTGACGTCGAGTGCGGTGGCCACGGTGGCGTTGTACTGCGCGTATGCCTTGTCGCCGCCCGTACGGCGGTTGAGGATTCCGGTGCGCAGCGCCTCCAGCTGATGGGCGCCCCGTACGAAGGTGGCGAGCCGGTCGGCGGCCTCGGCCGGCATACCGCCCGCGTCGGCGACGGTGTGGCCGCCGCCGAGTTCCAGCGCGGCCACGGCGGTGTCGGTGCGCCCTGCCTGACGCCGGAGTTCGGCGCCCGCATCGGCGCCGGGGGCCGCCGCGTAGCGGAGCGCCGCGCGCCGCTCCGCCTGGAGCTGGGAGACGGCCGTGGAGAGGGGGGTACGGATCTGTTCGTCGACGCGCTGCAGTTGGCGCAGCCGGAACACGTCCTGGGCCGTGGTGACGGTCGCGAAGCCCCAGAGGGCCAGCAGGGAGACCACGGGCACCATCAGCAGCGACACGATCTTGGCCCGTACGGTCCTCGGGCGCAGCGTCAGACCGCCCGCGACGGCGGGGACAGGGGCAGGGGCAGCGGGCGCCGTCTCCGGCACGTCACCGGCCAGGTGTTCCTGGGCCGGCGGGCCCGCGTGCGCGCGCCGCCCGCGCATCTGGGGCTCGGGTGGCTCCAGGGCAGTGCCGCCCTGGTTCTTGCGGGGTGTTCGCACCGGCTCTCCTCGCTTGCGGATACGGGACTGGCGGCCCAGGGCCCATGGAGGCAGCTAGGGAGCTGCGGTTTCGGTGAGACGTTCCGCCGCCGCGTAGGCAGCGCGCTCGCGTGCGGTCGGCGAGAGCGCGACGAACGCGGAGGTGACGAAGAGGAACGAGCCGAGGCCCACGGCGAGGGGGAAGATGAACTGCATCGTCGTGGCCCCCTGGAGCTCGACGCGGGACGGAGCGACCTGCACACTCACGGCGAACATCCCCGTGTAGTGCATGCTGCTCACGGCGAGGCCCATCACGAGGGAGGCGCCGGCGACCGCGATCGGAGCCTGGATGTTGAGGGCCGCCCAGAGTGCGGCGGTCGCGGCGATGACCGCGATGACGATCGAGAGGCCCACGAGCATCGGGTCGTAGTGCACCGTGCCGTGCAGACGCAGTGCCGCCATGCCGAGGTAGTGCATGCTCGCCACCCCGATCCCGGTCGTCAGTCCGCCGATCAGCAGCGATCTGACGCGATCGTGGCCGTAGCCGACGGCGAAGACCCCGACGCCCACGACGAGGACGGCCACGAGAAGGCTGAGCAGCGTCAGCGGCACGTTGTAGTGGATGTCGGTGCCGCTGACGCCGAAGCCGAGCATCGCCACGAAGTGCATGGTCCAGATGCCGGTGCCGAGCGCTGTCGCCGCGGTGATCAGCCAGTTGCGGCGCGAACGGCCGCTTGTCTCCAGTGCACGCACGGTGCAGCGCAGGCCGAGGGCGGAGCCGATGGCCGCCATGAGGTACGACAGCACGGGGGTCAGCCAGCCGAAGGCCGCGTGGTCCAGGTGTCCCATGGATCCGGGACGCTAGACCCGTTGGGGGCGTGCAGTGGGGGCGCATTTCGAAAGCGGCCGGATTATGGCGAAGAGGTGTTCCAGGACGATCGCCCCATGCTCGAACGTGCGCACAGTTCGACGCCCGATCGGGGTAGGGGATCATGTCCGTATGGCCGATGACCACACGCACGTTCAGGAGTTCTTCGGTACCCGTGCGGCGAACTGGGACACCCGGTTCCCCGACGACGGGCCCGCGTACGGTGCCGCCGTGGACGAGCTCGGGCTGCGGCCGGGCGACACCGTCCTCGACGCGGGCTGCGGCACGGGGCGCGCCCTGCCGGCGCTGCGCGAGGCCGTGGGCGCGGGGGGCCGCGTGCTGGGAATCGATCTGACGCCCGAGATGCTCGCCGCGGCGGTGCGCGCGGGCCGCGACCGCAGCGGGCGGCTGCTGCTCGGTGATGTCGCACGGCTTCCGGTGCGGACCGGATCGCTGGACGCGGTGTTCGGCGGCGGCCTGATCTCGCATCTGCCTGAACCACGGCAGAATCTGGGCGAGTTGGCGCGCGCCGTGCGCCCGGGAGGGCTGCTCGCGCTCTTCCACCCCATCGGGCGTGCGGCGCTGGCCGCCCGGCAGGGGCGGCAGATCACCCCTGCCGATCTGCGCGCCGAGCCGGTGCTGCGTCCGCTGCTCGCCTCGTCGGGCTGGCAGTTGGTCTCGTACGCCGACGAGGACAGTCGTTTCCTGGCCGTGGCCGTCCGTCAGGACTGAGCGGCCACCGCACGGGTGAAGGCCGCCGGATTGTCGAACATGACGTTGTGGCCGGCCTCGGGGACGGTCTCCACCCGCACACCGGCGGCGACCAGTTCGTCATGTCCCGCGAGCGGGCCGCTGAGTTCGCCCTGCAGGTAGGTGCGGTCCGTCGTGAGGTCCATGAGCATGCTGCGCATGGTGGGCCGTGTCCCGCGTATGAGACCGAGCGCCGTACGGTGCAGGGCCAGCGGGTCGGCGAGCCGCATGGTCGCCGCCCACTCCTGCCCCACGCGCTGCAGAACCCGCGCGAATCCTCCGCCGTGCACGAATTCCTCCTCGGTGTACGAGGCGATGCCGCTGCTGCCAGCCCCCGCCGGCGGGTTGGGGTCGAGATTGGCCTCCGTGAGCACCAGCCGCGAGACCAGGTCGGGGCGCTCGTGGGCCAGGACGACGGCGACCGCCCCGCCCATGCTGTGCGCCACCAGCTCCGCCCCTTCCGCACCGGCCGCGTCGAGCGCGGCAGCGAGTGCCTGCGCCATCTCCTCGAGGGTGTAGCCGAAGGTGGCGGGCCGGTCACTGATGCCGTGGCCCGGCAGGTCGACGAAGAGGGTTCTGCGGCCTGCCAGGTCAGGGTGGGCAGCGATGTGCGCGTGGTAGACGGTCGAGGCCGAGCCGAGCCCGTGGACGTACACCCGCGCAGGACCCTCGCCCGGAGCCTCGGTCCATCTGATGCAGCTGCCCTGTGCGTCGAAGTGTGCCTTGCGCATGTCGCTCTCCCCGTCTCTCCTCCGGCGTCCTGCCGACCGACCAGACCATACCTCGGTGCCGATGTATAGCGCTACCGAGGTACAGCGGAGATGCGGCAGAATGCAGACATGCTCGAACTCGCCATCCTCGGATTCCTCTACGAAGCCCCGCTGCACGGCTACGAGCTGCGCAAGCGCATCACCGCACTCACCGGACACATCAGGCCCGTCGCCGAGAGCACCCTCTACCCGGCGATCAAACGGCTGGAGAAGTCCGGCTGGCTGGCCCGGGAGACCCAGCCCGGAGCCGCTGCCGCACCCCGGCACGTCCTGCAGCTCACACCCGAAGGACGCCGCGAGCTCCAGCGGCGCCTCGCCGAGCCGGCACGCGGTGAAATCACCGACGAGAACCGGTGGTTCACCCTCCTCGCGTTCCTGCGCCACCTCCCCCGCCCCACGGCACAGGCGGAGGTGCTGCGCCGGCGTCTCGCCTTCCTGGAGGAACCGGCCAGCTTCTTCTACGAGGGCGACCGGCCGCTGCGCGCCGAGGAGTTGGACGACCCCTTCCGGCGCGGCATCCTCACGATCGCCCGGGCCACCAGCCGGGCGGAGATCACCTGGCTGCACGCCACGCTCCGCAGCCTCGACGGGGAGACCTGAGTCTTCACAGCTCCGTCCCCTACCAGTCGGAGGGGGTCCAACCCTACGTTGGAGGGGCCGACTTGGAAGATCGGTGGATCGCTCCACGCACGGGGACGGTGGGCCGGATGTTGAGCAGATTGAGGAAGTTCTTCGCACCGAGCGCGAACGCGGCACCGCCCGTGGCACGGCGCGACACCGGACAGCACAATATTTTCGAGGCGGCCGCGACCTATGTGTCGGCCTGCGCGGACGAGGACGAGGACCGCAGCGACGAGGCCGCCGGGTGGGTTTCGCCCGAAGCGCTGTCCTTCGGAATCAGCGAGCTGGCGTGCCGGGCGGTGATCGCGCTGGCCCGTGAGCGGGACGAGAGTCCACAGACGGTGGCACGCTCCCTGCTCGGTCTGCCCGTGGCCTGATCCCCGGAGGCCTCGACGGCCGGGTTACTCAGTGGTTAAGGTGCGCCGACGACTGATCACTTGAGGAGGCCGGCGTGGCCGGGACGGAAGAAGTCACCGACGAGGCGCTGTACGTGCTCACCGCCTTGCTGCTGACCCCTGCGCAGTTCCCGAGCGTGCTCGGGGACGACTTCCCCGCCGCCTGCGCCGCGCTCGGCATCGATCCGCACCCTCAGGGATACGGACTGGTGCTGGGCCAGGACGGGGAGGGCGCGCGCTGGACCGTGGTGGTCGACGACGTATCACTGGTCGCGGTCGCGATCGCCTCCTGGGACTGCGGAATCGAGTACGACCTCTCGCCCGATGAGCGCAGCATCGTCGTCTCGCTCCCCGGCTGGCCGCTCGCCGTCGCGGTCGCCGCGCCCGGAATCCCCGAGCCGCACGATCCCGAAGCGGAGTCGGCACCGCTCACCCCGCCCGACGCCGGGCAGTGGGGTCCGCCGCAGCGGCGGCTCGGCGCGGACGAGATCGCCCAGCAGTGGGGCACCTGGCGCGAACAGCTCGGCGGCGACGAGGCGTTCCCCCCGGCCGACGGTCCGCAGGAGAAGCCCACGGGACCCGCGGCACAGGTGATCGAGGAACTGCACGGCTATGTGGCCTCGCCGCCGCCCGCCGGGCGGATCCGTTCGACGTACGCACCGGACGGCGCCCGGACCGTCCGGGCCGATGGCCCCGGCTGGTCCATGGTCGCGCGCACCGACGACATCGCCTTCCTCCTGTTGGACGAGGCGCCGGGCGAGGTGGTGCCCCTCGGACGAGGCACGGAACTGCCCGCGCTGCTCCAGGCCCTGGAGGCCCTGGCCGTACGGCCTGCCTGAGCATCCGCACGCAAAGCGGCAACGGAGGAGACAGAGATGACGGACAGCACGCCCGACACGGACGGCGACGCGGTGGTCTGCCTTCCGGTGGGCCGAGTCGTCGGCGGACGGGCGCAGGCCACGGACGACGACTGGGACCGGGAGACCGCGGTGATCCGGCTCGACGCCGCCCGCTTCGGACCGCAGGCGCTGGCCGGGCTCGAGGACTTCTCCCATCTCGAAGTGGTGTACCACTTCGACCGGGTCACCCCGGAGAAGATCCAGACCGGTGCCAGGCACCCGCGCGGCAACACCGACTGGCCGCTGGTCGGGATCTTCGCGCAGCGCGGAAAGAACAGGCCGAACCGGCTGGGTGTCTCACGCTGCCGGCTGCTCAAGGTGGACGGGCTCGACATTCAGGTGGCCGGCCTGGACGCCGTGGACGGCACACCGGTGCTGGACATCAAGCCGTACATGGCCGAGTTCGGACCGCGCGGTGAGACCGCGCAGCCCGAGTGGTCGGTGGAGCTGATGCGGGGCTACTGGTCAACTCCCGCAGGCTGAGCCGGGCTCGGCCGTCACACCTTCTCCAGGGGGCGGTGCGGCTCGGCCGGAAGCTCGACCCTGATCGGGTCGCCGGGCCGTACCGTGCCGCCCGCTTTCACGATGCTCATGATTCCGGCCTTGCGGACGATGTTGCCCGCCTCGTCACGGCCGATCACCCGCTTCAGCAGCCCGTCCTGGAAGTTGTCGATCTGCAGACAGGGGTTGCGCAGTCCGGTCACCTCGACGACCGCCGCGTCGCCGACGTGCAGCAGGGTGCCGGTGGGTAGCGAGAGCAGATCGATTCCGCCGGTGGTGATGTTCTCGCCGAGCTGGCCGGGCGCGACCTCGAAGCCTTCGGCGAGGACCTCGGCGAAGAGCTCCTGGTGGATGAAGTGGACCTGGCGCAGGTTCGGCTGGGTGGGATCCTGTGCGACGCGCGAGCGGTGCTTGACCGTGACCCCCGCGTGCACGTCGCCCTCCACGCCGAGGCCGGGCAGCAGGGTGATGCTGTCCCGGTTCGGCTTGGTGAAGGAGTACTCGCCGTTGCTGCTGACCTGTATGACTGTCCCGCCCATTGCGCGGAACTCCCCTCGCGTGTGCCGGTGATCCGCCGCGATTCTATCCCGGCACCTCGGAAAATGGCCTGGTCAGCGACCTATCTCCTTGCGCGTGACCCGGCGGAGCCTGCGGCGCTGGCTGGGGTCGAGCAGGAGGTAGGCGACCACCGGCACCCCGATGAGCACCAGCAGTGCCGGGAGGAAACCGATGATGGGAATCAGGATGAGGCCGGCGACGACACCCCCGGCAGCGATCTTTGCGGTCCTTGACATCTGCGACGCCTCCTTCGCGGCGACTGCCGCTCTGTGACTGTTGAACGCGTGTGCGCGCCCAGCGGTTCCACTATCCGGCACGAAGTGGTTCGCCGACCTCGTGCATGTGCGTCAGCGCCTGGCGGTAGGAGTCGACGAGCCCGGTCTCGGTGTACGGAATCCCCAGCTCACGGCAGTGCGCACGCACCAGCGGCTGGGCCAGGCGCAGATGGGGCCGGGGCATGCTCGGGAACAGGTGGTGCTCGATCTGGTAGTTGAGCCCGCCGAGGAACCAGTCGGTGAGCAGCCCGCCCCGTACATTGCGCGAGGTCAGCACCTGACGCTTGAGGTGACCCCAGCGCTCCTCGCTCTCCGGGTCGGGCATCTCCATCCCCTTGTGGTTCGGGGCGAAGGTCATGCCCAGGTGCAGGCCGAACAGGGCGTGGTGGAGCAGGGCGAAGACGATCGCGGTGGGAAGGGACATGGTCATCAGGAGCAGGGTCAGGTAGCCACCGAGGTGGAGCAGCAGCAGTGCGCCTTCGACGAGGCGTTCCCGGGTGGGCTGGCGCTTGAGGTCCTGGAATCCGTAGATCTTCAGCGCGATGCCTTCGAGCAGCAGCATGGGGAAGAAGAGCCGCGCCTGGTTGCGGGTCAGCCAGCGTGCGAATCCCTCGCGCTGGGCGGCCTGCTTCTGGGTCCACACCAGGGCGCCGACTCCGACATCGGGGTCCTTGTCGACATGGTTGGGGTTGGCGTGGTGGCGGTTGTGCTTGTCGTTCCACCAGGCGTAGCTCATGCCCAGCAGCAGATTGCTGTGGAACAGGCCGACGGCCCTGGCCGCACGGCGGTCGCCGCTGATCTGCGCATGGCCCGCGTCATGTCCGTAGAAAGCCGTACGCGCCGAAAGCACCGACAGCGGGAGGGCGAGCAGGAGCACCCACCAGGAGCTGCCGAGGAGCGCGACACCGCTGAGCACCGCGGCCAGTGCCAGCAGATTGCAGGTGATGCCGAAGGCGTACCAGCCGGTGCGGCGCTCCAGGAGACCCTGCGACTTCACTGTCTTGAGGAGCGGCGTGAAATCGCTGCCCGTCCGGGTCTCTCGCTCTGGTTTCGTGAGCGTTGAGGCGGCCTGTGGCATGACGGTCTCCGGTCTGTTGGCCCATGCGCTGACCTCATAAAACGTACGGATCAGGGGCCTGCGGCGACCATGGCGCCACCACCCGGGCGGCGCGGGGGTGACCCCCGGAGCCATGGTGGTGCTGGCTACACCACCCCGGGTCGATGTGAACTGAATCATGGTGATGTGCTGCCCGCCGAGCGCCCTCGTGGGGTAGCCTCGGCCGCTCCGGCCTGCAGTAGTCAAGTTTGAGGAATGCGCTATCGCTGTGCACCGACTCCCCCTGGCAACGCCCTCCCAGATCACCGAACTCTCCCGCTGTTCAGCCGTCTTCCTCCCCGCCGACCCCTCCCGCACCGGGCGGATCGCCTTCTGGCACCCCGACGGCACCGAACCTCCCGGGGGCCTGGGTCCCGTCGAGGAGCTGACCGTTGTCGCGGACGATGTGATCCCTTGCGCCGTACGGGCGTTGCTGCTCCCCGTACGCGACGCACTGCCCGTCCTCACCCGGGCCAGGGCATCCGCACACGCCTCCGCGGCGACCGCCTTCTGGGGCACCGCAGCGGTGTTCGCGCTCCAACTCGCGGCCCGTGGGCGTCTGCTGCCCGGACTCACCGCGACCGATCACGACGCCTGGCGGGCGGGCCCGTTCACCGCCGATGACCTGGAGCGGGTACGGGAGCTGGCGGCGGCCATGCCGCCCACCGCGCACGCCGTCCCCCTTGCCACCACTGACGGCGCCCTCCTGCTGCCCGCGCCCGAGCCGCTGCTGCGCGCCTTCCTCGACGCGGTCGCCGACGGCCTGCCGCGCACCCCGGCCGCCGCAATCGCCGCCGGAGGCCCCGCCTTTGCGGGCGACACCCCGCAGCACGTTCCCGGACAGCGCACCTGGGCGGCCGACGTCGCCGCGGGCCACGACGCGGGGGTAAGGATCTCGCTGCGCATCGAGCTGCACGGGCTCGATACGGCGGCCGAAGGCGCAACGGACGGCGCGGGGCCGGTCTTCCGTGCCGTACTGCAGATGCACAGCGTCAGCGATCCGACGCTCGTCGCCGACGCCGCCGAGGTGTGGTCGGGGGCGGCCGCCGGTTTCGGCCCGCGTCCGCAGATGGACGCTCTGCTCGCGCTGCGCCGTGCGGCCCGCGCCTGGGCTTCGCTCGCTCCCCTGCTGTCGGCGGCCGTGCCCGACTGGATCGACCTGGCCGACGAGGAGGCCGCCGAACTGCTCGGCGAGGCGTCCCGGGCGCTGGCCGCCACCGGCGTGCAGGTGCACTGGCCCAAGGAGCTGGCGCGCACGTTCACGGCACGCGCGGTCATCGGCCCTCCCGACGAGGCGCCCGACAGTTCACCGGCGAACCGGGCCCTCTCGGGCATGCCGTCGACGCTGTCCGCGGACGCGCTCCTGGGCTTCAACTGGTCCTTCGCCCTGGGCGATCAGAAGCTCAGCAGGGCCGAGCTCGATCAACTCGCCGAGTCGAGCAGACCGGTGGTGCGGCTGCGCGACCAGTGGGTGCTGATCGACCCGGTGGAAGCAAGGCGGGCCCGCGCGACACAGGACCGCAAGGTCACTCCCATCGATGCGCTGGGTGCGGTGCTGACCGGGTCCACCGAGGTCGACGGGCGGCGCGTGGAAGTGGAGGCGACCGGCTGGCTGGCCCGCCTGCGCGACCGCCTCGCGGACCCCGAGGGCGCGGACCGGCCGCCCGTGCGGCAGCCTGCGGCGCTGGCGGCGACGCTGCGCGACTACCAGCTCCGCGGTCTGGGCTGGCTGGACCTCATGACCTCGCTCGGGCTCGGCGGCTGCCTCGCCGACGACATGGGCCTCGGCAAGACGATCACCCTGATCGCTCTGCATCTGCACCGGCAGACCGACCCGTCGACGGCCGGGCCGACTCTGGTCGTCTGCCCGACGTCCCTGATGGGCAACTGGCAGCGGGAGATCGAAAGGTTCGCACCCGGCACCGCGGTGCGCCGCTTCCACGCCTCGTCGCGGTCCCTGGAGGGCCTGGCGGACGCGGAGTTCGTGCTCACCACGTACGGGACGATGCGCCTGGACACCGAGAAGCTGGCCGGGACGGGGTGGGGTCTGGTCGTCGCCGACGAGGCGCAGCACGTGAAGAATCCGCACTCCTCGACCGCCAGGCAACTGCGCATGCTGCCGGCACGCGCCCGGGTGGCTCTCACCGGCACGCCGGTCGAGAACAACCTGTCCGAACTGTGGGCGATCCTCGACTGGACGACGCCCGGGCTCCTCGGCAGGCTCGGCACCTTCCGCAGCCGATACGCCGCGGCCATCGAGGGCGGCAAGGACCCGGCGGCTGCCGAGCGGCTGGGCGCGCTGGTCCGTCCGTTCCTGCTGCGCCGGCGCAAGTCCGATCCCGGCATCGCACCGGAGCTGCCGCCGAAGACGGAGACCGACCGGGCCGTCTCGCTGACCAAGGAGCAGACCGGTCTGTACGAGGCCGTGGTGCGCGAGACCCTTGCGGAGATCTCGGGTGCGGACGGCTTCGCGCGCCGCGGCCTGGTGGTCAAACTGCTCACCGCGCTCAAGCAGATCTGCAATCACCCCGCGCAGTACCTCAAGGAGAACAAGCCGCGGATCACCGGGCGTTCGGGGAAGCTGGAGCTGCTGGACGAACTCCTGGACACGATCCTCGCCGAGGGCGCGAGCGTACTGATCTTCACCCAGTACGTGCAGATGGCGCGGCTCGTCGAGGAGCATCTGGCGGCCCGCGGGGTGCCCACCCAGTTCCTGCACGGCGGCACGCCCGTCGCCCGACGTGAGGAGATGGTGCAGCGCTTCCAGGACGGGGAGGTCCCGGTCTTCCTGCTGTCGCTGAAGGCGGCCGGCACCGGCCTCAATCTCACCCGTGCCGAGCACGTCGTCCACTACGACCGCTGGTGGAATCCGGCGGTCGAGGCGCAGGCCACCGACCGGGCGTACCGCATCGGCCAGACCAGGCCCGTCCAGGTGCACCGGCTGATCGCCGAGGGGACCATCGAGGACAGGATCGCCGCGATGCTGCTGCGCAAGCGGGAGTTGGCGGATTCCGTGCTCGGTTCCGGCGAGGCCGCGCTGACCGAACTGACCGACGCCGAGCTGGCGGATCTGGTGGAGCTGCGAGGGAGTGCGCGATGAGTGGATCCACAGAGGGGCCGGACGGCATGGAGCGGACCTTCGGTGCGCTGGGGCCGGTCGGGGGCCGGGGCTTCGCGCAGACCTGGTGGGGCCTGGCGTGGCTCAAGGCGCTCGAGGACACGGCGCTGGACGGCCAACAGCTCAAGCAGGGGCGCAAGTTCGCGCGTGCGGGCGCGGTCGGTGCGGTGTCGGTACGGCCCGGGCGCATCACGGCCGTCGTACGCGATCGGGACGGCACAGGCCGGCGCAGCGACGTACTGCTCCAGCAGCTGAGCGAGGACGAGTGGGACCGTTTTCTCGACATGGCGGTCGAGCGGGCCGGGCACATCGCGGCGCTTCTCGACCGGGAGATGCCGCCGCACCTGATGGAGGACGCGGCCGCTGCCGGGGTGGAACTGCTGCCCGGCATAGGCGACTTGGAGCCCCAGTGCTCGTGCGAGGCGTGGGATCACTGCCCGCACACGGCGGCGCTCTGCTATCAGCTGGCGCGGCTCCTGGACCAGGACCCGTTTCTGCTGCTGCTGATGCGCGGCCGGGGCGAGCGGCAGCTGCTGGACGAGCTGCAGGCGCGCAGCGTGGCGCAGGCGGTGCCACAGGAGTCCGCCGGGGAAGGGGATGAGGCGGGGACGGCAGAGGGCGTACGGGCGGACGAGGCCTTCGCCGCACGGGAGATCCTGCCGCCCCTGCCCGAGCTGCCGCCGCTGCCCGACGAGCCGGGTCAGCCGCTCTCGCTCGACACCGACGCCGGTCCCGCGCCCGGCCTGGAGACGGCCGCGCTGGAATTCCTGGCGGCGGACGCCGCGCTGCGGGCGCGGCTGATGCTCCTGGACGCGCTGACCCCCGGGCATGAACAGCAGCCTCTGCAGGCCGGGTTGACGCCGGAACAGGATGCGGTACGGCTGGCCGCGTCCGGTGCGGACCAGCAGATCTCCGCGCGGCTGGCCGCCGGTTCGGGGCGCGATCGGGGGGAGCTGGCTCTTGCCGTACGCGCCTGGGAATACGGGGGCGTGGCGGGGCTTCGCGTACTGGAGGAGGAGTGGACGCCGGAGGCCGAGGGCCTCGCGCGCGCCCGCACTCAGCTGGACCAGGCCTGGGAGGACGACGCGCGGCCGCCGTTGCGGGCCGGGCGCAACCGGTGGACGGTGACGGGCACCGACGCGCAGCTGCGGTACGGGCAGGACGGGCGGTGGTGGCCGTACCGCAAGGAGCGCGGCCGGTGGACCCCGGCGGGGCCCGCGGACCAGGACCCGGCGGCGGCGCTGGCCGTGGTGACGGGCGAGGAGTGACGTACGGCGGCGTGCGCCACCGCCGCTGACGTCCGCGGCAGTTGACGACGGCGCTTTCCGCTCGCGCGGGAGGCGCCGTCCGTACGTCGCCCGGTGTTCATGCTGTCGTGGTGCGCCGTTGGGGACGAGGGTCCAGCCTGGCCGCTGTCCGCACCTTTGTGCCCCAGGAGGCCTCATGTCCCCGCGTGTTCTCAAGCGTTCCCTCGCCGTGGGGCTGCCGCTCGCACTTCTCGCCGCCGTCACCGCGGCCGGCAGCGCCGCCGCCGGGGACACGGAGCACGACGGGCGGACCGCACGGGTCACCGGCACCGCCGTACTCGGCACCATCCCGCTGGGCTCCTTCTCCGACTCCCTGCTGCCGGGAACCGTCGGCGACGACCGGGGGGTCAAGCTCGGCGGCATCGGAAGCGACATCTACCCGGCGGGCCGCAAGGGCGAGTTCTGGACGGTGAGCGACCGCGGCCCCAACGGGCAGATCAAGATCGACGGAACGAAGCGGCGCACGTTCCCGGTCCCCGGTTTCGACCCGGTGATCGTCCGGGTGCGCGCGGAGCACGGCACGCTGAAGGTGCTGCAGGCGATTCCACTGACCACCCGGTCGGGCACCGCGGTGACGGGGCTCTCGAACCAGCAGGGCCGCGACGAGGCCCCGTACTCCTACGACGCCAAGTCCCCGCTCGCGTACAACCCGAACGGGCTCGACACCGAGGGCATCGTGCGGGCGAAGGACGGCACCTTCTGGCTGGTCGACGAGTACGGCCCCTCGCTCGTGCACGTGTCGGCCCGCGGGCAGGTCCTCACCCGTTACGTGCCCAAGGGCCTGCACCTGACCGGCGCCGACTACCCCGTGGTGGAGTCGCTGCCCGCCATCCTGCTCCAGCGCAAGACCAACCGCGGCTTCGAGGGACTGGCACAACTCCCGGGCGGTGACCTGGTATTGGCGGTGCAGAGTCCGCTCTCGGTCCCCGACGCCGCGGCCGGCGAGGGATCGCGCAACGTCCGGCTGCTGCGCTTCTCGCCCCGGCACCGGGCGGTCACGGCCGAGTACGCCTACCGCTTCGACGCCGTGGACGTGGTCGACCCGGGCGAGGACGACACCTCCGAGCTGAAGATCTCCTCGGTGGTGGCCGTCGGCCGCGACAGCCTCCTCGTGGAGGAGCGCACCGACAAGGCCGCCCGGCTCCAGCGCGTCACCCTGCCGCACGGCAAGGGGATTCTGGGCAGCGCCTGGGACTCCGTGGCGACTTCGCCCTCGTACGAGCAGCTGGCCGACCCCTCGGCCTCGGGCGTACCGGTGCTGCGCAAGCGTCTGGTCGTCGACCTCGGGACGGTCCCCGGCGTGCCGGGGAAGATCGAGGGCGTCGCCCTGGCCGGGCACAACACCCTTGCGCTCATCAACGACAACGACTTCGGGATGACGGACGGCGCCGGAGCGTTCGACGCGCAGGGGCGGCTCGTGGACAGCGGGGTGAAGACGGTTCTGACCTTCCTGCGGCTGCCCGAGGGGCGCTAGAAGGAGGGGAGCAGGGTCTCCAGGTCCGACGGGAACTCCGACGGCAGAGAGGTCGGCAGCTTCGTCGGCAGCTCGGAGGGAAGTTCGGTGGGGATCTCCGTGGGGATGCTCAGCGAGGGCGTCGGGCTCGCCGGTGTCGTACCTCCGGGACCCTTCTTCCCCGGTGAGCCGTCTCCTCGGCTCATCAGCACCACGACCACGACGACGATCACCACCGCGACGGCGGCCGCGATCGCCAGGAACCTGCGGCTTCCGCCTCCGCCGCCGTGCGGCAGAGGCGGGCCGAACCCCGGGCCCTGCGGGGAACCGGGTGGCTGAGAGGGCATCCGCGGTGTGGCCATACCCTCCAGAGTCCCCCCGAAGCGGTCATCTCGCCATCGTTATCGGCGAGTTGACCGCTTCTGAGGCCAATCAGCCGCGTGCGGCGAGCAGGTGGTCCATCGCCAGCTGGTCCAGGTGCTCGAAGGCCATGGAACGCTCGGCGGCCTCGGTGGTGTCGAACTCCTCGTAGGCTCCCCGGTCGGCGAGCAGGGCGGCGAGCCCGTCCGCCGCGGTGGGCTGCGCCAGCTGGTCGAGGCGCGAGGCACGCAGCGCGTCCTGGACCTCGGGGTCGGCACGGAAGGCGGCGGCCCGCTCCTTGAGGATCAGGTAGTTGCGCATGCAGCCGGACGCCGAGGCCCAGACACCGTCGAAGCCCTCGGTGCGCGGCGGCTTGAAGTCGAAGTGGCGCGGACCTTCGTATCCGGCGCTCTCCAGCAGGTCGACGAGCCAGAAGGCGGAGCGCAGGTCGCCCGCGCCGAAGCGCAGGTCCTGGTCGTACTTGATGCCGGTCTGGCCGTTGAGGTCGATGTGGAAGAGCTTGCCGGACCAGATGGCCTGGGCGATGGAGTGCGTGAAGTTCAGTCCGGCCATCTGCTCGTGGCCGACCTCCGGGTTCACTCCGTACAGCTCGGGGCGCTCCAGGCGCTCGATGAAGGCGAGGGCGTGGCCGACGGTGGGCAGCAGGATGTCGCCGCGCGGCTCGTTGGGCTTGGGCTCGATGGCGAAGCGGAGGTCGTAGCCCTGCTCGGTGACGTACTCGCCGAGGAGGTCGAAGGCCTCCTTCATCCGGTCGAGCGCGTCGCGCACGTCCTTGGCGCCGCCGGACTCCGCACCCTCGCGGCCACCCCACGCCACATAGGTCTGGGCGCCGATCTCGGCGGCCAGGTCGATGTTGCGGATCGTCTTGCGCAGCGCGTAGCGGCGTACGTCCCGGTCGTTGGCGGTGAAGCCGCCGTCCTTGAAGACCGGGTGCGTGAAGAGGTTGGTGGTGGCCATCGGAACGATCAGGCCGGTGGCGTCCAGGGCCTGGCGGAAGCGCTTGATGTGCGACTCGCGCTCGGCGTCGGAGGACCCGAAGGGGATCAGGTCGTCGTCGTGGAAGGTGACGCCGTACGCACCGAGCTCGGCCAGGCGCTGCACGGATTCGACCGGGTCCAGGGCGGGCCGGGTCGCATCACCGAACGGGTCGCGGCCCTGCCATCCCACGGTCCACAGGCCGAAGGAGAACTTGTCCTCGGGGGTGGGCTGGTAGTTCATGTCGCGCTCCCTTTTGCCGACCCGGCCTGGTCCGGGCTATTTCGTCATGGCCGTTAACAAACTAGTATCCGAGGGCATCGTTGTGAAGTCGCGGAACGGAGTCAAGTGATGACAGCCCCCATCAGCCCGCTTGTCATCGGGGTGGACAGCTCGACCCAGTCCACCAAGGCGCTGGTCGTCGACACGGTGACCGGCGAGGTCGTCGCGAGCGGCCAGGCGCCGCACACCGTCTCCGGCGAGGCAGGCGCCCGCGAGAGCGACCCCCAGCAGTGGTGGGAGGCCCTTTCCGCCGCCCTGCACGCCTGCGGTGAACCCGCGACACGGGCCGCGGCGATCTCCATCGGCGGCCAGCAGCACGGCCTGGTCACCCTGGACGCCGACGGAATGCCCGTACGGCCGGCGATGCTCTGGAACGACGTGCGGTCGGCGCCGCAGGCCGAGCGCCTGACCGAGGAGCTCGGCGGTCCCAAGGCCTGGGCCGAGCGCACCGGAAGCCTGCCGGGACCGGCGTTCACCGTCACCAAGTGGGCCTGGCTGCAGGAGAACGAACCCGAGGCGGCACGCGCCACGGCCGCTGTGCGCCTCCCGCACGACTACCTCACCGAGCGTCTCACCGGCCGCGCCGTCACCGACCGGGGCGACGCTTCCGGCACCGGCTGGTGGTCGTCGGCAACGGGTGCGTACGACGAAGAGATCCTCGCCCTGGCCGGCCTCTCCCCCGCGATGCTCCCCCAGGTCCTCGGGCCCGGCGAGGCCGCCGGCACCGTCCGCGACCTGCCCCGACTCCCCCTCACGCCCGGCATCCTCGTCGCACCGGGCACCGGCGACAACGCCGCCGCGGCCCTCGGCCTGGGACTGCTCCCCGGCCAGCCGGTGCTCAGCCTTGGCACCTCGGGCACCGTCTACGCGGTGTCCGGTCACCGCCCCGTCGACCCCACGGGAACCGTGGCAGGCTTCGCCGACGCCCGCGGCGACTGGCTGCCGCTCGCCTGCACCCTCAACTGCACCCTGGCCGTCGACCGGATCGCCACCCTGCTCGGCCTCGACCGCGAAGCCGTGGAGCCGGGCGGCAGCGCCACCGTCCTGCCTTTCCTCGGCGGCGAGCGCACACCCCAACTCCCGCACGCCGCCGGTCTCTTCTACGGCGTGCGGCACGACACCACCGGCGGCCAGCTCCTCCAGGGCGCCTACGACGGCGCGGTCTTCGCCCTGCTCGCCGCCCTCGACAAGGTGCTCGACGCGGACGCCGACCCGACCGCTCCGCTCCTGCTGATCGGCGGCGGCGCCCAGGGCACGGCATGGCGCGAGACCGTACGCCGCCTGTCGGGGCGCGCGGTGCAGGTACCCGCCGCCAAGGAACTGGTGGCGCTCGGCGCGGCCGCCCAGGCGGCGGGCCTGCTCACCGGCGAGGACCCCGCCGCTGTCGCCCGGCGTTGGGGCACGGCACAGGGACCGCTGTACGCTCCCCTCCCGGTGGATGAATCCGCGCTGCTCAGGATCGGATCCACGCTCACCGGAGCCGATGCACTGCTGCGCCAGGAGGTCCACGGATGAACGCCCCCCTTCCCAACACCCAGCAGGGCATGCGCCGCCGCAATCTCTCCCTCGTGATGCACGCGGTCGCCGGACACGGCCCGCTCTCCCGGGCCACCGTCGCCACCCACATCGGCCTCACCCGTGCGGCCGTCTCCTCCCTGGTCGACGAACTGATCCGGGCCGGCCTGGTGGTCGAGCTCGGCCGCGAACAGTCCGGCGCCGTGGGCCGCCCCGGCAGCGCGCTCTCGCTCAGCGGCCGGGGCCCGGTCGGCATCGGCGCCGAGATCGGCGTCGACCATCTCGCCGTCTGCGCCATCGATCTGCACGGGAAGGTACGCGCCCGGGCCAGTGCGCGGGCCGACCACCGCGGCCGCCCCGCCGAACCCGTACTGAAGGAACTCGCCGAGCTGATCCACCAGGTCACGGAGGCCACCCGCGGCGAAGGACTGCGCCCCGCGGGAATCGCGGTCGCCGTCCCCGGCCTGGTGGCACGCGACACCCAGACCGTCGTACGCGCCCCGAACCTCGGCTGGGAAGACATCGACCTGGGCGCCTCCCTGCCCTACGGCGCCCAGCTCAGCGTCGACAACGAAGCCAACCTCGGTGCACTCGCCGAACTCTGGCTCGGCGGCGACCCCGCGCCCCAGGACTTCGTACACGTCTCCGCGGAGATCGGCATCGGCGCCGCGGTGGTCGTCGAGGGCAGACTGCTGCGCGGCACCCACGGTTACGCCGGCGAGCTGGGTCACGTCCCGGTACGGCCCGAGGGCCCGCCCTGTGCCTGCGGCGGCCGCGGCTGTCTGGAGCAGTACGCGGGCGAGGAGGCGGTGCTGCGCGCCGCCGGACTCGCCGGCACGGGCGTCGCAGCGGCCGGCCGCACCGTCGACCTGCTCGCCGACCGCGCCGCCGACGGCGACCGCGCCGTGCGCCGCGCCCTGAGCACGGCCGGTGCGGCGCTCGGCATCGCACTCGCCGGGACCGTGAACCTCCTCGACCCCCAGGCCGTGATCCTCGGCGGCGCACTCTCGCGCCTCGCCCCCTGGCTCCTGCCGTCCCTGGAAAGGGAGTTGACCCGCCGCATCGCCGAGCCCGCCCGCCCCGCACTGACCGTCTCGCACCTCGGCTCGGAGGGCCCGCTGCTCGGCGCGGCACACTCCGTCGTACGGGCGGTACTCGACGACCCGGCCTCGTACGCGGCCTGACCGCACCCGCCCGACCACTTCCGCCCCTCCCACCCCGACCCGTACCGTATGGCCCGCGAGACTCTGGCCGGTCAACGGACGCAAGGAGTCGAAGGATGTCGGGGGAAACGAATCCAGGGCTGAGACGCGACGCCATCGGGCTGCGCGAGGTCCTCTTCCAGAGCATCACGGCGATGGCGCCCGCGGCCGCCGTCGCCGCCTCCATACCGTCGGGCGCCGCCTTCGCGGGCGGCAGTCTGCCCCTCTCCGTACTGGTGGCGCTCGTCGCCTGCCTCTTCACCGCGTCGTGCATCGCCGAGCTGGCCAGGCACCTGCCGGCCGCAGGCTCGGTCGCCACGTACTCCTCCCAAGGGCTCCATCCGGCCATCGGATTCCTCGTCGGCTGGGGCTACGTCTTCGTCGAGGCACTGGTGCCCGCCCTGCTGCTGCTCCAGTTGGGCTTCACCACCGCGCCCACCCTGCACCGCCAGTGGTCGTCGTACCCGGCGGACCTGTGGTGGCCGTGGGCCGTCGCCGGAGCGGTGATCATCGCGCTGGCGGGTTTCTTCGGCGTACGCGCATCGGCCCGATTCGGCACCGTGCTCGGCCTCTTCGAGGTGGCGGTGTTCCTGGTCTTCGCGGTCATGCTCATCGCGAAGGCGGGCGACGCCAACACCCTTTCGGTGTTCGGGACTTCACACACCGCCGAGGGCCACTCGGGCCTCAGCGGGGTCTTCGCGGGATCCGTCTACACCGTCCTTGCGTTCGCCGGATTCGAGGCCGCCGCCCCGCTCGCCGAGGAGGCCAAGGACGCGCGGCGCACCATGCGGAGGGCCGTACTGGGCGCGGCGCTCTCCATCGGGCTCTTCTACGTCCTGACGACCTATGCGATGTCCGTGTACTTCGGACCCGACACGTTCGCCGGCTTCGGGGTGTCGGGCGACGCCTCCTGGGAGGGAGTCGCGCGCGCCTCCTTCGGGCTCTTCTGGGTGCTGGTCTTCCTCGCCGTCGTCAACTCCACCATCGCCAACGCCAACGCCTGCTCGAACGTCTCCACGCGCACGGCCTTCGCACTGGGCCGCGCCGGAGTCTTCCCGCGCCCCTTCACCCGCATCCATCCGCGCCACCGCTCCCCCGTCGTGGGCGTGGCCGTGCAGTTCGTCGTCGCCCTGGCGGCCGTGCTCGGTCTCGGTTTCGGCTACGACCCGGTGACGGCCTTCTATCTGCTGGCGACCGTCATCGTGACGGTGGTCATCGGGGTGTACATCGTCGTGAACCTGGCCTGCGTCGGGTACTTCCTGCGGCGCAGGCGCGACTCCTTCAACCCCGTACTGCACCTCCTCTTCCCCCTGCTCGGCATCGCCGCCTTCGTCCCCGCGCTGCTGACGGCCGCCGGGATCCCGGCCTTCGACTTCGTCTCGGAACTCACGCCACCGGTCTCGTACGCGGGCCCGGTGGTCGGGGTGTGGATGGTGATCGGCATCCTGGTCCTTGCCGTACTCGTACGCAGGCATCCGGGACGGCTGGCCGAGACCGGCCGGATCCACCTGGACGAGCCGGAGGAGAACACCAGCCCTCGCCCCCGGCCATAGGTCCCGCGCTACGAGGGGTACTGCCCGGGCGGGACGTCGGAGACCGTGGCGTTCCCGCCGATCCCCATCTTCAGGGTCAGCGTCCAGGTGCTGTAGACGATCTGGGTCGACGTGGTGGCCGTCTCGAATTTCGACGTCCGGTCGAACTTCTGGAAGCTGCACTCCCGGGAGAACTTCTTCGCTCCCCGGTCCCAGTCCTCGCCCGATGCGTAATAGATCGTGTACGTGCCGTCGTTGATGTGCCTGACCTTGACGTCGGAGTGCTTGCGTACGTACACGGTGAACGCGGGGCGCTTCCCCCGGGCGACCGTCAGTGCCGTATCGGTCCCGCCCGAGTTGATCACGGTGAGAATGCCACGGCCGCTGCGATTCCCGTCCCGCAGGAAGGTTCCGTTGCCCATGCTGCGGTGCTGTTCCTTGGGCATCGTGGGCAGCACGAGCCCGATCCGGTAGCCGCGCCCGGTGAGTGCCGCACCCGCCGACCGCAGGGCGGCGAAGCTCCTGCCGGTGCCCACGTGCGGAGCGGCCGCACCCGGAGTGCAGAGGCCGCTGGATGCCGGCCTGCGCAGGCCGATGCTCGTGTTCAGTACAGCCGAATGAAGGTCGCCCAGAGCGGCCACGAGAGCTCCGTGCTCACTGCGGATCTCGTCCGGCACACGTACACCCTGCAACTGCTCACTCGCTCCCTGCGTGGCACGCCACGCGGTGTCGAGCGCCTTCTGTACGGCGCCGCCCGAGCGCGCGCGGGCGAGGTCGGCCAGCGCCTTGTCGACCGGTGCGAGCGCCCCGCTCACGGACGTCCCGTACTCGGCTGCGGTGACAGGTTTCGAGGTGGTCGCGGACGGTGTGGGACGGGCCCCCCGGCCGTCGCCGCTCGCGTGGGTGTCGCTGCAGCCGCAGAGCGTCAGCGCGCAGCCGACCAGTATGGCAACCGCCCCTCCCCAGACCCTTTTTGTCCCATGCGCAGCACTAAGCGCTGTTCGTTGCATGAAGTCCCCCGTTGTGTCGCGTCGTGCCTTTCGTTTCGAGAATCCAAGAGGGTCGTGATGCCGTCAATGGGGGGTGTCGCGACGGTTGTCGTGCACGCCGCGGACGACAACGATGGGGGCATCAAAGCGCCGTCCAACGGCGGGCGGCGCCTGAGGGAGGCCTCGGAGATGACCCGTTACGCTGCGCCAGGCACCGACGGCGCGATCGTCTCGTACCAGTCCCGCTACGACCACTGGATCGGCGGGGAGTACGTCCCTCCGGCCCGCGGTCAGTACTTCGACAACCCCAGCCCCGTCAACGGCCGCCCCTTCACCGAGATCGCCCGAGGCACCGCGGAGGACATCGAGACGGCCCTGGACGCCGCGCACGCGGCGGCGCCCGGCTGGGGCCGTACAGCAGCAGGCGACCGCGCCACCGTCCTCAACCGGATAGCCGACCGGATGGAGGCACACCTCGAAGAGCTCGCGGTCGCCGAGAGCTGGGAGAACGGCAAGCCGATCCGCGAGTCGCTGGCCGCCGACATCCCCCTGGCCATCGACCACTTCCGCTACTTCGCGGGCGCCCTGCGCTCCCAGGAGGGCACGCTCAGCGAGGTCGACGACGACACGGTCGCTTACCACTTCCACGAGCCGCTCGGTGTGGTCGGCCAGATCATCCCCTGGAACTTCCCGATCCTGATGGCGGTCTGGAAGCTGGCCCCCGCGCTGGCGGCGGGCAACGCGGTGGTCCTCAAACCGGCGGAGCAGACGCCGGCTTCGATCCACGTCCTGATGAGCCTGATCGCCGATCTGCTGCCGCCCGGCGTCGTGAACATCGTCAACGGCTTCGGCGTCGAGGCGGGCAAGCCGCTGGCCTCCAGCGCGCGGGTCGCGAAGATCGCCTTCACCGGCGAGACCACCACGGGGCGGCTGATCATGCAGTACGCCTCGGAGAACATCAAGCCGGTCACCCTCGAACTCGGCGGCAAGTCACCGAACATCTTCTTCGACGACGTCTGGTCGGCGGACGACGACTTCCGCGACAAGGCCCTTGAAGGCTTCACGATGTTCGCGCTCAACCAGGGGGAGGTCTGCACCTGTCCCTCGCGGGCCCTGATCCAGCGCGGCCACTACAGCGAATTCCTCGAAGCGGGCATCGCGCGCACCGAGACGATCCTGCCCGGCCACCCCCTGGACACCGACACGATGATCGGCGCCCAGGCCTCCAACGACCAGCTCCAGAAGATCCTCTCGTACCTGGACATCGGCCAGCAGGAGGGCGCGAAGATCCTGACGGGCGGTCAGCGGATCTCGTACGACGGCGAGTTGGCCGGTGGCTACTACGTCCAGCCCACGATCTTCGAGGGCGACAACAAGATGCGGGTCTTCCAGGAGGAGATCTTCGGCCCGGTCGTCGCGGTGACGTCGTTCACGGACTTCGACGACGCGATCAGGACGGCCAACGACACGCTCTACGGGCTGGGCGCGGGCGTGTGGACGCGGGACATGAACACGGCGTATCGCGCGGGCCGGGCGATCCAGGCCGGCCGGGTCTGGACAAACTGCTATCACGCATATCCCGCGCACGCGGCGTTCGGCGGCTACAAGCAGTCGGGGATCGGCCGCGAGAACCACAAGATGATGCTCGACCACTACCAGCAGACGAAGAACCTTCTCGTTTCCTACTCGCCGAAGAAACTGGGCTTCTTCTAGACGTCCACGTTCCGAAGCGCGGCAGGGGTCGTCCGGACACGGTGTCCGGACGACCCCTGCCGGAGGTCGGTCGGCGTCAGCCGGTCTTGGTGTAGGTGTAGTGCGGGGAGTCGTACTGGGGGCCGCTCTTCTCGTAGGTGAACCAGTACGTGAGGACCGTGCCGGTCGACAGTCCGCCCACGGTCTGGGTCCAGGTGCCGCCGCTGTTGGTCATCCGGAAATTCTGCTGGCCCGCGCCGTTGACCAGGTAGTGGACGTCCACGTAGGCGGCGGGGGTGGTCGGGGTGAAGGAGATACGGGCCTGGGTGGCGCTGGTGGAGGTCACGCTCGTGCTGTAGTCGGGCGTGGTGGTGGAGCCGCCCGTGCTGCCGCCCGTCGTCGTGCCGCCCGTCGTCGTCCCGCCGGAGGTCGTACCGCCGGTCGTCGTGCCGCCGGAGGTGGTGCCGCCTGTCGTCGTGCCGTCCGCGGCCTTCTGGTAGACGGCGAACCAGTCGACACTCATGGCGGCGCCCGAGGTGATGTTGCCCGCTTGCGCCGCCGAGGAGCAGGCGCAGACCTTGTCGGGGTAGGAACCGGCTATCGCGAGGTCGAAGATGGCGAAGAAGCCGTGGTCGATGGCGGCCTGCCAGGTGGCGACGGAGACCTGGTTCTCATTGACGGTGTACGTCACATTGCCGTCGAGGTAGAAACGGAGCTGCTCCGCTGCGGTGTTGGTGCGGTCGATGACCGCGGAGTACGTGTGAAAACCGGTCTGGCAGCCTGAGCACGGCTGGAGGTCGCTGGTGATGCCGTCGGGGTCGTGGCACTCCCCCGCCCACGCACCGCAGTGGAAGGTGGTGGAGTGCTTGCTCAGCGCGTTGACGTCCTCCATGATGTCGATCTCGCCGATGCTGGGCCAGTTGGTCGCGCCGACCGGACGTGCGGCGGCACCCATGGCCCAGAAGGCGGGCCAATAGCCAAGTCCACTGGCCGGGTTGGGCTGCTGGATCGAGGCACTGATCTGGACCTGGCCGCCGGCCGGGGCTCCGAAGTCCGTGCGCTGGGTCTCGACCCGGCCCGAGGTCCAGTGGCCGGAGCCGTCGCGGATCGCCTTGATCACCATGTGGCCGGAGCCGTCCTGGTACACGTTCTGTGTCGAGTCGGTGGCCGACTCGATCTCGCCGGTGCCCCAATTGCCCGCGCCGCCGGGGTAGTTGGTGCCGATGTCGTACAGCCAGTTCGACCGGTCCAGGCCCGTACCCGCGGCTCCGTTGAAGTCGTCGCTGAACATGGTGGTCCATCCGGCGGGCGCTCCGGGGACGGCTGCCGACGCCGAACCTCCGGACAGTACAAGGCCGGTGACGCCGGTGATGAGGAGCAGCAGGGCGCTGAGCACGGCCAGCGGCCCGTGCCGGCGCCAACGGCCCAGGCCGGTGCGAGGACCGGAGCCGGGGCTCCCGGTGCGGGGGAAGGACGGTGTGGAGGTGACCATGGGCGGATGCTGCCTTTCGCTGGTGGGGAACAGCGGATGTGGGCATGACATGCGCAAGATTCTGAGAGCGCTCTCAGGACGCGTGCGATTGGAGTTTCAGGCGGAATGCCATGCGCGTCAAGGCATCTCGCCGGGCTTCTTCTGGAGCTGCGGGAGAAGGCGCCTGACCTTGCCACCCACCCGTCGGGCGCCTCCCGCTGCGCCGCGGTGCCTCTTGTGGCGGAGTTAGACCCCGGCCGATGCGGGCAGGCGCACGGTTCATCGGACCAAGGTTTCTCCTGGATGGGGTTCAGCACATGGGTGAGTCACACGTCATGGTGGATCGGCGTACCGAGCGCGCTCAGCGAACCACCTGCCCCGCCTCGGCCGCCCAGGCACGGGAGGACATGCGGGAGTTCTTCTCCGAGCTGTCGCCCGCCCCGACCCCGGAATCGGCCGACAACGCGGTACTCGTGGTCTCCGAGCTGGTCACGAACGCACTGCGGCACGCAGGCGGTATCACCGCGCTGTACCTGGCCGCGGACCGGACCACGCTGGAGATCACCGTACGGGATCCCAGCCACGCACCGCCGCGCGAGCGTTCGCCGGATCTCAACGGATGCGGGGGCGGCTTCGGTTGGCCCCTGGTCCGATTCCTCTCCCGTAAAGTCGCCGTCCTTCCCTCCGCCCATGGTGGCAAACACGTGCGCGCCGTTCTCGCCCGATAGCGCCTCGCGCAGGAGCGGTGCGGCCTCCAGCCGTCATTCCCATGCGCTGCTCGCCTTGTTCACACCGTTCTCCCACCCTGTTGCTGCACAGTCGGACGTCCGGAGTCGTACGTCACGCAGCCAGGAGGAGAACCGTTGACCATCGCAGGTGTCCGCAGGCAAGTTCTGTTGTGGTCGGCCGCTGCCGCCCTCGCGGCCGGCCTGGTCGCGTGCAACGGCGACCATGACGGGGCGGCGAACGCGACCGGGGAAAGCGGGTCCGCACAGAGCTCCGGCTCGTCCGGGCATCCCAACGTCGTGTGGGTGCTGACCGACGACCTGTCGTCGGACCTGGTGAACTACATGCCGCACGTCAAGGCCATGCAGGAGAACGGCATGTCCTTCTCCCATTACACGGTGACGGACTCACTGTGCTGCCCGTCGCGTTCTTCCATTTTCACCGGGAAGTTTCCGCACAACACAGGGGTGTTCACCAATACGCCGCCGGACGGCGGATTCGAGACCTTCCACGGGAAGGGAAACGAGGACAAGACCTTCGCCACCGCGCTCAAGCAGCAGGGCTATCGCACGGCGATGATGGGCAAGTACCTGAACGGCTATGAGCCGGACATGACCGTGAACGGGGAGAAGAACTATGTCCCCCCGGGCTGGGACGAGTGGGATGTGGCCGGAAACGGCTACAAGGAGTACGACTACACGCTCAACCAGAATGGAAAGACAGTCGACTACGGGCACGACCCGAAGGACTATTTGACCGACGTCGTGAACAAAAGGGGCCAGGATTTCATCGAGAACTCGGTGAAGGAGAAGAAGCCCTTCGTGCTCGACATCTCCACCTTCGCGCCGCATGGTCCGGCCACCCCTGCCCCTCAGGACGAGGACAAGTTCCAGCACTTGAAGCTGCCACGGCCGCCGGCCTTCGACAAGACGCCCACGGACGCGCCTCAGTGGCTCCAGGACAAGAAGGCCTTCACCCCTCAGCAGATCAAGAAGATCACCGTCACGTATCGCAAGCGCGTGCGCACCGTGCAGGCCGTGGACCGGATGATCGGTGACCTCCAGGAGAAGCTGAAGACGGAGGGCGTCTACGACAACACCGTCTTCGCGTTCGCCTCCGACAACGGCTTCCACATGGGCCAGTACCGCCTGATGCCGGGCAAGCAGACGGCCTTCGACACGGACGTGAACGTGCCGCTGATCGTCACCGGACCGGGCATCGCACGGGGCTCGAAGACCGCGGCGATCGCCTCGAACATCGACATCGCCCCCACCTTCACCGAGTTGAGCGGCGGCACGCCCGATGCTGCGGCCGACGGCCGCAGCCTGGTGCCCCTGTTGAAGGGGGAGACTCCGAAGGACTGGCCGCGGACCGCGCTGGTGGAGCATCACGGACCCAACACCTCCGCGCAGGATCCCGACAAGCCCGGCAAGGGCAGCGGCAATCCACCCAGCTACGAGGCGCTGCGCACCGCCCGGTACACCTATGTCGAGTACAAGAACGGCTCCCACGAGTACTACGACCGCAGCAAGGACCCGGACATGCTGCACAACACCTACGCACAGCTGTCCTCGGACACGAAGAAGCAGCTCGCGGCGCTCGCGAAGAAAATGGTGGACTGCAAGGGTTCGAAGGAGTGCACCGCCGCAGCCCTGGCGGACTGATCCCGGCCACGGCCGACGGACGTCAGGACATCATCGGGAGCCGGACGGACACACAGGTTCCCCCGGGGGTGCTGGCGACCTGCACATCACCGGTGTGCGCCCGCGCGACCGCGGCGACTATGGCCAGCCCGAGGCCGCTGCCGTCCCCGCTGTGCGCCGGGTCGCCGCGATAGAAGCGGTCGAAAACGCGCGGCAGGGCTTCGTCGGGGATCCCCGGACCCTCGTCGGCGACCATGACGACCGCGTACGGCTCGGCGGGGCCGGCGGCGCGCACCGTCACCTGGGCGGCGGTCCCGGACGGCGTGTGGTTGCGTACGTTCGCCAGCAGGTTGTCGACCACCCGCCGCAGTTGCTCGGCGTCGCCGTGCACCATGGCGCTGCCCTCCACCCGCACGCTGAGAGGGTGGTGCGGGGCCACGACACGTCCGGCCGACACCGCGTCGCGTACGGTCACGCCGAGATCCACGGCATGCAGGCCACGGACCGGAGCACTGTCGAGGCGGGCGAGCAGCAGGAGGTCGTCGACGAGTCGCTTCATACGCAGCGCCTCGCTGGTGATGCCGCTCATCACACGCTCCCGCTGCTCGGGGACGGTGAGGGCACCCTGGTGGTGCAGGTCCGCGTACCCGAGCACCGCGGTGACGGGCGTGCGCAGTTCGTGCGAGGCATCCGCGACGAACCGGCGCAGCCGGTCCTGCGTGGTGCGCTCCGCGGCCAGCATGGTGTTCAGCGCCAGGCCAAGGCGGCCGACCTCCGTGGTGTCGTCGGCCGGCGCGACACGGCCGGCCCGGTCTCCGAAAGCGATGGCGTCCGCATCCCTGGCCATCGACTCCAGCGGGCGCAGGCCGCGGCGCAGGAGCCACAGTCCCGAACCCGCGAGGAGTGCCAGCACACCGACCGTCGCCGCTGCCTCGACGATCAGCACCTTGCGCAACGTTCCCTGCACCTGGTCCAGGGGCACGGCCGCGATCAGCGTGCCGCGGCCGGGGATCCGCTGCACCAGCAATCGGTAGTCGGGGCCGCCCGGCACCGCCGGACCCACCGTGACCGGGTCGGTGCCATGGGCCCCGGCCAGCGATCCCGGAAGCTGCGGCGCGGCATTGCCCGGGTCCCGCAGTCCGGGCACCAGGTCCCGCACGCTGCCGTCCGGCCGTCGCAGTTGGAGATAGAACTCCGAGGCTCCGAGAAGCCGCACGTCGGTGCCGAGTATTCCTCCCGGCCCCGTCTGCTCCAGTTGCTGCGCCACACGCTGGCGCACCGCGCGCAGGGTGACGTCGGTCCGATGGGTGAGGTCGTTGCTCAGCGCCCCGTAGACGACGGTGTCCAGGGCCAACAGGGCCGTGGCGGCCAGGATCAGCAGCGCGAGCAGGAGCTGGCCGCGCAGCGAACGAGGTCGCAGGGAGCGGCGCAGGGAACCGACGGATTTCACGGGGTTCCCCGCTCGCGGATGATGTAGCCGACGCCGCGTCGGGTCTCGATCATGCCCGGGCCCGGTCCATCGAGTTTGCGCCGCAGGTAGGAGATGTAGGTCTTCAGTACTCCGTGGTCGCCCTCGCCGAAGTCCCAGACGTGCTGCAGGAGTTGCTCGTGCGTCAGGACACGGTTCCTGTTCAGCAGCAGGTGATGGAGCAGCCGGTATTCGGTGGGCGAGAGGTCCACGCGCACGCCACCGCGGTGCACCTCGTAGGTCTCGGTGTCCAACTCCACGTCACCGCAGACGAGGAGATGGGAGTCGGCGCGGCTCTCGCCCCTGCGCAGTACGGCACGCACCCGGGCGGCGACCTCGGCCAGCCGGAAGGGCTTGGTGATGTAGTCGTCGGCGCCCAGGTCCAGTCCGCCGACGACGTCCTGCCCGCTCTCGCGGGCGGTCAGGAAGATCACCGGGGTGGTCGCCCCGGCCTGCCGCAACCGGCGTACCACCTCGAAACCGTCGATATCGGGCAGCATCACATCGAGCAGCACGAGGCGCGGCGCATGCTCCCGTACCGCCGCCAGGGCGGCCCTGCCGGTTGCCGCCTGCGAAACCTCGTATCCGAGGAACTGCAGCGAGGTGGCGAGGACGTCCAGGATGGCCGGCTCGTCGTCGACGACGAGCAGTCGTGTGCCGGGCGGCACCTCGGGTGCTTTCATGCCCGCATCCTGGCATCGTTCTCCGCTGCGGTCGCCCCTGGCCCCATGGCCCCCGCTTCGCCGCCCAGGGGGGCACACATGTCCCGGCCCGGTCGGGGTAGCCGCTCCCTGCCCCGGTCAGCGGGGCTACCGCGACCGCTGTGACCTGGCGTGATGAAGGTCATCCGTGAGTCCGGCAAAATCCGGGGCACAAGTGGCGACAGACAAAGGGAGGTTGCCATGGATGTCAGAGATCTGGAACTGGGCGAGCTTCTGGCTGCCGCCGAGGCCGCGCCGCCGGGGGAATCCGTCGACGTGATCGCGCACGATCTGCGCAAGCGCTTCGGAGCGGAAAGTGTGTCGTTCCTTTTCGTCGATCTGCTGGGGCAACGGCTGCTGCGCCTGAGCGCGCCCGCCGAGGAGGAGAGGGCGGGCCCCGCCGAACAGATCGACCTGCCGGACAGCGTCTACGACACCGTTCTGCGCAGCCAGCGCCAGCATGTGACTTCGGACGGCCAGGGCGGTCGGTGCGTGATCTCACCGGTGACCAATCGCGGTGACTGCATCGGTGTGCTGGAGGTGACGTTGCAGTACGCGGACGACGCCGTGCTCGGACAGATCAGCGCCGCAGCGCATGCGCTGGCCTACATCATCGTCACGGACCGCCGTTTCACCGACCTGTACCACGCAGGAAGGCGCACCACCCGGACCAGCCTGGCCGCGGAGATCCAACACCAGCTGCTGCCCTCGGCCTCCTGTTGCGAGGCCCCACAATTCACCCTCGCCGCAGGGCTGGTCCCCGCCGACGACATCGGTGGTGACACCTACGACTACACGCTCGACCGGGACACGCTGCACCTGTCGATCACCGATGCTATGGGCCACGACACCGACTCCGCCCTGCTGGCTACGTTGGTCACGAGTGCGCTGCGCGGCGCCCGGCGCACTGGTTGCGACCCTGTCCATCAGGCCCTGAGCGCGCACGAGGCCTTGTTGACCCACAGCCGCGGGCTCGCCACCGGACAGCTGCTCTGCGTCAGACTCGATACGGGCACGTGTGAACTGGTCAACGCGGGACACCCCTGGCCTCTGCGCCACAGGGAAGGCGCTGCCGAGACGGAGGAGGTCAAACTCGCCGTCAACCTGCCGTTCGGTGTGGCGGCACCCACCTCGTATCAACTCCAGGAACTTCAACTGCATCCCGGTGACCGCCTGGTCCTGCTCACCGACGGCATGCAGGAACGCGCGGCCGCGGCCCTCGATCTGCCCGCGCTCGTACACGACACCCGGACTTCGCACCCCAGGGAAGCCGTTCGCGCCCTGACGACATCGGTTCTGAACGCCTGCCGGGGCGATCTCAAGGACGACGCCACCGTCCTCATCCTGGACTGGCACGGTCCCGCTCCGCGCGGAGAGCGTGAATCCGTGCCGGTCCAGGTCCGCCGAGGGACCACCGCGGCGCGCCTTGGACGCTCGGCCCCCTGAGGGGGTCGCGCGGCACGAGGCGGGGCCGGTGATGGTGTCGTCAGTCGGAGTAGACGCCTGCTTCCTGCAGGGAGTAGCCCCACTTGGTGCCGCGCTCCAGGCCCTGGATCCGTACGTAGCGCGCTGGAATCGCGGCGAACCGCGCCGTGTCCAGGCCTCCGTCACCGGCGGCCGTGGACCAGGCCGTCTTCCAGTTCGCCCCGTCCTCCGACAGCTCGACGCGGTACGACTTCGCGAACGCCTCCTCCCAGTCGAGGGTGACGCGCTTGACCTGATGTGTGGATCCGAGGTCGATCTTCAGCCACTGGCCGGTGCTCCACTCGCTGGCCCAGCGGGTGCCGTAGTCGCCGTCGACGGCCTTTCCGGGGGCGAAGCTGACGGCCGGGTTCCACCATTCCGACGAGGACGCCGAGGCAGTGGCGCCCGCGGCCAGGTTCTGCCCGGGGGTGTGCTTCTCGGCGTTGCCCCAGGTGCGGAGGTAGGACTCGGCGCCGGCGAAGAGGTCGTCCACGACGCCCTGGCCGCCGACGTTGCGGATGTCCTCGATCCAGTCGGGGACCATTCCGTAGTGCGCGCCGCCGTCGGTGTTGAAGTCCCAGGTGCGCTCGCCCGTGGTCTGTTTGCCGATCAACGAGCCGCCGTCGGCGCTGCGGAAGGGGTACGTGACCGGGTTGGCGGCGTCCTTGCCCCGCGGGGCCGGCCAGCCGCCGACGCCGTTCATGTCGGTGCCGAAGCCGTAGCCGACCTTGTACTTCTCGCGCAGCGCGTCCGTCCGCTCGGCTTCGGCGCTGAACGCCTCGGAGCCGCTCATGTACTGGGCACTGAACCCGCCGAGCTGGTACAGCCGTTCGGTCCAGCCCAGGTCCATCCAGCTGTGCGAGGAGATGACACCCGGGTACGACTCGGATTCAAGGACGTCGAAGGCCTGGTCCGCGGCCTTGACGCTCATGTGGTCGACCTCGAGCATCATGTTGCGTTTCATCATCCCTCGCACCGCGTACGCGCCCAGGTCGGTCAGCCCCCGGGTGTTGCACTGCGCGTCCGAGGCGTACCGGGGTACGGACACCCCTGCCGGCAGCAGCTTCTCGGCCTGCGCCGCCGCCGCGTTCCCGATGGGGTTGTCATGCTGCGGGCCGCGGCAGGTCTCCGTCTTCCAGAAGGTGCCGGTCGACAGGAACTGGCCCACGTTGATCGCTGTCCCGAGGGTGCCGGAGTCGTAGCGCACGCCGCACAGGGCGTTGTCGAACTTGTGGCACAGGAACATGCTGCTCACGCCCAGTCGGTGCAGTTCGTCCAGGCCGCGGTCGATGTCGCCCTTGTCGCACTGCGCGATGTCCAGGATCTGCTTGCAGCCGAACGGCTCGGAGGTCTCGACGCCCAGGACGACGGCCAGCTTGCCCTGTCCGATGACCTCGCGGGCCTGGGTACTGCTGGTGACGATCCGGAACCAGCCCTTGCCCGGGCCGCCGTACATCTTGTCGATGAAGGCCTGCATGTCGTACGACTTCTTCGCCTCGAGCCGGATGGCGGTCATCTCGTCGCAGCTGCGGTCCTTGAAGGGGTAGACCGAGCAGATCACGCCGTTGGTGACGAGGTCGTTGACCAGGATCCGCTGGCCGCTGCGCCAGGCCCGCTCGATGCCGGCGTAGTAGTTCTGCTGGTGGGTCAGCGAGTCGTGGGCGGGCCAGTCCTTGAAGGTGGGCCACCCGACGGGGTCGTGCCTGCCGTCACCCCCCTTGGTGATCATGTCGAAGACGGCGAGCGAGCCGTCGGGGTAGTGCTCGGGACAGTCCTTGAGCGCGTCGGCCACGCCCTGCTCCGAGAACGGCTTGCCGCAGATCAGCCGGCCGCCGAATCCCTCGTTGGCCATGATGTGGTCGTGGGCGTCGACGAAGCCCCTGACGCGGCCCTGGGCGTCGGTGCCCTTGAAGGGCTCACCCGTGACGTCGACCTGTGCGTCGGGCGTGGGCCGCGCGGTCGGGGTCCACCAGTTGGTGTCCGCCGCCGAGCTGGGCATCGGGCCGAGCACCAGGGCCATCACGGCGAGAAGCAGGGATGCCACCGTGAAGGATCTGAGCCTGCGGCGTGGGGGGTGAACCATGGTCATCACTCACCTTGGTTGGCGTGGACATGCCAGTTACTGACGGGTATTCAGAATTGCGACCACGACCGGCGGAGTCAACAGTCCGGGACGGCAAAGATGAATATTTCTCAGGTTTGGCGGACTTGCGCCCTGCTGCCGCCGGTTGAGGTCCCGTCACCGTCAGGCCACACCGCGGATGCGGTTGACGAGGACGCCGCCGATGAGGATCACCAGGGCCGCAGTGGCGTACAGGCCGGTGTAGCCGCCGAGGTGGGTGATGATCGGCGAGGCGAGCGCGGGGGCGAGCACCTGGGGGCCGGAGTTGGCGATGTTGATGACACCGAGGTCTTTGGCCCGGTCGGCCGCCTCGGGCAGGACTTGGGTCACCAGGGCCTGGTCGACGGCGAGGTAGATGCCGTAGCCCGCGCCCAGTACGGCCGCGGCGACGAGGGCGGACGGCCAGGTGTGGACCATCGCGAGCAGCAGTGCGGCAGCGGTCATGACCAGCGCACAGAGGACCACGAAGACCTTGCGGCGTCCGAGGCGGTCGGACAGTACACCGGCGGGGACGGCCGTCAGTGCGGCGCAGAAGGTGTAGACGACCGTGAGGATCAGTACGCCGGTGCCGGGGTCGTCGTAGTCGACGGCGTCCGCGAGGAAGTAGAACAGGTAGAGCGTGCCGAGCGCGTTCCCCAAGTTGATCAGGAACCGCGTGAGCCATGCCCAGCCGAAGTCGGGATTCCGGCGGGGGCTCACCCACAGCGAGCGCGCGAAGGTGCGGGCGTCGAAGGCTGGGCGCAGCGCCCGGGGCAGGGGCGGTTCGGTGTGACGCAGTACGAAGGGGAGGGCGAGTGCGACGGTGAGCGCGGCGAGGGTGCCGTAGCCGGAGCCGACGCCGGTGATCAGCAGTGTGGTGATCAGCGCACCCACGACCAGGCCGAAGGCCTGCATGAGGCCGGTCCAGCCGGAGACTTGAGCGCGCTGGGCGAGCGGCACCCGGTCGGCGATCGGGGTGGTGACCCCGGCCAGCATCGCGTTCAGTCCCGCCTGCGCGAGGCACCAGCCGACGGCGACCCCCGTGACGGTGTGCTGGGAGGCGGTGACCATCAGGCCTGCGGCCCCGGCGAGAGCGCCGCCGAGAATCCAGGGGCGGCGGCGGCCGAACCTGCTCGTGGTCCGGTCCGACCAAGCGCCGGCAAGCGGGTTGGCGAGCACCGCCACGAGCGCGCCGAGGCCGGTGACGAGCGAGAGCGCATCGTTCTTGCCGTGCGGGTCGATGTGCTCCAACTGGAGTGGCAGCAGGATCTGGATGGGTGTCATGAACGCCATGAAGACGGCGAGCGTGGCCAGCGAGAGGTGCAGTGTCCAGCCGGCCTCGACCGGGACCGTGGGCTCGGCGAAGGCGGACGTGAAGGCGGCAGCGTCCTCGGCATCCTCCGCAGGGGCGTGGGCCATGATGACTCCGTCGCTCAGGACCGCTGGGCGGCGATCAGGTCGCGATACCACGCGAAGCTCGCCCGGGGCGTGCGCTGTTGAGTGGCGAAGTCGACCTCGACCAGTCCGAAACGCTGGTGATAGCCCTCGGCCCATTCGAAGTTGTCGAGCAGCGACCAGGTGAAGTATCCGCGTACGTCCACCCCTTGGGCCATGGCGCGCGCGAGCGCCGTGATGTGGCCGGAGAGGTAGTCGATACGTGCCTGGTCCTGCAGCCCGGCCGGCTGGGAGCAACCGTTCTCGGTGATCCACACCGGTGGCAGGGCGTCGCCGTAGCGGGCCTTGAGGCCGGTGAGGACCGCCGTGAGCCCGTCGGGGACCACCGGCCAGCCGAACGCGGTCCGCTCGTACGGCTCTTCGGGCTCGGCCAGGTCGAAGGGAAGTCCGGCGGCCGGATCGGCCGGTGCGGTGATCCAGGTGGGGTTGTAGTAGTTGACGCCGAGGCCGTCCAGCGGTGCGGCGATGGTGGCGAGGTCGCCGTCGCGCACCACGCCTGCCCAGCTCGGGTCAGGCATGCCGTAGGCCGACAGGTCGGGGTAACTGCCGAGCAGCAACGGGTCGTTGAAGAGGCGGTTGTGCAGGGCGTCGTAGGCGGAGGCCGCCGCCGAGTCCTCGTCCGACCGGGCGTCGGAACGCAGACGGACGGGCGTGCAGTTGTTGGAGATCAGTATCTGAGCACCGGGAACGGTGTTCCGCAGGGCGGCGGTCGCGAGGCCGTGGCCGAGGAGCTGGTGGTGCGCGGCGGGCAGGGCGTCCAGCAACAGGGCGCGGCCCGGCGCGTGGACACCGAAGCCGTAGCCGAACGACATGTGCACGAAGGGCTCGTTCAAGGTGATCCACCGCTTGACGCGGTCACCGAGCCGCTCCGCGACCACGGCCGCGTACTGGGCGAAGTGCTCTGCGGTATCGCGGTTCAGCCATCCGCCCTGGTCCTCCAGGGATTGCGGCAGGTCCCAGTGGAAGAGGGTGGGTGTGGGCTCGATCCCCGCGTCGAGCAGCGCGTCGACCAGCCGGTCGTAGAAGTCCAGTCCGCGCGGCTCGACCTTGCCCGCGCCCGTCGGCACGATGCGCGGCCAGGAGAGGGAGAAGCGATAGGCGTCGAGCCCGAGCCGGCCCATCAGCGCGATGTCCTCGTCGAACCGGTGGTAGTGGTCGCAGGCCACGTCGCCGGTGTGGCCGTCGCGTACGGCTCCGGGGCGCCGTACGAAGGTGTCCCAGATCGACGCGCCCTTGCCGTCCTCGTCGGCCGCGCCCTCGATCTGGTACGCGGCGGTCGAGACGCCCCAGGTGAAGTCGGCCGGGAGCCGCGGAGGCCAGGTGGCATCGGTGGAGCTCGTGGTCACTGTTGCCTGCCTTCATTCACTGATGCGCGCACCACGCCAACGGCAGCCCTGGAAGCGGCTGTTGGCGGGCGCGGCGCATCGTCCGAGGGGGCCGCAACATAACATGAACCCTCGTTCATGTTCTATGGCTCGACGTTACCCCTGGGCGGCCGTCAGCCGGCTGCGCAGGTCCGCCCAGTAGGCGTTGAGCATCCGCTTGAGCTCGTCCACCGTCTCCAGGTCCGGCTCGCCGTCGCTCTTGAACACCTCGTGCAGGACGGCGTTGGCGGCCCACACCACCATCCGCGTCGCCCGTTGCGCCCGCGCACCGCCGGGCCCGCCGGTCAGGTGCTCCACGATGCGCTGCATGCCCTCGGCGACGAGCGTGTTGGTCGCCTCGTCGGCCCGAGCGAGCTCGGGGCTGAGATGCCGCCCGGCCCACAGCGCGATACCGCCCGGCTGGGAGCGGATGAGCTCGGCGTAGACATCGACCATCGTGCCGACCAGATCAGTCAGTTCGCTCGCGACGGCGCGCTCCACCAGCTCGTCGATGGCGGTCTTGAAGCCCTCCAGATACCGCTGGCCCAGCGCGTCCACGACGGCGCTCTTGTCCGGGTAGAACTGGTAGATGCTGCCGACCGGCGTGCCCGCCTCCTCGGCGATCCGCCGCATCGTCAGCGACTCGTATCCCTCCTGGGACATGATCCGGTCGGCCGCGGCGAGAATGGCCTCGACCCGGGCCCGGCTGCGCGCCTGCTGCGGCTGCCTGCGCACCCGCGCCCGCGATGCCGGCCGCGGCTCCCCTGCTTCCGTCACCACACGCGTCCCCAGTCGTCCGATGGCGCGAACGTAACACTCCGCCATCGAGGTGCTCGTGGGTACGGGGGGCCCGACGCTCCCCGCCTTGGTCGCCGGCACCAGTCCGTGCCCCCCTTTGGACGGCCGCTCCTTCCACTACGCTGCGAATCCATGGTCACCAAGGCCGTGGGGCCCCAAGATGACCGGCGGAGCCCTCTGCCGCTCACCGGAAGGCTGTCCCCTCGGAATGGAACTGACCCTCATCGCAGTCGTCGGCGTCATCAGCCTCGTCGCTGTCGCCGCGTTCTCCGAACGCCTCGGTCTGGCAGCGCCGTTGAGCCTGGTCATCGTCGGGATCGGCCTGAGTTTTGTGCCCGGTGTGCCGCATCCGGACGTGGAACCCGAGTGGATTCTCGCCGGAGTGCTGCCGCCACTGCTCTACTCCGCCGCCGTCACCATGCCGGTGGTGGACTTCCGCCGCAACATCAGACCAATCACGTCCCTGGCCGTGGTGCTGGTCGTGGTGACCACGCTCGGCACCGGCTGGTTGTTCCACTGGCTGCTCCCGAGCATCGGCTGGCCCGCGGCCTTCGCGCTCGGTGCCGTCATCAGCCCCACCGATGCGGTCGCCGCCACCGCGGTCGGCCGCAAACTCGGCCTCCCCCACCGCTTGTTGACCCTCCTGGAGGGAGAGGGGCTGGTCAATGACGCTTCCGCCCTGGTGCTCCTGCGGTCCGCTGTCGCCGCGTTCGCCGGCACCGTGTCGGTGTGGTCGGTCGCCGGGAAGTTCGTCTACGCCGTGGTCGTGGCCATCGCCGTCGGCCTGGTGGTGGGGCTGCTCAATGTGCGGGTGCGGGCCCTGTTCAAGGATCCGGTGCTGAACACGGCCATCTCCTTCGTCGTCCCCTTCATCGCCTACCTGCCGGCCGAGGAGTTCGACGCCTCCGGGGTGCTGGCGGTCGTCGTGGCCGGAATCGTCACCGGCCATGAGAGTCCACGGCGCCTCCGGGCCCAGGACCGCCTTGCCGAGGCGACGAACTGGCGCACCCTGTCCTTCCTCCTCGAGAACGGAATGTTCCTGCTGATGGGTCTGAGCGTGAAGACCCTGGTGGACGAGGTGGGCGATACCGGCCCCAGCTTTGCGCGCACGCTGGGCATCGGCCTGCTTGCTGCCGCGACTGCCGTGGTCCTGCGGATGGTGTACGTCGTCCCCCTCATCGCCTCCAGCCGCCGCGAACAGCGCCGCGCCGCCGATGCCAAGCCGCGGGTCGAGCAGATGCGGGACGATCTCCAATCCGGAGAACTGACGGCCCGCAGCCCCCAAGGGCCTCGGAGCGAGAAGTGGATGGAGCGGGTCGAGCGCCGGATCACGCGAGTGTCGGCCAATCTGGATTTCTCCCTCAACGAGACCCTCGGCTGGCGCGGCGGTGTGGTCCTGGCCTGGTCCGGGATGCGCGGTGCGATCACCCTCGCCGCCGCCCAGACATTGCCCCAGGACACCCCGCTCAGGCCGCAGTTGATCCTGATCGCCTTCGTCGTCGCCGCCACGACACTGTTGCTCCAGGGGCTGAGCCTGCCCTGGGTCATCCGCAGGGTGAAGATCCCCGCCGACGATCCCGAGCGCCTGCGCGACGACTTCACGCATCTGCTCACCGAGCTCCGGGAGACGGTCGTCGCCGTCCTCGACGACCCGGGCACGACCACTGCCGACGGCACCCCGTACGACCCCAGGGTCGTCGCCCACATCCGTGCGAACAACCGTCTCCTCGCCCATGACAAGAGCCGGCCCAGCCGTGAGCGGACGCCCGACACCGACGTGCGTGACCACCAGTACCTGCAGCTGAGCCTGCGGCTGCTGGATGCGGAGACGGCACATGTGCTCAAGGCCCGCGCATCCGGTGCGTACAGCTCCCGCGCGCTCAACCGCATCCAGAACGCGATCGATGTGGAAGCGGCCCAACTCCAGCAGATCCAGGCCACGTCACGCGATCTCTAGCGCACCCCCTTGACACTTGAGTGCGGCGAGAGTCTGATGCGGTTGTTTTCGTTCGGCCTTGTTGAATTGTGCGCCAACCACCCCCCAAGGAGCCGCACATGCCTAACGATCGGCACAGTTTCAGACAGCGCTTCGCGGTTTCGGCCGCTTCACTCGCACTCACTGTCGGCGGTCTGACCGGCACGGCCGCATTGGCCTCCGTGGCCTCCGCGCCGCAGGCCGCCGCTCTGGAGAACGGGCTGGCCCGGACCCCGCAGATGGGCTTCAACAACTGGAACACCACGGGCTGCGGCTCGCAGTTCAACGAGGCGATGGTCAAGGGCATCGCCGACATCTTCGTCTCCAAGGGCCTCAAAGCCGCCGGTTACACCTACGTCAACCTCGACGACTGCTGGGCGCTGCCCTCGCGGGACGCCTCGGGCAACCTGGTCCCCGACCCGGTGCGCTTCCCGAACGGCATCAAGGCGGTCGCGGACTACGTCCACTCCAAAGGCCTGAAGTTCGGCCTGTACTCCAGCGCGGGCACCAAGACCTGCGCGAGCAACGGCTTCCCCGGCGGCCTCGGGCACGAGAAGCAGGACGCCACCCTCTGGGCCTCCTGGGGCGTGGACTACCTGAAGTACGACAACTGCAACAACACCGGGGCCGATGCGCAGACCCGGTACAAGACGATGGGCGACGCACTCAAGGCCACCGGCCGCCCGATCCTCTACAGCATCTGTGAGTGGGGCTCGAACCAGCCCTGGAACTGGGCCCCGCCCATCGGCAATTCCTGGCGCACCACCGGTGATATCAGCGACAACTGGTCCAGCATGATCGGCAAGGCGCACGAGAACCAGCCACTCGCCCCGTACGCCAAACCCGGCGCCTGGAACGACCCGGACATGCTGGAGGTCGGCAACGGCGGCATGACCGACACCGAATACCGCACGCACTTCAGCCTCTGGGCGCAGATGGCATCCCCCCTGCTCATCGGCAGCGACATCCGCTCCGCGAGCCCGGCGACGCTGACCATCCTGAGGAACACCGATGTCATCGCCGTCGACCAGGACTCCCTGGGCAAGCAGGGCACCGTCGTCTCGTCCTCCGGCGGCCTGGTCGTGATGTCCAGGCAGCTGTCCAACGGCGACCGCTCGATCACCCTCACCAATGAGAACGGCTCCCCCGCCACCGTCAGCACCACGGCAGCCGCGGCCGGACTCCCGGCAGCATCGTCGTACCGGCTCGCCAACCTGTGGTCCAAGGCGGTCTCTTCGACCACCGGCGCGATCAGCGCATCGGTACCCGCGCACGGCACGGTGATGTACCGCGTCTCGGCAGGCACCGGCAGCAGCACGGGTACGACCCACCCGCTGATCAGCGCATCCTCGCAGCGCTGCCTCGACGCGGCCGGCGGTGCGACGACGCCCGGCACCAAGATCGAGATCTGGGACTGCCACGGCGGAGCCAACCAGGCCGTGACACTGACCGCCGCCGGCGAACTGCGCCTGTACAACGGCTCGCAGTGCCTCGACGCCAACGACAACCGGACCGCCCCAGGCACCGCGATCCAACTGTGGACCTGCAACGGCGGTGCCAACCAGCAGTGGCGGCTCAACCCCAACGGAACGGTCACCGGCACCCAATCGGGGCTGTGCCTCGACGTCACGGGAGGCGACAAACCCGCAGGGAACGTCAACGGAGTCGCTCTGGAGCTGTGGAACTGCAACGCAGGCGCCAACCAGCAGTGGAGCCTGGGCTGACCCGTCGCCGCCTGGCCGGACCGTATCCGGCCAGGCGGCGCGGTCTCACCCGGTGCCGGCCAGGAGCGCGAGCGCGAATCCGGTGAGGTGGTCGGCCAGGACATCGGGATCGCCCGTCATGCCCTGCTCCAGCCAGTCGATCAGCACCTCGGTCACTCCGGCCACCAGCCCCAGCAGCATCCGGTCGTGGCGCATCCGATCGGCGGGGGCGGGCACGGTCCGGTGGATGAGCCGGCCGAACACCTCGGCATCCTGGCGCAGCAGTCCACGGCGCCTGAGCTCCATGCGGGGTGCGTTGATGTAGATGACCCTCGCCGAGTCCGGGTGATCGGCGAGCAGGTGCACCAGCGCCGTCATCATCGGCCGCATCAGCGCGTCGAGATCGGCGGGCTCCTGCGGCGCCGCCGCGGCCACACCGGCCAGCAGCCACTCGTTCTGCTCGCGGTGCACCACGAGCAGCAAGCTCTCGCGGTCGGCGAAGTGTTCGTAGAAGTAGCGCTTCGACACCTTCGCGCGCGCACAGACATCGGCCACGGTGACGTCGTCGAAGGCGCGCGCGGCGAAGAGTTCCAGGCCGGCCCCGATCAGGCGTTCACGCCGTTCGGCAGCGCGCGCCTCGCGGGATTGCCCGCCGTACGTCTCGCCCCGTACGCGCTCGGCCGCCGCATGCTCAGTCAACCCGTTCCCCTTCCCGGACGCGAACCCGCTCGCGCACTGCTCCCGGGTCCACCGCTCAGACCCTAGTCACTGGAGCGGCGAACGGCCGGAAAAGAATCTGGAACTCGTGCGTTCCTGAATCTTGTGCACCCGCCGGACCCGCTCACATACTGCTTGCCACACCGCTCTCCCTGCGGTCCCCCGGTGCACCGCGGCGCCAGACGGACCCACTCAGGGAACGGCGATCGATGTGCTTCTCCCTGCCCTGCGGACCCCGAGATCCCCCTCGCCGGCCGGGCACACCTCAACCCACAGGAGCCGCCGCATGTCCGTCACCTCCCCCGTCCTGGACGACCCCTCACCAGGGGTGCTCTCCCGGCTCTGGAACCGCGACCTGCGCACGTACCCCGAACCCGCGCGCCGCTACACGTACTTGGGGATCGTCGTCCTCACCACTGTGGTGCTCTACTACCTGCTCTACATCCAGTACGCCGTCGCCACATCGATCATGGCCCACTACGGCATGACCTTCGGATACTTCATCATGCTGTCGGTCGCGGGGAACGCCGTCGGCGCCTTCGCCTCCCTGATCGCGGGCCTCGCGGACCGGTGGGGTCGCGCCAACATGGTCGTCTACGGCGTGCTTCTGGCCGCCGTCCTGGTCCTGTTCCTCCCCAGTGCGCCGAACAAGACGGCGTACCTGGTGCTCTTCTGCGCCCTGTACTTCATCGAGGGCATCGTCCTCGTCGCGACGCCGGCGCTCATCCGTGACTTCTCGCCCCAGCTCGGCCGGGCCACCGCCATGGGCTCCTGGACCATGGGGCCCATCCTCGGCAGCCTCGTCGTCACCACCGTGACCAGCGCGACGCTGGACACCTCCGGCTGGCAGGACGAACTGCGCTACGCCGGCGTGGCAGCGCTCATCGCTTTCGTCGTCGCCCTCTTCGGGCTGCGGGAACTCTCTCCGCGACTGCGCGACCAGATCATGGTCAGCATGCACGACCGCGCTCTGATCGAAGCCCGCGCCCGGGGTATCGCCCCCGAGTCGCAGACCACCGGCCACTGGCGGCAGATGCTGCGCCCCCGCATTCTGGGCCCGGCCTTCGCCATCAGCGTCTACCTGCTCTTCTACTACGCCGCGGTCGGCAACCTCGTGATCTACTACTCGGCTCTCTACGGCTACAGCGAGCAGCGCGCCAACGCCCTCGGCAACTGGTACTGGGCGGCGAGTGCCTTCGCCCTGATCGGGGCCGGAGTCCTCTCCGACCGGTTGCGCGTACGCAAGCCCCTCATGATCGTGGGCGGCGTCGGATCCGTGGCCTGCACCGCTGTGTTCGCCTCGCTTGCCACCCGACCGGAGACGGGGTACTACACGTTCGCCTGGCTCTTCGTCGCCCTCGGCCTCTTCAGCGGACTCACCTACGCACCCTGGATGGCGGCGTACACCGAGACCGTCGAGCGGCACAACCCCGCGGCCACTGCGACGGGGCTGGCCGTGTGGGGCTGGATCCTGCGCGTGGTCGTCGCCGTGTCCGCCGCGTTCGTACCTGTCGCGGTGACCTCTGTGACTCCGATCGTCGAGCACGGCCATGAGGTCCAGGTCGCGCAGGCACAGGCCGGCCCGGCCCTCGCCGTGGTCAATGCCCACCCCGAGCTGTTCGCCGAACTCGCCAAGTACCCGGCGGGCAAGACCCCTCCCGAGCTGGGGGCCAGAGTGTTGAAGGAAGTGGGACCGGCCGATCTGGGCCTCGTCCAGAAGGCGCAACCTCAGCTCAAGGTGCTCCAGGAGCACGGCGCGGAGGTCAAGAAGGCCTCCGACGAGGGGCCCGAACAATGGCGCAACTGGTGGCTGGTCTGCATGGGCGGGCAGATCCTGTTCCTGCCGTTCGTCTTCGCCATGCAGGGCCGGTGGAGTCCGCGCCGGGCGCGTGAGGACGCCGAAGCACACCAGCGGGCCGTGGACCTGGAGATGAGCCGGCTCACCCAGCCGGTCTGACGCGCCGCCCCGCACCCCGCACACGGAAAGAGAACTCCTGGTGGCACAGCACACTCAAGTCCTCATCATCGGCAGCGGCTTCTCCGGAATCGCCCTCGGCCGCGCCCTGCGCCAATCGCGGTTCACCGACTTCCGCATCCTGGAACGCGGATCCGACGTCGGCGGGGTGTGGCGCTCCAACACCTATCCCGGATGCCGCTGCGACGTCCCCTCCCACCTCTACTCCTTCTCTTTCGCCCCCAACCCCGAGTGGACCTCCACCTATTCGCCGCAGCCCGAGATCCAGGCGTATCTGCGGCGCTGCCTGGACCGCTTCGGGCTGCGCCCCCACCTGCACACCGGGGTCGAGGTCGAAGAGGCCCGCTGGGACGAGGACGACCAGCTCTGGCACGTCACGACGGACAACGGGCCCTGGACGGCGCAGGTCCTCGTCAGCGCTATGGGCCCGCTCACCGAGCCCAAGCTCCCCGACGTCCCCGGAATCGACCGCTTCCAGGGCAAGATCATGCACTCGTCGCAGTGGGACCACGACCACGACCTGACCGGAGAGCGGGTCGCCTCGATCGGCACCGGCGCATCCGCGATCCAGTACGTACCCGAAATCGCCGACCGCACCGGAAAGCTGTACGTCTTCCAGCGCAGCGCCCCCTGGGTCATGCCCCACGACAAGAGGCCCATCACCGATGCCGAACGCGCCCGGTTCCGGTCGCGCCCGCTGCGCCAGAGAATCGAGCGGGGCAAGGTGTACGTCTCCAAAGAGCTGCTGGTCCTCGGCTTCGCCAAGCGCCCGAAGCTGATGCGCGTGCTCCAGAACGTCGCCCGCAAGCATCTGGAACGCCAAGTGAAGGACCCAGCACTCCGCCGGGCCCTCACCCCGGACTTCACCCTGGGATGCAAGCGGATCGTGCCCTCCAACACCTGGTATCCCGCGCTGCAGAAACCTCAGGTGGAGCTCGTCCCCCAGGCACTGCGCGAGATACGCGAGCACAGCGTGATCGACTCGGCCGGTGGCGAACACGACGTCGACACCATCATCTTCGGCACCGGATTCCGCGTCACCGACATTCCCTTCGCGGACAAAGTGCGAGGGCGCGACGGGGTGCTGATGAGCGACGCGTGGGCAGGTTCGCCGCGGGCCTACCTCGGCGTGTCCGTTCCACGCTTTCCGAACTTCTTCATGTTCCTCGGCCCCAACTCCGGTCTGGGACACAGCTCCATGGTCTACATGATCGAGGCCCAGGCCGAACACGTGAAGAACGCCGTCCGGGCCCTCGACCTCGCCGGCGCGGGCACCATCGAGGTCGACCAGCGGATCCACGACACGTACAACGACGAACTGGACCGCAGACTGGCCACGACGGTGTGGGAGACGGGCGGCTGCCAGTCGTTCTACCGTGACGCGAACGGCCGCAACGCCACCATCTATCCCGACTGGACCTTCATCTTCCGCCGCCGGGCCGTCCGCTGGAAGCCGGCGGCCTATCACCTGACCCCGAGACCCTCCCCCGGATCCGAGCGGCAGCGGCCGGCCACGACGGTGGACGCCTCATGAAGGCCGCGAGCCTCTTCCAAGGCCGCCTGGAACTGGTCGAACTGGCGGCACCGTGCCCCAAGGCAGGTCAACTGCTGCTCGATGTAAAGCGGTGCGGGATCTGCGGCTCGGACCTCCACACCCGCCTGCACGGCGACGAGCTCGCCGACACGCTCGAACTCTGCGGCTACCCGCGCTACATGCGCTCCGGACAGCGCGTGGTCATGGGGCACGAGATCTACGGCGAGGTCGTCGAACACGGACCCTGGACCTCGGGCAGGCTCAAGCCCGGCACACCGGTGGTCAGCATCCCCCTGCTCCGCCGCGGCCGCCAGGTCGACGGCATCGGTCTGTCAGCCGATGCTCCCGGCGGGTACGCGGAACAGGTCGTCGTCCAGGAGTCGCTCACCCTTCCCGTCCCCAACGGCCTCGGCCCCGATCTCGCCGTGCTCACCGAGCCCATGGCGGTGGCCTGGCACGCCGTACCGTCGGCCGCGGCGAGGTGACGCGCAAGGACACCGCGATCGTCCTGGGCTGCGGCCCCGTGGGGCTCGCCGTCATCGCCGTACTCAAGGCGCGCGGCGTGACCACCGTGATCGCGAGCGACTACTCGGCGGGCCGGCGGGCGCTCGCGAAGAGCTGTGGGGCCGACATCGTGGTCGATCCCGACACCGATTCACCCTGGGCGCCCGGGGGCACCGACCAGAATTTCACGGCCACGATGCCCGACATGTACAACGCCGGAATCGACGCCATCGAAAGCATGAGCCGTCTCCCGGTGCCCTGGTGGACCACCTGGCGCGCCTTGGACAAGGTGGGTGCGACCCGCCCGAAGCGCCCGGTGGTCTTCGAGTGCGTCGGCACCCCCGGCATGCTCGACGGCATCCTGGCAGCAGCACCGATGCACGCGCGTGTGGTCGTCGTCGGGGTCTGTATGGGCTCCGACAGCATCCGGCCCTCGCTCGCCGTCAACAAGGAACTCGACCTGAGGTTCGTCGTGGGCTACACCCCGCTGGAATTCCGCGACACCCTTCACGCACTCGCCGACGGCACGCTCGACGCCTCCCACCTCGTCACCGGGAGCGTGGGGCTCGCGGGCGCCGCGCACGCCTTCTCGGCGCTCGCCGACCCCGAGTCGCACGGCAAGGTCCTCATCGACCCCGCCATGGACTCGGAGCAGATCGTGACCAAGTAACCGCCGCTCAGCGGAGATCCGCCCCGGAATGCTCCTGTACGGATGCGGCCAGGGCCCTGCCGATGACCTGGGAGCCATCGGCGTTGGGGTGCAGCGGGAACGCGTCGCGGGTGGAGACCGCACCCTCCATATAGCGGTCCGCCGGTGCTGCACACGCGTCGTGGCCGACGCCCAAGGCCTTGGTGTCCACGAACGTGGCGCCGTGCCGCGCTGCCGCCTGCTCGAGGACGCCACCCAGGTGGTCGACCTTGCCCTGGACGTAGTCCGCGTCCTCGCCCCAGAACGGCTGGGCGGGGTAACACCCGCCGGAGCGAAGGTAGTTCCCGTATCCGACGACGTACACCTCGGCATGGGGCGCCTTCGCGTGGATGGCGTCCAGGACAGTGCCGAACGTGGGCGCCCAGGCGTCGATGGCCGCCGCGACCTTGTCCGTGCCGCCGTCAGTGTTGGTGCGCGCGCAGCTCGCGCCGAGGGGCTCAGGGAGTACGTTCACGCAGCTGAGCGCCAGTTGGAACATGGTGGTGTCGTTGCCGCCGATGGTGATGCTGACGACGTCGGTGTCTTTGGAGAGCGCGTTGTACTGGGGCACGGTGCCCGTGAACTGAGAGCTGCTCAGGTGGTCGGCGGTGGCGCCCGAGCAGCTGACGTCGGTCAGGGCGGCGCCCAGCGCCCGGGCTGCGACGTGCGGATAGTCCGCCAGTGACCGCATGCACCGCAGGTTCGATACGTCGGTGGGGCGCACGAGCGGAGCTGCCGCGTAGGAGTCGCCGAGTGCCACGTACGTGAGCGGGCGGCCGTCGGCGGCCGCGGCGGACGGCGTCATCGCCGGTGCTCCGAGCGCTCCCCCGCACAGGGCGGTGGCGGTCAGTACGGCGCGCAGGCGCTTCATCATGAGGTGTTCTCCACTTCTCGGGCGGGCACGCGGGCGCTGCCTGGCCGTTCCCTTGCGCAGGTGAACGGGGACGGCCGGCCGCAACAGCTTCTGCCCTCACCTCACCGGGGACCATGTGCAAGGGCCCAGCATCGGTGTCCGTCCGCTGGGCGGCGGCCGCGTCAGCGGGCGAGCTCCAACGCGCGCAAGGCCAACGCCCATCCCAGCCGCGCCTCGCCCGACTCCGGCGGCCAGCCGGTCAGTTCCGCGACCCGGCCGATGCGATTGAGCACCGTGTTGCGGTGGCAGAAGAGCTGCGCGGCGGTGAGCGAGGCCGAGCAGCCCGAGTCGAGCCACGTGCGCAGCGTGTCCAGCAGCTCCGGACGCTCGTTCCCGCTGTGCAGCACACCCTCCAGATAGCGCATCACCAGACGGTCCGCGATCTCAGGTTCCGCGCCGAGGGCGGCATGCACCAGACGCTCGTCGAGATCGGCCACCTGACCGGTGCCCGGCGGAAGCGTGGCCAGCGCGCGGAGTGCGAGGCGCAGCCCTTGATCGGCCAGAGCCAGCTCCTCGAAGCGCGGGGAGACCCCGGCCCTGCATCCCTCCTGCCGGCCCAGCGCGCCGGCGATCAGGGCGGGATCGACCGTCCCGCACCTCACCAGCCCTGCGACGCTGCCTGCGCGCGGCCGCCAGAACGACCACAGACCGAGCGCCTCCAGAGCGGGGCCCGGGTCGGCGGGTGAGGCGGGATCCTGGGAGTCCTGGGCGATGACGACGACCACGTACCGGTCGCGCTTGGGCACACCCAGCGCCGTGGGGGCCGCGGCGGCCCCCCCCCGATGGCGCGCGCGGCCGGGCCGCGCCGCCGGGAACAGCGCGCAGCGGGAGAGCACACGCCAGAACGCCCGTCACAGACAAAACAACAAC
>NZ_JBFAHN010000010.1:228818-276122 GCF_040654175.1 Streptomyces sp. NPDC050738 | reverse complement strand
CCCGCTCTCCCTATCTCACGTACCGGCCCCCCCCTCGTGGCGGGGGTTTTTGGGGGGGGGGGGGGGGGGGGGGGGTATTTCCCCCACCCCGCCCCTTCCCGCAACTGGGGCTGCGCCCCAGACTCCCGGGCCCCGGTAAGCGGGGGCTTCGCCCCCTGCGCCCCCGTACGCGACCTTCGGCCGCGTGTCCTCAATCGCCGGACGGGCCGGATTTTGCTGAACCCGGCTCGCAGGATCAAAGCGGTGGTGGGCAAAATCAAGCCCCTCCGGCGATTGAGGAGCGGGGGTCCGGGGCGGCAGCTCCGGTTTCGGGAAGGGGCGGGGTGGGGGAGAAGGGCCCGCGCAGCGGTGGGCCGCGCGGTCTGCGGGCCCGGGACCTACGGCCCCTATCTGCCCGAACATGCCCAACCATGCCCGATCGTGTTTACTTCGACGACTCGACGTCGTAACCTGGCGGAGAATCAACGAGTTCGGGCACGAAACGGACGTAAATCCACATGTACGCAACGGAGCGCCACCAAGAGATCCTGCGCCTGGCCCGCGAGGGCGGCCGCGTGGACGTCCTCTCCCTCGCGGACCAGTTCCAGGTCACCGCAGAGACCATCCGCCGCGACCTCAAAGCACTGGACCGCGCAGGCCTCCTGCGCAGAGTCCACGGCGGCGCCATCCCCGCAGGCCGCCTCGACTTCGAGCCGGACCTCGCCGAGCGGGAGTCGACCGCCGCCGACGAGAAGGACCGCATCGCGCAGGCCGCCGTCGCCGAACTCCCCACCGAGGGCAGCGTCATCCTCGACGCGGGCTCGACCGTCGCCCGCCTGGCGAACGTCTTCCCCCTGGAGTGCGGCCTGACCGTCGTCACCCACGCCCTCCCCGTCGCGGCCCGCCTCGCCGACCATCCCGGCATCGACCTCCACCTGGTCGGCGGCCGCGTCCGCAACCGCACCCGTGCTGCGGTCGACGCCTGGGCGCTCCGTGCGTACGGCGAGATCCACGCCGACGTCGTTTTCGTCGGCGCCAACGGCTTCTCGCCCGCCACAGGCCTCACCACCCCCGACCTCGCCGAGGCCGCCGTGAAGCGCGCCATCCTCGCCGCGGCCCGCCGGGTCGTCCTGCTCGCCGACTCCGCCAAGTACGGCCAGGACCATTTCGCCCGCTTCGGCGACCTCCGCCAGGTCGACCTGCTCATCACCGACACCAGCCTCAGCCCCCAGGACGCCGCCGCCATCGAGGCCGCCGGCACGGAGGTCGTACGCGCATGATCCTCACCGTCACCCCCAACCCGTCCCTGGACCGCACCTACGAGGTCCCGGCCCTGGAACGCGGCGAGGTGCTCCGCGCCACCGGCGACCGGATGGACCCGGGCGGCAAGGGCGTCAACGTCTCGCGCGCCGTCGCCGCCGCAGGCCACCGCACGGTCGCGGTCCTCCCGCTCGGCGGCGCCCCCGGCGCACTCGTGGCCGAACTCCTCCTCGCGGAGGGCATCGTGGTGGCCCCGGTCCCGGTGGCCGGCGACACCCGCTCGAACATCTCCGTCGCCGAACCGGACGGCACCCTCACCAAGATCAATGCGGCGGGCCCCGAACTCACCGCAGCGGAGACCGAGTTGCTGCTCTCCACCGTCCGCAGCCGCTCCGCCGGCGCCGACTGGATCGCCTGCTGCGGCAGCCTGCCCCCGGGCCTCGCGCCCGAGTGGTACGCGGCCCTCGTGGCCAGGGCCCACGGCGCGGGCGTCCGTATCGCCCTCGACACCTCGGGCCCCTCGCTCCTCGCGGCGCTCCCCGAGCGCCCCGACGTCGTCAAGCCCAACGCCGACGAACTCGCCCAGGCCGTGGGCCGCCCCCTCGCCACCGTCGGCGACGCGGTCAAAGCAGCCGAAGAGCTGCGGGAGTTGGGCGCGGCCGCCGTGCTGGCCAGCCTCGGCGCGGACGGCCAGCTGTTGGTCGCCGCCGAGGGCACGTACTTCGCCTCGGCCCCCGTCGAGACCGTACGCAGCAACGTAGGCGCCGGCGACGCCTCGCTGGCCGGGTTCCTGGCGGCCGGCGGCACGGGCCCCGAAGCCCTGCGCTCGGCGGTCGCCCATGGAGCGGCCGCCGTGCAACTCCCCGGCAGCGTGATGCCGACCCCCCAAGACCTGGACCCGGCCGCCGTCACCGTGACGGCCGACGTCCCGCTGGACCGCGTACTGACGGAGCAAGGGAGCCCCCGATGAGCGAGATGATCACCGCAGCCCTGGTCGACCTCGACCTGGACGCGACCGCCACGACCAAGCAGGAGGCGGCCCGCTCACTCGCGGAACGCATGGTCGCCCTCGGCCGGGTCACCGACCTGGACGGCTTCCTCGCCGACGTCGCGGCCCGCGAGGCCCAGATGCCGACCGGCCTGGACGGCGGCATCGGCATCCCGCACTGCCGCAGCGCCCATGTCACCGAGCCCACGCTGGCCTTCGGCCGCAGCGCGCAGGGCATCGACTTCGGCGCCCCGGATGGCCCGGCGGACCTGATCTTCCTGATCGCGGCCCCGGCGGGCGCGGACGACGCGCATCTGACGATCCTCTCGTCGCTGGCCCGCCAGCTGATGAACGAGGAGTTCACGACGGCGCTGCGCAACGCGGCGGACGCGGCACAGGCGGCGGCACTGATCAGCGGTGACCAGCCCGCACAGGCCGAGCCGGCGCCGGAGTCCGTCCCCACCCCCACCCCCGCCACCCCCTTCCGTATCGTCGCCGTCACCTCCTGCCCCACCGGTATCGCCCACACCTACATGGCCGCCGAGTCCCTGGAGAACGCCGGCCGCGACGCGGGCGTCGAACTCACCGTCGAGACCCAGGGATCCGCCGGCTTCACCCGGCTCACCCCCGCGGCCATCGCCGCCGCGGACGCCGTGATCTTCGCCCACGACGTCCCGGTCCGCGAGAAGGAACGGTTCGCCGGAAAGCCCACAGTCGACGTCGGTGTGAAGGCGGGCATCAACCGCCCGGCCGAGCTCATCGCCGAGGTGCGGGGCAAGGCCGAGCGCGGCGAGATCACCGCAACCGGCGGCGCGGCGTCCCCCGTGGAATCGGCCGGCGAATCCGACGACGGCTACGGCACCAAACTCCGCAAATGGCTGATGTCCGGGATCAGTTACATGGTTCCGTTCGTCGCCGCGGGCGGCCTCCTGATTGCTCTCGGCTTCGCCCTCGGCGGCTACAAGGTCGACAAGGCCCCGTCCGTGATGGAGCACTTCATCTGGACCGACACCACCAGCTGGGCCGCGCTCCTCTTCCAGGTCGGCGGCCTCGCCTTCGCCTTCCTCGTCCCGGTGCTCGCCGGGTACATCGCGTACGGAATGGCCGACCGGCCAGGCCTGGTCCCCGGATTCGTGGGCGGCTCGATCGCCGTCGCGATCAACGCGGGCTTCCTCGGCGGCCTGGTCGCGGGTCTCATGGCGGGCGCGATCGTCATGTCCATCCAGAAGGTCAGGATCCCCGCACCCCTGCGCGGCATCATGCCGGTCGTGGTGATCCCGCTGATCTCCACGGCGGTGGTCGGCTTCCTGATGTTCCTGGTCGTGGGCAAGCCCATCGCCAAGCTCCAAGAGGCCCTGACCGACTGGCTCAACGGCCTGTCCGGTGCCAACGCGATCATCCTCGGCGTGATCCTGGGCCTGATGATGTGCTTCGACCTCGGCGGCCCGCTCAACAAGGTCGCGTACGCCTTCGCGGTCGGCGGCCTCGCCAACCCGACTGACGGTTCGCTCAAGGTGATGGCCGCGACGATGGCGGCCGGCATGGTCCCGCCGCTCGCGATGGCCCTCGCCACGACCGTACGCGGACGCCTCTTCACCAAGACCGAGCGGGAGAACGGCAAGGCGGCCTGGGTGCTCGGGGCCTCCTTCATCACCGAGGGAGCGATCCCCTTCGCGGCGGGCGACCCGCTCCGGGTGATCCCGGCCTGCATGGCGGGCGGAGCGGTCACCGGCGCACTGTCGATGGCCTTCGGCTGCACCCTGCGGGCTCCGCACGGCGGCATCTTCGTGGTCCCGCTGATCGGAAACCCGTTCCTGTACCTCCTCGCCATCGTGGCGGGTGTGGTGGTCTCGGCCGCCCTGGTGATCCTGCTCAAGGGGATGCGCAAGCCGGTCGCCGACGCGGCCGCCGACCGGGCCCTGGCTCCGGAAGAGGCCAAGGTCCCGGTGGCGGCCTGAGGTTCGGCGCCCCGGGCGCGATCAGGCTTCGACCGGCGGAGGTGTGACCCCCAGGGGCTGCGCCTCCGCCGACTGGGCTTCGGCCGCCTCCGTCGCGGCCCTGCGGGCCCGCCCCTTGCGGCCGGTGCGGATCGTGTAGACCATCAGCAGCCCGAGCACCACGAACGGCAGCACATTCGACACCCCGACCATCGTCCCGGTGTCCAGCATGTACACGAGCGCCGCCTTCACCCCGGCCTCCAGCAGGAAGGCCACGCCCCACACCACCGTCAACTTCCGCTGCGAGGTGCGGAAGCCGGGGTACTTGTCCCACATGGCGTTCCAGTCCGCGACCCCCTCGGCTGTCCCGTCCGTACCGAACTTCCGGCCGAAGTAGAAGATCAGCGGCCGCTTCAGCGCCAGGCTGACCAGGAACGCGATCCCCAGCAGCCCGGTCAGGGCGGAGTCCTTGAGGAAGAGCAGCTTCGCGCTGTTGTACGCGAGTGCGCTGAGCGCCCCCAGCACCAGGGTGATCAGGATCAGCATGGAGAACTCGTCCACGCGCCGGTGGATCCCGAAGTAGATCGCGAGCTCCGCGACGGGCCAGCACGAGATCAGCAGCAGTGCGGGGACCTCGTGCATCCCGTGGTCGGTGAGCATTCCGTAGGTGATCCAGGGCAGCACGATACTGAACAGGATCGTGGGTCCCCAGACCGTCAGTATGTTGGTTTTACGCATGGTCGATTCCCTTCCCCCGAGCGGCAGTCAACCGCGTGGTCGGCGGAAGCGAACCATGGGAGTCGGACGTCTTCCGCCACTTGGGAAGGTCTTGACCTCAGGCGTTCATCTCAGCGCACCCGGGAGCGGAGCTCCATCGCGTCGCGGGCCGCGTTTTCCGTTGCGTACACCTCGCACATGTGGCGTCCGTCGGGTGTCGCCGTGTGCTCGACCTCCCAGAGGCTGACCTCGCTGCCGTCGAGCAGCAGGAAGGCGTGCTCGTACAGCGTGAAGCCGCTGGTCTCGAAGAAGCAGCCGGCGCCGAACGCCTGGATGATCTCGTGGGCGAAGGCGCGCCGCAGCAGCCGCGCGGTCACTTCGCCGGGGCGGTCCGCGTTCTCCGCGCGGCGCAGCACGCGGCGGGCGTGGTCCGCGGAGTTGTCCGGGACGTACACCCGGGGGATCTCCATCGCGGGCGCGGACATCAGCGACCTGAGGATCTCCAGATCGGCTTCCGGTTCCTCCTCGGGGGACGCCCCCTCCAGGGGATAGGACGCGCGGACCCGTGAGGCGGCGAGGCGGGCCTCGTCCTCCGACACGTACAGCTCGTGCTCCGTGTTGTGGACCATCTCCCAGAGGGTGAGATGGCTGCCGTCGGCGAGCAGGAACGTATGGCGGTAGGTCTCGCGGTGCAGTCCGGACAGCGAGCTGTGGTGCGAGGAGTGCAGTGAAGTGCTGTGCGCCAGCGAGGAGTCGAGGCGCCCGACAACGCTGTCGGGCAGCTCAAAAGAATTGAGGGCACGCCCGAGGAGCTTCGCGAGGTGCTCCTCGGTGGTCTCGGAGGGATCGCTCAAGGTGACTCCAGGCCGTCGCGGCTTGTGACGAGTGTTGGACTTAACGTAGCTCCTGGGTCTGACAATGGTGCCTTGGTTTCAAAAACGACCGGGGGCGCACACGAAGTTCCCGTACGCCCCGTCAATTCCCGTGCCCTGTATGTCAGTAGACGCCGGGCGGGCCGTAGAGATCGCGGTACGCGGGGAACGTGCCGCCGGGCCCTTCGACGGACCGGGCCGCCCGCACCGCTTTCACCACGGCACGTGCCAGTGCGTCCGCCCCGGCGGCCAGGATCTCGTTGAGCGCGGCCGCGTCGGGCGCGGGTCCTGTGCAGGTGGCGAGGGTGAAGACGGTGTCGCCGTCGTGCATCAGATGGACGGGGCGCACCGCGCGGGCGAGCCCGTCGTGGGAGGTGCCTGCCAGCTTCTGCGCCTGCGCGGGGGTGAGCGCGGCGTCGGTGGCGACGACGGCGATCGTGGTGTTCAGCGGGGGGCGCACGTTCGCCGCGCGCGCCTCCGTGAGGCGGCTCTGTGCCGTCGCGTGGATCTCCGCGTCCGGGTACGCGGGCCGCTCCGGGCCGCCGTACTCCCCGTACAGCACGCCCGTCAGCGGATCGATCGGCGAGCCGACGGCGTTGACGACGGCGATCGCCCCGACCCTCGCCCCGGAGGCGGTCGTCACGCTCGCCGTGCCGACGCCGCCCTTCATGCCGCCCGCGACCGCGCCCAGGCCCGCGCCGGCGTTGCCCTCCTCGACCGTCGCGCCGACTCCCGTACGGGCAGCGGCCTCCACGGCCGCCCGCCCCGTCGACGCGTCGGGCCTGGCGTGCCAGTCGCCGCCCCGCCCCAGGTCGAAGACGCACGCCCCGGGGACCACCGGCACGACGCCGGGACCCACCGGGAAGCCGCGGCCCTGCTCCTCCAGCCAGGCCATCACCCCGGACGCCGCGTCGAGTCCGTACGCGCTGCCGCCCGTCAGCACCACCGCGTCCACCCGCTCGACGAGGTTGCGCGGATCGAGGGCGTCCGTCTCGCGCGTGCCGGGCCCGCCGCCGCGTACGTCGGCACCGGCGACCGCGCCGCCCTCGGGGGCGAGCACGACGGTGGTGCCGCTGAGCGCACGCTCCCCGGGTACGCGCGCGTGCCCGACCCGGATCCCTGCGACGTCGGTGATCGCGTCTGCTGTTGTCATACGGCCGATTCTGCTTCCGCCGCGCCCTGTCGCGACAGCGTCACGCCGACGACCACGGTCAGCGCGGTCACCAGACCGGCCACCAGGACCGCCCGGTCGCCCGCGAACGTCGAGGCGAGCACCGCCAACGTCGATACGGGCAGCGTCAGTTGCTGCGCGGTGGTCCGCTTGAAGTGGCGTGCGTGCAGCAGCCACACCGTCAGCAGGAACACCGCGGCCGGAACCGTCACCGCTGCCGATGCGGCCCGTACCGAGATCTCCGCCTTGCCCGAGGCCTGCTCCACCACGACCTCCATGCCCGCCCCGATCGCGGCCGCCGACCCGAAGACGAGGAAGTGCCCGTATCCCCACAGGAATCCGTTCCGGGCGCTCGCCAGATACTCATGGATCGGCACCGCGAAGTAGATCCACCAGGCGGCGAAGACGATCAGCAGCCCGCCGCCCGCGATCGGCAGCAGCTCGCCCAGCGCCTGGTGCTCGTCGATCGACTCCTGTACGGCGACGGTCGCCGCGGCCACCGTCTCGCCGAGCACGATCAGCGTGAACAGCCCGTACCGCTCGGCGATGTGCCCGGGATGCCAGGGCAGCGGCGACGGGCGCTCCGCCCACCACGGCACCAGCATCTCGGCGACGGCCATGGCGGCGTAACCGACGGGCCCCGTGTCGAACACGAGCAGGGCGAGCACCCACCCGACCTGGCAGAGCGCCACGCCGCCGGCGTACCGCAGCGCCGTACTGCGAGCCCCCGGGTCGGTCTCGGAGAGGGCGGCCCGCAGCCACTGGCTGCAGAGCGCGAGGCGCATCACCAGATAGCCGGCGACGACGAGGCGGTAGTCGGCGTCGTCGAAGGCGCGGGGCACCCCGGCGGCGAGGACCAGGACGCCGGCGATCTGCACGAGCGTGACGACGCGGTAGAGGGTGTCGTCGATGTCGTAGGCGCTCGCGAACCAGGTGAAATTCATCCAGGCCCACCAGATCCCGAAGAAGATCATGACGTAGTGGAGGATGCCCTCGCCCGGGTGCCCGGCGGCCAGCGCATGGACGAGACGGCCGCCCGCCTGGGCGACGGCGACCACGAAACACAGGTCGAAGAAGAGCTCCAGCGGGGTCGAGGCACGGTGCGCCTCGTCGCGTGAGCGTGCGGTCATCAGTCGTGGGGTGAGCGGCATGGGCCCAGGACATCAGAGAAGTGGGCCGCAAGGCCTTAGGTCCCGGATAAAACACCAGGTCGGCGGGACCTTCGGTACCGGAACGAGGACCATTGCGGGCTGCGGGACCGCCCGTACAGGAGTGGAATGGGGGAGAAGGCAGAGCACGATGATTCGGAAGGTGCGGGCCATGACTGCAGCGGCAGCGGAGCCGAGGACCAACGGGGACGCGGGGAAAGCCTGGGAGGGCTTCAAGGGCGGGCTGTGGCGGGATGCCATCGATGTCCGTGACTTCATCCAGCAGAACTACGCCCCGTACGAGGGCGACGCCTCCTTCCTCACCGGCCCCACCGCACGCACCACCGCCGTCTGGGACAAGCTCCTGGGGATGTTCCCCGAGGAGATCGCCCGGGGCATCTACGACGTGGACGTGAAGACCCCGTCCCGTATCGACGCCTTCGAGCCCGGCTACATCGACAAGGACCTCGACCTCATCGTGGGCCTGCAGACCGACGCCCCGCTCAAGCGCGCGATCATGCCCAACGGCGGCTGGCGGATGGTCGAGTCCTCGCTGAACGACTACGGCTACGAAGCGGACCCCGAGGTCCGCGAGATCTACACCAAGCTCCGCAAGACCCACAACGCCGGCACCTTCGACGCGTACACCCCCGAGATCCGCGCCTGCCGCTCCTCGGGCGTCATCACGGGCCTGCCCGACGCGTACGGCCGCGGCCGGATCATCGGCGACTACCGCCGCGTGGCCCTGTACGGCGTGGACCGCCTCATCGAGGCGAAGGAAGCCGAGAAGGCGTACGTCGGCGAGCAGTGGGCCACCGAGAGCATCATCCGCGACCGCGAGGAGATCTCCGAGCAGATCAAGGCGCTCGGCGAGCTCAAGGCCATGGCGGCTTCGTACGGCTGCGACATCTCGGGCCCCGCCACCACCGGCCGCGAGGCCATCCAGTGGACGTACTTCGCCTACCTGGCGGCGGTCAAGGAGCAGAATGGCGCGGCGATGTCGCTGGGCCGCACCTCGACCTTCGTCGACATCTACCTCCAGCGGGACATCGAGGCGGGCCGGATCACCGAGGCCCAGGCCCAGGAGTTCATCGACGACTTCGTCATCAAGCTCCGTATCGTCCGCTTCCTGCGCACCGAGGACTTCAACCAGGGCTTCTCCGGCGACCCGACCTGGGTGACCGAGTCGATCGCCGGCATCGGCGAGGACGGCCGCCCGCTGGTGACCCGCTCCTCCTTCCGCTACCTGCAGACGCTCTACAACCTCGGCCCGGCCCCCGAGCCGAACCTCACGGTCTTCTGGTCGCCCGAACTCCCCAAGGGATTCAAAGACTTCGCGTCGAAGGTGGCCATCGACACCTCGGCGATCCAGTTCGAGTCGGACGAGCTGATGCGCCCGAAGTACGGCGACGACACGGCGATCGCGTGCTGCGTCTCCCCGTCCGCCATGGGCAAGCAGATGCAGTTCTTCGGCGCGCGCGTGAACGTCGCCAAGGCGCTGCTGTACGCGATCAACGGCGGCCGCGACGAGAAGTCCGGCAAGGTCGTCGCGAAGGGCTTCGAGCCCCTCACCGACGAGGTCCTCGACTACGAGACCGTCGCCGAGCGGTACGACGCGATGCTGGACTGGCTGGCCAAGACGTACGTCCACGCCATGAACGTCATCCACTACATGCACGACAAGTACGCCTACGAGCGCATCGAGATGGCGCTCCACGACTACAACCCGATGCGCACGATGGCGTTCGGAGCGGCCGGCCTCTCGGTCGCCGCCGACTCCCTGTCCGCCATCAAGCACGCCAAGGTCCGCCCGATCCGCGACGAGACCGGTCTGGCGGTCGACTTCGAGATCGAGGGCGACTACCCGGCGTACGGCAACAACGACGACCGCGCCGACGGCCTCGCGGTGCAGATCGTGCACGACTTCATGGGCAAGCTGCGCCAGTACCCGACGTACCGCGACGCGGTGCACACCCAGTCGATCCTGACGATCACCTCGAACGTCGTGTACGGCAAGAAGACCGGCAACACCCCCGACGGCCGCCGCGCCGGCGAGCCCTTCGCGCCGGGCGCCAACCCGATGAACGGCCGCGACGAGCACGGCTACATCGCCTCCGCCCTCTCCGTCGCGAAGCTGCCGTACGACGACGCCGAGGACGGCATCTCGCTGACCAACACCGTCACCCCCGACGCACTGGGCCGCAGCCCCGAGGAGCGCATCGGCAACCTCGCGGGCGTCCTGGACGGCTACATCGCGGCCGGCGGCTTCCACATGAACGTCAACGTCCTGAACAAGGCGACCCTGCAGGACGCCATGGAGCACCCGGAGAACTACCCGCAGCTCACCATCCGGGTCTCGGGCTACGCGGTGAACTTCGTACGCCTCACCCGCGAGCAGCAGCTGGACGTCATCAACCGCACGTTCCACGGCTCGCTCTAGACAGTCTCCGCAGCCCGGGGCCGCGCTTCCTCGCTCCGGCCCCGGGCTGCGGTGCCATCCACCAGGTCATACCGTGAGACCAGGAGGTCCTGCCATGACCGCCGTACTGCTGGGATCCGACATCCCCGTCGGAGAGCCGCCCAACGCCGACGCCCCCGATGCCCCCGGGGTCGCCGCCTGCGCGGAGGCCGCGACACCGGCCGGGGCCGCCACGCACCGCCCGATCTCCGGATCGGTGCATTCCTGGGACCTGTCGACCGGGCTCGACGGCCCGGGGACGCGTTTCGTCACGTTTCTCGCGGGCTGCCCGCTGTCCTGTCTGTACTGCCACAACCCCGACACGATGAAGATGCGCAACGGCAAGCGCACGTCGGCCGACGAGATGGTCGCCGAGGCGGCCAAGTACACGACCTTCATCAGGGCGTCGGGCGGTGGCGCGACCATCAGCGGCGGCGAACCGCTGCTGCAGCCGGTCTTCGCCGGTGAGCTCTTCCACCGCTACAAGCATGAACTGGGCCTGCACACCGCCCTGGACACCTCGGGATATCTGGGTGCGCGCGCCACCGACGCGATGCTGCGCGACGTGGATCTGGTGCTGCTGGACATCAAGTCCTGGGAGCCCGCCACGTACCGCGAGGTCACCAGCCGTGACCTGCGGCCCACCCTGGATTTCGCGCGCCGTCTCGCCGATCTCGGCAAGGAGGTGCATGTGCGCTTCGTGCTCGTCCCCGGACTGACCGACGCCCCTCACAACATCGACGGCGTCGCCGCCTTCGCCGCGTCCCTCGGCAATGTCTCGCGGGTCGACGTGCTGCCCTTCCACAAGCTGGGCGAGGCGAAGTGGGAGGCGCTCGGCAAGGACTTCACGCTGCACGACACCCCGTCGCCGACCCCGGACCAGGTCGCGGCGGCCAAGAAGATCTTCGCGGGACACGGGCTGCAAGCCATCTGAATGAACCGACCACCCGTCTGTCCCCTAAAAACGGCATAAAACGGGCGTAATTCCTAAAGTGGCGGGGTGACCGAGCCGCCTGCACCCCCCGCCGCACCACCGCCCGTCCCCGACGGGCCCCCCGCGCCACCCGTATCGACCGCGCCGCCCGCACCGGCCGCCGCAGCTCCCCGTTCCGTCGCCACGAAGGCCACGCTGGTGGGCGCGGCGGTCTCGCTGCTTCTGGTGGTGGCGATCGTCCTCGGCAGCCGCTTCCTGGAGAGCTTCGACTCGGCGCTCCTGCCGTACGCCGTCGCCTCCGTCTTCCTCGCCTTCGGCGTCGCCTACCGCTACACGGTGTGGATCTCCGCCCCCGGCGCCCGCCGCCTCTTCCGCCAGGGCTGGCGCAGCCTCTTCTCGATGGACAACTTCCGCAAGGCGCCCGTCGCCCTGCCGAAGATGATCGCCACCTACCTCGGCTTCCAGAAGTTCCTCGGCGCCCGCTCGCACGCCCGCTGGGCGGCCCACCAGCTGATGTTCTGGGGCTGCCTGCTGGCGGCCGCGATCACCTTCCCGCTCGTCTGGGGCTGGTTCACCTTCACCTCGTCGACCGGCTCGGGCCCGGGCTACGAGATGCGGATCTTCGGCTTCAAGGTGCTCGGCTACGACTCCTCCAGCGTCATCGGCTGGCTGATGTTCCACGGCCTGGACATCGCGGCCGTGCTGGTCATCCCGGGGGCCGCGTACTTCCTGTGGCGCCGGATGAAGGACCGCGGCGCGATGACGGGACAGCGTTTCGCCTACGACCTGGTGCCGCTCATCGCGCTGATCGTCGTCTCGGTGACGGGGCTGCTGCTGACCTTCTCGTCGCTCTTCCTCCACGGAGGCGGCTACGAATTCCTGGCGATCATGCACATGGTCTCGGTGGTCTTCACCCTCATCTACATCCCGTTCGGGAAGTTCTTCCACATCGTCCAGCGGCCCGCCGCCGTGGGGATGCAGCTCTTCAAGTACACGGCACGCCAGGACGAGCAGATCTTCCACTGCCGCCGCTGCCAGGAGCCGGTGGACACGGGCCCGTACGTCGAGAACCTCCGCTCCACCATGCGCGACCTCGACCTCGACTTCGACCAGTGGGCCGAGTACTGCCCGCGCTGCAAGCGGGTGCTGCGCGGCAGCGCCTACCTCACCCAGGTGAAGAAGGGCTTCAAGTGACGCTCCCGCTCGACCCGTCCATCGCACCGCCCGGCACCCGCAACTTCCGCGACGCGGGCGGCATCCCGGCCGACAAGTGGCACGCCGACCAGAACGGCGAGACCCTCGTCCCCACCCACTGCTGTTTCTGCGGAGTGCAGTGCGGGATGTATCTGCGCGTCGACAAGGGCGGCAAGGTCTTCGGCGTGGAGCCGCGCAACCACGACATCAACCGGATGCGCCTGTGCCCCAAGGGCATCAACGCCTACCAGCAGGTCAACCACCCCGACCGGCTGACCGCCCCGCTGATGCGCCGCTCCCGCGACGAGGAGTTCCGCGAGGTCTCCTGGGACGAGGCACTGGACTTCACGGTCTCCGAGGTCCGCCGCATCCAGTCGGCGTACGGAAACGACGCCTTCGGCCTCCTCGGCGGCGCGAGCCTCTTCTCCGAAAAGACGTACCTGGTCGGCAAGTTCGCCCGGATCGCCCTCAAGACCAAGCACGTCGACTACAACGGCCGCCTCTGCATGGTCAGCGCCGCCGGCGCCAACAAGCTGGCCTTCGGCATCGACCGGGCGGGCAACCCCTTCTCCGACATCCTCCTCTCCGACTGCCTGCTCATCGCGGGCTCCAACCTCGGCGAGTGCTTCCCCGTGATGACGCAGTACGTGTGGGGCGCCCGCGACCGCGGCGCCTCGCTCATCGTCGTCGACCCGCGCGAAACGGCCGTCGCCCGCACCGCCGACATCCATGTCGCGCTCAAGCCGGGCACGGACGCCGCCTTCTTCAACGCGGTCCTGCACGTGATCGTCAAGGAGAACCTCACCGACGAGGAGTTCCTCGCCGCCCACTGCACCGGTTGGGACGAGGTCAAGGCCAAGGTCGCCGAGTACACCCCCGAGCGCGCCGCCGAGATCTGCGGCATCCCCGCATCCCAGGTCGTCCAGGTCGCCCGCACCTTCGCCGCCGCGGACAAGGCGATGGCCTGGCACGCCCGCGGCATCGAGCACCACTCGCAGGGCGTCGAGAACTGCCTCACCGTCATCAACCTCTGCGCAGCCACCGGCAACATCGGCAAGCCCGGCGCCGGTTACGGCACGATCACCGGCCAGGGCAACGGCCAGGGCGGCCGCGAACACGGCCAGAAGTCCGACCTCCTCCCCGGCGGCCGCTCCATCCTCAACGAGGAGCACCGCAAGCAGATCTGCGAGATCTGGGGCATCGAGGAGTCCGAACTCCCCACCGCCGGAACCTCGATGATGGAAATGGTCTGGCAGATGCAGCGCCGCGAGATCCGCGGGCTCATCGGCATCTGCAACAACCCCTTCGTCTCCCTCCCCAACTACGCCGTGGTCAAGGAGGGTTACGACACCGCCGAGTTCCACGCCCAGTTCGACTTCTTCCTCTCCGAGACGGCGGCCAACGCCCACGTCGTCTTCCCCGTCACCACCTGGGCCGAGGACGAAGGCGTCATGGCGAACGCCGAGGCCCGCGTCGTCAAGCACAACAAGGCGCAGGAACCGCCCTCCGGAGTGCGCACCGACACCTGGGTGATGTGCGAACTCGCCCGCCGCCTCGGCGCCGGCGACAAGTTCGACTTCCCCGACTCCCGCTCGGTCTTCGAGGAACTGCGCGTCGCCTCCGCGGGCACGGTCAACGACTACTACGGCATCACCTACGAGCGCCTGGAGGAGACCGGGGGCATCGCCTGGCCCTGCCCCACCACGGATCATCCCGGCACCCCCCGCCTGTTCGAGGACGGCCGCACGTACCACCCCGACGGCATGATCCACATGCAGGTCGTCGACTGGCACCTCCCCATGGACCCGTACGACGACAACCACCCGATGTCGCTCACCACGGGCCGCACCGTCGCCCACTTCCTCTCCGGCAACCAGACCCGCAGGCTCGGTGGCCTCGTCGAACAGACCCCGCGCCCCTGGGTGGAGGTCCACCCCTCGCACGGCTTCAAGTCCGGCGACCCCGTCCGGGTCGTCACCCGGCGCGGCAGCGAGGTCTTCCCCGCCCTGGTCACCGAGGCCATCCGCCCCGACACCGTCTTCATTCCGTACCACTGGCCGGTCCCCACGGCCGCCAACGCGCTCACCATCGACGCCCTCGACCCCCGCTCCAAGATCCCCGAGTACAAGGTCTGCGCCTGCCGCATCGAGGCCGCCGATCGGATCGACGAAGTCCCCGCACCTCCCACCGCGCCGGGCCACCAGGCCTACCCGGAGACCCAGGTCTCGCGCACCGACCCCCTGCCGCCCACGTCCCCGCAGGGCCGTGGCACCGCAGACAGGAGCTGAGCCCCGCCATGATGGGTAAAACGATCTTCATCGATCCGGGCCGCTGCATCGGCTGCCAGGCCTGTGTCTCCGCCTGCCGCGAATGCGACTCCCACCGAGGCAAGTCGATGATCCACCTCGACTACACCGACCCCGGCCAGTCCGTCGCCTCCCTCCCCACGGTCTGTATGCACTGCGAGGACCCGGTCGCCCCGTGTGCCGAGGTCTGCCCCGCCGACGCGATCCTGGTGACCGCCGACGGAGTGGTGCAGCAGGCCGACACCACCCGCTGCATCGGCTGCTCGAACTGCGTGAACGCCTGCCCCTTCGGCGTCCCCAAGATCGACCTCCAGGCGAAGCTGCAGATGAAGTGCAACCTCTGCTACGACCGCACCGCCTACGGTCTCGCCCCCATGTGCGCCACGGTCTGCCCGACCGGAGCGCTCTTCTACGGAACGCTCGAAGAGCTCCAGGCGGAGCGCCCCGGTGTCCAGGTCGCCGACTCCTTCGCCTTCGGCGACGTCGTCGTCTCCACGGGTGTGGCCATGGTCGTCCCCGCAGACAAGGTCCAGTGGCCGGTGCCCGGCGGGCTTCCGGTCGTCGAGGTGAATGGAGTCGACGTCCGTTGAGCGTCACCGAACAGCCCCCCGCCCAGCCGCCAGGCGGCGACCCGCACCAGGAGCCGGACCTCGCCCGCGCCGCCCTGCACGACCGGATCGCCGCGGACTCGCTCACCACCCGCCGCGACTACCTGCGCATCGTCGCCACCGTCTCCGGCGGCCTCGCCGTCGGCGGCCTGGGCGTCGCCGCGGGAGTCCTGCCCCGCCACGGGGACACCGAGGGAGTCCCCGAACCCAAGAAGGTCACCGACCGGCTGCTGCCCGGCCAGTCCATCTCCTTCCGCTACCCCGGCGAGGAGGACCGCGCCGTCGCCGTACGCCTGACGGACGGCACCCTCGCCGGCTACTCCGCCATCTGCACCCACCTCGCCTGCGCCGTCCTGTGGCGCAAGGAGCGGGGCAGCGAGGGCGAGCTGTACTGCCCCTGCCACGAAGGTGTCTTCGACGTCCGGACCGGCGAGGTCACCGCGGGCCCGCCGCCCCGGCCGCTGCCCAGGGTGCTCCTGACCGAGGAGGCCGACGGCAGCGTCTGGGCCGTCGCCACCGCACGCTCGGGGGAGTCCACCAAGGACGCCCTGTGCCGTGAGTTCAAGGACTCCGACTCCCCGGTGGCCGGCCGGCTCGGCTGCCGGGGGGCCGCCGTACAGGACCAGAACCAAGGGGAGCAGCGATGAGCGACGCACAGCCCCCGCCCCGGCCCGAATACCACCCCGGCAGCGCCGATCCGAGGCTCAACCGACCGGTCGCCGAGCGCTATCCACAGATCCGCCCGACCAGCGGCTACGCCGACCCGCGGGTCCGGCACACCGGCCCGGGACCGGGCGCCGGCACCGACCAGGAGCCGGAACGCTCCGCCCGGCTGACCGCCCGCCTCGTCCTCGCCCTCACCGTCGTGGTCGGCCAGCTCTGGGCGCTGACGGTGACCGTCGACACCTGGATGGAGGGCCACACCGGAACAGCCTGGTGGGGCGCCGGATTCCTCTGTCTCTCCTTCCTCGTCGTCCTCGCCCTGTGGCGCCTCGACCCCAAGGACCGCTGACCATGAGCACCACAGCACCGACACCGCCGCCGACCGGGACGGACACCTATCGCCCCGGCACCACGATCAACGACTGGCGCCCCGAGGACGAGTCCTTCTGGGAGTCCACAGGTCGCAAGGTCGCCAACCGCAACCTCTGGGTCTCCGTACCGGCGCTGATGCTGGGCTTCATCGTCTGGCAGGTCTGGTCGGTCACCGTCGTCCAGCTCACCGACGTCGGCTTCAGCTACAGCGAGTCGCAGGCGTTCTGGCTGACGGCGATCCCCGGCATCACCGGCGGTACCTTCCGCATCCTCTACACCTTCATCGGGCCGATCTTCGGTGAGCGGAAGTTCACCGCGTTCTCCACCTTCATCCTGGTCGGACCGATGCTCTGGCTGGGCTTCGCCCTGCAGGACACCTCCACCCCCTACTGGGAGATGGCGCTGATCGCCGCGGCCTGCGGCATCGGCGGCGCGAACTTCGCCTCCTCCATGGCCAACGTCGGCTTCTTCTTCCCCAAGAAGGAGAAGGGCAACGCCAACGGCATCAACGGCGGCCTGGGCAATCTGGGCGTCTCGGTCGTCCAGCTGGTCGCCCCGCTCGTCGTCACCGCCGCCGTCCTCGGTTCCCCGGCCGGTGACCCGCTCACCAGCGCCAAGAACGGTGATGACGTCTGGCTGCAGAACGGCGCCTTCCTCTGGGTGCCGATCCTGGTGATCCTGGCGCTGCTGGCCTGGTTCCTGATGAACGACCTGAAGGTCGCGGCCGCCCCCTTCAGCAAGCAGAAGATCATCTTCAAGCGCAAGCACAACTGGATGATGACCTGGCTCTACGTCGGCACCTTCGGCTCGTTCATCGGCTTCGCCGCCGCGCTGCCGAACCTGATCAAGACGACCTTCACCCCGATCGACTCGGCCTACTCGGCCACCACCTACGCCTGGGTCGGGCCCTTCATCGGCGCACTGATGCGCTGGGCCGGCGGCTGGCTCGCCGACAAGATCGGCGGCGCCCGCGTCACCATGCTGTCCTTCGTGGGCATGGCGGTCTCCCTGGTCGTCGTGATCAACGCCCTGCCCTCGGGCGGCGACGACGGCAACTTCTGGGTCTTCTACGGAGGCTTCCTGTTCGCCTTCTTCTTCTCCGGACTCGGCAACGGATCCACCTTCCGCCAGATCCCGGTGATCTTCCGGGACCAGCACATGAAGGGCTCGCTGCGGAGCGAGTCGGAGAACGAGGCGCAGGCGCTGAAGCAGTCGGAGATGGAAGCGGGGGCCGTCGTCGGCTTCAGCTCCGCGATCGCCGCCTACGGCTTCTTCTTCATCCCCGCGATGTTCGCGAACTTCGCGATCACCAGTTCGCTCTGGTGCTTCATCGTCTTCTACGCCACCTGCCTGGTGGTCTGCTGGTGGTTCTACGCCCGCAAGGGTGCCGAGGCGCCGAGCTGACACTCCGCCGTACCCTGGATGCATGAGCGCCACCGACCCCACCCCGGCCCCCGAACCGAAGCCCAGGCCCAAGCCGAAACTGGATTTCGACGACCCGATGGACCAGCAGTCCTCGGACGACACGGACCAGGGGTGGGGCGAGCGCCCGTCCGGCGGCAGCAGCAGCGCCGCCGACCTGGCGCGTTTCCTCGACGAGAAGCCGCCCCACCACCTCTGAGCTACGGGCTGACCCGCCCCGGCCCGCCCTGGGCGACCAGTGCGTCGCGGATCTCCTTCAGCAACACCAGTTCCGTGACCTCGATGGTCTCCTGCACGGCCTCCTTCATCGTGGACTTCTCCCTGGTGGCCTGCCGGGCCAGGTACTTGGCCATCGGCACCACCATCAGGAAGTAGACGACCGCGGCCGTCGCGACGAAGGAGATGACCGCGCCGAGGACCGCACCCCAGCCGATGTAGACGCCGCTGACCTTGCCGGCCGCATCCGCCACACACGGGCCCTTGAGACAGAGCCGGTACCCATCGAGGTTGCTCGTGCCGAACGCACCGACCAGCGGGTTGATGACGTTGTTGACGACGGAGTTGATCACCTGGGTGAACGCGGCACCGATCACCACCGCGATCGCCAGGTCCACCACATTCCCGCGTGTCAGGAAGGCCTTGAAGCCTTCCAGCAGGCTCGTCTTTTCCTCGCTCGTCACAGCGCACCTCTTCACAGTCGCGATCGGGGGAAGGCCCCCCGGCGCCACCTAAGTCGGGGCGTCTCGGCGGTGTCCAATCCGCCGAATCGATCGAGTGAACCGCAGGAACGGCGGTACGAATCAGCCGTGTTGAGCTCAGCACAGTGTTACCGCCAGCCGTGACGTCGCACTCGCCCCGGCCAGCTCCGCCGCCGTCGCCCGCCCCACGCTGAGCACGACGAGCGCCCCGCCGTCGCCACCGGCCCCGTCGTCCCGCACCTCGGGGACCCTGGCGACCCGGGCCCCCGAGGCCACGACCCGTGCCTTCTCGTCTCCGGCCGCGATCACATCGACCCGGTCCCCGGGCCGCAGCAGCCGCACCGTCGCCGCATCCGCGATCCGTACCGGCGCCGACACCACATCGGCGCGCGGCCGCTCATGGAGCGGCAGTGCGTGCTGTTGCTGAGGACGCCCCGGATCGCGCGGCGCCGAAGCCGCCAGCGCCGCCGCGGTCATCGCGAGCCCCGCCGCCATCGCCCGCCGCCTGCGGTGCACGACCCGCCGCAGCCGGTGCCTTCCGCCGTGCACCCGCAGCGGGGCGAAGGGAGGAACCGCGGACGTGGGAGGAGGTACGTACGGTACGAGTCCCATGGCAACCACCGCCTGATCGTGAGGAGCCCGGGCAGTTCACCGGGCGCTCCTCACGATCCACCGTCCACCGAAATCCCGCTGAGCCCTGTGGACCACCAGCCGGATGTGGACAACTCGCTCACCCGCTAGGGGAGTTCGATCCCCGTATCGAGACCGTCCAGCGCGTGCGAGCACAGGCAGTCGCGCCCCTCGCTCGGCTGCAGCCCCGCCACCGCGTCGAAGAGCACAGGGCGCAGCCGGTCCACATTGGCCGCGAAGACCTTCAGTACTTCCTCGTGCGAGACGCCCTCACCGGTGTCGGCGCCCGCGTCCAGGTCGGTCACCAGCGTCATCGAGGTGTAGCAGAGCCCCAGTTCACGCGCGAGGATCGCCTCCGGGTGCCCGGTCATGCCCACCACCGACCAGCCCATCGCCGCATGCCACCGCGATTCGGCCCGCGTGGAGAAGCGCGGCCCCTCGATCACGACCAGCGTGCCGCCGTCGACCGGCTCCCACGAACGCCCACGCGCCGCCGCCACGGCGGCCTTGCGCCCCTCGGGGCAGTACGGGTCGGCCAGCGACACATGCACCACATTCGGCACAGAGCCGTCGGCCAGCGGCTCACCGTCGTAATAGGTCTGCGCACGCGACTTCGTACGGTCCACCAGCTGATCGGGTACGAGCAGCGTCCCCGGCCCGTACTCGGGCCGCAGCCCGCCCACCGCGCAGGGCCCGAGCACCTGGCTCACGCCCACCGACCGCAGCGCCCACAGATTGGCCCGGTAGTTGATCCGGTGCGGCGGCAGATGGTGACCGCGCCCGTGCCGGGGGAGGAAAGCGACCTTGCGCCCGCCGATCTCACCCAGGAAGAGCGAGTCGCTCGGCTTCCCGTACGGGGTGTCCACCTCGACCTCGGTGACGTCCTCCAGGAAGGAGTAGAAGCCCGAGCCGCCAATCACGCCGATCTCTGCGTTCGCCATGCGCATCACAGTACTTGGGCCCAAAAACCCGGAAAACGCCGAGGGCCCCACCGCCGGTGTACGACGGTGGGGCCCTCGGTGAAGTGGATCAGTGATCAGGCAGCGGACGAACCGCTGGACGCACTGGACGTGCTCGCCGGCTTGGCGGCGGCCGCGGGCTTCGACTCCGCCGGCTTCGACTCGGCAGGCTTCGACGCCGAGGACGACGACGTCGTCGCAGGCGTGGAGCTCGACGACGAGCCACGGCTGTCGTTCCGGTAGAAACCAGAGCCCTTGAAGACGATGCCGACCGCCGAGAACACCTTCTTCAGGCGTCCCTCGCAGTTCGGGCACACGGTCAGGGCGTCATCGGTGAACTTCTGCACCACCTCGAGGCCCTCGCCGCACTCGGTGCACTGGTACTGATAGGTCGGCACTTGATCCTCCTGGCACTCTCACTCAGTGAGTGCTAACGACGCTCCATAGTGACGTATTCCGCTGGATCAGTCCACTGAGACGGGCACGCGGTGACCCACGCCACGCGCGACGACCCGCGCCTCACCCCTCCTGGGCGCCAGCCGCGAACGCAGTACGAACAGCGTGATCAGCGCCAGCACCGTGCCGCCCATCGGCACCAGGAACCCGGCCCCGTCCCAGAAACGGTCCTCCAGCTGACCGGCCAGCGTGACCGCGCCCGCCTGCCCCAGCGCGACCGCACCGGTCAGCCAGGTGAAGGCCTCCGTACGGGCGCCGGGCGCGACCAGCGAGTCCACCAGCGTGTATCCGGTGATCAGCGCGGGCGCGATGCAGCAGCCCACCAGGAGCCCGATCCCGGCCAGCAGCAGCGCCGAGTGCGCCGTCCACAGACCGGAGGCGGTGACGGCGAGCGCCGTGTACCCGACCAGCAGGCGGCGCTGCGGCGCGACCTTCCAGGCGATGGCCCCGCAGACGAGCCCGGAGATCATGTTGCCCGCGGCGAAGACGCCGTACATCAGCCCGTTCCAGCCGGGGTGCCCGATCGACTCGGTGAACGCGGCCAGCGAGACCTGCATCCCGCCGAAGACGGCACCGATCCCCAGGAACGCGACGAGCAGCACCCGGACGCCCGGCACCGCCAGCGCGGAACCGTGGCGATCGGCCCCCGCCAGATGCCCCGAAGGCACCGGCTGGGTCGCCTTCTGAGCGGCGAAGAGCAGCCCGCCGACCAGCGTCAGCGAGGCCTCGGTGATCAGCCCGGCGGCCGGGTTCACCGCGGTGCACAGGGCCGTCGCGAAGAGCGGCCCGAGCACAAAGGTGAACTCGTCCGTGACCGACTCGAAGGCCGCGGCGGTCGGCATCAGCCTGCTCCCGCCCACCTTCACGCCCCAGCGCGCCCGGACCATCGGTCCGATCTGCGGTACGGAGGCGCCGGTCGGCACGGCGGCCGCGAAGAGCGCCCACAGCGGTGCGTGCGTCAGCGCGAGCACGGTGAGCGCGACGCCGGACGCGGTGTGCACCAGCACGCCGGGCAGCAGGACGGCCCGCTGGCCGTGACGGTCGGCGAACTTGCCGGTGAAGGGCGCGAAGAGCGCCATCGAGACACCGGCGACGGCGGAGACCGCGCCGGCGGATCCGTACGAACCGGTGGTGTGCTGCACCAGCAGCACGATGGAGATGGTGAGCATCGCGAACGGCTGGCGCGCGGCAAAGCCGGGCAGCAGGAAGTTCCATGCTCCAGGGGTACGCAGAAGCTGTCCGTATCCGGGGCGCTTCTCAGCGCCGGTGCCGGTGCCGGAGTCAGCGTCGGAGTCGGTCGTGACCGCGGTCGCCACGGCCTGGCCTTTCTGCTGCCTGGTAGCGCGCCCCGGGTCGCGGGGCTGCCGAGAGCTGTCCTCATGCGCGAAAGCGCGGTAGATGCCGGGCTGCCCGTCACTTACGAGGAGGGCGCCTCGACCGCCATACGGTCGCGCCAGCTCTGCTTCAGACAGAGTTGGTCGATCAGTGTCCCGCCAGTCTACCGACCGGACCGGCGCCCCGTGCCGGACTGCGGGCCCGTGCCCAGCCAGCCCGCCAGCTTGCCGCCCTGCCCGATCGCCCGAAGCCGAGCTTCGGCCTGGTCACGTACGGGATCCGTGGCGACGACGAGAAGTTCGTCACCACGTCGCAGCACGGTGGTCGGCGAGGGCACGAAGCTCGTCCCGTCGCGTACGACCAGGGTGACCGCGGCCCCGGCGGGCAGCCGCAGCTCGCCGACCTCCACGCCGTGCATCTTCGACTTGGCCGGGATGGCGACGGAGAGCAGATGCCCGCGCAGCCGCTCCAGCGGCGCTGATTCGATGCCCAGGTCCGAGGCGGCGTCCGAGTTGCCGAGCTTCAGCGCCTTCGCCAGCCAGGGCAGCGTCGGCCCCTGGACGAGGGTGTAGACGACGACCAGGACGAAGACGATGTTGAAGACCTTCTCGCTGCCCTCGATGCCCGACACCATCGGGATCGTCGCCAGGATGATGGGGACGGCGCCGCGCAGCCCCGCCCACGACAGCAGGACCTTCTCCTGCCAGGGAATCCGGAACGGCACCAGGCTGGCGAACACCTCCAGCGGCCGCGCCACCATCGTCAGCACCAGACCCACCACCACCGCGGGCCAGAAGTCGTCCACCAGCTCGTGCGGCGTCACCAGCAGCCCCAGCAGGACGAACATGCCGATCTGCGCGATCCAGCCGAGCCCCTCGGCGAACCCCCGGTTGGCCGGTGCGTGCGGCAGCCTGGCGTTCCCCAGCACCATGGAAGCCAGGTACACGGCGAGGAAGCCCGAGCCGTGCGCCATGGCGCCTGCCGCGTACGCCGCCACCGCGATGGCCATCACGGCGATCGGGTACAGGCCGGACGCGGGCAGCGCGATGTGCCGCAGCCCGTAGGCGCCGAGCCACCCCACCGCGAGTCCGATGGCCGTGCCGATCGCCAGTTCCAGTGCGATCTCGCCGACGAGCATGTACCAGCTGTCGACGGGGCCGACCGTGGAGAAGGCCACGACCAGGATCACCACGGGGGCGTCGTTGAAGCCCGACTCGGCCTCCAGGACACCGGTGACGCGCGACGGCAGCGGCACCTTGCGCAGTACGGAAAAGACGGCGGCGGCGTCGGTGGACGACACGACGGCCCCGATGATCAGCGCCTGACGCCATTCGAGCCCGACCAGGAAGTGCGCACCTGCGGCGGTGATGCCCACGCTCACCGCGACGCCGAGGGTCGACATCACGACGGCCATCGGGAGAGCGGGCTTGACCTCTTTCCACTTGGTGCCCAGGCCGCCCTCGGCCAGGATCACCACCAGTGCGGCGTAGCCGATCACCTGGGTCAGCTCGACGTTGTCGAACTTCACATGGAAGAGCCCGTCCTGCCCTATCAGCATCCCGATGCCGAGATAGAGGAGCAGGGAGGGGAGGCCGCTGCGGGAGGAGATGCGCACGGCTGCGACTGCGATCAGCAACACCAGGGAGCAGACCAGCAGGAGTTCGTTGAGGTGATGGACAGTCAGGGGCTGAATCCTTTCTCCGAATCACGGCAGGTACTTCGTTACCCTACCTAATTCTTGACGATTCCTTGACGCTAGGCGGATCCGAGCGGACACCGCGTCCAGACAGGTGAAGTGCTGCGCCTATGGTTGCTCCTGCGCTCCGTCGGCAATACAGCCCACCCTGCCCCTCGAAGGACAGCGATGCCCGCCAACACCTCCGCCGCCCCTTCCGGCATTTCCGGCAAGCAGTCCCGCAAGAAGAAGAGAGGGCGGGGCCGCCTGGTCGTGATCGTGCTGGTCCTGGCCATCGTCGCGGGCATCGCCTACGGCGCGTACTGGACCGTCGACTCCGTCCGCGCCTCCTTCCCGCAGACCACCGGCGAGATCAAGGTCGACGGCCTTTCGGGCAACGTCGACGTCAAGCGTGACGACTACGGCATCCCGCAGATCTACGCGGACTCCGACACCGACCTCTTCCGCGCCCAGGGCTTCGTCCAGGCCCAGGACCGCTTCTACGAGATGGACGTCCGCCGCCACATGACGTCGGGCCGGCTCTCGGAGATGTTCGGTTCAGGCCAGGTCAAGACCGACTCGTTCCTGCGGACGCTCGGCTGGCGGAAGATCGCGCAGCAGGAGTACGACACCAAGCTGTCCGCCTCCACGAAGAAGAACCTCCAGGCGTACACCGAAGGCGTCAACGCGTACCTGAAGGGCAAGGACGCCAAGGAGATCTCGGTCGAGTACGCCGCCCTGAACCTCACCGGCGACTACACCCCCGAGCAGTGGAACCCCGTCGACTCGGTGGCCTGGCTCAAGGCGATGGCCTGGGACCTGCGCTCCAACATGCAGGACGAGATCGACCGCTCGCTGATGACCACGCGCCTCAGTACGAAGCAGATCGACGACCTCTACCCGGCGTACCCGTACGCCACCAAGGACCCCATCGTCACCGAGGGCGGCGTCGACGCGGTCACGGGCAAGTTCTCCCAGAACGCGACGTCGTCCAACTCCGCAGCCGGAACCAACAGCGCCTCCGGCGCCACCCAGGGCCTGCAGTCCCAGCTCTCCGCGCTCTCCGACACTCTGGACGAGATCCCCGCGCTGCTCGGCCCGAACGGCAGCGGCATCGGCTCCAATTCCTGGGTCGTCTCCGGCAAGTACACGACGACCGGTGAGCCGCTGCTCGCCAACGACCCGCACCTGGCGCCGCAGCTCCCGTCCCTCTGGTACCAGATGGGCCTGCACTGCCGTACGGTCTCCGCGGCCTGCCAGTACGACACCGCCGGCTACACCTTCTCCGGCATGCCCGGCGTGATCATCGGCCACAACGCCGACATCGCCTGGGGCTTCACCAACCTCGGCGCGGACGTCACCGACCTCTACCTGGAGAAGGTCACCGACGACGGCTACCTCTACGACGGCCAGACGAAGCCCTTCACGACCCGCGAGGAGACCATCAAGGTCGCCGGCGGCAGCTCCCGGAAGATCACGATCCGCGAGACGAACAACGGCCCCCTGGTCTCCGACCGCGACGACGAGCTGGAGAAGGTCGGCAAGGACGCCCCTGTCGCCAACTCCGCCCCCGACCGCGGCACCGGCTACGCGGTGGCCCTCAAGTGGACCGCCCTGCAGCCCGGCAAGTCCATGGACGCGGTCTTCGAGATGGACAAGGCGAAGGACTGGGGCAGCTTCCGTAACGCCGCCAAGGACTTCGAGGTCCCCTCGCAGAACCTGATCTACGCCGACACCAAGGGCCACATCGGCTACCAGGCCCCCGGCACCATCCCGCAGCGCCCCGCGGGCTACGACGGCACCATGCCCGCCCCGGGCTGGGACTCCAAGTACGCCTGGAAGAAGGATCCGATCCCCTTCAGCGCGCTGCCGTACGAGTACGACCCGGCGCGCGGCTACATCGTCACCGCCAACCAGGCCGTCATCGACGAGAAGAAGTACCCCTACCTGCTCACCAAGGACTGGGGCTACGGCACCCGCAGTCAGCGCATCAACGAACTCATCAAGACGAAGATCGCGGGCGGCGGGAAGATCTCGACCGAGGACATGCAGACCATGCAGATGGACAACAGCAGCGAGATCGCCAAGCTGCTGGTGCCCAGGCTCCTCAAGATCGAGGTCAAGGACCCGCAGGTCCGCGAGGCCCAGAAGCTCCTCGAAGGCTGGAACTACACCCAGGAGCCGGACTCCGCCGCGGCCGCCTACTTCAACGCGGTCTGGCGCAACATCCTGATGCTCTCCATCGGCGACAAGCTCCCCAAGGAGCTGCGCCCCAAGGGTGACTGCATCAACGTCCACCCGGCGGGCGACACCGGCCCGGTCGACGACCAGGACTCCCTGGTACGCGAGTGCGGCGAGCGCGACGCGGACTCCGCCCAGCCCGACGGCGGCGACCGCTACTTCGAGGTCATGCGCAAGCTGGTCAACGAGCCGGACAGCGCGTGGTGGGATGCCGCGAAGAGCGGTGTGGACAAGGCCTCCAAGGGCCGGGACAAGCTCTTCGCCCGCGCCATGAAGGACGCCCGCTGGGAGCTCACCGCCAAGCTCGGCAAGGACATCGACACCTGGACCTGGGGACGGCTGCACCAGCTGATGCTGCGCAACCAGACCCTCGGCACCGCGGGCCCCGGCCTGGTCCAGCGGGTCCTCAACCGAGGCCCGTGGAATCTGGGCGGCGGCGAGGCGGCCGTGAATGCCACCGGCTGGAACGCGGCGGGCGGCTACGGCGTCATCTGGGTCCCCTCCATGCGGATGGTCGTCAACCTCAAGGACATGGACAAGTCCCGCTGGATCAACCTGACCGGAGCCTCCGGCCACGCCTACAGCGCGCACTACACCGACCAGACCGACAAGTGGTCCGACGGTGAACTCCTTGACTGGTCCTTCTCCAAGGCCGCGGTCGACAAGAACACCGTCGACACCCTGGTGCTCAAGCCCTAAGGCCTGAAGCTCCTCACCCCTTCGGGGGTCACCACCGCATGCACGGGGTGGTCGTGCGGCTCCTCCGGGACCCGGGCGACCACCTCGTTGCCGTACAGCAGCACGACCAGCGCGGGATCGGCGCCCGCCTTCTGGATGCGCTCCAGGACCCGGTCGTACGATCCGCCGCCGCGCCCCAGCCGCATCCCGCGCCCGTCCACGGCGAGCCCCGGAAGCAGCACGGCATCCGTCTCCAGGACGGCGTCCACGCCGAGCCGCGCGCCGCCGGGCTCCAGGAGTCCGCGGCGCCCCCCGACCAGCGCTTCGGGGCCCTCGTACGCCCCCCAGTCGAGGTCGTTGTCCTCCAGAAGTACGGGAAGCAGTACGCGGACGCCTCTTTGGCGCAAAGTGTTCAGCAGTGGCCGGGTGGCCGGTTCCTTACCGATCGCGACATATGCGGCAACGGTTTTCGCCGTGGCCAGTGCGGCCAGCCCCAGGGCGCGCGCCGCGAGATCGCTCCCGGAGTGCTCCACGTCCTCGCTGGTCAACGCCTTGCGGGCGGCCAGCAGGTGGCGCCGGAGCGACGCTTTGTCGAACTCACCCTGATTCACAGCTGGTTCACAATCCTCACCAATGTCCGCCTATACACAGCCGATAGTGTGCTCGTCATGACTCAGTCGCACCCCAGGATCAGCAAGGCTGTCATCCCGGCGGCGGGCCTCGGTACGAGGTTCCTCCCGGCCACCAAGGCCACGCCCAAGGAAATGCTGCCTGTCGTCGACAAGCCGGCCATCCAGTACGTCGTCGAAGAGGCGGCGGCCGCCGGTCTCTCCGACGTACTCATGATCACCGGCCGCAACAAGCGCCCGCTCGAGGACCACTTCGACCGCAACCACGAGCTGGAGTCGGCCCTCACCCGCAAGGGCGACACGAAGAAGCTCACCAAGGTCCAGGAGTCCAACGACCTCGCCACCATCCACTACGTGCGCCAGGGCGACCCGCGCGGCCTCGGTCACGCCGTCCTGTGCGCCGAGCCGCACGTCGGTGACCAGCCCTTCGCCGTACTCCTCGGCGACGACCTGATCGACCCGCGCGACCCGCTGCTCGCCCGGATGATCGAGGTCCAGGAGCGCGAGGGCGGCAGCGTGATCGCCCTCATGGAGGTCGAGCCGTCCCAGATCCACCTCTACGGCTGTGCGGCCGTCGAGCCCACCGGTGACGCGGACGTCGTCAAGATCACCGACCTCGTCGAGAAGCCCGCCGTGAGCGACGCTCCCAGCAACCTCGCGATCATCGGCCGCTACGTCCTGGACCCCGGGGTCTTCGGAATACTGCGCAAGACCGAGCCGGGCCGCGGCAACGAGATCCAGCTCACCGACGCCCTCCAGAAGCTCGCCGCGGACGAATCGGTCGGGGGCCCGGTGCACGGCGTCGTCTTCAAGGGCCGCCGCTATGACACCGGCGACCGCAGCGACTATCTGCGTGCCATTGTCAGACTCGCGTGCGAACGTGAAGACCTGGGGCCCGATTTCAAGGCCTGGCTTCGCAGTTACGTGACCGAGGAGATGTAGCACCGTGAGCAACACCCCGATCTGGTCGGTCGACGAACACCTGAAGGACATCCTCGGCACGGTCCGTGCGCTGGAGCCCATCGAGCTCCAACTCCCGGACGCCCAGGGCTGCGTACTTGTCGAGGACGTCACGGTCCCCGTCGACCTGCCGCCCTTCGACAACAGCTCGATGGACGGGTACGCGGTCCGCACCGCCGATGTCGAGGGCGCCAGCGAGGAGTTCCCCGCCGTACTGACCGTGATCGGGGACGTCGCGGCGGGCAGCGGCGAACTGCCCGAGGTGGGCCCCGGCCAGGCCGCCCGCATCATGACCGGCGCCCCGCTGCCGCCCGGCGCCCAGGCCGTCGTCCCCGTCGAGTGGACCGACGGCGGCACCGGCGGGGGAGCGGCCACCACCATGGCCGCCGCCGCCGACGCCCCCGAGGGCGCGAGCGGTGAGGTCCGCGTCCACCGCCCCGCCGAGGCGCGCGCCCATGTCCGCGCGGTCGGCAGCGACGTCAAGGCCGGAGACCTCGCGCTCGCGGCGGGTACGGTGCTGGGCCCGCCCCAGATCGGCCTCCTCGCCGCGATCGGCCGCTCCACGGTCAAGGTCCGCCCGCGCCCCCGCGTCGTCGTGATGTCGACCGGCAGCGAACTGGTCCAGCCCGGCGAGGAGTTGGCACCCGGCCAGATCTACGACTCCAACAGCTTCGCCCTCACCGCCGCGGCCCGCGACGCCGGAGCCATCGCCTACCGCGTGGGTGCCGTCGCCGACGAGGCGGAGTCGCTCCGCGCCACGATCGAGGACCAGCTGGTCCGCGCCGATCTCCTGGTCACCACCGGAGGCGTGAGCGTCGGTGCGTACGACGTCGTCAAGGAAGCCCTGACGGAGTCCGGCGAGGTCGAGTTCCGCAAGCTCGCCATGCAGCCGGGCAAGCCCCAGGGCTTCGGCGCGATCGGCCCCGACCACACCCCGCTGCTCGCGCTCCCCGGCAATCCGGTCTCGTCGTACGTCTCCTTCGAGCTGTTCGTCCGCCCTGCGATCCGCACCCTGATGGGCATGGCCGACGTCCACCGCCCGACGGCCCGCGCCACGCTCCGTACGGACAAGCCGCTCACCTCGCCCGCGGCCCGCCGCCAGTTCCTGCGCGGGACGTACGACGCGACGGCGGGCACCGTCGCCCCCGTGGGCGGCGCCGGATCCCACCTCGTCGCCGCCCTGGCGCACGCCGACTGCCTGATCGTGATCCCCGAGGAGACCACCGAGGCGACCGACGGCACGGAGCTCGAAGTGGTCCTCCTGGGCTGAGGAGTGTCCGGTGGCGGTACGGTGTCGTCCCACACAGGCCAGACCAGGAGCGCCACACCACCATGAGCACGCAAGGCAGCAGCCTCACGCACATCGACGAGGCGGGCGCGGCCCGTATGGTCGACGTGTCCGCCAAGGACGTCACCGCCCGCACCGCCCGCGCGAGCGGACGCGTGCTGGTGTCGCCGCGCGTCGTGGAACTCCTCCGCGGCGAGGGAGTCCCCAAGGGGGACGCCCTCGCCACGGCCCGCATCGCAGGGATCATGGGCGCCAAGCGCACCCCCGACCTGATCCCGCTCTGTCACCCGCTGTCCGTCTCCGGGGTGAAGCTGGACCTGACCGTCACAGACGAAGCGGTGGAAATCCTCGCGACGGTCAAGACCACCGACCGCACAGGCGTCGAGATGGAAGCCCTCACGGCGGTCTCCGTCGCGGCCCTCACGGTGGTGGACATGGTCAAGGCGGTCGACAAGGCGGCGGTCATCTCCGACATCAAGGTCGAGGAGAAGACGGGCGGCAAGTCCGGCGACTGGAGCCGGGCATGAGGGCCCTGGTCGTCACCGCCTCCAACCGTGCCTCGGCCGGTGTCTACCCGGACCGCGGCGGCCCACTGATTGCCGAGGCGCTCACCTCGCTGGGCTTCGAGGTCGAGGGCCCCCAGGTCGTCCCCGACGGCGACCCGGTCGAAGCCGCCCTGCGCGCAGGCGTGGAAGCGGCGTACGACGTGATCCTCACGACCGGCGGCACGGGCATCTCGCCCACCGACGCCACCCCCGAGGCGACGCGCAAGGTCCTCGACTACGAGATCCCGGGCATCCCGCAGGCGATCCGCGCCGAGGGCCTGGTCAAGGTCCCCACGGCAGCGCTCTCGCGCGGTCTCGCAGGCGTCGCGGGAACGACCCTGATCGTGAACCTGCCGGGCTCGACCGGCGGCGTACGCGACGGACTGGCCGTCCTGGAGCGGCTGTTGGTGCACGCCGTCGACCAGATCCACGGCGGCGACCACAGATGAGACCCTCCTGGCCCGTTGAGTTGTCGGAAGGGCCGGTCACCCTCCGCCCGATAAAGGCGCGCGACCAGAAGCCCTGGCGCGAGGTCAACCGCCGCAACCGCGACTGGCTGCGCCCCTGGGAAGCCACGATCCCGCCGCCCGGACCCGGTGGCCCCCTCGCGCAGCGCCCCACGTACCGCCAGATGGTGCGCCATCTGCGTGCCGAGGCGAACGCGGGCAGGATGCTGCCCTTCGTCATCGAGTACGAGGGCCGCCTGGTCGGCCAGTTGACGGTCGCCGGCATCACCTGGGGCTCGATGTGCTCGGGCCACGTCGGCTACTGGGTGGACCAGGAGGTGGCGGGCCGCGGCGTGATGCCGACGGCGGTCGCTCTCGCCGTGGACCACTGCTTCCGCTCGGTCGGCATGCACCGGATGGAAGTCTGCATTCGCCCGGAGAACGTTCCGAGCCGTCGCGTGGTGGAGAAACTGGGCTTCCGCGAAGAGGGATTGCGGCCGCGTTATCTGCACATCGACGGTGCCTGGCGCGACCATCTCGTCTTCGCCCTGACAGCCGAAGAAGTCCCCGAAGGCCTGCTCAACCGCTGGCGCAGAGCGCACCCGGGAACGCCCCACAAATCAAATTAATGTTCGAATGTGATCGGCAGCGGAACGTTTCTTGACCGTGAACACGCCCACTTTCGGCCCCTGTTGATCCGAACAATCACAAAAAAAGTTCGAGATATCAGTCGGATCGCGCGACACACCGGCGCAATTGGCAGATCCGTCCCCGAAGTCCCCTCTACGGTAAGGGGGTGAGCAGCAGCGGCCTCATCTACGCAGTCATTGTCGGGGCCTGGGCCGCCTACTTGGTGCCGATGTGGCTCCGCAGGCAGGACGAGCTGAACGAAGCCCGTCCGACGGAACGCTTCTCCACCGCCATCCGACTGCTGTCGGGCCGGGCGGGGATGGAGCGCCGGTACGCCAAGGAGCTGCAGGACCGCACTGCCGGTGAGGCCGATCCCGACGAAGCAGCGCCGGACGCCGTGACGGATCCCGAGAGTTCCGTCGACGTCCGGTCCTTTGCCGTGCCTCCGCCCGAACGAGAACGGCCCGAGCGGGAGCGCACCGACCGGGAGCGCCCCGAGCGGGAGCGTCCCGACCGGGAGCGCCCCCGCAAGGAGAAGCGCCCCGCCGCTCACCACCAGACCTCCGGTTCGGCCGCCGAACGGGCCCGCCGCACCAAGGCACTCGCCCGCCGCCGCCGCACCACGGTTCTGCTCTTCGCGGCCTTCTCGCTGGGCGCGGTGGTCGCCGCGGTCGGTGGCCTGCGCTTCCTGTGGGCGCCGGGTATCCCCGCCGCGCTCCTCAGTACGTACATCGTGCATCTGCGCACCCAGGAGCGGCGCCGCTTCGTCTTCACCATGGACCGCCGCAGGGCCGAGGCCGCCGCGCAGAACCTGCGCGAGAGCCGCCGCCCCCAGCCCCGCCCCGAGCCCGCTCCGGAACCCGCCCCCGCCGTCTCCCCCCAGGAGGCCGGCCGGCGGGCCCTGGTCGAGCAGACCGACCACGCCGAGTGGGTCGACCAGCAGCGGGACCGCGACCACAGCCGCGCGCAGGGCGACAGCTGGGAGCCGGTCCCGGTCCCGCTGCCGACGTACGTCACCGCCCCGGTGGCCCCCCGCGCCCCCGGCAACGCGACCCCCACCACCCCCGACACCTGGAGCCCCACCCGCTCCTCCACATCGGACCCCGCCCCGGCACCGCGCCAGCGCACCCCGCGCCGCGCACGCGAGCGCGGCCGCACCCCGCTCTTCGACCAGTACGACGAGGGCGACCGCCCCCGCGCCGCCAACGAGTGACCTCGTGACCAGCGCGGGAACCGATTTCCAAGCACCCCGATCGGGGTGCTAGAGTTTCACTCGTTGCAAGGGCCTGTGGCGCAGTCTGGTAGCGCACCTCGTTCGCATCGAGGGGGTCTGGGGTTCAAATCCCCACAGGTCCACCGCAGCTCAGAGCCCCTGCCGGGGAAACCCGGCAGGGGCTCTTTGGTGTCTGCGAGCAGCGAGGTACAGCGGCGGCTTCCCGCGCCGCGCGGCTGAGCTCCTGCCCGGTCAGCGGAAGAAGCGGATGCCGCCGCTCGTGCCCAGGGCGTCGAGTTCCAGGACTCCGCCGCCGGGCGTCACGTACACCGTGCCCGTGGTGAAGTGCTGGTGGCCGGAGACCGGCAGGGTCGCGGTCGGGGTGGCACGGCCGGTGCGCGGGTCGAGTTCCATCAGTTGGGGGGCGCCGGCCGGCCCGGCTATGGCGTGGATCCGGTCGTCCCCGGCGGTCGCGGTGACCAGGGCCGTGGCGTGGTAGGTCCAGAGCTTGGCTCCGGTCCTGGTGTCGAACGCGTCGATCTCGCTGCCCTTGGCGGTCTGGGCGGGGGCGATCAGGACGTTGTCGACGAGGCGGGCGGAGTGGTCGGCGGCGCCGCCGTTCCCGGGCGTGATCTCGGTGTCGCCCACCGCCAGTTTGCGGCTGCGGCCGGACGGCGCGAAGACGCGCACGCTGTCGTTGCCGGCCCGGTGTTCCGAGGCGATCAGCGGTGATCCGGAGAAGACGTGGGCCAGCTCCGTGTGGGTGTCCCGGGACTCGCTCCAGAGCACCTTTCCGGTCCTGCCGTCGTAGGCGGTGAGGGTGAAACGGTTCTTCTGGTCGGCGCAGTAGTCGTCGACCACGACGATTCCGTCGGCGCCCCAGTCGTAGGCGTTGCAGTAGTTGCCGCGCGGCTCGAAGCCCCAGACCCGGTGGCCCGTGCGGATGTCCAGGCCGCCCAGGAAGTTCTCACTGACGACCGTGGCGACGTTGCCCTGCAGGTAGGTCCGGGCGGACATCGCCGTCTTGTGGGCGGAGTCGACCAGCGGGACGCTCCACAGGATCTTTCCGATCGAGGCGTCGATACCGGCCAGCGTCGTACAGGTGTTGCCGTCCTCGCCGAAGGCGATCGTGCCGCGGCCGTCGGCGGTGAGCGTCGGGGACATCGCGCAGGGATGCGATCCGGCCTTGGCCGCCTTCGGCGGCAGGGCGGCGCTCCAGGCCACGCTGCCGTCGGCCAGGTCGTACGCGGTGACACCGCCCCGGATGCTCGCGCGGATCAGCTGCTTGTCGGTGAGCCAGCTGCCGATCAGCTCGTCGTCCTTGGCGGGCGCGGGCACTTGCCACACCGGAGCCAGGTGCTTCGAAGCGGTCGGGGCGGCCTCCTGGCGGTGCAGGGCGTAGGCCGCGGTGGTGCCGGACGCGGCCAGCACGGCGAGGGCGAGCAGGATCCGTCCGTACCGCCGACGGGGGCTCTGGGGGGTCGGCCGGTCGGGCTTGGGGTCGGTTTCGCGGGCGGGTTCGCGGGCCGATGGCAGGGGCTGTACGGGGATTGCCACGACCTGGAGGGGGAACGTCTCGGCATCGCGCAGCCTGTCCCCGACGGGACGGCGCGGGCCGAAGGCCCAGTCGACGTCCACCTGGGGAGCGCTTCGCTCCGGCGACGGTTCCGGTGTCATCCCCGCACTTCCACTCTGCATTGTTGTCGCGTACGTACGTCAGTGGTTCTTGAAGGAATGGCCGAAGCCGCTGCGCTTCGATTCCGTCTGGAAGGCCGCCCGGGCCCCGAGCGAGGTGCCGATCCGCCAGTCCATCACCTGCGCGCTGCCGGGCCACGACTTGCGCTGGTCGTACCAGACGAGGCCGATCACGCCGGCCTTCGCCGCCCCCTGGAACAGATCACGTATCTGCGCCTGCTTGCGGGCGCTCTCCGCGACTCCGGTCTCGGTGATCAGCACCGGTTTGTCGGAGAAGCGTGCGATCTCATGCAGGGTGGGCGTGAAGAGGCTGGAGAACGCGACGCCGTCGACCGGGCCGTAGTAGCCGATCAGCCCGGTCCAGTCGACGTAGGCGTCTCCGGGGTAGTACGGGCGGAGCTTCGCGGTGGTGCCCGTGTCGACGACGTGCGGGTTCCAGACCCAGATGACGTTGGTGACATGGAGGCTCCGGAAGACGTCGTGGACGTGCTTCCACGCCGCCACGAAGTCGGCTGCCGAGGCATGGCCGGGGCCCCAGGAGTTCCACGGGCCGTTCATCTCTCCGGCGAAGGACAGCGCCAACGGGCCGTGATACGCGGCGATCTGGCGGGCCAGGCGGCGGATGTACGCGTCGTCGTAGCCGCTGCCGATGTCGGTGAGCGAGGTGTCGGACGGCACGAGGGAGAGCATCGGCAGCTGGCCGTGCTCCCACAGGAAGGTGTTGCCCTCCGGGTCGAAGTCGCCGCCCCAGGAGCTGTAGTACTCGCGGATGTCCGGGGTGTGCCCCGACTCCTTGGCGAAGGTCTTCACGATGCCGTACTGCCAGGGCGTCTTGTCGTCGACGACGCCGAGCATCCGGCCCGACGGGCGGAGCATCGACGAAGCGTCGTACGGGCCCGCGGATGTGGCGGCGGCCTTCGGCGAACCGTGGCCCGACCCACCGTTCCCGCAGGCGTAGAGCAGGACCAGCGCGGCGACGGTGAGCACGGCGGCGGCCGACCAAACGGGGCGAAGGGGTCTGGCCATGCGCGCGGGATCCGATCGAGCAGATGAGGGCGTTTGCGACCAGGATCCTATGAGAAACGTGCCTGCTTGGATTTTTTCCGTATCAGTTCGATCACGTGAGTCGCATAGTTCGTGACAAATCGCCCTACCTCTATGTCATTTGGCGTTTCGCCACACTATTTTCAGCCTCGGGAGTCAGTGGCGAAGTGTTCAAGAAAGTGCGAGGCCCTCGGTGACCAGCACCCTCACAGAGGTTGAGGCCTCGCCTGTCTTCGTGGACCGCACGGGGCGGCGCGGCCGCCGACTGCGCGGCCTCGGCTGGGTCTTCGGCTTCGTCCTCGTCGGCCTGGCCGTGGCGATGATCTCCGGCCTGCTCGGCATGCAGTCCCACGCACCCGGCTTCGCGGTGCCCGACACCGCCGACACCGCACCGCCCGGTCAGTACGTGAACGCTCCGCTGCCCTCGCCGCCGGGGAAGGCCGCCCGCAGCAACCCCGCCCCGTAGCACCCCGCAGCAGCGCAAGAACCAGGAACCCATGTCCCGCCACCAACGCCCACGGCAGTCCACGCTGCGCCCGCGCAGACTCGCGGCTCCGCCCCTGCGCTTCTTCCTGCCCGTGACCGTGCTCGTGACGCTGCTGTCCCTGATGGTGCTGCGCGGCATGGCCAACAACGAGGTCTTCCACGACGACAGCATCGGCGTCTCGGTGGACAAGACCACCGTGCCGCGCAGCGTGCTGGAGGGCGGTCCCGTCGTGGACACCCGCGGGGACAAGGCGGACGCACCGGCCAGCTACACCATCCCCGACAAGACCGTGGTGCTGAGCTTCGACGACGGCCCGTCGCCCCAGTGGACGCCCAAGATCCTCAAGGTGCTCGCGGAGCAGGACGTACGGGGCGACTTCTTCGTCACCGGATCCATGGCCACCCGCAACCCGGCGCTGATCCGGCAGATCGTCGCCGGCGGCCACGAGATCGGCGTGCACACCTACACCCACCCCGACCTGGCCCTGCACAACAGCACCCGGCTCACCTGGGAGTTGGGCGAGACACAGCTCGCGCTGGCGGGCGTGGCGGGCATCCACACCAGCCTGTTCCGGCCGCCGTACTCCTCCACCGCCGACGCCCTCGACGACCGGTCGTGGCCGGTGACCAAGGAGTTGGGGGCCGACGGATACCTCGTGGCCTTCATCGACAAGGACACCGACGACTGGAAGCGGCCCGGGGTCAACGCCATCGTCAAGGCCGCGATGCCGGACCTCGCCGGACAGGGCGAGATGATCCTGCTGCACGATGCCGGCGGGAACCGCGAGCAGACGCTGGCCGCCCTGCCGATCATCATCGAGAAGCTCAAGGCCGAGGGCTACACCTTCGAGACCATCGGCGAGGCTCTGGGAACAGGGTCCGCCAACACCCCCGTCAGCGGCTACACGCTCTGGGCCGGCAAGGCGTTCGTGTGGTGCACCGGTTTCTCGGTGGGGCTGATGCCGTGGCTGGTGGCGCTGCTCGCCGTGGTCGGCGTGCTGGTCTTCGCCCGGTTCGCGATGATGCTGGTGCTGTCGCTGATCCACGTACGCCGTACCCGTAAGCCCGGCTTCTCGTGGGGAGAGGCGGTCACCGAGCCGGTGACCGTGGTCGTCCCCGCGTACAACGAGCAGGAGTGCATCACCAACACCCTGCTCTCGCTGGCGGCCAGCGAACACCCCATCGAGGTGATCGTGGTGGACGACGGGTCCACCGATGACACCGCCGCCCTGGTGGAATCCCTGGAGCTGGAGACGGTCCGGCTGATCCGCCAGCCCAACAGCGGGAAGCCGACCGCCCTCAACACCGGGGTGGCGGCCGCCTCGTACGACCTGATCGTGATGATGGACGGTGACACCGTCTTCGAGCCCGCGACCGTCCGCGAGCTGGTGCAGCCCTTCGCCGATCAGCGGATCGGCGCGGTCGCCGGCAATGCCAAGGTCGGCAACCGGGACACCCTGATCGGGGCCTGGCAGCACATCGAATACGTGATGGGCTTCAACCTCGACCGGCGCATGTACGACGTACTGGACTGCATGCCCACCATCCCCGGTGCCGTCGGCGCCTTCCGCCGCCAGGCCCTCGACCAGGTCGGCGGCATGAGCGACGACACCCTCGCCGAGGACACCGACGTGACCATGGCGCTGCACCGCGGCGGCTGGAAGATCGTGTACGCCGAGAACGCCCGCGCCTGGACCGAGGCGCCCGGCAGCATGAGCCAGCTGTGGTCCCAGCGCTACCGCTGGAGCTACGGCACCATGCAGGCGATGTGGAAGCACCGGCACGCGGTGCTGGAGCGCGGGCCGGCCGGGCGCTTCGGGCGGGTCGGGCTGCCGTTCGTGGCGCTGTTCATGGTGCTGACTCCGCTGCTCGCGCCCGCCATCGACATCGCCATGGTCTACGGGGTGTTCTTCGTCGACCCGGCCAAGAGCCTCGGCGCCTGGTTCGCGGTGCTGTCCCTGCAGGCGTTCTGCGCGTGGTGGTCCTTCCGGCTCGACCGGGAGAAGGCCTGGCACCTGATCACGCTGCCCGTGCAACAGGTGGTCTACCGGGTGCTGATGTACATGGTGCTGCTCCAGTCCTGGATCACGGCGCTCACCGGCGGCCGGCTGCGCTGGCAGAAACTGCGGCGTACCGGCGAGGTCGGTCTCGACATCGCGGCGGGCACGACGGGCACGACGGGGGCGGCACGGTCATGAACGACTCCAGCGAGACGATGGCCCTGCGGATGTTCGCGCCCCCGGCCGTGTCGATTCCCGCGCAGTACATCCCGCCGGACCTTCCCCCGGAGCGCCAGGAGCGCGGCGGCGAGGAGCCTCCCGCGGCGCCCCGCCCGCGCGGCGGCCGCGACCGCTATCTCGACCTGCTGCGCGCCCTGGCCCTGGTCCGCGTGGTGATCTACCACAACTTCGGGTGGACCTGGCTGCCGCTGCTCTTCCCCTCCATGGGCGTGATGTTCGCGCTGGCGGGCTCGCTCATGGCGCGCTCCCTGAGCCGTCCCGCGCTGAGCGTCATACGGGGGCGGGTGCGGCGTCTGCTGCCGCCGATGTGGATGTTCGGCGCGGTCGTGCTGACCGCGATGATCCTGGACGGGTGGGGCCCGGATTCCGAGGGCCACCCCAACTGGTGGTGGGGCAAACTCGCCTTCTGGATACTGCCGTTGAGCACCCCGCCCTTCGCCGAGACCGTGCACGGCTTCGGCGGCCACCTGCCGCACAGCTGGGCCGAACAGATCGTCGTCCCGCTCTGGTACCTGCGGGCGTACCTCTGGTACGTCCTGCTCTCGCCGCTCATGCTCAAGGCCATCCGCAAGCTGCCCTGGGTGACCCTGGCGGTCCCGCTGGTGCTGTCGGCGGTCCTCAACTCCGGGCTCGTCGACCAGTCGAGCCGCCTCATGGAGACCGCCACCGACTTCACCACCTTCGGCGCCTGCTGGCTGCTGGGCATGGCGCACCACGAGGGGGTGCTGCGCCGTATCCCGCAGTACGTCGTCCCCTCGATCGCGCCGCTGATCCTCGGCGCGGGCTTCTGGTGGCTGCAGCAGGCGCCGGTCGACGACCCCCGGATCGGCCCCGACCTGGAAGCGGTGCCGCTGGCGCAGGCCATCTGGTCCTTCGGCTGCGTCCTGCTGCTGCTCCACCTCAGCCCTTCGTGGGAGCAGTGGCCACGTCGGCTGGAGCGGTTCAACGGGGTGGTCACCCTGCTCAACTCCCGCGCGGTCACGGTCTATCTGTGGCACTGCGTCGCGCTGGTGATCACGGAGCCGCTGATCGAACCGCTCTGGAACAACGCGTTCTTCTACGCCCACCTGCGCTGGCTGCTGACCAGCCAGTGGTTCCCCCTGCTGATCGCGATCCCGCTGATCGCGCTGGCGCTGGTGCTCTTCGGCTGGGTGGAGGACGTGGCGGCCAAACGCAGCCCACGGCTGTTCCCCTACCCGCGGCGCGCGCGGGGGCGACGGCGGTCGCGGTAGGCATGGACGTCACCAGGCTGCTCGAAGCGGCGCGGCTGCTGGTTCCCGAAGAGGTCGCCGCCGAGGGCGACTTGACCGTGAACGATGTCTGGGAGCACCTCGCCCACGACGAGTGGGAGGTGGGTCTCGGGCTCCTGGAAGAGCTCGGAGACGCCCACCCGCTTCCGGCGGCATTCTGGGAGTCCCTGGCCGCCGCGGCCCAGGAGCTGCGGCTGGAGCGCAGTACGGCCTGGTGTCATTGGCGGGGCTATGAGGCGCGTCGCGGGGTCATCCGGGCCGACCTCACCCTTCTGTCGGCCACTGAAGGCCGGCGGCAGACCCCCTTCTCCGGCGCCGGCGTCATGCGGCCGATGTGGGACATCGGGAACCGCACGCCGGACGGTGACGGGCCCTGCCTCGACATTGCAGCTCTGTGGGGGGAGTTCACTCCGTTCCTGGAGCCCGGCGGGTGCTACGCGGTGCGTCTTGCGCCTCTCGATTCCGCTCAGTGGCGGCACCTTCGGGTCGGCCAGGTGATCACCATGTACGAAGGGCGACCCGTCGCCGGGGCGGCCACCGTCACGGAGGTGCGGTGGCCGCGTGGGTGATCACTTCAGGGGCTTGGCGAAGCAGCGGCTGCTCTCGTACTCACGGTAGTAGCCGAACTTCTCCACGCAGGGTTCGTAGCCGCTGGAGAGGTAGAGCGCGATCGCCTCGGGCTGCTGGTCCCCCGTCTCCAGGACCATGCGCGTGCGGCCCGCCTCGCGGGCGCTCTCTTCCAGGGCGGCCAGTATGCGGCGGGCCACTCCCAGGCCGCGGGCCTCGCGGACGACGTACATGCGCTTGAGTTCCGCGTCGCCGTCGGCGTAGTTCTCCTCGTTCTTCTCGTGCGCGCGCCAGCCGCCGGTCGCCACGGGGCGGTCCTCGGTGTCGTACGCCAGGAGGTAGAGGCCCAGCGGGGGGTGGAACATCGCGGCGTCGAGGTGGGTCTGGTCGCCGCCGTCGCCGTAGCGCTCGACGTATTCGAGCTGGACCTGGTCGTTGAGCTTCACGGCGTCGGGATGGTCGTAACGGACCGGGCGGATGTGCATGCGCACAAGCGTACGTGTGTGCGGTGGGCCGCTGTCGGTATTGTGCCGGAATGCTGACTGTGACCACCGTGAACGTCAATGGGATCCGCGCCGCCGCCAAGAAGGGCTTCGTCGAGTGGCTGGCGGAGACCGCCGCCGATGTGATCTGCCTGCAGGAAGTGCGGGCCGAGCCCCAGCAGATTCCCGAGAACGTCCGTGAGCCCGAGGGGTGGCACACCGTGCACGCGCCGGCGGCCGCCAAGGGGAGGGCGGGTGTCTCGCTCTATACGCGGCGGCAGCCCGAGCGGGTGCAGGTCGGATTCGGGAGTGCGGAGTTCGACGCGAGCGGGCGGTACGTCGAGATCGATCTGCCCGGTGTGACCGTCGCCAGTCTGTATCTGCCCTCGGGGGAGGTCGGGACGGAGCGGCAGGACGAGAAGATCCGGTTCATGGGGGAGTTCGCCACGTATCTGGCCGGGCTCAAGGAGCGCGCCGCCGCCGGGGGCCGGGAGGTCCTGGTGTGCGGGGACTGGAACATCGCCCATCAGGAGGCCGACCTCAAGAACTGGCGCGGCAACAAGAAGAACTCCGGCTTCCTGCCCGAGGAGCGGGAGTGGCTCGGGGAGATCTTCGGGGCCGCCGGGTACGTGGACGTGGTGCGCGGGCTGCACCCCGATGTCGAGGGGCCCTACTCGTGGTGGTCCTACCGGGGGCGCGCTTTCGACAACGATTCAGGTTGGAGGATCGATTACCAGGTGTCCACGGCCGGACTCGCCGCCAGGGCCGCCAAGGGCTGGGTCGAGCGGGCCGTCACCCACGAGGAGCGGTGGAGCGATCACGCGCCGGTGACCGTCGCGTACGACTTCTAGCGCTCGGGCTCCGCGCGCAGGCGGCGGTCCAGGGCCATCGAGAGTTCGGCCTCCACCACGCTCTTGGCCAGGGGGCGGAAGCGCTCCATGGCCTCGCCCTGCGGGCCCTGCGTGTGCTTGCGCAGGAGTACGACGAAGAGGTCGGCCAGGGCGTCCGCGTGGTCGCGGACCTTGCGGGCCGAGGCGAGGACCTCTGCCAGCGGGACGCCTTCGCGTACCAGCGCCGCCGAGACGTCCAGCAGGCGGCGGCTGACGTGGATGATCTGCTCGCCGTCCGTGGCGAGGTAGCCGAGGTCCATGGCGGCGGTGAGGTTTTCGGCCGTCGCGTCGTCCCCGAAGTAGTCCGCCAGGCCCTCGGGGGTCAGGCGGACCGGCTCCTCGTCCGTCGGCTGCTGGTCGATGCCCAGGACCTGGCCCACGTCGCGGCCCGACTCGAAGGCCTCGGCCAGGTCCGCGATGCCGTTGAGGGTGTGGCCGCGCTCCAGGAGGGCGGCGATCGTACGCAGCCGGGCCAGGTGGTGGTCGTCGTACCAGGCGATGCGGCCCTCGCGGCGGGGCGGTGGGATGAGCTTGCGCTCCCGGTAGAAACGGAGGGTGCGCACGGTGATACCGGCCTCCTTGGCCAGTTCTTCCATGCGGTACTCGCGCGTCTCGGGCATGTCCGAAGCCTATGTCGTACCCCCGGTAACTTGCTCCCGCCGGACCCCTACCCATGAGTACGGGACTGCTCTACTCTCCGAATGGTGCCAGTGTTTGCTGGCAGGGTCCGGGGTTCGCGAGAGGCGGCGGGATGGCCGAGCAGGAGCAGGAGCAGGGGCGTGCGTACGAGCACGTGCGGGTGGCGGTGATCGGATCCGGGTTCGGCGGGCTGGGTGCCGCCGTCCGGCTGCGCCGCGAGGGGATCACCGACTTCGTCGTTCTGGAGCGGGCCGGGTCGGTCGGCGGGACGTGGCGGGACAACAGTTATCCGGGGTGTGCGTGCGACGTGCCCTCGCATCTGTACTCGTTCTCCTTCGCCCCCAATCCCGAGTGGCCGCGCACCTTCTCGGGGCAGCCGCACATCAGGGCGTACCTGGAGAACGTCGCCGACACCTTCGGGCTGCGGCCGCACATCCGGCTGCAGCACGAAGTGCTGCTGATGCGGTGGGACGGGGAGGAGCTGCGGTGGGAGATCGAGACCTCGCAGGGGACCCTGACCGCCGATGTCGTCGTCTCCGCCACCGGGCCGCTGTCCGATCCCAAGGTTCCCGAGATTCCGGGGCTGGACGGCTTCGGCGGGAAAGTTTTCCACTCCGCTCAGTGGGATCACGACTACGACCTGACCGGGAAGCGCGTCGCCATGGTGGGGACGGGCGCGTCCGCCATTCAGATCGTGCCCGCCATCCAGCCGCAGGTCGCGAAGATGACGCTCTTCCAGCGCACCGCGCCCTGGGTGATGCCGCGCATGGACCGCAAGATCAGCGGGGCCGAGCGGTGGCTGCACGAGAAGGTGCCGGCGACCGGTGCCGCGCGGCGCGGATTCCTGTGGGGGATAAGGGAGTTGCAGGTCGGGGCGTTCACCAAGCATCCCGACCGGCTGGGGCTCATCGAGCGGATCGGGCGGAGCAACATCGCGCGCTCGATCAAGGATCCGGCGCTGCGGGCCAAGCTCACGCCCTCGTACCGCATCGGCTGCAAGCGGATCCTGCTGTCGAGTACGTACTATCCGGCGATCGCCAAGGACAACGTCGACGTCGTCGCCTCGGGGCTCAAGGAGGTGCGCGGCAATGTGGTGGTCGCCGCCGACGGCAGTGAGGCCGAGGTCGACGTCATCATCTTCGGCACCGGCTTCCATGTGACCGACATGCCCATCGCGGACCGCGTCGTGGGCGCCGACGGCATCACGCTCGCCGAGGCCTGGAAGGACGGGATGGAGTCGCTGCGCGGCGCCACCGCCGCAGGCTTCCCGAACTGGATGACGGTCATCGGGCCGAACACGGGGCTCGGCAACTCCTCGATGATTCTGATGATCGAGTCCCAGCTGAACTATCTCGCCGACTACATGCGGCAGTTGGACGTCCTGGGCGAGCGCGCCGCGCTCAGCGTGCGGCCCTCGGCCGTCGGCGCGTGGAACCGGCGCGTGCAGGAGCGGATGAAGCGGACCGTGTGGAACACGGGCGGCTGCACCAGCTGGTATCTCGACGCCAATGGCCGCAACACCACCATCTGGCCGGGTACCACCGGGGAGTTCCGTGCCGCCACGCGGTCCGTGAATCTCGGTGAGTACGAGGTCGTGCGCGCCCCCGTGCGCGAGAAGGAGAAGGAGACTGCCGCGTGAAGACGCTGAGTGTCGATTCCGCCGACGGGTCGCGGGTCCATGTCGAGGTGTACGGGCCCGACAGTGCGCCCGCGGTGGTCCTCGCCCATGGCTGGACCTGCTCGACCGACTTCTGGAACGCGCAGATACGGGACCTGGCCGACGACCACCGGGTGATCGTCTACGACCAGCGCGGGCACGGGAGTTCGCCCGCCGCCCGGCCCGGCGGGTACTCCACCGATGCGCTCGCCGACGACCTGGAGGCCGTGCTCACCGCGACCCTCGCGCCCGGCGAGCGCGCCGTGCTCGGCGGGCACTCCATGGGCGGGATGACCATGATGGCGGCCTCGCGCAGGCCCGCCTTCCGGGAGCACGCGGCGGCGGTGCTGCTCTGCAGCACGGGCTCCTCGCGGCTGGTCGACGAGTCGCTGGTGCTGCCGATGCGGGCCGGCCGGCTGCGGACGCGGCTGACCCGGGCGGTGCTGGGCGCGCGGGCTCCGCTCGGGCCCGTCACTCCCGTATCGAAGCGGATCCTGCGGTACGGGACCATGGGTCCCGCTTCCGCACCGGCGAAGATCGCGGAGTGTGCGCGGATCGTGCACGCCTGTCCGCGGGCGGTCCGGGTGGCCTGGTCGCACGTACTGGCCGAGCTGGAACTGGACGCCGGGGTGCGGGAGTTGGACGTACCCACCGCGGTGATCGCGGGGACCGCCGACCGGCTGACGCCGATCGTGCACGCGCGGCGGCTGGCCGCCGAGCTGCCGCAGTCGCTGGGTCTGGTGGAGCTGGTGGGCATGGGGCACATGACCCCTGTCGAGGCTCCTGAGGTGGTCAGTTCGCGGCTGCGCGAGCTGGCGGAAACGTATGTACGTGTGGAGCTTGAGGAGGAGGCCGTATGAGCAGGCACAGTCTTGAGGGTCAGGTCGCGGTCGTCACGGGCGCGGCCCGCGGCGTCGGCGAACTGCTGGCGCGCAAGCTCTCCGCGCGCGGGGCGCTGGTGGCGCTGGTCGGTCTGGAGCCCGAGGAGCTGAAGGCGGTTTCCGGGCGGCTGCACACCGAGAGCGACTGGTGGTACGCCGATGTGACCGACCACGAGGCCATGGCGCGGGTCGCGGAGGAGGTCAAGGAGCGGTTCGGCAAGGTCGACATCGTCGTCGCGAATGCGGGGGTCGCCTCCGGGGGGCCTTTTATGGACTCCGATCCGGTGGCATGGCGGCGGGTCATAGAGGTCAACCTGATAGGCGGCGCGGTGACGGCGCGGGCCTTCCTGCCCGTACTGATGGAGAGCCGTGGCTACTTCCTGCAGATCGCGTCGCTGGCGGCGATCACGCCGGCGCCGATGATGACCGCGTACTGCGCGTCCAAGTCCGGAGTGGAGGCCTTCGCGCACTCGCTGCGCGCCGAGGTCGGCTACAAGGGAGTACGGGTGGGGGTCGGGTATCTGTCCTGGACCGACACGGACATGGTGCGCGGGGCCGATCAGGACGATGTGATGCGGGAGTTGAGGCAGCGGCTGCCGTGGCCCTCGAACCGTACGTATCCGCTGGGTCCCGCGGTGGACCGGATCGTGGCGGGCATCGAGCGGCGGTCCTCGCATGTGTACGCGCAGTGGTGGCTGCGCGGGATGCAGTCGGTGCGCGGATATCTGCCGGGGGTGATCGGGGCGGTCGGACAGCGTGAGATGCGGCGCCTCGAACCGCGTCTGGGCGGGGTGGGCACGGGGCTGGTGGGCGCCGGCGGAGAGGCCGACGAGAAGGCCCGTACCCAGGCCCTGGGCGGGTCGCACACGGAGCGTTAATGATCGAAATGCGCGGATTGTCGAGGCGTGTGAGTCTGGTGGAAGCCCAGGGGGCCTTCATCGCCCCCGATCCCATCACACCCCTCTAGGAGTGAACCTCATGGGCATCATGGACCAGTTCAAGGACAAGGCGAACGAGCTTTCGGAGCAGGCCAAGTCTGCTGCGGGCGGTGCCAAGGACGAGGCGTCGGAACGAGCCGCCGAGGCACAGGACGCCGCGCAGGAGCGGGGTGCGGAGGCGCAGGACGCCGCCCAGGACAAGGCCCAGGAGGCCCAGGACCGCTTCGAGTCCTGAACGTAGGTGATGCGCGCACACCGGCACATTGCGCGTGGGGCCGTACCTTCCGCTTCGGCGGGGGGTGCGGCCCCTGCGCGTTTACACCTGCTTTTCGTGGACGCGCAGTTGCATGGTCGTGAGGTCGAGGAGCGGGGTGGGCACGCCGTAAATGCGGGCGCGGGCGGTGAGGTCGGCGAAGATCTGTTCCACCTCTGTGGGGAATCCGGACTCGACGTCGCGGAACATCGAGGTGGAGGGGACCGTGAGGGTCCCGGTTTGCGTCACCATCCCTGTGGTGGCGGCCAGTTCGCGTTCCGGTACGGGGTGGCCGGCTGCTGATGAGACCGCTGCCGCCTCGGCCAGGATCGCGGGGCCGAGCTGGGGGCCGCCGGGGACGGCGTTGATCGCGTCCACTGATCCGCGCATCAGGATCGTTGTGGCGCTGAGCGTCGAGATGAAGACCCACTTGTGCCACATCGCGGAGACGATGGCGGGGGAGAGCGTCGTGGTGATGCCGGCTTCGGTCAGGGCGGCGTGAATCGCTTGCGTGCGGGGGGAGTCGGAGCCGTCCTGTTCGCCGAGCGCGATGGCGGCGAGCGGTGCGAGGCGGACGATGTCGCCGTTCGTATCGACGGTGGTGACGACTTTTGCCACGCCGCCGAGTACCGGGCCCGTGCCGAAGCGGGAGTTGAGTTCGTCGAGGTGGGCCATGCCGTTGAGGAACGGGACGATCGCGGTGTCCGGGCCGACGGCGGGGGCGATGTCGTCGAGGGCCTGCTTGAGCGCCGTCGACTTCACGGAGAGGAGTATCAGGTCGTACGGGGATGTGGTCGGCAGCTCGTCCGCGGTGAGGAGTCGAGGCGTGATCGTCTCCTCCTGGGGCTGGGCGGGCCCGATGATCCGCAGACCGCGCTCGCGCAGGGCCGCGGCTCTGCGGGGGCGGACCAGGAACGTCACGTCCTGGCCTGCCTGGGCCAGGCGGGCACCGAAGTATCCGCCGGTCGCTCCGGCTCCGACTACCAGGATCTTCATGGGTGTTGGCCTTTCGTGGTGCGGCGGGATGGGTGGAGCGGGAGTGGTTCGAGGAGGCGGTGCGGGGTGCGCAGGGCGCGGGAGACGGGGTCCTCGGTGTCTCCGGGAGTGAGCGGTGCGAGGCCCGGGCCCGGGGTCAGGAGGATGTCCGCGACGTCAACTGCCTTGTCGCAGTGGGTACATCGGCCGTCGGGTGTGAGGGGCGCGTCGTCCGCGGCGTGGCGGAAGATGCGGCGCGGGCCGTCGGGCGGGGCGTAGTGCTCGTCGCCCCAGGCGCTGAGGGCGCGGACGGAGGGCCAGAGCGAGATGCCCTTGGGGGTGAGGACGTACACCTCGCGGCGTCCGCCGGCTGGGTGTGGTGTGCGGTCCATGACTCCGGCCTCGATGAGCGCGGTCAGGCGGTCGGTGAGGACGGCGCGGGGGATGTCCAGGTGGGCCGCGAAGTCGCCGAAGCGGTGGACGCCGTAGAAGGCGTCGCGGACGATCAGGAGGGTCCAGCGCTCGCCGATGATCTCCAGGGAGCGGGAGAGGGCGCAGGTGAGGGCGGTGTAGTCGCGGGGGAGAGCCACGGGTCGAATATAGCCCGAAGAGTTCGGTCAGTGAACTGTTTTCTCCGACGCTCCGCGCCGGGCCCCCCGCCTTCGCGCTCCGCGCGGCCCTCCACCGCGCTCCGCGCGGCCCTCCACCGCGCTCCGCGCGGCCCTTCCACGGCGCTCCGCGCCGACCCGTCTCCCACCCACGCACCGCCCACGAGGCCTGACGAGATCAGGCAGGCTCCCCCCGTGGGGACTCCCTCGCCGTTGGCGGGTGCGGGTTGTGGGGTGGGTGAGGCGTGACGAGATCAGGCGGGCTCCCCCTGTGGGGTGTTGCTCGC
>NZ_JBFAHN010000010.1:0-228720 GCF_040654175.1 Streptomyces sp. NPDC050738 | reverse complement strand
GCCGTTGGCGGGTGCGGGTCGGGGGGTGGGGGAGGCCTGACGAGATCAGGCAGGCTCCCCCTGTGGGGTGTTGCTCGCCGTTGGCGGGTGCGGGTTGTGGGGTGGGTGAGGCGTGACGAGATCAGGCGGGCTCCCCCTGTGGGGTGTTGCTCGCCGTTGGCGGGTGCGGGTCGGGGGGTGGGGGAGGCCTGACGAGATCAGGCAGGCTCCCCCTGTGGGGTGTTGCTCGCCGTTGGCGGGTGCGGGTGCGGGGCGGGCCCCGGTGCGCCGCGGTTCAGCGCGGCGGGAGCTTCGGTCGTACCTTCGACGGGACCGCGCCGTAGCCCGGCGGGGTCGCCGCCGGGTGCTGTTCCAGCAGGTCCAGGGCCACCTGGACCGCGTCGTCGAGCTGTGCGTGGCGGCCCTCCGCCCAGTCCAGCGGCGTGCGCAGCGCCTCGATGTCCGGTTCCACGCCGTGGTTCTCCACCGACCAGCCGTACTCGTCGAACCAGGCCGCGTTCATCGGGACCGTGATCACCGTGCCGTCCCCCAGCGTGTGGCGGCCCGTCATGCCGACGACCCCGCCCCAGGTGCGCTGGCCCACCACCGGGCCCATCTTCAGCAGGCGGAAGGCTGCGGTGATCATGTCGCCGTCGGAGGAGGTCGCCTCGTCCGCGAGTGCAACCACCGGGCCTCGTGGGGCATTTGAGGCGTACGAGACCGGTTGCGCGTTCCGCGTCAGGTCCCAGCCCAGGATCGTGCGGGTCAGCTTCTCCACCACCAGCTCGCTGATATGGCCGCCCGCGTTGCCGCGTACGTCCACGATCAGTGCCGGGCGCGAGACCTCCAGGCGCAGGTCCCGGTTGAACTGGGCCCAGCCCGAGCCGCCCATGTCGGGGATGTGCAGATAGCCGCACTTGCCGCCGCTCAGGTCGCGTACGACGGCCCGGCGCTTGGCCACCCAGTCCTGGTAGCGCAGCGGGCGTTCGTTGACGAGCGGGACGATCGCGACCCTGCGGGCGCGGCCCTCGCCCTCGGCGGGCTGGAAGGTGAGCTCGACGGTGGTGCCGCCCGCTGCCGCGAGCAGCGGGTAGGGGCCGGTGACCGGGTCGACCGGGCGGCCGTCGACGTGGGTGAGGATCGCGCCCTCGCGGATGCCGGATCCGGACAGCGGGGAGCGCGCCTTGGAGTCGGACGAGTCGCCGGGGAGGATGCGCTGGACCAGCCAACTGCCGTCCCTGCAGACCAGGTTGGCGCCGAGCAGGCCCATCGGGCGCTGGTAGTGCGGGGGGCCCTCGTTGCGGCGGGCGGGGGTGACGTAGGCGTGCGAGGTGCCCAGTTCGCCGAGGACTTCGCGCATCAGGTCGGCGAACTCGTCGGGCGATGCGACCCGGTCGAGGAGGGGGCGGTACTGGTCGAGCACCGCCGTCCAGTCGATGCCGCACATCCCGGGCTCCCAGAACAGCGAGCGGATGATGCGGCCCGCCTCGTCGTACGCCTGACGCCATTCGGAGGGCGGGTCCGCGTCGTGCAGGATGCGGCGCAGGTCCAGATAGACGGTGGAGTCGTTGTCGCCGGTCTCGGTCGAGGGGACGGCCCGCAGCTCGCCCTCGTCCATCACCACCAGGCGCGTTCCGTCGCCGCTGAGCGCGAAGTAGTCGAGGTTGTCGACCAGTTCGGTGCGCCGCGCCTTCGCGATGTTGAAGTGTTCGAGGGTGGGGCGTCCGGACGTGTCGGCCGGGTTGGCGAAGGTCTCGCCGAGTGCGCCGGAGATCGGCCAGCGCAGCCAGACCAGGCCGCCGCCGCTGACCGCGTACAGGGCGGAGTACTTGGAGGCGCGTACGGGGAAGGGCGTGACCCGGTTCTCCAGGCCCTCGATCTCGACGGTGACCGCCGATCCGTCGCCCACGTCGTCCACCGGGTCCAGACCGCCGGCCGCCGGGCGCCCGTCGGGGGAGAGCGCGAAGGGGGAGGGGGTCGCGGAGGAGAGGGGGACCAGGTACGGGCGGCAGCCGAGCGGGAAGGAGAGGTCGCCGGTGTGGACGTCGTAGACCGGGTCGAAACCGCGCCAGGAGAGGAAGGCGAGGTAGCGGCCGTCCGCCGTGAAGACCGGATTCTCGTCCTCGAAGCGGCCGTTGGTGACGTCGACGATCGTGCGGTCCTTGATACGGGCCATCTTGATCTGGCGCAGCGAGCGGCCGATCCCGGGGTGCGACCAGGTCAGCCAGGCGCCGTCGGGGGAGAAGGCGAGGTCGCGGACGGGGCCGTTGATGGAGCGGATCAGCTCGGTGACCTCGCCGTTGGACTCCTCGGTGGCGTCGATGAGGAGCAGGCGGCCGTCGTGGGACGCGATGGCGAGGCGCTCGCCGTCCGGATCCGAGAGGAGCTCCAGTACGCGGCCGAGCTCGCCCGAGGCGAGCCGGCGGGGCTCGCGTTCGCCGCTGGCCCGGGGGAGGTAGGCGATCTCCACGGTGTCCTCGCCCAGGGCGTCGGTCACGTAGGCGACCTGGCCGCCGCTGCCGAGCATTTCGGGGAGGCGTACGCGAACGCCCGCGGTGTCGGTGATGGTGCGGGCCGGGCCGTCGCGGTGGGTGAGCCAGTACAGGCTGCCGCGTACGACGACCGCGCTCGCCCGGCCCGTCTCGTCGACGGAGAGGGCGTCCACGTGGTTGGCGGCCGGGACCTGATAGCCGCGGCGTCCTGCGCGGGGGCCGCCGAGGCGCACTTCGAGCTTGCGGGGCGTGGAGTCGGCGGCGAGGTCGTCCACCAGCCAGATGTCGCCCGCGCACTGGTAGATCACGCGGCGGCCGTCGGACGAGGCGTGCCGGGCGTAGAAGGCGTCGTGGTCGGTGTGGCGGCGCAGGTCGGAACCGTCGGGGAGGCAGGAGTAGAGGTTGCCGATGCCCTCGTGGTCGGAGAGGAACGCGATGCGGCCCGCGACGAACATGGGGGAGTCGAGGTGGCCGTTCAGATCGGGCAGGATCCGCTCGCCGTGCAGCCACAGGCGGCCTGTGGCGCCGCCCCGGTAGCGCTTCCAGGCCGCCGGCTCGTGGGGCGGCTTGCCGGTGAGGAGGAGGGTGCGGCGCTCGCCGTCGACGTCCGCGACCGCGATGTCCGCGACCGGGCCCCAGGGGAGCTTGCCGCCCGGGGAGCCGTCGGTGGACAGGCTGTAGGCCCAGGAGAAGTACGAGAAGGGCTGGCCGTGCGAGGAGACGGCGAGGATGGACGCCGGGCCGTCCGCGGTCTCGGGGGCCCAGCCGCAGACCCGGGTGTCCATGGAGCCCCAGTGGCTGAGGCGGCGCGAGGGGCCCCCGTCGACGGGGGCGAGATGGATCTCGGGGTCCAGGGAACGCCAGGTCGTGTACGCGATGGACCCGCCGTCGGGGGAGAAACGGGGGTGGCCCACGCGGGTCCGGTCGACGGTGATGCGCCAGGCGCGGCCCGGGCGGTGGCCCTCGGGGACGAGCGGGGCGACCCAGAGGTCGTCCTCGGCGGCGAAGCACAGCAAGTCGCCGTGCAGGTGCGGGAAGCGGAGGTACGCGGCGTCGCTCACCTTCCTATGTTTTCCGCAGGTGAGGGGGTCGGCAACCGGAAGCCGGGCGGGTTCCTGATCCCCGCTCCCGGGGGCGCTGCCCCCGGACCCCCGCTGCTCAATCGCCGCAGGGGCCTGATCCTGCCGGGACGCAGGCCGCAGGCCCAGGGTTGCTGTGGCGGAGCCCACATGCGAAACGACGTCGTTTCGTTTACGCGTCGCGTACGGTCGTGGTGTACGACACCGTTTCGCTTCGCATCCAGGAGGAGGTCGACGATGGCAGGCAGGCTCACGCCCGAGCGCGAGGCAGAGCTCTACGAAGCCGTGCTCGATCTGCTCCGCGAGGTCGGTTACGACGGCCTCACCATGGACGCCGTGGCCACCCGTACGCGCTCCAGCAAAGCCACCCTCTACCGCCAGTGGGGGAGCAAGCCGGAGCTCGTCGCGAGGGCGTTGCGGCACAACAAGCCGGCGCAGCTCGACCAGATCGACACCGGTTCGCTGCGCGGTGATTTCCATGCGGCGATGGCGCTCGGGGACGACTGCAAGATGGAAGAGGACTCCGCGCTGATGCGGGGTCTGATGCATGCCGTCCACGACAATCCCGATCTCCACAAGGCGATGCGCGAGCTGCTGGTCGAGCCCGAGATGAACGGGCTCAACCGCATCTTGAGGCGCGCGGTGGACCGTGGCGAGATCAGTGCCGATCTCCCCGCGCTCAAGTACGTCACCCACATGCTCGTCGGCGCCTTCGCCGGCAGGCAGTTCATCGAGGACAAGGCGCCCGACCGGGCCTTCCTCACCGACTATGTCGACGCCGTGGTCCTCCCCGCCCTCGGCGTCTGACCTCCAGATCTCCCCAGCTGTCCCCGTACGACCACGCCCCACCTGACACGCCGCTCTCGTCGTCGGGCTGGTTCAATACGCCCTTTTTCGTCCCACGACCTGACCGGGAGTCCGCCCTCGTGGCCACTTTCCTTTACAAGCTCGGACGGTTCGCCTTCCGGCGCCGCCGCTATGTCGCCCTGGTGTGGGTGGCGCTCCTGGCCCTCGCGGGCTTCGGAGCCGCCTCCGCAGCCACCTCGACCTCCAGCTCCTTCTCGATCCCCGGCACCGAGGCCCAGAAGGCCTTCGACCTGCTGGACCAGCGCTTCCCGGGCTCCAGCTCGGACGGCGCCACGGCCCGGATCGTCTTCAAGGCCCCGTCGGGCGACAAGATGACCGACCCGGCCGCCAAGGCCGAGGTCAAGAAGGTCTCGAACGAGCTGACGGACGGCTCCGACCAGATCAAGTCGGTCTCGGACCCGTACGCCACGAACGCGGTCTCCAAGAAGGGCGACATCGCCTACGTCACCGTCGCGTACAAGGTCAACGCGATGGAGCTGAAGGACGAGGCCAAGGACTCGCTCCAGGACACCGCGACCGCCGCCCAGAAGGCCGGGTACACCGTCGAGATCGGCGGTGACGCGCTCCAGGCCATGCCCGAGACCGGCTCCGGCGAGGTCATCGGTGTCATCCTCGCCGGCATCGTGCTGGTGGTGACCTTCGGTTCGCTGGTCGCCGCAGGGCTGCCGCTGCTGACCGCGCTCATCGGCGTGGGCATCGGCGTCTCGTCGATCACCGCACTCGCCAACGTCCTGGACCTCGGCTCCACCACCTCCACGCTCGCGATGATGATCGGCCTCGCGGTCGGCATCGACTACGCGCTCTTCATCGTCTCCCGCTACCGCGCGGAGCTCGCCGAGGGCCGTGAACGCGAGGAAGCGATCGGCCGTGCCGTGGGGACAGCCGGTTCCGCGGTCGTCTTCGCCGGTCTGACCGTGGTCATCGCCCTGGTCGGCCTGGCCGTCGTCAACATCCCGATGCTGACGAAGATGGGCATGGCAGCCGCAGGTACGGTCGCCATCGCCGTTCTCATCGCGCTGACCCTCATCCCCGCGATGCTCGGCTTCGTCGGCAAGCGCGTCTTCGGCCGCAAGGCCCGCAAGGCCGCCGACGTGAAGAAGACCTCGCTCGCCAAGGGCGAGGCCGCCACCGAGGCCAAGCCCAACATGGGTACCCGCTGGGCCCGCACGGTGCTGCGCCGCCCGGTCCTGGTCCTGCTCATCGGTGTACTGGGCCTCGGCGCCATCGCGCTCCCCGTCTCCTCGCTGGAGATGGGCCTGCCCGACGACGGCTCGCAGCCGACCAGCACCACCCAGCGCAAGGCGTACGACCTGCTCTCCGACGGCTTCGGCGCCGGATTCAACGGTCCGCTGATCGCCGTCGTCGATGCCAAGACCAGCGACAACCCCAAGGCCGCAGCCACCGACATCGAGAAGAAGATCAAGGCGCTCGACGGCATCGCGGCCGTCATCCCGGCCCAGTTCAACAAGGCCGGCGACACCGCCACGATCACCGTCGTACCGAAGTCGGGTCCCAGCGACATCAAGACCGAGGACGTCGTCCACTCCATCCGCGACGCCGCCCCGGACATCAAGTCCGACACCGGCGCCGAGGTCCTGGTCACCGGCTCCACGGCCATGAACATCGACTTCTCGCAGAAGATGAACGACGCGCTGCTGCCCTACCTGGGGCTCGTGGTCGGCCTGGCCTTCCTGCTGCTGATGATCGTCTTCCGCTCCATCCTGGTGCCGCTGAAGGCAGCCCTCGGCTTCCTTCTCTCGGTCGTCGCCGCACTCGGCGCGGTCGTCGCGGTCTTCCAGTGGGGCTGGCTCGGCTCGCTCTTCGGTGTCGAGCAGACCGGTCCGATCATGTCGATGATGCCGATCTTCATGGTCGGTGTGGTCTTCGGTCTCGCGATGGACTACGAGGTCTTCCTGGTCACGCGCATGCGTGAGGCGTACGTCCACGGGGAGCGCCCCGCCGACGCGATCGTCACCGGCTTCAAGCACGGCGCCCGGGTGGTCACGGCCGCGGCCGTCATCATGATCGCGGTGTTCTCCGGCTTCATCGGGGCCAGCGACTCGATGATCAAGATGATCGGCTTCGGCCTCGCGATCGCGGTCTTCTTCGACGCCTTCGTGGTCCGTATGGCGATCGTGCCCGCGGTCCTGGCCCTGCTCGGCAAGCGGGCGTGGTGGCTGCCGCGCTGGCTGGACCGGGCGCTGCCGAACGTGGACGTCGAGGGCGAGGGGCTGCGCAAGCTCGAAGCGGAGCGGACCTCCGACCCCGACGACAAGCGCGAGCTCGTGAACGCGTAATGCGCGACGCGTGACGTGCGACGCGTGACGCGTCAGTGAAGTCGTCCCCCGTGCCCGGCCAGGGCGCGGGGGACTTCTTCGTTCTCGTACGTACGACGGAGAAAGCGGATCAGCGCCGCGCTGTCGAACTGCACCAGCGCCGCCCCCTGCGCCGAATGGAACTCCAGGACCGCCTGCACCCGGCCGCAGGGCCACACGCCCACGTCCCCGCTGCGGACCGGGGTGCGCAGGCCGGTGATCAGCAGCTCGCGGGCGAAGATCCAGTCGCTGCCGCCGGGGAAGACGACATGGACGTCGGCCGGACTGGCCGCGGGGTCGTAGCGCAGGGCCACAGGGACGGAGCGGTGGCCGATGGCGTCCGAGACGATCTGGCCCCGGGTGTGGGCCTCGATGGCGGGATACGTCGGGGTCATCGGCTGGCTCCTCACGCTTTGCGGCGATTCGTATCTAATGTCGCATATTTCTCGGCGCAAGCCGTCCGCCTTGTGTGCCCCCATGCGCTGTTGCAAGCCATTCGCAATAAGGCACTATCATCGAACGGTTCGCCGCCTGCCCGCGAGGAGTTCCGATGCACGTACCCGACGGATTCATCAACACACCCGTCTCCGCCGCCACGGGTGTCATAGCCGCCGGAGCCATAGCCGTCTCCCTGCGCGGAGCCCGCAAGGAGCTCGACGAGCGGACCGCGCCGCTCGCCGGACTGGTCGCCGCCTTCATCTTCTCCGTGCAGATGCTGAACTTCCCGGTCGCGGCCGGCACCAGCGGACACCTGCTGGGAGGGGCCTTGGCCGCGATACTCGTAGGCCCCTATACAGGGGTTCTCTGCGTTTCCGTGGTCCTCCTCATGCAGGGCATCCTCTTCGCCGACGGCGGGCTCACCGCGCTCGGCGTGAACATCACCGACATGGCGATCGTGACGACGGTCGTCGCGTACGCCGTCTTCCGCGGCCTGGTGAAGGTCCTGCCGCGCCGCCGCAGCTCCATCACTTTCGCCTCCTTCGCCGCGGCGCTGCTCTCCGTGCCGGCCGCCGCACTCGCCTTCACCGCGATGTACGCGCTCGGCGGGACCACCGACGTGCCCATCGGCAAGGTGCTGACCGCGATGGTCGGCGTACATGTCCTCATCGGAATCGGCGAGGCCGCCATCACCGCGCTGACCGTGGGTGCGGTCATCGCCGTACGCCCCGACCTGGTCTACGGCGCACGCGGTCTCACCGCCCCGCTCAAGCTGCGCGTCGGCGGGGAGCTCGTGGACGCCCCGGCCTCCGCGCCGGTCCCGGTTGCCGCCCGTACGAAGACCTCCACCCGTAAGGGCCCCTCCACTCGTAAAATCTGGGGCACCGGCCTCATCGCCGCCCTCGTCCTCGCCGGCTTCGTCTCCTTCTACGCCTCGGCCAGCCCCGACGGCCTGGAGAAGGTCGCCCACGACAAGGGCATCGACGCCAACACCAAGCCGCACCACACCGAGGACTCCCCGTTCGCGGGCTACAGCCTCAAGGACGTCTCCAACTCCCGCCTGGCAGGCGGCATCGCGGGCGCCGTCGGCGTCGGCGCGACGATCGCGGTCGGCAGCGGGGTCTTCTGGGTGATCCGGCGCCGCCGTACGGACACGACCACCCCGGCCCGTATCGCGGAATCCGTCTGACATGGGCGCGGGCCACGCACACCGCCTCTACCGGCACGGGCACTCGCCGGTCCACGAGCTCCCTCCGCACTGCAAACTCGCCGCCGTCTTCGCCTTCGTGATCATCGTCGTCTCGACGCCGCGCGAGTCGATGTGGGCCTTCGGGCTGTACGCGGTGCTGCTCGCGGCGGTCGCGGCGGCGGCCCGCATCCCGGCCGGATTCCTCCTCAAGCGCCTCCTGATCGAGATCCCCTTCGTGGCCTTCGCGGTCCTGATGCCGTTCGTCGTACCCGGCGACCAGGTGCACGTCCTCGGTCTCTCGCTCAGCGAGCCCGGCCTGTGGGGCGCCTGGAACGTCCTGGCCAAGGGGACGCTGGGCGTGGCCGCGTCCGTCATCCTCGCCTCGACGACCGAACTGCGCTCGCTGCTCCTGGGGTTGCAGCGGCTGAAGCTGCCGCCGCTCCTCGTGCAGATCGCGTCCTTCATGATCCGCTACGGCGACGTCATCACCGACGAGATGCGCCGGATGTCGATCGCCCGCAGGTCCCGCGGGTTCGAGGCGAAGGGCATCCGCCACTGGGGCGTGCTCGGCAAGTCGGCCGGCGCCCTGTTCATCCGCTCCTACGAACGGGGCGAACGCGTCCACCTGGCCATGGTCAGCCGCGGATATGCGGGCTCCATGCCGGTCATCGACGAGGTCACCGCCTCGCGCGAGCAGTGGACGTACGCCGCGGGCCTCCCGGTCGCGGCCCTCTTCATCTGTCTGCTGGGATGGACGCTATGACGACCACCGCACCCGCACCCTCCCTTGAGGTCTCCGGCCTCGCGTACGCCTATCCCGACGGCCACCAGGCGCTCTTCGGCGTCGACCTGACCGTCGCCCACGGCGAGCGCGTCGCCCTGCTCGGGCCCAACGGCGCGGGCAAGACGACCCTCGTACTGCACCTCAACGGCATCCTCACCGCCGGCGCGGGCACGGTCGCGGTGGCCGGTCTGCCCGTCGCCAAGGCGAACCTCGCGGAGATCCGCCGCCGCGTCGGCATCGTCTTCCAGGACCCCGACGACCAGCTGTTCATGCCGACCGTCCGCGAGGACGTGGCCTTCGGCCCGGCGGCCGCGGGCATGCGCGGGCCCGAACTGGAGGCGCGCGTACGCAAGGCGCTCGCCCTGGTCGGCATGGAGGAGTACGCGGAGCGGCCCCCGCACCACCTCTCCTTCGGGCAGCGGCGCCGGGTGGCGGTGGCGACCGTACTGGCGATGGAGCCGGAGATCCTGGTCCTGGACGAGCCCTCGTCCAACCTGGACCCGGCCTCGCGGCGCGAACTGGCCGACATCCTGCGGTCGTTGGACGTCACGGTGCTGATGGTCACGCACGACCTTCCGTACGCCATGGAGCTCTGCCCGCGCGCGGTCATCCTCAGCGAGGGCACGATCGTCGCGGACGCCCCGACCCGCGAGCTGCTGAGCGACGACGAGCTGATGCGCTCGCACCGGCTGGAGCTGCCGTTCGGCTTCGACCCGAAGAGCGTCAGCGTTTGAGGATCAGCGTCTGAACGGGCCGTCCAGCGCCGCCCATTGGAGCAGCATGACGGTCTTCGCGTCGGCGATCGAGCCGTCGCGGACCATCGCCAGGGCCTTGTCGAAGGCGAGCTCGACCGTCTCGATGTCCTCGCCCTCCTCGGCGATCCCGCCGCCGCTGCCGGTGGCCGCCGACGGGCTGTAGGGGGCGGCGAAGAAGTGCAGGCGCTCGGTGACGGAACCCGGGCTCATGTACACGGCGAAGACCGGCTCGGGCGTGCCGACGGTGTGCCCGGTCTCCTCGGCCGCCTCCCTGCGGATGGCCTCCTCGGGGCTGTCGCCGTCGAGGAGTCCGGCCGCGGTCTCCAGGAGCATGCCGTCGGGGTGGCCGTTGACGTACGCGGGCAGCCGGAACTGGCGCGTCAGCAGCACGGTCGCGCGCTCGGTGTCGTAGAGGAGGATCGTCGCGCCGTCGCCCCGGTCGTAGGTCTCGCGCTGCTCGCGGCTCCAGTGGCCGTCGCTGTGGCGGTAGTCGAAGGTGGTCTTGCGCAGGACGTACCAGTCGCAGGCGAGCACCTCGACGTCGCTGATCCGGACGCCGGGATTGCCGTCGAGGTCGCGGCCGTGCCGGTCGAGGCCGGTGCGGCCGCGGCGGTCGGGGGTGTCGATGCCGGGGGTGGGCATGAGGGTGCTGCTCCTTGATAGGAGATACGAGTTCTTATACGAGGACGGTTTCCGCGCCCGCTTCGCGCAGGGCGCGCAGGGTGTCCGGGCCGCTGGGGTGAGTCGCCGGGTCGTCGGCGGCGGTGTCGGTGACGAAGGTGTCCACCGCGCCGAGCGCGGCGACCTGGCCGAAGGCGCGCACGCCGAGCTTGGTGGCATCGGCCACCGCTGTCGTACGGGCGGACTGGGCGAGGCCCACCTGCTTGACGGCCGCGTCCTCCAGCGAGAACTCCGAGAAGCCGTGCTCGGCGTGCACTCCGCCGATGGACATGACGAAGTGGTCGAAGACCAGGGACTCCAGCGTGCGCAGCGCCAGCGGACCGACCAGCGAACGCTCCCCGGGCCGCGACAGCCCGCCGACGACGAGGAGGTCGATCCCTGGCCGGTCCGCGAGCACGACCGCCGCCTGAAGGCTGAGGACGGCGACCGTCAACGGGCCCTGCGCGGCGAGGTGTTCGGCGACGTGCACGGTGGTGGTCCCCGCGTCCAGCAGGACCCGGGACCCCGGCTCCACGGTCGCGGCGACGCGTGCACCGAGCCGGTCCTTGGTCGCGGCCTCCCACGGCTCCCGTACGGCGAAGCCCGCCCCCTCCTCGCGGGTGCGGTGCGCGACCGCGCCGCCGTGCACCCTGCGGACGAGGCCCTGGCGTTCCAGGGCGTCCAGGTCTCTTCGTACGGTCATCTCCGAGACGCCCAGGCGCTGGGCGAGTTCGGACACGGAGGCCTGGCCCGATCCCTGGACGAGGCGCAGGGTCAGATCGAGGCGGTGGGCGACACTCATGGATCATTTCTAACATGTGAGTGTGAGAGCGAACAAAAACCTGTTCGTTGTTGTTCGGCGATGCACTATGGAGTGCGGGTGGCGCCGGTGGGGCGCGCAGGATCGGCGGGAGCAGGCAGTGGTGGACGTCCAGGGCGCGGTGGCGGACGGTTTCGAGCCGGTCAGGGATGCGTTCGTGCGCAACTTCGAGCAGCGCGGCGAGCGCGGTGCCGCCGTCACCGTCTACCGCGACGGGCACAAGGTCGTCGACCTGTGGGGCGGGACGCGGGATGTGGACGGGGATGCGCCATGGGCCGTGGACACCGCTCAGGTCGTACGGTCCGCGACGAAGGGCGTCGCGGCCGCTGTGCCGCTGCTGCTGCACCAGCGGGGGCAGCTGGACCTGGACGCACCCGTCTCCACGTACTGGCCGGAGTTCAAGGCGGGCGGCAAGGAGCGGGCGCTGGTGCGGCACCTGCTGTCGCACCGGACCGGGGTGCCGGCGCTCGACCGTCCGCTGAGCGTGGCGGAGGCGTGCGACGGGGAGTCGGGGCCGCGGGCCGTCGCGGCGCAACAGGCGGTGTGGGAGCCGGGGACCGACCACGGGTATCACGCGCAGACCTACAGCTGGCTGATGGCCGAACTGGTGCGGCGGGTCACCGGGCGGACGATCGGCCGCTGGATCGCGGAGGAGATCGCGCGCCCGCTGGACCTCGACTTCTGGGTCGGTCTGCCGGCCGAGGAGGCGCACCGGGTGGGCCGGATCGGGAGTGTCGAAGTGGCTTCGGTGGGCGGGGAGTTGAAGCTGCGCCCCAAGCGTTCGGTGACCGAGGCGTACACCGATCCCGCCTCTCTCACCCGCCGTGCCTTCGGCGCCATCGACCCCCTCCCGGACGAGAACGACCCCGCCTACCGCGCCGCCGAACTCCCCGCGTCGGCCGGGATCTCGACCGCGCGGGCGCTCGCGCGGGTGTACGCGTCGATGCTCGGCCCCGTCGACAACGGCACGCGCCTCTTCGCCCCCGCGACGCTCGCGCTGGCGCGCACGGAGGAGTCCACGGGCCCGGACCGCGTCCTGGTGGTCAACACCCGCTTCGGCCTCGGCTTCATGCTGCACGGCCCCGCGTCCCCGCTCCTGGGCCCCGGCTCCTTCGGTCACCCCGGACGGGGCGGGTCGCTGGGCTTCGGCGATCCGGAGTCGGGGATCGCGCTCGGATACGTGACCAACGGGATGCAGAAGGGAGTCACCGCCGATCCCCGTGCGCAGGCTCTGGTCAGGGCGGTGCGGGCGGCGTCATGATCGCGGGATGAAGCGATTCGAGGGTTACGGAGTCCTGATCACCGCCGCCGGACAGGGAATCGGGGCGGCAGCGGCCCGACGGCTCGCCGAGGAGGGGGCCAGAGTCCTGGTCACCGACCTGGACGGGGAGCGCGCGCGGAAGACGGCCGGCGAGATACCCGGCGCCCTCGGACTCGCCTGCGACGTCGGCGACCGGGCGGCGGTGGAGGCGGCGGTCGCGTACGCGGTGGGGGAATTCGGATCGCTGGACGTGGTGGTGAACAACGCCTACTCCTGCACCCTCGACGCCCCGCGCTTCGAGGACGAGGACGAGGAGACCTGGAACCGGGACCTGGACGTGACGCTGACCGGCGCGTACCGGGTGTGCAGGGCGGCGATGACACATCTGGCGGCGGCGCCGGGCGGGCGCGGCGCGATCGTGAACGTCGGCTCCATCAACGCCGAACAGGACTTCGGCAACCACTCCTACAGCGCGGCCAAGGCGGGCCTGGCCTCACTGACCCGCACCCTGGCGGGCCACGCGGCTCCGCGCGGCGTACGCGTCAACATCGTGGAGCCCGGCACGATCCACACCCCCGCCTGGGCGGGCCGCGAGGACCAGCTCGCGGAGCTGGCGGGCGCCTACCCGCTGGGCCGGGTGGGCGAGCCCGAGGACATCGCGGCGGCGATCGCTTTCCTGGCGTCGCGCGACGCGTCGTGGATCACGGGGACGACGCTGCGGGTCGACGGCGGGATGCTGGCGGTCAACTCACCGTTCCGGCAGAGCACTCCGTGAGGATCCTGGCCTCCTGGCCTCCTGACCTCCATGCCGTCGGCCCGGTAGGCGCCGTCAGCCCGCGTGCAGCATCAGGCCGATGCCGACCACCATCAGGCCGGCCGCGGCGATTCTCGGCGCCCCGAACTTCTCCTTGAAGAAGAGCGCGCCGATCGCCGCGCCCACGATGATCGACGACTCGCGCAGGGCCGCGATCGGCGCGAGCTCGGCGCGGGTCTGGGCCCACAGGACCAGGCCGTACGCGATGATCGACAGCGTGGCGCCGGTCATGCCCCGGGCCGCCACCGGCCGCAGCTGCGGCAGGAGTTGGGCACGCCGCTTGTGCAGGGCGTAGACCGGGATCGCGATCCCCTCCAGGATCATCAGCCAGGCGATGTAGCCGAGCGAGGATCCCGAGGCGCGCACCCCGACCCCGTCGACCGTCGTGTACGAGGCGATCGCGAGCCCCGTCGCCAGCGCCGCGAACAGCGCCGGCCACTGCGGGCGCGAACCCTTCATGCCCCACAGGGCGACCCCGACCAGACCGGCCGAAGCGACGGCGACGCCCGCCAACTGCCAGGCCCCCGGCACCTCGTGGACGAAGACGGCGGCCAGGACGGTGACCACGAGCGGTGCCGTACCGCGCGCGATCGGATACATCTGGCCGAAGTCGCCCAGCGTGAACGACCGCATGAGCAGCAGCATGTACGCGACGTGCAGGACCGCCGAGCCGATCAGATACGGCCAGGCCCCCGCGTCCGGGAAGGGGACGAACGGCGCGGCCAGCAGCCCGAGCAGCGCGCCGCCGCCGGATATGAGTGTGAAGGAGACCAGCTGGTCCTTCATGTGGTGGGCGAGGGCGTTCCAGGTGGCGTGCGTTATCGCGGCGATGACGACCGCGAGGGTGACGAGCGGAGTCACGCGGTGAGCTCCCGGACGTCGACGAGCTTCGCCCCGGCGTGCTCGATCACGGACTTGGGGTCGAGGGCGAAGACGGTGTGCGGGGTCCCGGCCGCCGCCCAGACCACGTCGTGGTCGAGCAGGCCGCGGTCGGCGAGGACGCGGGTGCGGTTGCGGTGGCCGAAGGGCGGGACGCCGCCGATGGCGTAGCCGGTCGTCTCCCGTACGAGAGAGGCGTCGGCGCGCTTGACCTTCGCGGCGTAGAGCGCGGAGCGGACCAGCTCGGTGTCGACGCGCGAGGCGCCGTCCACGAGGACGAGGACGGGGACCTTGTCCGCCTCGAAGATCAGGGACTTGACGATGGCGCTGAGCTCGCAGCCGATCGCGGCGGCGGTACGGGTGGCGTCGGGGAAGCTGCGGACCTCGACGTCTTCCAGGCCGAGTGCGCGGAGCGCTTCGGCGAACCTGGGGTTGACGGCAGGTGCGGGAGTACTCATGGTCCGCACGCTAGCGGGCGGCGTGCGGACCATGCGAAGGAGTATCAGGGGGTGGGTCAGCCTGCGTTCAGGACGGCCGCGACGACCGGGCCTGCGGCGGTGCCGCCGTGGCCGCCGTCCTGGACGACCGCGGCTGCGGCGAGGTCGCCGCTGTAACCGGTGAACCAGCTGTTGGGCTTGCCCTGGGCATCGACCTCGGCGGAGCCGGTCTTGGCACCCTTGTCGTAGCCACCGACGCTCGACATGGCCTGCGCAGCGGTGCCGCTCGTCGCGGTGAGATGCATCATGCTGCGCACCTGCTGCGCCACGTAGGCGGGCAACTGGCGTTGGGCGCGCGCGATGTCGCGCCCGTCCAGCGACGCCGCGACGAGGATCGGCTGCTTGAAGTATCCGGCTTTCACGGTGGCCGTGATCGACGCCATGTTGAGCGGGTTCATCTGGACCTGACCCTGACCGATGTACTCGGCAGCGGCTTCGCCGCCGGTGACCTCGGGCACGCTGCCGTCGAAGGTGACCACACCGGTCTTCCAGTTGTTGAGGCCGATCCCGAAGACCTGGTGGGCCTCCTTGGAGAGTGCGGCGTCATCCTTCGTGTCATCGATTAGCTTGATGAAGGCGGTATTGCAGGAGCGGGCGAAACTCTGCGCGAAGGTGGACCCTGCGGGCAGGGAGAAATTCTTCAGGTTGACGAAGGTCCGGCCCTGGTAGAGGACGTTCGGCGGGCACTCGGTGGCTTTGCCGGCGGAGGCCAGACCCTTCTCGATCAGCATCGACGCGGTGACGATCTTCATCGTCGACCCGGGTGCCAGCTTTCCCTGGGTCGATGCGGGGAACTTGTCCGCCCGGTTGTCGGCGATGGCCCGGATCGCTCCTGTGCTGGGCTTGATCGCCACCACGGATGACTCCGGGAACTTCTTCACCGCCCGCTCGGCCGCCCCCTGCACATCCGCGTCCAGCGTCGTCTGCAGCCGGGCGGGCGTGCCCTTGGAGAGCGTGAGAATCGTGGAGTTCACGGCCGATGCGTCATCGCCGCCCGTGATGTACGTCTCGATGCCCGGCTTCCCGCCGGTCTTCGCGCCGTACTTGTTCCGGAGCGTGTCCAGGATCGCCCCCAGCGACGGGTACTTCTCCTTCGTCAGTTCCCGTCCCCGGTAGTCGACCGCCTTGATCGCCGCCGTCGGCGCCTCGCCCGTGCGGATCGACTGCCCGGTCTTCAGCTGCGGGTACAGCACGCTCGGCAGCCAGTCGACCAGCGGGCGCCCCGTGGACTTTCCGCGTACGACGGTGAGCGTCGACGCGTACGACCACGGCTTACTCACGCCGCCCGAGGAGACCGTGGCCTTCACCGTGTACGGCACCTTCGTGCCGGCCGGCGCCCCCGGCTCGATCTGCAGCTTCGAGACCGCCGCGTCCTCCTTGAAGGAGGCCAGTGAACTCAGCGAGTCCACCGGGTTGTTGGTGAGCTGCGAGGCCTTGTCCGGGTCCCCCGACGCCCACGCCGCCAGGAAGTCCTTCGCGGTGTTCTTGATCTCGTCGTCGCTCACCGGGCCGGTCCCCGCCGGGGCGGCCTGGGTGGACGTGCCGCCCTTGCCGTTCCCCGACGACCCGCCGGTGACCCCGTTGAACACGTTGTACGCGCCGTAGCCGATGCCGCCGACCACCACCGCGAACACGCTGCCGACTATGCCGACCTTCACCCCGCTGCGCATTGCGCTGTCCCCTCCCCAGGAGCCCCGTTTCCTTGAACATGTTCAAGGAATCACTGGAGGACACAGTAAGCGCATTCCGTGAGGGAGATGTGTCTGCAGGGGCCACCGTTACAAGACCGGGATCCCGTGCCGGGCCCTAGAAGGGGTTGCCTCCCATCTGCAGGCCTCCGTTGAGGACGACCTGGGTGAGTTTGAAGTCCTTGGAGTCGGTCCACTTCTGGTTCGCGGTCGCCCCGGACACCAGCGCGTTGAGGTTGGGCACCGAGTCGGGCACCGACCCCGCTATCCACTCCGGTATGTGCTCCAGAACGGCGGCCACGGCCGAGACGACCCCGCCCACCAGGATCCCGACCAGCACCCGCACCACGGTCCGCTCGATCGCGGGGACGATTCCGCCGATCACCGCGCCGATGACGGCGAGGATGACGTCGGCGATGGCCTCGGTGATCTGCACCCAGGGGGCCACGGTGTACCAGGTGTGCTCCACCGGGTTCTGCAGCTGGACCCAGGTCAGCGACTGCGTGCCGTCGTTCTTCGTGGCCAGCTGCATGCCGCTGTAGTACGTGATCTCGCAGTAGGAGTCGATTCCCGGCGAGATGGGCGTGTGGACGTAGATGTAGGACTCCATGGTGGAGCCCTGGATGGTCATCTTGTACGAGGTCACCGTCGGCGTGTAGTCGATCGCGCCGACCCTGACCTTGTTCAGGTTGAAGCTCGACGTCGCGGTGATCTGTGTGTCGTTGTTGCCCAGCGCGAAGGTGTTGGGCGGCGCGTTGGTGAACTGCGCGGGCAGGCTCGGCAGCACCATCTTGCGCATGAAGCGCTCCAGCGACATGTTGAAGCTCGCCCGTGCCCCGGACGGTATGGCGCCGGCGGCGATCTCCTGGACGGTGCCCTCGTCGGAGCGGTTCTCCGTCATGCACAGGACGCCGAGGAGCGCCTTGTTGATGTCCGCGTTGTCGATGTACGCGTACTCGGTCTCGGTGGGGTTCATCCACGCGAAGCCGCCGGTGGCCGCCTGCGCGCTGAGGTTGACGCTGGCGAAGACGTGCTGGAACGCCTGGAGATTGGCGTTGAACCAGCTGGCGAGGAGCTGCTGCAGGATGTTGCCCATGCCCTGGTCGTACGGGGTCGGGGAGGTGTACGTCACGGAGGAGACGGTGACGACCGGGTCGTCCGGACTGCCGCCGGACGTACGGACCTTGAGGTTGTTGGGGGTGCCCTTCGAGCTCGGCGCCTGCGGGATGTAGACGAGCTTGACCTCGATGTAGGCCGTACCGCCGCTGAACTGCAGGTTGGTGGTCCCGGAGGTCAGGCGGGCGGTGAACGGGACGCGCATCCGGATGATGGAGCCCGAGCCGCCCTGCGCCAGCGACCAGGTGCCGAAGCTGCCGGTGCCGTCGATCTTCGGGGTGAACATCGAGGCGGGCAGGCTCGCCGTCCAGCTGGTGGGCGAGGTCTTCTTCGACGCGATCGCCTTGTTCACGTCGGGGATCGGGACGACGTAGACGGTGTCCCAGCCGTTGGTGTTGTACGGCACGGACGTGGCGGCGGCCATGGCCAGCTGCCTCGTGCTGCGGAGGAGCTGCTGCGAGGGGCCCGAACGGTCCGCGCTGGCCTTGAGGTGCTCGACCTCGATGTGCAGGAGCTTGTCCTCGTCGATGTGCGGGAGGTAGTGCTGTGTCGCCATCGGGCACCTCTCAGGCTCAGGCTGGAACCGGCCCCGGAGCCGGGGCCGGCAAAGAAAGGGAGGAAGGGGTGTTCAGGCCCCGGTGCCGTTGACCATCAGTGCGCCGTTGAGCCGGGCCAGGGAGGCGGAGAAGGCACGCGCGCCCTGCCAGTGGACGGACTGGGCCGCCAGCGAGCCGAGCCCCACGGACCCCAGGTGTGCGCTCAGGTCTCCGGCGAGGCTGTCGGCGATCATCGTGACCACGACCTCGGTGATCGCCTCGACCAGCGGACCGCCGGCCCAGAACCACCACGGGATGCTCGCCGAATGGCCCGAGCGCGATCCGGTGCTGTTGGCGAAGGAGACCCGCTGCCCGGTCCGGTCGAACGCCATCGGGTACTGGCCGGTGATCCACCAGTTCATCGAGATGCCGGCCTTGAGGTCGCAGTCCCCGCTGACCGCCAGGGCGAGCTGGCCGCCGACCACGCCGACACTGAGCGAGCCGACCTGCGGGGTGTACCAGATCGCCCCCTCCTTGACGGAGTTGGTGGCGAACCTGCGGGCCGCGGTGATGATGTGCCGGCCGGCGTCGTACCCGAAGCAGCCGGGGCCCGACCCGCCGCCGAAGACCTGGGGCAGTGCCGGGGCGATCAGCTTGGTGAGCAGGAGGTCCTGCGACATCGCGAAGGCGAGTTCGTCGCCGGTGGCGAAGAGTTCGGGGTCCACCGTGTGTTCCAGGCGGCTGATGTCCCGGTCGGTGGTCACGCTCATGATCACGAGCTGCCCGCTGCGGCCGCGCGGCTCCTGATAGACGAACGCGCTGCGGACCGGCGTGAGCCAGCTCCCGGACGCGGGCGGCACCAGATTGAGAGAGGCGAAGACGAAGGAGACCTCGGAGGCGTGGGCGGCCAGGGCTCCGGCGACCGCGTTCAGCACCAGCCCCTCGCCGACCGGACCCAGCGTGTTCGCGGTCGCCGGCGACGCGTTGAGCCGGACCGGGGTCACCACGCCAGGAATGCTGGGCACACCGACGCGTCCGGCCTGGTGCATCGCGAACACCAGGTTCTGGCTGCGTCCGTCGGCGGTCGGCAGCAGTTCCAGCGACACATCGACCAGCGCGGAGCTGCCCGCCAGGTCGACGGGGCCCGCCGAGGCCGGACGGATGGTGCCGGCCGCGATGGGCACGACGACGCGCAGGATGTTGCCCGATCCGCCCGGGACGATACGCCAGGTGCCGAATTCACCCTGCAATTCGTACGAGGTCCCCAGCGTTTCGCCGCTCACCTTGAATTGGGTGACCAGGCGTGCTGAATTCTGCGCCAAGGATCGATTCGCCGCGTCAATGGAGAGCGCGCTGACTGTGTCCCACCCGTAAATGTTCATTAGCCCCCCCGGCCAGGTTCCTTGGATAAGGAACCACCCCGTGCCGTATGGAGAGTTCTACCGGGATCAACAGATGTCAATACGACGCAGCGGAAGTGTGGCGGCTGGGGCGGGCCAGGCCCCGACGCAGGGCCCGGCCCGGACCGTCAGACCCAGGTGGTCAACCACATCCTGTTGTTCCAGGAATCCAGTGGGATTGCCTGTCCGGTGAAAATCGGCCAGAAGTAGATGAAATTCCAGACAATCAGCAGGACCAGAACACCGGAGCCGATTGCTCCGATGGCCCGCCGCCGTTCGCTCGAACCCGGTGGGCCGAGAATCGCGCCGATCATCATGGCCAGTGCCAGACAGATGAAGGGGACGAATACGACCGCGTAGAAGAGAAAGATCGTCCGCTGCTGGTACATGAACCACGGCAGATATCCCGCCGCGATTCCGCACGCGATCGCGCCCGCCCGCCAGTCGCGCTTGAAGATCCAGCGCCACAGCACGTACAGCAGCGCGAAGCACCCCGCCCACCACAGCAGCGGTGTCCCGATCGCCAGGACCTCGCGGGCGCAGGTGCCCGCCGTGTTCGCGGGGCAGCCGTCGGTGCCGGCCTTGGGGGACTCGTAGAAGTACGAGACCGGGCGGCCCAGGACCATCCAGCTCCACGGGTTCGACTGGTACTGGTGCCCCTCCGTCAGGCCCACATGGAAGCTGTAGACCTCGGACTCGTAGTGCCAGAAGCTGCGGATCACCGGGGGCACCCAGTCCGTACCGAACTGCGGCAGGTTGATCGTCCCGATCAGCGGCAGCTTGATGTGGTCGGGGGAGAGGCTCTGGCGGTTGTCGGCCCAGCCCCTGAAATAGCCGCCGGTCTTGGGGTCGCTCATGAACCAGCCGGTCCAGGACACCATGTACGTCACGAACGCGACCGGGATCGTCGACACGAACGCCGGCAGCACGTCGCGCCGCAGCACCGCGCGGTACGGGGAGACCGCGCCCGCGGTCCGCCGTGCACCCGCGTCCCACAGGACCGACATCAGGGCGAACGCCGCCAGGATGTACAGCCCGTTCCACTTCGTCGCACAGGCCAGGCCCAGCATCACGCCGGCCGTGATCCGCCACGGCCGCCAGCCGAGGCGCAGCGTCTCGGCGATGTCCGCGTCGGGACGCAGTACGCCTTCCTCGTCCTCCGGGAGCGCGGCCACGAAGCGTGCCCGCGTCTTGTCCCGGTCGATGAGCAGCGCCCCGAAGGCCGCCACGGTGAAGAACATCACCATGAGGTCGAGGAGCGCGGTGCGGCTCATCACGAATTCGAGGCCGTCCACGGCGAGCAGCAGACCCGCCAGGCAGCCCAGGAAGGTGGAACGCAGCAGGCGCCGTCCGATGCGGCAGATCATCAGCACCGCGAGGGTGCCGAGCAGCGCCGTCATGAACCGCCAGCCGAACGGCGTGAAGCCGAAGAGCTGTTCACCGATCCCGATGACCCACTTGCCGACCGGCGGGTGCACCACATAGCCGGGGGCGGACGGCACGGGTACGGCGTCGGGGTTCGCCAGGATCGACGGGTCGATTTTGGCGGGCCATGATCCCTCGTACCCCTGGTGCATCAGCGCCCAGGCGTCCTTGGCGTAGTACGTCTCGTCGAATATCACCGCATCCGGGCTGCCGAGCCGCCAGAAGCGCATCAGCCCCGCGACAAGGGTGACCAGCAGCGGGCCGCCCCAGGCCGACCACCGCACCAGCCGCTCCGCGAGCACAGGCGAGAAGCCGAGCACGCTCCACAGCTGGGAACTGGGCTTGGTGTACGGCGGCACCAGCCGGTCGCGCAGGGAGATTCTCGACGGGATCGCATAACCGAACCGTCGCAGCCGCTGCCCCCATGTGGGCGGCTGTTCCCCGGCGTCTTGGCCCTGCAGGGCTTTGGGCGCTGTACTCGTCACCGCGCCATCGTAGAGAAGGCATCTGTGCGAGTCGCCGGTGCGGGGCTGGGAGTATGGGGATTGTGACTGGAACGCACGCTGAATCGTCAACGACGGCCGGAACGCTCGTCCTCGCCGGGACCCCCATCGGCGACATCGCCGACGCCCCGCCGCGGCTCTCCGCCGAACTGGAGCGCGCCGATGTGATCGCCGCGGAGGACACCCGGCGGCTGCGCTCGCTGACGCGGGCACTCGGGGTGCACACCTCGGGGCGCGTCGTCTCGTACTTCGAGGGCAACGAGACCGCCCGTACGCCCGAGCTGGTCGAGGCCCTGGAGAGCGGTGCGCGCGTCCTCCTGGTGACCGACGCGGGCATGCCGTCCGTCTCCGACCCCGGCTACCGCCTCGTCGCCGCGGCCGTCGAAAAGGACATCCGCGTCACCGCCGTGCCGGGACCCTCCGCCGTGCTCACCGCCCTCGCCCTCTCCGGGCTGCCCGTCGACCGTTTCTGCTTCGAGGGCTTCCTGCCCAGGAAGGCGGGCGAGCGGCTCGGACGGCTGAAGGAGGTCGCCGGTGACCGTCGTACGCTCGTCTACTTCGAGGCCCCGCACCGGATCGCCGACTCCCTCGCCGCGATGGCCGAGGCCTTCGGGGACGACCGCAGGGCGGCCGTCTGCCGCGAGCTCACCAAGACGTACGAGGAAGTGAAGCGCGGTGCGCTGAAGGACCTCGCCGCGTGGGCGCTGGAGGGCGTACGGGGAGAGATCACCGTCGTCGTCGAGGGCGCCCCGGAGAGCGGACCCGGCGATCTGGACGCCGCCGAGCTGGTGCGCAGGGTGCAGGTGCGCGAGGAGGCGGGGGAGCGGCGCAAGGAGGCCATCGTGTCGGTCGCCGCGGAGGTCGGGCTACCCAAAAGGGACGTTTTCGATGCGGTCGTCGCCGCAAAGAATGCGGCTCGCGGAAGCTCTTCAGAAGGTAAAGAACGCGCGTAGATGGCAAAAGCGCCCCGGCTTCCACCGGGGCCTTTTCCATGACTGGGCCAAGAGCCGATCAATACTCGGCAGCCCCTGGTGCGCATCGGCCGCCACGGGCGTCCACTGGTTGAGGAGGCGCATTCGTCTCCGAACGGCTTGTCCGGCGGACAAGAGGAGTGGGCATGAGCGAGATCGTCGAAACCACAGCGCACGAGGCCTACGCGTTCGCGTGCATGCGGTGTGGACATGGCTGGGAGCAGGCGTACGAAATCGAGCATCACGTGGACGCTTCGGGCCACGCATTCGTCATGTACAAGGCCGAGGGCGAAAGGGTCCCCTCGCCGCTTTCCACCCCCAGCTGCTTGAACTGCGGCAACAACGTTGTACGGATCATGCGGTCGGGCCAGGTCTCGACCGTGCAGGGCCTCATGCACCCCCAGAAGAAGACACCGAAGCCTTCCGAGCCCGGGACCGCGGAGGCACCGGCCGAGCCGGATGCCGAACGCCACGATCACCACTGGCACCTGTCGGACCTCCTCCACCCCTTCCACCGCAAGTGACCATCGCGACCATGGCTGGCTAGCCTGGGGCCCATGAGCCCCAAGGACGCCATCCCGCCGCTGCCCGAACCCCTGAAGGCCGCGGTCGCGGACTCGCACACCCACCTGGACATGCAGGACTCCACGGTCGAAGAGGCCCTGGCCAAGGCCGCCTCGGTCGGTGTGACGACCGTCGTCCAGGTGGGCTGCGACATCAAGGGCTCCCGGTGGGCGGCCGAGACGGCCGAGGCGCACGAGAACGTGCACGCCGCCGTCGCCCTGCACCCCAATGAGGCGCCGCGCATCGTGCTCGGCGATCCCGACGGCTGGTCCCGCCAGGGGGCCCGAACCCCTGGCGGGGACAGCGCACTCGACGAGGCGCTCGCCGAGATCGACCGGCTCGCCGGCCTCCCGCACGTCCGGGCGGTCGGCGAGACCGGTCTCGACTATTTCCGTACGGGACCCGAGGGCATGGCCGCCCAGGAGCGGTCCTTCCGCGCGCACATCGAGATCGCCAAGCGGCGGGGCAAGGCGCTGGTGATCCACGACCGCGAGGCCCATGCCGATGTGCTACGCGTCCTCGCCGAGGAGGGCGCCCCCGAGCGGACCGTTTTCCACTGCTACTCCGGTGACGCGGAAATGGCCGAAATCTGCGCCGCCCAGGGCTACTTCATGTCCTTCGCGGGAAACGTCACCTTCAAGAACGCCCAGTCGCTGCGCGACGCCCTCGCCGTCGCCCCGCTGGAACTGGTCCTCGTCGAGACCGACGCGCCCTTCCTGACACCCGCCCCGTACCGCGGTCGGCCTAATGCCCCGTATCTCATTCCGGTCACGGTGCGTGCCATGGCGGAGGTCCGCGGGATCGATGAAGAGGCTCTTTGCAAGGCGATTGCGGACAATACGGACCGCGCATTCGGACTGGAGCGCGACACGGTGTAACCGCCCGGCTTTGGAGAGTGAGCGGCGCTCCGCTAGTGTCCCGGCCCGACCACCCGGACCGGACCTCTGAAGCGAGTGAGCGTCGTGAGCAGTGCGCAGGGCAGTCACCGTGCCGAACGCGGCAGTCACCGCGGGGCGAGCAGGACCGCGCAGCCGTACGAGGCGCCGTACGAGCCCTACGAGGCTCAGTACGCCCCCTCCCCGGACAGCTACACGCCCGCGTACGAGCTGCGCGAGCCCCGCCTCCTCCCCCGCCAGAACCCCCTCTCCGCGGCCCGCCAGTCCGCGCCCCCCGCCGCCGACGGCGGCGAGCCGGGCGCCGGCGGCCGGGCCGAGGCGCGCAGGGCCGCGCGCCGGCGCAAGGGCGACCGCGCGGGCACCGCCGCCGCAGCCACCGCCGCAGCCCCGCGCCGCCCCGACACCCTGCGCCGTCTCGTCCCGCAGGCCCTGGTCGTGGCGTTCCTGGCGGGCGGCACCACCGCCTTCGTCGCCACCGACAAGGCCGTACGGATCGACATCGACGGCACCTCCCGCACCCTGCACACCTTCGCGGGCGACGTCGAGGAGCTCCTCGAGGACGAGGGCGTCGCCATGGGCGAGCACGACCACGTCTTCCCGGACCCCGGCACCGCCCTGGCCAGCGGCGACGAGATCGCGGTCAGCCACGGCCGCCCCGTCGCCCTCACCCTCGACGGGCAGCGCCGCCAGATCTGGACGACCGCGCGCACCGTCGACGGGGCGCTGCGCCAGCTCGGCGTGCGCGCGGAGGGCGCGTACCTCTCCACCTCGCGCTCCTCCGCGATCGCCCGGCACGGCCTCGCGCTGGACGTACGGACCGAGCGCAGCGTCACGTTCATGGCCGACGGCCGCGAGCGCACCATCCGTACGAACGCGGCGACGGTCGGCGAGGCCCTGGACGAGGCCGGCATCGGCCTGCACGGCCAGGACACCACCTCGGTGCCCGCCGACAGCTTCCCGCGCGACGGCCAGACGATCACCGTCATGCGCATCACCGGGACCAAGGAGGTGCGCGAGGAGCCGATCGCCTTCGCCACCCAGAAGTCCTCGGACGCCTCGGTCTTCTCCGGAACGGAGGTGGTGGCCAAGCAGGGCAAGGAGGGGATGCGCAAGGTCACGTACGCGCTGCGCACCGTCAACGGCGTCAAGCAGAAGCCGAAGAAGATCGCCGAGGAGGTGGTGCGCGAGCCCGAGACGCAGATCGTGAAGGTCGGCACCAAGCCCCTGCCCGCCTCGGTCTCCGGCACCGGCAACCTCAACTGGAGCGGGCTGGCGCACTGCGAGTCGGGCGGGCGCCCCGGTGCGGTGGACGCGACGGGCAACTACGGCGGGCTGTATCAGTTCGACGGCCAGACCTGGCGCTCGCTCGGCGGCAGCGGCGTCGCCCAGAACGCCCCGGCCGAGGAGCAGACCTACCGGGCCAAGAAGCTCTACGTGCAGCGGGGGTCGAGTCCGTGGCCGCACTGTGGCCGTAGGCTTTACGGGTGAGCACCACTGAGCCCGACGCACTCCTCGGCCCCGCAGACATCCGCGAACTGGCGGCAGCGCTGGGCGTACGCCCGACCAAGCAGCGCGGTCAGAACTTCGTCATCGACGCCAATACGGTCCGCCGGATCGTACGGACGGCCGAGGTGACCCCCGACGACGTGGTCGTCGAGGTCGGCCCGGGTCTCGGCTCGCTGACCCTCGCACTGCTGGACGCGGCACGGAGCGTGGTGGCCGTCGAGATCGACGACGTGCTCGCATCCGCGCTGCCCGCGACGATCGCCGCGCGTCTTCCGGCGCGGGTCGCGGACTTCTCGCTGGTCCACTCGGACGCGTTGCTGGTGAAGGAGCTGCCGGGCGCGCCGCCCACGGCGCTGGTCGCGAACCTCCCGTACAACGTGGCGGTCCCCGTCCTGCTCACCATGCTGGAGCGCTTCCCTTCGATCGAGCGCACGCTGGTGATGGTCCAGGCGGAGGTCGCCGACCGGCTCGCGGCCAAGCCCGGCAACAAGGTGTACGGAGTGCCGTCGGTCAAGGCGAACTGGTACGCGGACGTGAAGCGGGCCGGCTCCATCGGCCGCAATGTCTTCTGGCCCGCCCCGAACGTCGACTCGGGCCTGGTGTCCCTGGTCCGGCGGACGGAACCGGTCAAGACGACGGCGACCAGGGCCGAGGTCTTCGCCGTGGTCGACGCGGCCTTCGCCCAGCGCCGCAAGACGCTGCGCGCGGCCCTCTCCGGCTGGGCGGGCTCGGCGGCTGCCGCCGAGGCCGCGCTGGTGGCGGCGGGGGTGTCGCCGCAGGCGCGCGGCGAGGCGATCACGGTGGAGGAGTTCGCGGCGATCGCGGAGAACAAGGCATGAGCGGTGGTGTGACGGTCCGGGTCCCCGCGAAGGTGAACGTCCAGCTGGCGGTGGGCGCGGCCCGGGCGGACGGCTTCCACGACCTGGCGAACGTCTTCCTGGCGGTCTCCCTGTACGACGAGGTCACGGTCACCCCCTCCGACCGCCTCCACCTGACGTGCTCGGGCCCGTACGCGGACCAGGTCCCTCTGGACGCCACGAACCTCGCGGCGAGGGCGGCGGAAGCGCTGGCCGCCCGGCACGGAATCACCCCCGCCGTGCATATCCACATCGCCAAGGACATCCCGGTCGCGGGCGGCATGGCGGGCGGCAGCGCGGACGGCGCGGCAGCACTGCTGGCCTGCGACGCACTCTGGGGAGTGGGGTCCTCCCGTACGGAACTCCTCGACATCTGCGCCGAGTTGGGCAGCGACGTCCCCTTCAGCCTGGTGGGCGGAGCGGCGCTGGGCACGGGCAGGGGCGAGAAGCTGACGGAGCTGGAGGTCGGCGGAGCCGGTTTCCACTGGGTCTTCGCGACGGCGGACGGCGGGCTCTCCACCCCGGCGGTCTTCCGCGAATTCGACCGCCTGACTCCGGACGCCCCGGCGCCGGAGGCGTCGCCCGCGCTGCTGAAGGCCCTGCGGACGGGGGACGCGGAGGCCCTGGCGGCCACCCTCACCCACTCCAACGACCTCCAGCCGGCGGCCCTGTCCCTGCGCCCGTCCCTGGCGGAGACGCTCGAAGCGGGTGTCTCGGCCGGCGCCCTGGCAGGCCTGGTCTCGGGCTCTGGCCCGACGACGGCGTTCCTGGTGGCGGACGCGGAGTCGGCGGAGAAGGTCGCGGCGGCGCTGGTCGCGTCGGGCACGTGCAAGGCGGCGAGGGCGGCGACGAGCCCGGTGCCCGGGGCGCGGGTCGTCTGACGCGGGTCGGAGCTGCGGCCGACCTGCGGCCGCCGACGGTGGGCGACCACCCACAGGGGGAGTCCGCCGAATCGTGTCCGGCGCTTCGGGGCGGTGCGTGGGTGGGAGACGGGTCGGGGTCCGCGGAGCGGACGGAAGGCCCCGCGCGGAGCGCGGGAGAAACCCCGGCCCCCCGCCACGTACGCTGGGAGATCGACAGATCCCCCTTCTCTGGAGCGTCAATGGCCGTCAACCTCGTCAATGTCGAGGCCGTCAGCAAGGTCTACGGGACCCGTGCCCTGCTCGACGGAATCTCGCTCGGCGTCTCCGAGGGGGACCGGATCGGTGTCGTCGGGCGCAACGGCGACGGCAAGACGACGCTGATCCGGATGCTCGCGCAGCTGGAGGAGCCGGACACCGGCCGCGTCACCCAGGTCGGCGGGCTGCAGCTCGGCGTGCTCACGCAGCACGACTCCCTCGACCCGCAGGCCACCATCCGCCACGAGGTCATCGGCGACATGGCCGACCACGAGTGGGCGGGCAACGCCAAGATCCGCGACGTGCTCACCGGGCTCTTCGGCGGGCTCGACCTGCCCGGCTTCGGGCAGGGACTCGACACCGTCATCGCGCCGCTCTCCGGCGGCGAGCGCCGCCGTATCGCGCTCGCGAAGCTGCTCATCGCCGAGCCCGACCTGATCATCCTCGACGAGCCCACCAACCACCTCGACGTCGAGGGCATCTCCTGGCTCGCCAAGCACCTCCAGGCCCGCCGCTCCGCACTCGTCTGCGTCACCCACGACCGCTGGTTCCTCGACCAGGTGTGCACGCGCATGTGGGACGTACAGCGCGGATCGGTGCACGAGTACGAGGGCGGGTACAGCGACTACGTCTTCGCCCGCGCCGAGCGCGAGCGCATCGCCGCCACCGAGGAGTCCAAGCGCCAGAACCTGATGCGCAAGGAGCTGGCCTGGCTGCGGCGCGGAGCGCCCGCCCGTACCTCCAAGCCGCGCTACCGCATCGAAGCCGCCAACGAGCTCATCGCCGACGTACCCCCGCCGCGCGACACCAGCGAGCTGATGAAGTTCGCCAACGCCCGCCTGGGCAAGACCGTCTTCGATCTTGAGGACGTCACCGTCCAGGCCGGGGACAAGATGCTGCTGAAGCATCTGACCTGGCACCTGGGACCCGGCGACCGCATCGGCCTGGTCGGGGTGAACGGCGCGGGCAAGACCTCGCTGCTGCGCGCGCTCGCCGAGGCGCAGCGTACGGGCGGTGAGATCCAGCCCGCCGCCGGGAAGATCGTCGTGGGCAAGACCGTCAAGCTCGCCTACCTCTCGCAGGACGTGCAGGAACTGCCGCCCACCCTGCGGGTGTTGGAGGCTGTGCAGCAGGTACGCGACCGGGTGGACCTGGGCAAGGGCCGCGAGATGACCGCCGGCCAGCTCTGCGAGCAGTTCGGTTTCTCCAAGGAGAAGCAGTGGACGCCCGTCGGCGACCTCTCCGGTGGTGAGCGCCGCCGCCTGCAGATCCTGCGTCTGTTGATGGACGAGCCGAACGTCCTCTTCCTCGACGAGCCCACCAACGACCTCGACATCGAGACGCTGACGCAGCTCGAGGACCTGCTCGACGGCTGGCCCGGGTCGATGATCGTGATCTCCCACGACCGGTTCTTCATCGAGCGCACCACCGACAAGGTGTTCGCACTCCTCGGCGACGCCACGCTGCGGATGCTGCCGCGCGGGATCGACGAGTACCTGGAGCGCAGGAAGCGGGTCCTCGACGCGTTCGTGGCTTCGGCGCCTGCCGCCTCGGCTGCGCCCTCCGCGCCGAAGGTCTCCTCGGAGGAGGCCCGCGCCGCGAAGAAGGAGCTGCAGAAGATCGAGCGGCAGCTCAGCAAGATGTCCGACCGCGAGACGTCGCTGCACGCGCAGATCGCCGACAACTCCACCGACTTCGAGAAGGTCGCGAAGCTCGACGCCGAGCTGCGTGAACTCATCTCGCAGCGCGACGAGTTGGAGATGCGCTGGCTGGAGTTGGCGGAGGCCGCCCAGTAGGTCACGTAACAGAGGCATCACGGGCCGGTTCTCCCTTGGGCACAGGGGAGTGACCGGCCCGCGTTCTTTGGTGCGCAAGTGATAGAAATAGCTCCCGCTTTGAGTGACCTGGAGCGGTCCGGGCCGTCCCTGAACGGCGATCAGCAGCAAAGGGGGACGTGCTGATGACCCAGCCGCCCAACTCGCAGCCGCCGCAGGGCGGATTCGGTGCACCTCAGGACCCACGGCTCGGGGGGCAGAAGCCGCCGGCCCAGCCCGGGCCGCCGCCTCCGCCCGCCCAGGCGCCGCAGATGCCGCCGCCGCCCGCGGGGCCGCCGCAGGCACCGCAGCCGCAGCCCGGGTACGGATACCCGCAGAACCCGCCGCCCCCGCAGCCGGGTTACGGGTACCCGCAGCAGGCGCCGGGCCAGGCACCGAATCCGTACGCCCAGCAGCCCCAGCAGCCCCAGCAGTTCCCCCAGCAGCCGGGCCCCTACGGCGCGCCCCAGCCCCCGTACGGCCAGCAGCAGTTCCCCGGCGCGCCTGTTCCGCCCGGCCCTCCCGGCGCGGGCGGCGGCAGCCCCTTCAAGGGCAAGCCCGGCATCATCATCGCGGCCGCCGTGGCCGGTCTCCTCGTCATCGGCGGCGGCATCTGGTTCGCCACCAGCAGCGGCGACAAGGACGACAAGAAGCCCATCGCGACCGACAGCAAGAAGCCCACGGGCGGGACCAGCGCGAACCCGACGAACTCCGGCAGCCGTGACGGCGGCGACGACCTCAACGCCGGCCGCAAGGACGGCGAGGCCCAGGTCCTGTGGTCGCAGACCAACAAGGTCGACCTGCCGCGCAACGGAGCCGACGCGTACGGCATGTGGTTCACCGGCGACACCGTCGCCAAGGCCATGTACAAGACCGTCACCGGTTACGGAGCCGCCGACGGCGCCCAGAAGTGGGAGATCCCCCTCTCCACCGAGATCTGCGGCGCGCCCCCGCAGTCGACCGCCGACGGCAAGATCGTCATCGGCGTGAAGAACGGCAACACCGAGAAGAGCGACTGCAACCAGCTCCAGCAGGTCGACCTCGCCACCGGAAAGCTCGGATGGAAGAAGGAGGTCCCGAAGGAGAACGCCTTCGACATCATGACCGAGCTCTATCTCTCCATCTCCGGAAACACCGTCGGCGTGACCCGCATGGGCGGCTCCAGCGCCTTCTCGGTCGCCGACGGCCACAAGGTCTTCGGCCGGATGGCGGGCAACTGCCAGCCGGCGGGCTTCGCGGGCGGCGCCAAGATGCTCGCCGCCGAGACCTGCCGCTCGGGCGGCCAGGAGGCCGGAGCGCAGGTCCAGGAGCTCAATCCGGACACGGGCAAGGCGAATTGGACGTACAAGCTGCCCGCAGGCTGGGAGGTGAAGAAGGTCTACGCGACGTCCCCGCCCGTCCTCTACGTCACCAACTCCAAGAAGAAGACGTGGAACGTCCTGTCGCTGAAGCCGAACGGCGCCTTCCGCTCGGAGCTCCACCTCAAGGACTCCTTCCAGCCCAGCTGCGGCATGTCGATCTTCGTCGGTGAGATGCAGAGCTGCACCGGAGTGGCCACGGACGCCAACACGCTCTATCTGCCGACGACCCCGGCGCAGTCCACGAGCTCGGGCCGGCAGAACGAGATCGTCGCGATCGACCTCAACACCGGCAAGGCGAAGTGGCGTTCACCGGCAGGTGACGGCCGCACCGCGATGCCGCTGCGGACCGAGGGCGCCAACCTGCTCGCGTACCTGGAGCCGAGTTACGACAAGGCCGGCGCGATCACCAGCATCGGCCCGTCGGGCGGCAAGGCGACGGTGGTGCTCCAGCACCCGCTGTCGACCGCCTCCATCGAGAACGGCTTCTTCTCCAAGAAGGTCGAGTACGTGGACGGGCGCTCGATCATCATGTCCAGCCGTGTCGACGGCAAGGACGACTCGACCGACAAGATCATGCTGGTGTACGGCAAGTGACGGCTCCCCGACCCCTCGACTCCCAGGCACCGAAGGCAGACCCGCGATGACCCAGCCGCCACCGCCCCCGCAGCAGCCGCCGAACCAGCCACCCCAGCCCCCGCAGGGCGGCTTCGGCGCGCCCCAGCAGCCGCCGTACGGCCAGCAGCCCCCGCCGCAGCCCGGCTACGGCTACCCTCAGCAGCCGCCGGCGCCGCAACAGCCGTACGGCCAGCCCCCGCAGCAACCGCAGCCCGGCTACGGCTACCCGCAGCAGCAGCCCCCGTACGGCTACCCGCCCCAGCAGGGCTACGACTTCCCGCAGCAGCCCGTCACCCCGCCCCCCACCCCCACCGGCGGCTCGGGCGGCAACCAGACCCGCATCGTCATCGCGGCGGTCGTGGCCGTCGCCCTGATCGTCGGCGGCGGCCTCTGGTACATGTCCGCCCAGGACAGCGGCAACAAGGGGGGCAAGGAGCAGAACCAGTCCCAGGGCGGCACGACCGGCGGCGGCAAGAGCGGCGGCGGCACCGGCGGCAACAAGGGCCTCGGAGGCGGCGGTTCGGAGAAGGTGCCCTCCTCCACCGCGGCCAAGCTGTCCTTCCAGGTCCCCGCCCCTCCGATCGACCTGGTCACGGCGGTGGACGGCTCCTGGGCGACCGACAAGTACTACGTGAAGTCCGGCGTCAACCAGGTCGTCGCCTACGACCCGGCCACCGGCACCCCCGCCTGGACGATCAAGCTGCCGGGCCCGGTCTGCGCCGCCTCGTCGCACATCTCCCCGGACGGCAGGACAGCGATCGCCTTTCAGCCCGCCCAGCCCACCGCGGCCAAGAACTTCTGGGGCTGCTCCCAGGTCGCGGCCGTCGACCTCAACGCGGGCAAGCTGCTCTGGCGCAAGCAGTTGGACGACCCGGAGCAGAAGGGCAAGCAGATCTCGTTCGACGAGATCACCGTCGGCCCCGGCGTCGTCGCCACCGGCGGTGTGCACGGCGGCGCGGCCTTCGACCTGGCCACCGGCGCCCCGCGCTGGACGCCGAAGGCCAACTCCGACAACTGCGAGGACCGCGGATACGCCGGGGGCGAGGCCCTCGTCGCCGTACGCAGCTGCGGTGACTACGACAGCCCGCAGCTGACCATCCAGCCCCTGGACCCGGTCACCGGCAAGGCGCAGTCCTCGTACGCCCTCCCGCGGGGCGTCCAGTACGCGCACGTCGTCTCGACCAAGCCGCTGGTCGTCGCCGCCGACGTCGGCGACACCGCGGGCGACGGCAGCGGTATCTCCGACTACTTCTCCATCGACGCGAAGACGGGCAAGCAGCGCGCCCGGATCGCCGCCCAGGCAGCGAAGTACGGCGGCCGGTGCAGCTCCACCGAGGTCGAGGTCTGCACCAACATCGTCGTCGGCAACGACCGGCTGTACCTCCCCACGGAGGAGCACGACCGGTCGAACGAGATCCTCTCCTTCGACCTGGCGACCGGCAAGCCGACGAGCGACAACTCGCCCTCGGGCGAGGGGTACACGGTCGTGCCGCTCCGCATGGACGGCGGGAACCTCATCGCGTACAAGGTGCCCCCGTACGACAAGGGCGGACAGGTCGTGTCGATCGACGGCGGCTCCTTCAAGGAGACGCTCCTGATGGAGAACCCGGCGGACAAGGCGATCAGGGACGTGGAGACCGCTTTCTCACAGGAGCGCGCGGAATACCGTTTCCGCAACGGCCACTTGTTCATCAGCTCCATCAACCTCACCCAGAGCGAGAACCGCCTCGAAGGAAGCAAGTACCTCGTCGCGGTGGGCTTCGGAACGAACTGATCCGGTGCTCGAATAGCCCAGAATGAAAGGGATTTAAACAATCCGGGGGGCTTCTGACCGGTAAGGGGCGCGCGACGTCGAACAAGCGTGTAGCTTGCCGGGTCAGGAGGCCGGGGGGCCTGCTCCGTGTGGTCACACTGTGGGGGGTAGAGCTCTATGGGCGTCCGGCTCATGGTGGTGGACGACCACCGATTGCTCGCCGAGGCACTCGCCTCGGCGCTGAAACTCCGCGGTCACCGCGTGCTCGCCGCGGCCGCACCCACCGGCGGATCGGCCGAGCTGGTGATCGGCAGGGCGCCCGAGGTCTGCCTCTTCGGTACGGCAACACCCGCCGAACCAGGGGCTTTCGACCCCATCGTGCGGATCAAGAAGGAGCGCCCCCAGGTCGCCGTCGTGGTGCTCGGCCCGGTGCCGAGTCCGCGCGGCATCGCGGCGGCCTTCGCCTCGGGCGCATCGGGTTACGTACGCCATGACGAGCGCATCGAAGGCGTCGAGCGCGCCATGGTGAAGGCACGGGCGGGCGAGGCGGCGGTCGCGCCGCAGCTGCTGCAGGGCGCCTTCGCCGAACTCCTCAACCCGGCCGCCCAGCCCGACGACGAGGGCCAGCGGCTGCTCCAGATGCTGACACCGCGCGAGGTCGAGGTGCTGGTACGGGTGGCCGACGGGGAGGACACCCGGCTCATCGCGGCCGGGATGGGCATAGCGCCGAGCACCGCCCGCACCCACGTCCAGCGCGTCCTGATGAAGCTCGGTGTCGGCTCGCGCCTGGAGGCGGCCGCGCTCGCGGCGCGCACCGGGCTCCTCGACCGGGCGACGGTCAGCGCCGGGGTGCACACGGCGATGGGCGGTACGGATCCGGACATGCGGACGGGGCCGGACCTCAGCGAGTGAAGTCCGGCCCCGTCCGCGGCGGTTACGCCTCCGGGGTCGTCGGCGGCACCACCGGGCGCAGCTTCAGCCAGACCAGGAAGAAGATCCCCAGGGCGAGCATCGCGAGCCCCGTCCAGAGGTTGATGTTGACCCCCTGCGCCTTCTTCATGTCCGCGTCGGACGCCATGATCCCGGCGATCGTGACGATGACGCCGTAGACGACGAACAGTCCGCCGATGATCCGCCGGATGTCGAAGAGGCGGGCGGCCGTGGCCGACTTGGCCTCCAGCTCGGAGACTTCCTTGTGCAGCTCAGACATGGTGGTTGCCTCCGATCAGATCGAGTACGGGATGTAGCAGAGCGCGGCGAGCACGATCGCGCCCCAGCCGAGCAGTGCGGGCTTGCGGTACCAGGCGTCGTCGCCCTCGGCGGGCGGCTCCTCCATGTCAGGGGACTTCGTGCCGTACACCAGACCGGCCAGTTCGGCCTCCGGCTTGGGCGCGGTGAAGAGCGTGACCACGACCATGACCACCGCACCGGCGACGAAGCCGACGATCGCCGAGACGAAGTTGGCGCCTTGGTCGGTGGGGATGGAGATGACGCCCTGCTTGTAGATCCAGAAGTAGTTGAGCATGGCGGCCGAGGTGCCCGCGAGCAGGCCCCAGACGCCGGACTTCATGGACGCGCGCTTCCAGAACATTCCGATGATGAAGACCACGAACATCGGGACGTTGAAGAAGGAGAACAGGGTCTGCAGGTACCCCATGATGTTGGAGAACGACGAGGCGATGAAGGCCGTGCCGATGGAGGCCAGCACGCCGACGGCGGTGATGAGGCGGCCGAAGCGCAGGTAGTACGCGTCCGGCTTGTCCTTCTGCACGTACCGCGCCCAGATATCCGTCGTGAAGACGGTGTTGAAGGACGAGACGTTGGCCGCCATGCCCGCCATGAAGGCGGCGAGCAGACCGGTGACCGCGATGCCGAGGACACCGTTGGGGAGCAGGTCCTGCATGAGCAGCGGGATCGCGTCGTTGTACTGCAGACCCGAGCCGGCGAGGCCGATCTTCGGGGCGACGACGGCAGCGACCAGGCCCGGGATCATCACCAGGAAGACGATGAAGATCTTCGGGAAGGCGGCGATCAGCGGGGTGCGCTGGGCGGCCGAGAGGTTCTTCGCGGAGAGTGCGCGCTGCACCTCGGCGAAGTTGGTCGTCCAGTAGCCGAAGGAGAGGACGAAGCCGAGGCCGAGGATGATCGTCAGCCAGTTCGCGCCGAGCGGGTTGGCCTGGCCGATGGCCGTGCCGTCCCAGGCGGACAGGAAGCTGTGGCCGTGGCTCTTCTCCAGGGAGTTCGTCAGACCGTCCCAGCCGCCGACCTTCTTCAGGCCGAGGATGGTGAGCGGGATCAGCGCGGCGAGGATCACGAAGAACTGCAGGACTTCGTTGTAGATCGCCGACGAGAGACCGCCGATGGTGATGTACAGCAGGACGAAGAGGCCCGCGACGACGATCGCGACCCACTGCGGCCAGCCCAGGAGCGCCTCGACGACGATCGACAGGGCGTAGAGGTTCACGCCCGCGATGAGGATCGCCGCGAAGGCGAAGAGTATCGAGCTCAGCAGGTGGGCGGACTTGTCGAAGCGCTGGAGCAGGAACTCCGGTACGGAGCGCACTTTCGACTTGTAGTAGAAGGGCATCATCACCAGGCCGAGGAAGACCATGGCAGGGATGGCGCCGATCCAGTACCAGTGGACGACCGCGACGCCGTACTGCGCGCCGGTTGCCGCCATGCCCAGGATCTCGGTCGCGCCGAGGTTGGCCGCGACGAACGCCAGGCCGGTGACCCAGGCCGGCAGTGAGCGGCCCGAGAGGAAGAAGTCGAGGCTGGTCTTGACGCTGGCGCGGGCCGCGAAGCCGATGCCGAGGACCACGACGAAGTAGATCGCCATGATCGCGTAATCGAGCCCGTTGGTGGGGAGCCGGAGCCCGGCGGCGAGATGGTTCATGGGGGGTACTCGCTTCGTTGCGTGAACTGAACAGGACCGGAACTTACGCTTCCGACTTCACGAAGTGAACAGTTTTGTTGATGTTCTTTGTTGGATTGTGATCGCAGAGGTTGTTTTGTCCGGATGAAAGCGCTTGCCCGATGAACGCGTCGCACCCATTGACTGCGCTGTTGGCTTGTGGTTTGTTATGTTCGGTTCTGTTGAGTGTGCGTGTGAGTCAGTGTGCGAGGAGCGCCAGCGTGAAGAAGACATCGACCCGGCTAGCCGACGGTCGTGAGCTGCTCTACTACGACTCCCGCGACGACGTCGTACGCGACGACGCGGACCTGCGCCCGCTCGACCCCGTCTCCACCGCCTCGGAGGTCCGCCGCGACCCGCTGCTCGGTGACGCCGTCGCCGTCGCCTCGCATCGCCAGGGCCGGATCTACCACCCGCCGGCCGACGAGTGCCCCCTCTGCCCCTCCCGTAACGGACGACTCAGCGAGATCCCGGCGCCCGAGTACGACGTGGCCGTCTTCGAGAACCGGTTCCCCTCCCTCGCGGGCGACTCGGGCCGCTGCGAGGTCGTCTGCTTCACCTCCGACCACGACGCGTCCTTCGCCGACCTCACCGAGGAGCAGGCGGGCCTGGTCCTGGAGGCCTGGACCGACCGCACCGCCGAACTGGCCGAACTCCCGCAGATCAAGCAGGTGTTCTGCTTCGAGAACCGCGGCGCGGAGATCGGCGTCACGCTCGGCCACCCGCACGGCCAGATCTACGGCTACCCCTTCATCACCCCGCGCACCGAGGCGATGCTGCGCAGCGCGGACGCGTTCGCCGAGGCCACCAGCGGCGGCAACCTCTTCGACGACGTCGTCGCCCGCGAGCTGGCCGAGGGGGCCCGGGTGGTCCTGGAGGGCGAGCACTGGGTGGCCTTCGTGCCGTACGCCGCCCACTGGCCGTACGAGGTCCACCTCTACCCGCGCACGCGCGTCCCCGACCTGCGCTTCCTTTCGGAGGAGGCCCGCACAGAGTTCCCACAGATGTATCTGGAACTCTTGAGGCGCTTCGACCGGATCTTCGGTGAGGACCAGCCGCAGACGCCGTACATCTCGGCCTGGCACCAGGCGCCCTTCGGCGAGCTGGACGGATTCGCCGTCAACCGGGACGAATTCGCCCTGCACCTGGAACTTTTCACCATCCGCCGCACTTCCGGCAAGCTGAAGTTCCTCGCGGGTTCCGAGTCCGGCATGAACGTCTTCATCAACGACGTGCCGCCGGAGGCCGCGGCGACGCGACTCCGAGAGGTAGCAAGCAAGTGAGCGACAAAGCTGTGTCTTCCAAGTACCTGGTCACAGGCGGCGCGGGCTATGTGGGCGGCGTCGTGGCGGCCCACCTCCTCGAAGCGGGCCACGAGGTCACCGTCCTCGACGACCTCTCGACCGGCTTCCGTGAAGGCGTCCCCGCCGGCGCGCACTTCATCGAGGGCCGCATCCAGGACGCGGCCCAGTGGCTCGACTCCTCCTACGACGGCGTGCTGCACTTCGCGGCGTCGTCCCAGGTCGGCGAGTCCGTCGTCAACCCGGAGAAGTACTGGCTGAACAACGTCGGCGGTACGACGGCCCTCCTCGCGGCGATGCGCGACGCGGGCGTCCGCACCCTCGTCTTCTCCTCGACGGCGGCGACATACGGCGAACCGGCCTCGGTCCCGATCCACGAGTCCGCGCCGACCGCGCCCACCAACCCCTACGGCGCGACGAAGCTCGCCGTCGACCACATGATCACGGGGGAGTGCGCGGCCCACGGCCTGGCGGCCGCATCGCTGCGCTACTTCAACGTGGCCGGTGCGTACGGGGTGCAGGGCGAGCGTCACGACCCCGAGTCCCACCTCATCCCCCTGGTCCTCCAGGTCGCCCAGGGCAGGCGCGAAGCCATCTCCGTGTACGGCGACGACTACCCGACCCCCGACGGCACCTGCGTCCGCGACTACATCCACGTCGCCGACCTCGCCGAGGCCCACCTCCTCGCCCTGGCCGCGGCCACCACAGGCGAGCACCTGATCTGCAACCTCGGCAACGGCACGGGCTTCTCGGTCCGCGAGGTCATCGACACCGTACGCAAGGTCACCGGCCACCCGATCCCCGAGATCCTGGCCCCCCGCCGCGCCGGCGACCCGGCCGCGCTGGTCGCCTCCGCGGACACCGCACGCGAGCGCCTCGGCTGGACGCCCAAGCGCTCGGATCTGCCCGGCATCGTCTCCGATGCGTGGACTTTCGCCCAGAACAAGGGAGTTGCTGAGGCATGAGTTTCCTGGAGCTGTACGGAACGGCCCCCGAGGGGGTCTGGGCCGCGCCCGGCCGGGTCAACCTGATCGGCGAGTACACGGACTTCAACGAGGGCTTCGTCATGCCCCTCGCCCTGCCGCACACGGCGGTGGCCGAGGTCTCGCGCCGTACGGACGGCGTCCTGCGCCTGTACTCCGCGGACATCGAAGGCGGCGTCGTCCAGCTCCACGTGGACGAACTCGAACCCCTCACCAACACCAGCTGGGCCGCGTACCCGGCGGGCGTCGTCTGGGCACTCCGCGAGGCGGGCCACGCCGTCACGGGCGCGGACATCCACCTGACGTCGACGGTCCCGACGGGCGCGGGGCTCTCCTCCTCGGCGGCCCTGGAGGTCGTCACCGCACTGGCCCTGAACGACCTGTACGAACTGGGCCTCGACCGCAGTGAGTTGGCGGTCATCGCCCAGCGCGCGGAGAACGCCTTCGTCGGTGTCCCCTGCGGGATCATGGACCAGACGGCCTCGGCCTGCTGCACCGAGGGCCACGCCCTCTACCTGGACTGCCGCGACCTCTCCACCCGCCAGGTCCCCTTCGACCTGGCCGCCCAGGGCCTCCAGCTCCTGGTGGTCGACACCCGCGTCAAGCACGCGCTCGGCGACGGCGCGTACGCGGAACGCCGCGAGGGCTGCGAGGAGGGCGCGCGACAGCTGGGCGTGACGCACCTGCGGGACGTCCCGTACGCCGAACTCCCGCAAGCCCTGGCCAAGTTGTCGGACGAGCGCATCACCCGCTACGTCCGCCACATCGTCTCCGACGACCACCGCGTCGAGCGGACCATCGAGCTCCTGGACGCCGGGGACGTCCGCGCCATAGGTCCCGTCCTCATCGAGGGCCACGCCTCGCTCCGCGACGACCTGCGCATCTCCTGCGAGGAGCTGGACCTGGTCGTCGACACGGCGGTGGCGGCCGGCGCGATCGGTGCCCGTATGACGGGCGGCGGCTTCGGCGGCTCGGCGATCGTCCTGCTGGAGGCGGCGGACGCGGAGTCGGTGACGAAGGCCGTCGAAGAGGCCTTCGCGGCGGCGGGCTTCACGGCCCCCCGCGTCTTCGAGGCGACCCCTTCGGCAGGCGCCCGCCGCCTGTCCTGAGCCCCGGATGCGGGTCCGGCGCGGCAGGGGGAGAGTGGAGTGGTCCGCTTTCCGGCCGGCCGAGGAGGCCCGTGTTCATGGCCAAGCAGAGCAGGAACCCCAGGGAGCAGTCGCAGAAGTCCCGCAACGACGCCGCCCAGCAGCATGCGCAGCAGGCGAAGCGGAACATCGACTCGATCGCGGCGAAGACGCGCGGGATGCAGCAGAAGGCGCAGGCCCGCCGTCAGGGCAACCGCTGAATCGACGCCGAAGCCGGCGCGCAGGCCGGACCTGCGCGCCGGCGCCGTCGCTTCCGGCGGGGGTCGGCGGGCCTGTTTCTGTCGATTTCTGTCACGGTGCGACACACCCGTCCCGCGAACCACGCACCGAACGGCCAGTTCTGCAAAGGGGCTTCCGCTCCGGCGTCGCAGCCGTACTCTGAGCAACAGCACCGGTGGGGGCCGGTGTTGATCAGGGGGCGAGACAGTCGGGTACGACGCCCGGGGTGGGGTAGTAGTCGAAGCACGGCGGCGGCCGTGCGAGATCACGCGATCCTTGCACCGGGCGCCGTATCTGCGCCGGTCCGTCCCCCGACGCATGGGGGTTATGCAGTGGTACGTATCCGGGTTCTCGTGGTCGATGACCACCGCATCTTCGCCGAGTCGCTCGCAGCCGCACTCGCGGCCGAGCCCGACGTGGATGTCGCCGCGGCCGGCAGCGGTCCGGCCGCGCTGCGCTGCCTCGACCGGGCGGCGGCAGAGGGCCGCAGATTCGATGTGATGCTGGTCGACGCCGACCTCGGTACGACGGCGGCCGCCTCGCTGGGTGTGCGCGCCATAGCCGTCCCCGACGGGGCGGACAACGGCCTCGTGGACGGCATCTCCCTGGTGGTGGGCGTCCGTTCGGGCCAGCCTTCGGTGCGTACGGTCGTGCTCGCCGAGAAGGACGACCCGCGCAGGGCCGCGCTCGCACTCCAGGCGGGGGCCTCGGGCTGGGTCGCCAAGGACTGTTCGCTGCAGCGGCTGCTCGCGGTCATACGGGGCGTGCTGCGCGACGAGACACATCTGCCGCCCGCGCTTCTCACCGGCGTACTGCGTGAGTTGACGGCCGCCCGCAAGCACCGCACCGAGAGCGAGCGCCTCGTCGAGTCGCTCACCCCCCGCGAACGCGAGGTGCTGCGCTGCATGGTGGCTGGTCTGGGCAGGAAGGCGGTCGCGGAGCGGCTGTTCCTCTCCCCGCACACGGTCCGCACCCATATGCAGAACGTGCTGGGGAAGCTGGGCGTCCACTCCACCCTCGCCGCCGTCGCACTCGCCCGCAGGGCGGGCGTCGGTCCCGTCGACCTAGCCGGGGACGTTGTCGAACGGGGCGGTCAACTGGCGTAGCAGACCGGCCAGTTCGCTGCGCTGGTTGCGCGACAGCTCGCCCAGGATGGCGCGTTCCTGCGCGAGCAGTCCGGCCAGTGCCTGGTCGGCGCGGTCGCGGCCCTCGGGGGTGAGCCGCACGAGCACGCCGCGCCGGTCGGAGGGGTCGGGCAGCCGCTCGACGAGGCCCTTCTTCGTGAGCCGGTCGATGCGGTTGGTCATGGTGCCCGAGGTGACCAGCGTCTGGGTGATGAGCTGCCCGGGGGAGAGCTGGTACGGGTCGCCGGCCCGCCGCAGGGAGGTGAGCACGTCGAACTCCCACGGCTCCAGCGAATGCTCCGAGAAGGCGAGCCTGCGTGCCCGGTCCAGGTGGCGTGCCAGCCTGGAGACGCGACTGAGAACCTCGAGTGGTTCCACGTCGAGGTCGGGGCGCTCTCGGCGCCATGCTGCGACCAGTCGGTCGACCTCGTCCTCCATAGCTGATCAGTGTAGAGGTTCCCTCGACATGAAGTCTCTTGAATTCAACTATCTTGACATCGAGATACTTTTGGCGGGAGCCTGTACGCCATGACACAGACATCTCCGGTATGGGACCCGCAGCAGTACCTCAACCACGCGGACCACCGCACGCGCCCCTTCCACGACCTCCTCGCCCGTACTGGCAACTTCGTGGGCGGCGAACCGGCCCGCATCGCCGACCTGGGCTGCGGCGCGGGGAACGTCACCACGGTCCTGGCCGAGCGCTGGCCGAAGGCCCGTATCACCGGCTACGACAACTCTCCGGAGATGCTCGCGGAGGCCAAGAAGCATGCGACGCCCACGCTCGACTTCGCCCTCGCCGACGCGGCCGCCTGGGCGCCCACCGAGACGTACGACCTGATCGTCTCCAACGCGCTGTACCAGTGGATCCCCGGCCACGCGGACCTCTTCCCTGCCCACCTGGAAGCCCTCGCCCCCGGCGGCACCTTCGCCTTCCAGGTCCCCGGGAACTTCACCGCCCCCAGCCACACGCTCCTCGCCGCACTCCGCGAATCCCCGCGCTGGCGCCCGCGCCTGCACGGTGTCGGCGACCGTACGGCAGCGGTCCTGGAGCCCGCCGGGTACTTCGAGCGCCTCGCCGACCTGGGCCTGGAGCCGGACGTCTGGGAGACGACCTACACCCAGGTCCTCACCGGCGAGGACCCCGTCCTGGACTGGGTGAAGGGCACCGCGCTGCGCCCGGTCCTCACCGCGCTCGCCGACGACCCGGAAGCCACCAGCGCTTTCCTCGCCGAGTACGCCGCCCTGCTCCGCGAGGCCTATCCGCCCACCGCGCACGGCACGCTCTTCCCCTTCCGCCGGATCTTCGCCGTCGCCCGCAAGGAGTCCTGATGCTCGCCTCCGTCGACCACGTCCAGCTCGCGGCGCCGCCCGGCACGGAGGATCTGCTCCGTACGTACTACGAGGGCGCACTCGGCATGACCGAGATCCCCAAGCCCCCGGTCCTCGCGGCCCGCGGCGGCTGCTGGTTCCAGGCGGGGGCCGTGCAGCTGCACCTGGGCATCGAGGCGGACTTCAGGCCGTCGGCCAAAGCCCACCCGGGTCTGCGCGTCACGGACATCGAGGCGTACGCCGCACGGCTGGAGGCCCACGGCGCGAAGGTCACCTGGGACGGCGACCTTCCCGGCCACCGCCGTTTCTACTCCTGGGATCCCGTCGGCAACCGGCTGGAATTCCTTCAGCCGCTGGACGAGACCGGCTGACGGTACTCGCCCGGCGTCGTACCGAAAGCGCTCCTGAAGGCGTGGATGAACGCGCTGGGACCGCTGTAACCGCAGGCCGCGGCGGTCCCGGTGACGGACGTGTCGGCGGCCAGCAGGGTCAGCGCGTGATGGAGGCGGAACTGGGTGCGCCACTGCGGGAAGGTCATCCCCGCCTCCTCGCGGAAGAGCCGGCTCAGCGTGCGTTCCGAGGAGCCCACCGCGGCACCGATCCCGGCGAGCGTACGGCCGTCGCCCGGATCGTCCCCGAGCAGCCGGGCGACATCCCGCAGCCGGGGGTCGGCGAGCGCGGGGAGATGCACCTGCAGCGCCTCGACCCGGCGCAGCTGGTCCCGGGCGACGCGCTCCAGATTGCGCTGCGGTCCCGGCCGCAGCTCCTCCGACTCGTCGGTCAGCGCGGCGATGACCTCCCGGAGCAGGGGAGTGACCGCCAGGACCGTCGGCCGGTCCAGACGCAGCGGATTGACCGAGCGGCGGAAGATGAGCGCCCGGAGCTCCGTCGGACCGTACGCCTGGTGCGCGTGGGCGACGCGGGCGGGCAGCCAGACCGCCCGGTGCGGGGGCACGACCCAGGAACCCAGTGCGGTGGAGACCTGGAGGACACCGGTGCCCACGCTCACGAGCTGATGGTCCGCGTGGTCGTGCCAGTCGATGCGCTCCTGATGCGCGAGCGGGACACGGGCGGGCTTCTCGCGGTGTTGGCAGGTTGTCGACATGACTCGGCAGAGTATTGCTAGCCCGCCGCGCCCGTCACGCGGAATTGTTGACGGCATGACCGAAGCGATCACAACTGCCGCATCCGTACGGGCAGTTCAGACCACCTCCGGCTGGCGGCGCATGCGCATGTGGGCGGCCGCCCATGCCGTCGACGACCTCTACCAGGGCCTCGTCCCCGCCTGCGTCCCCTACTTCGTCCTCGACCGCGGCTACAGCTATGTGGCCGCCTCCGGCCTCACCCTCGCCGCGGCCCTCGGCAGCTCCGTGCCCCAGCCGTTCATCGGCCTCGTCGTCGACCGGCGCCCCGTGCGCTGGATGGCCGGCGCCGGGGTCGCCCTCGCCGGGCTCGGGCTCGGGGCCTCCGGGCTCGTACCGTCGTACGCGGCCGTGTGGATCCTCGTCCTGATCTCAGGTCTGGGCGTCGCCATGTTCCACCCCGCCGCGGGCAAGGCCGCCCGTGAGGCGGCCGGGGACTCCGCCGGGGCGATGAGCATCTTCGCGGCGGGCGGCAGCGTCGGGTTCTTCCTCGCCCCCGTCCTGGCCACACCGCTGCTCGTCTCCCTGGGCGTCGGCGCGACCGCGCTCTTCATCCCGCCCGCCCTGATCACCGCACTGGTCCTGCTCAGGCACAGGCCCGCCGCCGTGACCTCCGCGAAGGCGACCCGCAGCGGCACCGACCGCTGGAACCCGTTCCTGGTCCTCACCGGGGTCGAGGTGGTCCGCTCGGTCGTCTTCTTCGGCGTACTGACCTTCATCGAGCTCTACTGGATCCGGCATCTGCACGCGGGGAAGGCCGTCGCGGGCACCGCACTGGCCTGTTTCCTGATCGGCGGAGTCACCGGAACGCTCCTCGGCGGACGCATCGCCGACCGCCACGGCATGGTCCGCACCGTCCAGTTCGGCAGCGCCCTGGCCGTACCCATGCTGCTGGGCCTGCGGCTGGCTCCCGGCCCGTACGCCCCGCTGCTCTTCGCGGTCCTGGCCGGGATCGCCCTCAACATCCCCTTCGCGGTCCTGATCAAGCTCGGCCAGGACTACCTGCCGACCCGCCCCGGCACCGCGGCCGGCGTGACCCTGGGCCTCGCGGTCTCCGTCGGCGGGCTCATCGCCCCCGCGCTGGGGGCGGCGGCCGAGGCGTACGGCCCGCAGGGCGTCTTCGCGATCCTCTGCGCGATCCCGGTGGCAGCGCTGGTGCTCGGCCTGTTCCTGACCGACCCGGAGCAGCCCTAACGCTTGCGGTGCCCTATCAGCCGCGGCTTCGCTTCCAGGTTCTCCAGACCGTGCCAGGACAGGTTCACCAGATGTGCGGCGACCTCCGCCTTCTCGGGCTTACGGGCGTCCAGCCACCACTGGCCGGTCAGGGCCACCATGCCGACCAGCGCCTGCGCGTACATCGGCGCCAGCGTCGTCTCGAAGCCGCGGTTCTTGAACTCCATGTCGAGGATGTCCTCGACCTGGGTGGCGATGTCCGAGATCAGCGAGGCGAAGGTGCCGGTCGACTGGGCGACGGGGGAGTCGCGCACCAGGATGCGGAATCCGTCCGTGTACATCTCGATGTAGTCGAGCAGCGCGAAGGCCGCCTGCTCCAGGAGCTCGCGCGGGTGACCGGCGGTCAGGGCGCCGGTCACCATGTCGAGCAGCTGGCGCATCTCCCGGTCGACCACGACCGCGTACAGGCCCTCCTTGCCGCCGAAGTGTTCGTACACGACCGGCTTGGAGACGCCCGCCTTCGCGGCGATCTCCTCCACGGACGTGCCCTCGAACCCCTTCTCGGCGAAGAGGATGCGGCCGATGTCCAGCAGCTGCTCACGGCGTTCCTTGCCGGTCATCCGGACCCGGCGCGTCCGCCGGACCGGCGCCGCAGCGGCTCTCTTGCGTTCGTTGCCGCTGGTACTGCTGCTGTCGATCGCCACGTCGTCCATCATGCCGTTTCTGTGAGCTCGCTCTGCCGTCGGGCTTCGATGCGCTCGGCCGAAGGCCAGCGCACGTCGTAGGCCCACCCCGCCTGCTCGAACCAGCGGATCAGCCGGGCGCTGGAATCCACCTGGCCGCGCAGGACGCCGTGCCGTGCGGACGTCGGGTCCGCGTGGTGGAGGTTGTGCCACGACTCGCCACAGGAGAGGACCGCAAGCCACCACACATTGCCTGAGCGGTCACGCGACTTGAACGGCCGCTTGCCGACCGCGTGGCAGATCGAGTTGATCGACCACGTCACGTGGTGCAGCAGCGCGACGCGCACCAGCGAACCCCAGAAGAACGCCGTGAACGCGCCCCACCAGGACATCGTCACCAGACCGCCGACGAGAGGGGGGATCGCCAGGGACAGCAGCGTGAAGCACAGGAAGTTGCGGGAGATCCAGCGGATCGCCGGGTCCCTGAGCAGGTCCGGTGCGTACTTCTCCTGCGAGGTGCGCTCCTCGTCGAACATCCAGCCCATGTGCGCCCACCACAGGCCCTTCATCAGGGCCGGCAGGGTCTCTCCGTACCGCCACGGCGAGTGGGGGTCGCCCTCGGCGTCGGAGAACTTGTGGTGCTTGCGGTGGTCGGCCACCCAGCGCACCAGCGGCCCCTCGACCGCGACCGAGCCCATCAGGGCGATCGCGATCCGCAGCGGGCGCTTCGCCTTGAAGGAACCGTGCGTGAAGTAGCGGTGGAAGCCGATCGTGATGCCGTGGCAGCCGATGAAGTACATGGCCACCATCAGACCCAGGTCCAGCCAGCTCACGCCGCCCCAGCCCCAGGCCAGCGGCACCGCCGCGAGGACGGCCAGGAACGGCACCACGATGAAGACGAGGAGTGTGATCTGTTCGATCGAGCTCTTGCTCTCCCCGCCGAGCGTCGCGGAGGTGGGCGGCGCCTCCTCGGAGGCATCGGTGATCAGCTCGGGGCTCATGGTCATGAAGGTCCCTGTGGGGTGAGGGGTGCGCCGGGGGATGGCACGTCGCGGCAGCGACACATCGTCACTACGGTTCCGTAACCTACGGCGTCGTAAGTATGGCAGTGCCAAGCCTCGCGGCAAGAGGCTCGTAGATGCTGTATTCCCCGGCAGCGCCCCGGGATGCCTGGCCTGACCCCGGCGGGGATGGACAGCCGGAGCAGAGCACGGAACAGGACACCTATCCTGGGTGTCATTCGGACAGCGCGGTCCGCATCCCCTGCCAGTCGTGCCAAACACTGCAAGGAGCCGCACCTGTGAGCAGTGCCGACCTGACCCCCACCGCCAGCACCGAGCTGCGCGCCGACATCCGCCGCCTGGGCGATCTCCTGGGCGAGACACTCGTACGGCAGGAAGGCCCCGAGCTCCTCGAGCTCGTCGAACGGGTCCGCGCCCTGACGCGCTCCGACGGCGAGGCAGCCGCCGAGCTCCTCGGTGAGACGGAGGTGGAGACCGCGGCGAAGCTGGTCCGCGCGTTCTCCACGTACTTCCACCTCGCCAACGTCAGCGAGCAGGTCCACCGCGGCCGCGAGATGCGGGCCGTCCGCGCCGCCGAGGGCGGGCTCCTCGCCCGTACCGCCGACCGTCTCAAGGACGCCGACCCCGATCACCTGCGCGAGACGGTCAAGCACCTCAACGTCCGCCCGGTCTTCACCGCGCACCCCACCGAGGCCGCCCGCCGCTCCGTCCTCAACAAACTGCGCCGCATCGGCCAGCTCCTCGAGACCCCGGTCATAGAGTCCGACCGCCGCCGCCACGACCTGCGTCTGGCGGAGAACATCGACCTCATCTGGCAGACCGACGAGCTCCGCGTCGTCCGTCCGGAACCGGCCGACGAAGCGCGCAACGCCATCTACTACCTCGACGAGCTGCACGCGGGTGCGGTCGGCGACGTACTGGAGGACCTGGCAGCGGAGCTGGAGCGTGTCGGCGTCGAACTCCCCGCCGGCACCCGCCCGTTGAGCTTCGGAACCTGGATCGGCGGCGACCGCGACGGCAACCCCAACGTCACCCCGCAGGTGACCTGGGACGTCCTGATCCTGCAGCACGAGCACGGCATCACCGACGCCATCGAGCTCATCGACTACCTGCGCGGACTGCTCTCCAACTCCATCCGCTACGCCGGCGCGACGGAGGAACTGCTCACCTCCCTCCAGTGCGACCTGGAGCGACTCCCGGAGATCAGCCCCCGCTACAAGCGCCTCAACGCCGAAGAGCCCTACCGGCTCAAGGCCACCTGCATCCGCCAGAAGCTCGTCAACACCCGCGAGCGCCTGGCCAAGGGCACCGACCACGAGGACGGCCGCGACTACCTCGGCACCTCCGAGCTCATCGCCGACCTCACCCTCATCCAGACCTCGCTGCGCGAGCACCGCGGCGCGATCTTCGCCGACGGCCGGATGGACCGCACCATCCGCACGCTGGCCGCCTTCGGGCTCCAGCTCGCCACGATGGACGTACGCGAACACGCGGACGCCCACCACCACGCGCTCGGCCAGCTCTTCGACCGTCTCGGCGAGGAGTCCTGGCGGTACGCGGACATGCCGCGCGACTACCGGCAGAAGCTCCTCGCCAAGGAGCTCCGCTCGCGCCGCCCGCTCGCACCCCGTCCGGCCCCGCTCGACGCGGCCGGCGAGAAGACCCTCGGCGTCTTCCAGACCATCAAGAAGGCCTTCGAGCGCTTCGGCCCCGAGGTCATCGAGTCGTACATCATCTCGATGTGCCAGGGCGCCGACGACGTCTTCGCCGCTGCCGTACTGGCGCGCGAGGCAGGCCTGTTGGACCTGCACGGCGGCTGGGCGAAGATCGGCATCGTGCCGCTCCTGGAGACGACGGACGAGCTGCGCGCCGCCGACGTCATCCTCGACGAGATGCTCGCCGACCCGTCCTACCGTCGCCTGGTCTCGCTGCGGGGTGACGTCCAGGAGGTCATGCTCGGCTACTCGGACTCCTCGAAGTTCGGCGGCATCACGACGTCGCAGTGGGAGATCCACCGCGCCCAGCGCAGGCTCCGCGACGTCGCCCACCGCTATGGAGTACGCCTTCGCCTCTTCCACGGCCGCGGCGGCACCGTCGGCCGCGGTGGCGGCCCCTCGCACGACGCGATCCTCGCCCAGCCGTGGGGAACGCTCGAAGGCGAGATCAAGGTCACCGAGCAGGGCGAGGTCATCTCCGACAAGTACCTCATCCCGTCGCTGGCCCGCGAGAACCTCGAACTGACCGTCGCGGCAACGCTGCAGGCCTCCGCCCTGCACACCGCCCCGCGCCAGTCCGACGAGGCCCTCGCCCGCTGGGACGCGGCCATGGAGGTCGTCTCGGACGCGGCGCACGCCGCGTACCGCAAGCTGGTCGAGGACCCGGACCTGCCGACGTACTTCCTCGCCTCGACGCCGGTCGACCAGCTCGCCGACCTGCACCTGGGCTCGCGTCCTTCCCGCCGCCCCGGATCGGGTGTCTCCCTCGACGGACTCCGTGCCATCCCCTGGGTCTTCGGCTGGACCCAGTCCCGCCAGATCGTCCCCGGCTGGTTCGGCGTCGGCTCGGGCCTCAAGGCGCTCCGCGAGTCAGGCCTCGACACGGTCCTCGACGAAATGCACGAGCACTGGCACTTCTTCCAGAACTTCATCTCCAACGTCGAGATGACCCTGGCCAAGACGGACCTGCGCATCGCACGCCATTACGTCGACACGCTCGTCCCCGAGAACCTGAAGCACGTCTTCGCCGACATCGAGGCGGAGCACGAGCTGACGGTGCAGGAGGTCCTGCGCGTCACGGGCGGCGAGCGGCTCCTCGACTCGCACCCGGCGCTGCAGCAGACGTTCGGCATCCGTGACGCCTACCTGGACCCGATCTCCTACCTCCAGGTCTCCCTGCTGGCCCGCCAGCGGGCGGCGGCGGAGCGGGGCGAGGCCCCGGACCCGGTCCTGGCCAGGGCGCTGCTCCTGACGGTGAACGGCGTGGCCGCGGGCCTGCGCAACACGGGCTGATGCGAGCCGGCGGGGGTTCCCGGGGCGCTGCCCCGGGAACCCCCGCCGGATTGTGCCCCTACAGCGCGATGAACGTCGCCATCAGGAGCGCCGCCCCCGCCAGGCCCACACCCCACGCGGTCCGCGTGAACCGCAGGCCGCCCCCGATCACCAGCCCCGCCAGGATCAGCGCCCCGCCCAGCGGCACCCACGCGTGCAGCACGCCCGCCGCTCCCGTCCGCACCGCCTGGTCCGTGCCCGGTTTCACCACCACCGGGAGGCGCTGGCCCTTCTTGGCCGCCACCGACCGGTCAATGCTCACCCGCGCGTGCGGCGCCGAGCCCCCGGACGGTGCGTACGGACCCGTGCACACGTCGTCCCCGCACGAGGCCACCGTCATCGTGCCGTGGTCCCTGCCCTTGGCCAGCAGCACGTGCTGCGCCGTCCCCCACGACGCCCAGACGCCTCCGACCAGGACCACCGCGACCACGCACCCGTACAAAAGGATGGCCAGATTCCGCCTCATGCTCATGCGGCGCGATCCTTGGCCATAGGCCTACGCCAGGTCAAGCCGAGGGGTCAGGAGTTGTACGTGCTCTGGGCCCGCTCCAGGCCCTCCACGACCAGCGCCTCGACCGCGTCCGCGGCCCGGTCCACCAGATAGTCCAGCTCCTTGCGCTCCGCGCCGGAGAAGTCCTTCAGCACGAAGTCGGCGACCTGCATCCGGCCCGGCGGCCGGCCGATCCCGAATCGCAGCCGGTGGTAGTCGGGGCCCAGCGACTTGGTCATCGACTTCAGGCCATTGTGGCCGTTGTCCCCGCCGCCCAGCTTCAGCCGCAGCGTGCCGAAGTCGATGTCGAGTTCGTCGTGGATCGCGACGATGTTCGCGGTGTCCACCTTGTAGAAGTCCCGCAGCCCGGTCACCGGACCGCCCGAGAGGTTCATGTACGACATCGGCTTGGCCAGGATCACGCGCCGGTTCAGCGGCCCCGGCGGTCCGATCCGGCCCTCCACGACCTGCGCACGCGCCTTGTGGGCCTTGAACTTCCCGCCGATCCGCGACGCCAGCAGATCGGCGACCATGAAGCCGACGTTGTGGCGGTTGGCCGCGTACTCGGGACCGGGGTTGCCGAGCCCCACGATCAGCCAGGGCGCGGTCGGATCCGTCATCTGCATGTCTCCTTCATAGACCAACCGCCGCCCTGCTCCTCGGGAGCGGGGCGGCGGTTGCCGTGGAAAAACGAGTCAGCGCGAAGCTCAGGCCTCGGTGCTCTCGGCGTCGGCGTCGGCCGCGGCCTCTTCTTCCTTCGTCGAGACGACCTGGAGGACGACCGCGTCCTCGTCGGTCGCCAGGACGGTGCCCTCGGGCAGCGGAACATCCTTGGCGAGGATCGACTGACCGGCGTCCAGGCCCGCGATCGAGACGGTGACCGACTCGGGGATGTGGGTGGCCTCGGCCTCGACGGTGAGGGTGTTCAGGACGTACTCGAGCAGGTTGGCGCCCGGCGCCAGGTCGCCCTCGGCGATGACGGAGACCTCGACGGTGACCTTCTCGCCCTTCTTGACCGCGAGCAGGTCGACGTGGGTGATGGTGCGCTTGATGGCGTCACGCTGGATGGCCTTGGGGATGACCAGCTCGGTGCGGCCCTCGATGTCCAGGGTCAGCAGGGCGTTGGCGGTCTTGAGCGCCATCATGAGCTGGTGGCCCGGAAGGGAGATGTGCACCGTGTCGGCGCCGTGGCCGTAGATGACCGCGGGGACGCGGTTGTCGCGGCGGGTCTGGCGGGCAGCGCCCTTGCCGAAGTTCGTGCGTACTTCTGCGGCGATCTTGATCTCGGCCATGGTGGCACTCCTCGTAGGTGAATCACGGGTGACAAAAAAGAGGGGTCACCCGGCCACGACTGTGCAGCCTGCTACGAAGAGCGCGTCGATAACGGAGCCCCGTACTGAAACCAGTACGGCCTCCCTCGCCGAGCAACTCAGTGAGTCTACCCGGAGGGGAGGCCGTACCAGAAATTGATCTACGTGAGGGTGATCAGGCCAGCTCGTCGAAGAGGCTCGTGACCGAACCGTCCTCGAAGACCTCGCGCACCGCGCGCGCGATCGTCGGCGCCATGGACAGCACCGTGATCTTGTCGAGCTCGAGGTCGCCCGGGTCGGGCAGCGTGTTCGTGAAGACGAACTCGCTGACCTTGGAGTTCTTCAGGCGGTCCGCGGCGGGACCGGACAGCACGCCGTGCGTGGCCGTCACGATGACGTCCTCCGCACCGTTGGCGAACAGGGCGTCCGCGGCGGCGCAGATCGTGCCACCGGTGTCGATCATGTCGTCGACGAGGACGCAGACGCGGCCCTTCACGTCACCGACGACCTCGTGGACGGTGACCTGGTTGGCGACGTCCTTGTCGCGGCGCTTGTGCACGATCGCCAGGGGGGCGCCCAGGCGGTCGCACCAGCGGTCGGCCACGCGCACGCGGCCGGCGTCGGGGGAGACGACGGTGAGCTTGTCGCGGTCGACCTTGGCGCCCACGTAGTCCGCCAGTATCGGCAGCGCGAAGAGGTGGTCGACCGGGCCGTCGAAGAAGCCCTGGATCTGGTCGGTGTGCAGATCGATCGTGAGGATGCGGTCGGCGCCCGCGGTCTTCAGGAGATCGGCGATCAGGCGGGCCGAGATCGGCTCGCGGCCGCGGTGCTTCTTGTCCTGGCGGGCGTAGCCGTAGAACGGCACGATCACCGTGATGGAACGGGCCGAGGCCCGCTTCAGCGCATCGACCATGATGAGCTGTTCCATGATCCACTTGTTGATGGGAGCCGTGTGGCTCTGCATCAGGAAGCAGTCCGCTCCACGGGCCGACTCCTGGAAACGGACGTAGATCTCACCGTTCGCGAAGTCGAAGGCCTTCGTCGGCACGAGGCTGACACCCAGGTGGTGTGCAACCTCCTCGGCCAGCTCGGGGTGGGCGCGGCCGGAGAAGAGCATCATCTTCTTCTCGCCGGTCGTCTTGATCCCGGTCACAGCACAGTCTCCTCAGACGTGTTGGATTGCTGCTGGGCGAGCCAGCCGTGTGCATTTATCACGGTACGCCGACATCGACGTGCCTGTTTCCGGTCAGCTTTCGCCGGACGTCTCCTGGGGATCGGCCTGGGCCGCCTGGGCGGCCGCGCTGCCGGGCCGCTTGCGCGCCACCCAGCCCTCGATATTCCGCTGCTGGCCACGGGCGACGGCCAGTGCGCCGGACGGTACGTCCTTCGTGATGACCGAACCGGCGGCCGTGTACACACCGTCCCCGACTGTGACAGGTGCCACAAACATGTTGTCCGCTCCGGTACGGCAGTGCGAGCCGATGGTGGAGTGGTGCTTGCTCTCGCCGTCGTAGTTGACGAAGACGGAGGCCGCCCCGATGTTCGTGAAGTCGCCGATCGTGGCGTCCCCCACGTACGAGAGGTGTGGGACCTTCGAGCCCTCCCCGATGGAGGCCTTCTTGATCTCGACGTACGCGCCGACCTTGGACTTCAGCCCGAGCTTCGTGCCGGGGCGGAGGTAGGCGTACGGGCCGACATTGGCGCCCTCGCCGATCTCCGACCCGGTCGCCACGGTGTTGTCCACCCGGGCGCCGGGTCCGACGGTGGTGTCGATCAGCCGGGTGTTGGGCCCGACCTCGGCGCCCTCGGCGATGTGCGTCGCGCCGAGCAGCTGCGTACCGGGGTGGACGAGCGCGTCCTGCCCGAAGGTCACGGTGACGTCGATGAAGGTGGTGGCCGGGTCGATCACGGTCACCCCGGCGAGCATGGCCCGCTCCAGCAGTCGCGCGTTCAACAGGGCGCGTGCTTCGGCGAGTTGGACGCGGTTGTTGATGCCGAGGATCTCGCGGTGGTCGGCGGCGACGGAGGCCCCGACGCGGTGGCCGGCCTCGCGCAGGATCGACAGCACGTCGGTGAGGTACTCCTCGCCCTGGCTGTTGTCGGTACGCACCTTGCCGAGCGCGTCCACCAGGAGCTGTCCGTCGAAGGCGAAGACCCCGGAGTTGATCTCGCGGATGGCCCGCTGGGCGTCGGATGCGTCCTTGTGCTCGACGATCGCGGTCACGGCGCCGGTGTCCAGGTCGCGCACGATCCGTCCGTACCCGGTGGAGTCCGGGACCTCGGCGGTCAGCACCGTGACGGCGTTGGCGTCGGCGGCGTGCGTGGCGGCGAGGGCGGTCAGGGTCTCGCCGGTGAGCAGCGGGGTGTCGCCGCAGACGACGACCACGGTGCCTTCGACCCGGCCGCCGAGCTCTTCGAGCGCCATGCGGACCGCGTGCCCGGTGCCGTTCTGCTGGGCCTGGAAGGCGGTGCGTACATCGGTGTCGGTCTCCGCGAGGTGCGCCTGCACCTGTTCGCGTGCGTGACCGACGACCACGACGAGGTGGGTGGGGTCGAGTTCACGGGATGCGGCGACAACATGTCCGACGAGCGAGCGCCCGCTGATCTCGTGGAGGACCTTGGGGGTGGCCGACTTCATACGGGTGCCCTCACCCGCTGCGAGGACGACGACGGCGGCCGGGGTGTTGGCGCTCACGGTGGTGCCCTTCGGCTTCGGGTGGATGTCACCCAGAGGATACCGGGGGGTATCGGGCCGGAAATGAGCGCGGGCGGAGAGAGGCTCCCCCGTCAGGACTCGAACCCGAACTTAAGGCACCAAAAGCCTCAGTGCTGCCAATTACACCACGGGGGATGGAAACGGTCTGAAGCGGACATCGCAGGGGAAGACCGAGGGAACTCCCTGCAGCGTCCGGCCGTTGACCGGGCACGGAACACTATGCCGTACCACCTGGCTTCGACGCGACGCCCATAAATGAGTCGCGCCCGCCCGTAGGCTGGAAGACATGACCGTAACGGGGGCGCAGCACCACGGCGCCGCGGGGTTGACCTCCCGCGGCTGGTGGTGGTGGGAGAGGCGGCGCAGTGCCGTCCTGGATGTGGGGCTGGGCGTCGTCTCGGCCTTCGAGTGTGCGGTGGAGGGTGTGACCTTCGCCGGGCAGGCAGGGGTGCCTGCGGCGGCGGGGGTGGTGTTCGGGCTGCTGGCCGGGGTGTCGCTCGTGCTGCGGCGGCGGTGGCCCATCGCCGTGGTGCTGGTGTCGATCGCCATCACGCCTGCCCAGATGGGCTTTCTCATGGGGATCGTCGGGCTCTACACCCTGGCGGCCTCGGAGGTGCCGCGCAGGCTGACCGGAGTGCTGACGGTGATGTCCCTGGTGGGGACCTTCATCGTGAGTTCCGTACGCCTGCGGCACGGGGTGGGGACGGACGCGGGGGATCCGGGGCCGGCCTTCGTCGTCCTGGTGTCGTTGTTCGTCTCGCTGGGACTGACCGCGCCCCCTGTGCTGTACGGGCTGTACATAGGCGCCCGGCGGCGGCTGATGGAGTCCCTGCGGGAGCGGGCCGACAGCCTGGAGCGGGAGTTGGCGCTGCTGGCCGACCGGGCCGAGGAGCGCGCCGAGTGGGCCCGTACGGAAGAACGGACGCGGATCGCGCGCGAGATGCACGACGTCGTCGCCCACCGGGTGAGCCTGATGGTCGTCCATGCCGCGGCCATTCAGGCCGTGGCGCCCAAGGACGCGGCGAAGGCCTCGAAGAACGCCGCGCTGGTGGGCGACATGGGACGCCAGGCGCTGACCGAACTGCGGGAGATGCTCGGCGTGCTGCGGTCAGGGGAGACCAAGAAGGCGCCGGTCGCCGTGCCGCTGGCCGCCGTGGGAGCCGCTGCCGCGGCAGCGGCCGCCGCAGCGGAGGACGGGCCCTGTCTGGACGAACTGGAGACGCTCGTCGGGCAGTCGCGGGCCGCGGGGATGACCGTGGAGCTCGTGCTGGAGGGCGATGTGCGCAGCTATCACGCGCTCGTGGAGCAGACCGCCTACCGGGTCGTGCAGGAAGCGCTGACCAATGTGCACAAGCACGCCGCGGGCGCGAAGACCTGGGTGCGGCTCGCGTACCGGGGCGGTGAGGTCGCCATGCAGGTGGAGAACGGCCCTTCGGACGCGGGAGTCGCCGACGCGGGGCTGCCGAGCGGGGGCAACGGCCTCGTGGGCATGAAGGAGCGGGTCACCGCGCTGGGCGGGGTGTTCGTGTCGGGGGTGACGGACTCGGGGGGCTTCCGGGTCTCGTGCGTACTGCCCGAGCGGGCGGCCTGAGAGCTTTCAGTCCGAGGTCAGGCGGATCGGCTGGACGCCGGTGATCAGGGTCGTCAGGGCCCGGTCGATGTCGGGGCCCAGGTACCAGTCGCCGGTGTGGTCGACGCTGTAGACCCGGCCCTCGGTGTCGATCGCCAGGACCGCCTGGGCCTCGCCCTCCTCGCCGAGCGGGGACAGCCCGGTGCCCAGTGCGCGGCCGAGGTCGGCGAGCGTACGGGCGAGGTGCAGCCCGCAGAGCGGGTCGAAGCGGATCTCGGCGGGTGCCGTCTGGCGTCCCGGGCCGGTCGCGGTGATCGCGAGGCCGCCGAACTCGGCCCATGCCTCGACCGCCGCCGGGAAGACCTGGTGGTGGTGGCCGGCGGGCGATGCGTACGCGCGCAGGGCGTCGGCCCACTCCTCGGCCTGGCGGATGTCCCAGCGGCCCGGCTGCCAGCCGGATTCGCGCAGGGCGGCGTCGACCGAGGCCGGGAAGCGGGTGACGGAGGAGGGCGTGGCGGTGGCTTCGTGCATCGGGTGGTGCTCAGCCCTTCTCGGCGGCGTCGGTGGCGGGGTCGACCGCGCGGACGCCGAAGTGGGCGAGCATGGCCGTACAGGTGCGGCAGGGCGGTGCGTAACTGCCGTGCAGCGGGTCGCCGTCCTCGCGGATACGGCGGGCGGTGACCTTCGCGTGCTTGAGGGTACGACGGGCCTCGCCGGAGGTGAGCGGCTTGCGGGCGGCCCGCTTGGAACGCGAGGACTCGACGCCCCCGAGGTGACGGGAGAGCAGGATCGCCTCGGGGCAGCGCCCCGTGAAGCGCTCGCGCTGGCCGCTGGCGAGGGTGTCGAGGAAGTCCTGGACGAGGTGGTGGAGCGCGGGCGGCTGATCGGCCTTGCCCGCGGTCGCCGTGAGGGTGTCCGCGCCGCGCACCGACAGGGCGGCGGCGACGGTGGGCAGGATGCCGTCGCGGCGGTGGCGCAGGGTGGGAGGCGGGGTGGCCGCGCTGCCCCAGTTGAGGCGCGGGTCTCCCGTCGCGGCTGATGCCGGTGCGGTGTGCATCGTCGTACCTTCCCTCCCACTTTGCTGCAAGCCCCCGCGTTGCAGGGGGCCAGACTGCCAAACGTGGCTGTGCATACGGAAGCTGGGGCCTTGCATCGCGTGTTGGACCGGGGGTGATTTCGGCACTGGGTCACTTCGCTGTGACGGTTCGTTACGTAAGCGGAGGGGCGGTTCTCCCTCTTGCCGTACCGCATAGGCTGTGGTCAACACGCCGGACGCAGCAGGGGGCAACCGCAATGACGACAGGTCGGCTCGGGCAGCAAGCCGCGCCACCGAACGCGGCTTATGCCGGGCAGGTCGTGAACTTCCCGGACCCGGTCCGGGCCACACGCCACCCTCGGGGTGTGCGGGTGGACAGCGACGGTTTCCCGGACTTCGCGCCGTACGCACGCGCCGCCGCGACGATCGCCGACCCCCCGGAGGGGTTCGGCGTCGACGAGCTGCGGCTGACGGACTATGTGTCCGCCAACGCGGCGCTGGCCGCCGACGGGCACGAGCTTTGGGGCACGATTCCGGCGGTCGCGACTCCGCACGGCTGGACCTGGCACCACGTACCGAACACGCGGCGCCTGGAGCTCGTTCCGGTGGACGTGAAGGCGCTGCTGCGGCACCACGGCGGCATCGCGACGGCCACGGTCGACCACGCCAAGCGCGGGACGCGTCCGCTGCAGGAGACCAGGCCCGTGCACTTCGGTGTGCCCAAGGGCGAGGTCGCGGTGAGCGAGCAGCAGATCCTGGCCGCGGAGGAGGACCTGGGCTTCCGGATGCCGGGCGCCTACCGCTCCTTCCTCAAGGCCGCGGGCGGGTGCGCGCCGGTGGGCGCCGCGCTCGACGCGGAGCTGGGGCTCCTGATCGACCAGCCGTTCTTCACGGTCCGGGACGAAGCCGCCGTGAACGATCTGGTGTACGTCAACAAGTGTCTGCGCGATCACCTGACGAAGGACTTTCTGGGCGTCGCGTTCGTCCAGGGCGGTCTGCTCGCGGTGAAGGTGAAGGGCAGCGGGGCCGGTTCGGTCTGGTTCTGCGCCTACGACGATGTGCGGGACGTGGATCCTTCGTGGTCCCCGGCCGAGCGGGTGGAGCGGCTGCTGATGCCGTGCGGTGAGGATTTCGACGCGTTCCTGGCGCGCTTGGCGGGCAATCCGCCGGAGCTGGAGACGGTGGCGAATCTGATGGTGGACGGCGGCTTCGCGCACGCCGTGCCGGTTGGTGCGGCCGGTTCGGCCGATTCGGTGGGGGAGTGAGCTTCCGATGGTGACCTTCGCGCAGGCGCAGGAGCGCGCGGAAGAGTGGGTCAACGGGGATGTCCCCGCGTATCAGCACCGCGAGGTGCGGGTGCGGGAGTTCGAGCTGGGCTTCGTGCTCTGGGCGGAGGACCGCGCCGACGGGCCCTCGGGCGGCGGTGGCCGGCAGCGGCTGGTGATCGCGCGCGACAGCGGTGAGGCGACGCTGTGGCCGGGGCTGCCGGTGGGCGAGGTCATCCGCCGGTACGAGGAGGAGTACGGCATCCGGGACGCGCCGCCTTCGGGGGCCGCTTCCGGGGCGCCGCAACGGGTCGATCTGAACCAGACGTCGTTCCTGCTGACGCCGCCGGAGTGGCTGCAGGACGTGGCGGACAGCAAGGCGGAGGCCGGTTCCGGGGCCGCCAACGGGGCGCCGAATGCGGCGGGTTCGGACTCCGCTGCGCCGGTTTCCGGTACGTCCGGGGCCGGTTGGCCGTCGTCCGGGGACTCGTCCGCCGGGATGCCGTCCGCCGATGTGAGCGCCTCGCCGTCGAACTGGCCGAAGGCGGGGGTGCCCGACGGGGCGACCCCGTGGGCCGGCACCGACACCAACTCCATGCCGGGATCGGACGCCGCGTCCGTGCCGCTGCCCGCGACGGTGTTCGCGCCGCCGCTCGCCGGGTCGGACGAGGACGACACCCCGGCGCCCCAGGTGAAGCCGGATGCGGCGACTTCACTGCTGCGCGGTGGCAGTCAGCTGCCTCCGACGGCCGTGGATCCCGCTGTCAAGCCTGCTCAGCCCGCCCCGCCCGGTCAGCCCGCCGGTCCCGTGCCCCCGGACTCCGGTCCCGCCGACATCGCCGATGCGGCCACCAGCAAGGCGGCCCCGCCGAGGGCCCCGCGCGGTGGCTCCGGCGCGCCCCCGCCCCCGCCCGGCGCCCCCGGGACTCCGGGCGCGCGGCCCGGCGGTGCTCCGGTGCCGCCGCCCGGGGTTCCCGCGGGCGGTTACGTACCGACGCAGATGGTGCCGCAGCAGGGCCCTCCGGGTGCTCCTCACCCCCCGGGCCCGCCCGGCGTCCCCGGCACCCCGGCGGGTCCGCCGCCCGCACCTCCGGCCGGCCCCGGCGACGTACACCACGCGGCGACGATGTTCGCCGACCCGAACTCTCCTGGTGCGCCTCCGCCGCCCCCGCCTCCGGTCGGGAACGGCGGCGGTGGTGTGCACCACGCGGCGACGATGCTGGCCGGTCCCGGCCAGGTCGGTCCGCCGATGCCGCCGCCGGCTCCCGGCTCCGGTCCGGCAGGGCCCCCGATGCCGCCGCCCGCTCCCGGGTCAGGTCCGGCCGGTCCGCCGATGCCGCCCCCGGCCCCGGGTGCGGTGCCGTTGGGCGGGCCGCCGCCGCCCGCGCCCGGCCCCGTACAGCAGCAGCCTCAGCCGCCGCAGCCCGCGTACGGCTATCCGCAGCCGCCCCCCACCGGCCAGCCGACCGTCGGCCCCGGCTACCAGGCGGTGCTGCGCTACCGCGCGCAGGACGGCTCCGAGCAGCAGCTCATCCGCCGCTCCGCGCCCGGCACCCCGCACCCCGAGTGGCAGATGCTGCACGAGCTGCGGGCGATGAACGTGCCGCCGCAGCAGGTCCTCGAGCTGCACACCGAGCTGGAGTCCTGCGAGCTGCCGGGCGGTTACTGCGCCCGCATGATCCGTGAGACCTGGCCGCAGGTACGGATCACGAGCGTCGCCCCGTACGGCAAGGACCACGCCAGCCGTCAGCAGGGCATGGCCCATCTCCTCACCCACCAGGGCGAGTTGCACCAGGTCGCGGACGGCCCGGCGCGCCCCGCGCCCGTACGCACTCCGCTGCCGCCGGTCCAGCCGGCCCCGCCGATCCCCCCGGAGGGGGTCGCGCAGGAGCTCGCGCAGGCCTTCGGGCCGCAGGGGATCTTCCGCTTCGACCAGCGGGCGGTGTCCCGTCAGGGTGTGCCCGAGGTCGTGGCGATGACCCTGGTGTGGGCGGGTCTGCCGGTCGATTTCGGTCCGTTCTTCTGGGCGCAGGCGGTCCCCGGGCAGCCGGTGCCGACCCTCGCCGAGCTGGCGCAGCAGCGCGGGGTGCAGCCGGCGTCCGACGCGGGTTCGTATCTCGTCATGGGCTCGGACTTCGGCCGGGCGATCTGCGTGCAGTACGGCACGGCGAGCATCGTGGCGGTTCCGGTGGAGGCCGGTCCCGGCGGTCAGCCGGCGCCGCCGCAGTTCGTGAACTCGGGTCTGCCCGAGTTCGTACGGTCGATGGCGCTGCTCGGCCGGATGTGGCGGCTGCGCTTCAGTCTGAATCCGGAGCAGGCCGGCCGCTGGACGGTGGACTTCCAGGCGCAGCTGGCGATGCTGGACCCGGCGGCGCTGGCGTCGCCGGAGAGCTGGTGGTCGGTGCTGGTCGAGCAGATGTGGGACGGGCTGCTCTGATCCATCTGCCGTACCTGACGTACTGACAGGAAGGCTCCGGCTCGCCCCGTGGGATCCCTTATGGGAGTTTCGTCCCATGAGTGTGCCGGAGCCTTTCCCGCAGCAGCAGAGCTCTTCGGCGCTGTACCGCGCGAAGGGGCGGAAGCGGCGCAGGCCCGGCAGGCGCCGTCGGCTGAGCTGGCCCAAGCGGATCGCGATCCTCGTGCTGACCCTGGTGCTGCTCGCGGCCGGTTACGTACTCGGCCTGTGGATCTGGGCCGACAGCCGCCTGCAGACGACGGACGCCTTCTCCGACTACTCCGGACGGCCCACCGCCGGCCAGGGCACGGACTGGCTGCTGATCGGTTCCGACAGCCGCTCCTCGCTCACGGCGCAGGAGCGCAAGGATCTGCACGTCGGCAACGACGAGGGCCTGAACACCGACACGATCATGATCCTGCACTACGGCGAGAACGGCCCCTATCTCGTCTCGATCCCGCGCGACTCCTATGTCTCCATCCCCGGCCACGGCAAGAACAAGATCAACTCGGCATACGCGATCGGCGGCGCCAAGCTCCTCACCCGGACCGTCGAGGAGGCCACGGGCCTGCACCTCGACCACTACGCCGAGGTCAACTTCGGCGGCTTCGTGAACGTGGTCGACTCCCTCGGCGGCGTACGGATCTGCGTCCCGGCCGGCGGCCTGCACGACGAGAAATCGGGGGCCGACTTCGACGCGGGCTGCCAGCAGATGAACGGCAGGCAGGCACTCGCGTACGCCCGCGCCCGCTACAGCGACCCCGAGGGCGACCTCGGCCGCGTCAAGCGCCAGCAGCAACTGGTGAGCGCGATCGCGCACCAGGCGCTCACCCCCTCCGTACTCCTCCTCCCCTGGAACCTGATCCCTTTCCTCAGCGCCTCGCTCGACGCGCTGACGGTCGCCGAGGGCACCGGCCTGTTCGACCTGGGCCGGATGGGCTGGCAGATGAAGCACATCGCGGACGGCGACGGCACGACCACCACGGTCCCGGTCTCCAGTACGGGGACCGAGATCCCGGGCATCGGCGACGTGGTCCTGTGGAACGACGCCGATGCCAGGGAGCTCTTCACCGCACTGCAGGACGACACCGCGATTCCCACCTTCTCGACCTCTTGACGCATCCTTGGGCGGAGTGTCGCGTTATGGGCGCTTCGCGTTGATCCACCAAGATATGCGCGTCTGGTGGGTGTCTGTCGTGTGTCGTAAGGGGCTTCAAGGATGAGTACTGCATCGGTGTCACCGCACGGTTTCGCCGTCGTACGGGGCCGCGGCTACCGGTCGGAGCAGGTCGACCGCTATGTGGCCGGGCTCTCCCTCGACCGTGACGAGGCGTGGGAGCGCGCGGCGCGCCTGACCGTACTGGCCAAGGAGATGGAGGCCGGCGCTGCGGCGCTGCGCGAGCGGGTGGCGGGGCTGGCCCCGCAGACGTACGCGACGCTCGGCGAGCGGGCCCAGCGGCTGATGGCGCTCACCGAAGAGGAGGCGGAGGCCGTACGCACTCAGGCGCGCGACGCCGCCCACGCGGTGCGCGAGGCCGCCGAGCAGGTGGCGCGCCGACTGCGGGACGCGGCGCGCGCGGACGCGGACGCGGTGCACACCGCCGCGGACGTACGCGCGCAGCAGCTCCTCCACGACGCGCAGGGTACGGCGGACGAGCTGCGCATCGGCTCGCGCCGGGATGTGAAGGAGTGGCGCGGCGAGGCGCTCGCGGCGCTGAAGGACGTGCGGCTGCGCACCTCGGCGTTCCTCGCGGATCAGGAGAAGGAGCAGACGGAGCGCTGGGAGGAGGCGGGGCGCGAACTGGCCGAGCGGGAGCGGGAGTTCACCGCGCGGCATGCGGAGCTCACGGCGTATGCGGACAGCAAGCTCGCCGAGGCGCAGCGCGCGCTGGCGCAGGCGGAGGAGACGGCCCGCCACGGCCAGGAGGACGCGGAGGCTCGGGGTGCGGAGCTGATCGCCGAGGGCCGGGTCCGCGAGGAGCGGGTGGCGCGCGAGACGGAGCGGATCCTGCGGGAGCACGAGGAGGCGCGGGAGGAAGTCCAGGCGCACATGACGCACGTACGCAGCAGCCTGGCGGCGCTCACGGGGCGGGCGCCGGCGGAGGGCTGACCGCCTCTGCGGATTCGGGGCCCGGCTTGAGGATTTCGCGGGCCTGTTCGGCGGCGCGGAGCAGGGCCTCGCCGACGAAGTCCATGAAGCGGGCGATGTTTTCGAGGCGTTCGGCGGCCGGGGTGCCGGGGCCGAGGACTCCGACGCCCTGGCGGGCGGTCTCGGAGAGCAGGGTGTTGGCGCGGGCGGCGGCGGCCATCGACTGGAACCAGACGTCGTTGTCGACGACGTAACGCTCGCGGCGGCGTTCGTCGCGGTCCTTGCGGATGAGGCCCTGGTCGGCGAGGAACGTGGTCGCCTTGGAGACGGACGCCGGGCTGACCTGGAGGCGCTGGACGAGTTCGGACGCGCTGAGGCTGCCCGCGTCGGTGGTGAAGATGCTGGACAGCACCCGGGAGGCCATCCTCGGCACGCCTTGCTGGGTGAAGAGGGTGGTGAAGGTTTCCTCGTACGCGCGTACGGCCTCGGGGTCGCGTCCGTGGGGCTGCTGCGGCTCCTGGGGGGCGCGGGGTGCGGTCTGCCTGCGCTGGTGGGTGCGGCGTTCGGTGGCGCGGTGGGCGAGGTCGGAACGGTAGGCGGTGGGGCCGCCGTTGCGCATGACCTCGCGCGTGACCGTCGAGGTGGGGCGCTCCAGGCGCCTCGCGATCTCCGCGTAGGCGAGGTCGTCGGCCAGTCCCAGCGCGATCTGCTGGCGTTCCTGCTGAGTGAGCCTGCCGCCCGGCATGTGGATCTCCCTATCCGACCTGGTCCAAGGTGTCGCCAGCATAGCGTTCACTTCCAACCCATTGCAACGCAACGAGTGGGCTGCTGTTGCATTAGATCCCAAGCCATTGCAATGAAAACCCTGGACTGGCCTGCGATTACTGCCTAGTTGCGCAACAAGCTTGTTGCCGAGACCTCGAACGCAACGTAGCTTTTCCCTTGTCGGAAACGAGGCGCCGCACCGCACGAGGCGGATACGGCGCACGCACCCAAGGAGCGCACACCATGCAGAAGTTCGAGACCACCGGCCAGATCTCCGCCGTCGTCGACATCCCGGCCGGCCGGATCCAGTTCATCGCCGCCGACCGGAGCGACACCACGGTCGAGGTCCTCCCCGCGAACGCATCGAAGAGCCGCGACGTGAAGGCGGCCGGGCAGATCGAGGTCGCGTACGCCGGCGGCGTCCTGCGGATCGAGGCCCCGGACGCCAGGAACCAGTTCTTCGGCCCCTCCGGATCCGTCGAGGTGACGGTCCAGCTGCCCGCCGGTTCGCACATCGAGGCCAAGGCGGCCAGCGCCGATGTCCGCGGTGTCGGCCGGCTCGGCGACGTCGCCTTCGAAGGCGCGCACGGCTCGGTCAAGCTCGACGAGGCCACGAACGTCCGGATCACCCTCGCCGCCGGTGACATCACGGTCGGCCGGCTGGGCGGCCACGCGGAGATCACCACCACAAAGGGCGACATCAAGATCACCGAGGCCGTGAGCGGCAAGATCGTGCTGAGCACCCAGGCCGGCGATGTGACGGTCGGCGCCGCCCAGGGCGTCTCCGCCTCGCTGGACGCGGGCACGACCCTCGGCCGTATCAACAACGCGCTCAAGAACACCGAGGGCAAGCCCGAGTTGAGCATCCACGCGACCACCACGGTCGGCGACATCGACGCCCGCAGCCTCTGACTTCGAAGGAGCTCCCCACCATGACGAACCTGGCCATCGCGGCGAACGGCCTGCACAAGGCGTACGGCGACAAGACCGTGCTCGACGGCATCGACATAGCCGTCCCCACGGGCACCGTCTACTCCCTGCTCGGCCCGAACGGAGCGGGCAAGACCACCGCGGTCAAGATCCTCTCCACCCTGATCGGCGCCGACGCCGGCGACCTGCACGTCGCCGGCCACGACCTGGCCACCCACCCGCAGGCGGTACGCGCGGCGATCGGCGTCACCGGCCAGTTCTCCGCGGTGGACGGCCTGATCACCGGCGAGGAGAACATGCTCCTCATGGCGGACCTGCACCACCTCTCCAAGAAGGAAGGCCGGCGGGTGGCGGCCGAACTCCTGGAACGCTTCGACCTGGTGGACGCCGCCAAGAAGCCCGTCGCCACCTACTCGGGCGGCATGAAGCGCCGCCTGGACATCGCCATGACGCTGGTCGGCGACCCGCGGATCATCTTCCTCGACGAACCGACCACCGGCCTGGACCCGCGGGCACGCCACACCATGTGGGGCATCATCCGCGAGCTGGTGACGGGTGGGGTGACGGTCTTCCTCACCACTCAATACCTGGACGAGGCGGACGAACTGGCGCACCGCATAGGGGTCTTGAACGACGGAAAGATCGTCGCCGAGGGCACCGCCGAGGAGCTCAAGCGCCTGATCCCCGGCGGCCACATCAAGCTCCGCTTCACGGACCCGGCGGCGTACCAGAGCGCAGCGCTCGCACTGAGCGAGGCGGCGAGGGACGACGAGGCGCTGTCGCTCCAGCTCCCCTCCGACGGAAGTCAGCGCGAACTGCGCGCAATTCTCGACCAGTTGGACGTGGTGGACATCGAGGCGGACGAACTGACGGTGCACACCCCCGACCTCGACGACGTGTTCTTCGCCCTGACGTCCACCGCGTCCCCCGCCCCCTCCGCATCCGCGACCCAGCCCAAGGAGACAGTCCGATGAGCACCCTCTCCCTAGCAGCACGCGACTCCTCCACCATGCTGCGCCGCAACCTCCTGCACGCCCGCCGCTACCCGTCGATGACCCTGAACCTGCTGCTCACCCCGGTGATGCTGCTCCTGCTCTTCGTCTACATCTTCGGCGACACGATGAGCGCGGGAATCGGCGGCGGCGACCGCTCCGCCTACATCGCCTACGTGGTGCCCGGCATCCTCCTCATGACCATCGGATCCACGGTGATCGGCGCCGCGGTCTCCGTCTCCATGGACATGACCGAGGGCATCATCGCCCGCTTCCGTACGATGGCGATCCACCGCGGCTCGGTGCTGATCGGCCACGTGATCGGCGGCGTACTGCAGTCGATCGCCAGCGTGGTCCTGGTCGGCGCGGTGGGCGTGGCGATCGGCTTCCGCTCGACGGACGCCACCACCCTGGAATGGCTGGCGGCCTTCGGCCTCCTGGCCCTCTTCGCCCTGGCACTCACCTGGATCGCGGTCGGCATGGGCATGGCCAGCCCGAACCCCGAGGCGGCCAGCAACAGCGCCATGCCGCTGATCCTGCTGCCGCTCATCTCCAGCGCGTTCACCCCGATCGACTCGATGCCCGGCTGGTTCCAGCCGATCGCCGAGTACCAGCCCTTCACCCCGGCGATCGAAACCCTCCGCGGCCTGCTGCTCGGCAGCGAGATCGGCAACAACGGCTGGCTGGCGGTGGGTTGGTCCATCGGCCTGGCGGCGCTCGGCTACTTCTGGTCGGCGTCGAAGTTCAACAGCGACCCGAAGTAACGGCGATGACGACGCGGGCCGGAGCCGCCCGCAACTCACCCCGCCCCTGGGCGGCGTACTCCGACAGGATGCCGGAGAGCGCCGCCCTTAGTGCTGATGTCGGTCGATCAGCACGCTGTGGAACGTCGAAGATCCCAAGGGATGTTGAGCCAGGGGCTTCCCGGATCGGTGGTGAGAATACGGTGGGCTGCGAGGACCTCGGTGTACCAGTTGCCGAACTTCTCACTGTCGAAGTGCAGGCACCGGCCGAGAGCGAACCCGGCCGAGAACTCCGGCCAGGAGCGGTAGACCGCAAATGGAGATCACGCAGGAAGATGCCGCATCCATGCTGGGGGTGGCTGAGATCTTGCCGGTTGCTGAGTGACGACAACAGGGAACTCGGAACTAGTATTCATCCACTCGTATTCATCCAACTGAAGGCTCAAGCCTTGATCCGTCGGGCGGTGTCATGCAATGGGAGCGCTTGCTGCGGTGATTAAGGCCTTGTCCGGGGTCGAAGAGGAGTTGGAGCGGCACGCCGCCGGCCGAGGCCGCGTGAGCAGTGTCAAGCAACTCTCAGCGATCCGTGGGCAGCTGGCACAGATGGCTGAACACCTCTCGGGGCCCCAACCTCTCTCTGCGCCGCAGCGCTTGCAGGGAGCGGGCCACGCCGTTGCTGACTCCTGGCCCTTCGGCAACGCGCTGGGCGCCATGATTCTGGAAGCTGAGCAGCTCTATCTTCAGGTGTGACCATCTAAGTGCCGACGGACAGTCTTGCCTGGGTGTAAAAGTGGGCTGCCAAATGGACGCGTAACCAGCACAGCCGCCCACAGGCCCGTGGTCGAGCTGGACGTAGCAGGCAGCGGAACCCCCGAAAGGGACAGGTGCAACTGTGCCGCCCCTTTACCCCTGCCCCTGGGAGCAGGATCCGTTGAGAGGGAGTTCCGGTGCGCTTCTCCCTGGGTGGCTCCTCGAACCGTATGGGCGCGCTACTTCTTGTCGGCCGTGAGCGTGCCGCCGATCGCCCAGCTGTCCGTGGGGACTTCCTGGATCCAGACCTGTACGGCCTCGGCGGGGATCTTCAACGAGTCGACGAAGGCGTCCGTGACGCGCTGGACCAGGTCGCGCTTCAGCTCGATGTCGCGGGGACCCTGCTGAATGGTGACGATCGGCATGGCTGAACTCCCTTTTCTCCGGCGGCTTCCCGGCTGTTCCGGGCCGCTTTCCGGTGTGACCTCAGTCCATCCGATGCGGGCCCGCCGACCAACAGGCAGAGTGCGCACGCAGCGATCAGGAATCGTGATCGCTGCTGGCCCGGAGGAGGAGTTCCAGGGTGGCGGGGGCGATGTCCGTACGCGTCACGAGAGCAGTCGGTATGGCGAGGCTGCAGTCCCGGAATGGGCGGAACGCCACTCTGGGGCTGTGGAGTTGGGTCGCGTGGGCGGCGTACACCACGGTCCACAGGGGGGTCGCCCCGATGGTGGCGAGGATGTTCTGGAGTGAGCTGGCGGGCGGTCCTGGGCGGGGTTCGAAGCCGGCGGACTGGCAGGCGTTGACGACGAGGTCGACCAGGGCGGGGTTGTGGCGGCGGTCGGTGAGGGTGAGGGGGAGCTCGGCGAGTTCGCCCAGGGACACGTCCGCGCCGGTGGCGGCGGGGTGGGCTGCGGGGACGGCCGCGACCAGGCGGTCTTCCCAGACGGGGTGGATGCGGAGCCCGGGTGCGGGTTCCGGGGAACGTACGAATGCTGCGTCGAGGCGCCCGTCGGCGACCTGTTCGAGGCGCTCGCGGGCGGGGGAGGAGGTCAGCTCGACCGACGTACCGGGGGAGAGCTCGGCGAGCGCACCGAGGATGCGGTCCAGATGGGCGCCGAGCCCGGTGCCCGTGCCGAGCCGCAGACCGGGCTGGACGGCGACGGCGGCGCGGGCCCGTTCGGCTGCGGCGAGGACGGCTCGGGCCTCGGGGAGGAGGCGCTCGCCAGCGCCTGTGAGGCGTACGTGGCGGGGCGAGCGGTCGAAGAGGTCGGCGCCCAACTCGCGTTCCAGGCGGCGTACTTGCTGGCTGACCGCGGACTGGACTATGTGGAGCCGCTCGGCGGCCCGGCCGAAGTGCAGTTCCTCGGCGACCGTCACGAAGTAGTTCAGCTGGCGTAGCTCCATGGTTCGGACTTTAGGTCTTGTCCGGCCGATCATGTATGCAGTACCGGGCCGTCGCCACCACTCGCTACGACAAGCGCGGCTACGACTTCCTGGGCACCGCCACCGCGGCAGACCTCATGATCTGGCTCCGTAGCTGAGTGCCGGCCCTACAGGGCAATCGGCCGGTACGCCAAGGCTTCATCGACCACTTCCTCGGCGGACAACTCCCGTTCCGGCGGCCAGAAGATCAGGCCGCTGACATGGCCGGACGGGCAGGCCAGAGCGCTGTCGAGTCTGTCGAGCCAGTCGTCCGCCTCGTCCTCAGAGGAGTAGCCCGCGTCGATGATCCGCTGGACGAGCGCGACCGCTTCCGGTCGACTCAACTTCACTGCACTCATCAGACCCCTCCCCTCGTCGCCACCTTAGCGAGCGGGGTGATCGGCCGGACAAGGTCCCAGATGGCTGGGTGATGCGCTGTTGATCGGGCGGCGGGCTGTCAGTTCTGGGCCGGGGTGGGCGTCTGGTCGGCCTCGAAATCAAAATTGATGTTGTCTCCGTCGACGGAGGAGACCTTGATGGTGACACCCAGGGTGCTGCCGTCGGATGCCGTCAGCGTGCAGCGGGTGGTCGTCCCGACCTTCCCGGCGAGGTCCTCGGGGCAGCTGATGTCCGGCTTCGCCTGGCCCGTCGTGGAGGCGAGCTTCGTGGCGACCAGGTCGGCCAGCTTTACCTTGGACAGCTTCGGGTCGGAACTTCCTACGTGGACCGAACCCGAGCAGCCGACGAGCAGTGCGGCTGCGGCGACGGCTGCGATGCCCCATGTTGCTGCGGACAGAGTGGGCTTGATCATGGTTGTTCCGTTCCAGGTGAAAGGCGGGTTTGGCCGGCATCGGGGCGACAGCATAAGTCGCCCACGGGGCTCACCCCCGGCCTGCTTTGCCGTGAACCGGACAACTGGCTGCGCTCCATGGAGTCCTCACCTCAGGAGCAGACGATCTCTACTGCTTGGGATCGTTTTCGCGGTGATGCATCCACTCGTGCGTCGGGTCAACTGCCGACTGTTCGCCGCCCCTTGCGCAGGAGGAGTACGCAGCCAATCACCATCAGCAAGCCGACCGCTGCGGTTCCGAGGCCGCCCCACCAGTAGATCGGGTCCAGTGGCAAGTGCTGCATCTTCTGTGTGCCGTCAGGGGTGGCCAGGTGTTCCTGACCCTTGAGTTCGGTGGTCGCCGCGGTGTCCACGGGTGGGGAGGCTGCAGCTCGGACGGCTGCGGCCGCATTGATCGTTCCGTACCCGACCAGGGCGTTGTGCCCGCTCGTGGGGTGATGGGCGGTGGTGGTGAGGATGGTCCGGGTCTGGGCGACGGTGAGTTTGTCGTTCTTCGAGAGCATCAGAGCCACGACTCCGGCTGCCAGGGCACAGGCCGGGGACGTGCCGGCCACCAGTTTGGTGCCGCCGGACCTCGAGGCGCTGTTGATCTGCACGCCGGGGGCAGCCACGGAGTTGTACGTCCGTACGGTCGAGAAGGGGGCGCGGATGCCGTTCTCCATGGTGGCTGCGACGGCGATCACGCTGGCATATCCGGCGGGATACGACGGTCGGTTCTCTTTCCCCTGGCCCCCGTCGTTGCCCGCGGAGGCCAGCACGGGAACCCCGTGGCTGATCGCATTGCCGATGGCGTTGGCTTCGGCATCGTTGTAGCCACCGAACCGTGCTTCGCTGCCGAGCGACATCGTGATCACGTCGGCATTGTGGGCGACCGCGTAGTCAATGGCCTTGGACAGCTTGGTGGGACCTGTCGTGGCGTCCCAACTGCCGCCTTGGTTCTCGTCGATCACTCTTACGGAGAGAATTCTGGCCCTTGGAGCGACCTTGAGTACGTCCGATGCCATGGCGGTGCCGTGGACGCCCCACTTCGGGCTGCTGGATTTGATTCCGTCCTCGGCGAGATCGGGACCGGTGGTCACCTTGCCCTTGAGGGCGGGGTGGTTGACCATCACGCCGGTGTCGAGGACCGCGACGGTTACGCCCTCGCCTTGGCTGACTCTCTGTGCGGCGGGGAGTCCGAGGGCGGCCGACTCCCATCCGCTGGTGGGCAATGGTGCTGCGACGGCCGGCGTGGTGGCCGTACTGCACAGGACTGCGCCAAGTGCGGTTCCGACGAGAGCGATTCGGCTCCTCCGGAGCAGGGGCGAGGTCGCGTGGGTTTGCCGGTCGCTCATTCGTCGTCCTTGAGCTTGATGGAGGAGAGGGATTTCCCGAACATCGAGGAGATATCCGCAGCTGATGACATCCAGGAGGATCGGTCCGACTCACCGTCATGCTCGGCGTCGCGTGCACCCCAGGCGCCCGGCAGCTTGCCTGCGACGCGTGCGTCGGTCGCGCCGGTGGCGACTGCGATCAGGTATGGCTTTCCGTCGAGGGAGCTGTCACTTGCCATGCCGTTACGTCCGGCATCGGTCCAATGGGCAGCTGCTGTGCCTGGTACGGCATAGGCATGGACTACGTCGTCGGGATGTTCCTGCCGCTGTTGCTCAGCGAGGTCGTCCCGGAGCTTCTGCGTGTCGCCGTCGGCCGTGGCAAGCACGATGAGCGCGACAGTGGCCACCGTGCCCGCGGAGGGGTCGACGTAGGTGGCGCGCAGGACAGCGGTGCAACCCTGTTTGAGCACGGCTTGCTTCATCGTTCCGGTGAGCCCCTTGTCGCAGGACGTCTCCGGGGAAACGCCGAGCCGGTGCCACTGTGCGCGTTCCGCATCGGAAGGGACCGTGGCGGGGGCATCCGGGTCTGAGCTGTTTGCTCCGCCGCTGAGGGTGGCGGGGAAGATCGTTTCCGTCTTCTCGTTGCGCCACATCACCGGGTAATAGGCGGTCGTGTTCGTCTCAGCGCGCTGGTGGTTCCGATAGCCCGCCGCGGCGAGGGCTCCGCCGCCGAGGACCAGCACAACGCCGAGGAGCCCGAGGGCGGCGCCGAAGCACCCGCGGGCGACGCTGCGGCGTGGGGCAGCGGGCGGGAAGGGGGCCGGCATTTGGAAAGGTGCCGGCTGCTGGGTGCTGGGAGCGAACTGCGGGGGCGGTGGGGGAGCAGCCGCGGGCCACTGGCCTTGTTGGCCGTATGGGCTGTATTGACCCTGGGGTTGTGGTTGTTGCTGCGGCTGCCACCCCCCTTGCTGAGGCTGCTGGGAGTATGGGTTGTCATTGCCCAGGCCTCCGGGCGGCGTCGATTGCGACATGGCTTCTCTCTCGCCAGGGCCCGGCAGGGCCGGGGTTCAACGGGCGAAGAGGCGCGGCTGCGTAGGGCCTGCCGGCTGTCCATTCCCCCGTACTTACGCGACACACCCTAACCAGACGCCACTTGAGACACTTGGTGCGCTTGTGGCCGCCAGTTGACTTCACAGTGGGTGAGCAATCGACCTGTCGGTTGGCGAGTTGTCGCGCATCTTCCCGGAATGTGCTGGGCTGCGAATCGGGCAGGGGGTGCCTCCTGGACAGTTCGCGCCAGGGGAAGGAATGGCGGCGCGAATGCAGAGACCTGCCGAACTCGGCATCAAGGGCGGGGTATGAGGCTGCGGGCGCTGACTGGCTCATGAACGCCGATGCGGCGGCTGACTGGGTTGAGTTGGCCTTGGAGCGGACTCGATCGGGTGGTGGTCGATCGTCCGGTCGCTCAGCCGCTCTCGCGGGGGCACGACCCGCGCGGCATGCTGGTTCGATCTTGGCACCTGGGTCCGCTCAAGGCGTTGACCTTGGGTGGTAGGACGCAGCGGCGCCCATTGCGTGTTGGATTGGCGACTCTTCGCGACCGTTTCGCTCCAGTCGGGGGCGGACGATGAGCGGGTTGTTGTGACTGGGCTGTGACAGGGGATACGTGGGCGCCCCTGGGCCTTGTCGGTGGCGGCCGATACAGTTGTTCAAAAGATAAGCTGGGATAGCTACGTTGAGTGACCGAGTGGCTGCGGCGTTGCATCGGTGAACGGGGAGAGGGGCTGACTCGCGATGGCGAGCGGAGAGTACAGAGTCGATCTGAGCGCGCTGGACGAGGTCGTCCGGAAGCTCAACGGGATCATCTCGGACCTGGGCGACGCCAAGTCCGACTCGAAGTACCAGACGCATCTGCCTCCGGGCGCGCTGGGTATGGATGCCGACTGCGCGTCAGGGAAGTTCATCGAGGCGGGAAAGCTGCATGCCGCGCACTCCGAGATGAAGACGCACCTTGAGCAGATCGTTGACCACATTCACGGTCTGACGGACGATTTCGGTACAAAGACGAAGAAGACGCACGGCGCTTACCAGGACCAGGAAGCAGACGTGAAGAAGTCGATGCAGGGTGGGGAGTGACCCGGTCATGAGCGGCGGTAAGGGCGACGGCTACTCGTACGAGTACCAGCCGGCGACGATGTGCTACAACGCGAAGCACGAGTCGGACTTTGCGAACATGGACATGGACCAGATGAAGGCCATGGTCAGCAGTGCGAACCCTGGCGCGGTGCATGACGTTGCCCGAGGCTGGACCAACGTCAACAACAAGCTGGTCGGTGAGGGTGGGGGAGGCGGCGCGCGGCACGCCTTCTTGGCTGCGGTGTCCGCAGTGCTCGAACACTGGGAGGGCGACTCTGCCGACCGGTTCAAGGCGCAAGCCGACGTCATTGCGCAGAAGCTTCAGGACGGTGCGCAGTACGCGCAGTACACCTCCACGGCGATGCACAGCGCGGCAACGGTCCTGGAGACCATCAAGCCTGAGGTCGAGGCGATGGAGAAGCCGGGGAAGGCGAGCAGCCTCCTGGACCACGTGAAGGACGGGCACCGCACGGATGCCGGGCTGAAGGACGACCTGAAGAACGGGGTCTCCACAGAGGATGCCCTGAACAACAACAAGGGTGATCTTTCGGCGGGCAAGGAAGCACAGCTGAAGATGGCTGTGAAGATGGAGCAGTTGGGGGCTGCTTACGCTTCGCAGACCAAGGCGATGGGGTCGTGGAAGCGGACCGGGTTTATCGATGAAAAGGAGACCGATTACCCGGGCCCTCCGGGCGGTGCGGCGCCGGTCCCGATCGTGGTGATGCCGACTGAGTCTGGCCCCAAACTTGTCGGCCGTGCACCGTACTCCGGTGGATCGACAAGTAATGCAGGCCGCTCGACCGTTGCCCCGACTCCCAGCAACCCGAACCGAATTGGTGGTCCGGGCGCTGGTTCGTCGTCGAAGTCGACGGCACCCGCTGGAATTGGCACGGGTGTGGACAGCATCACCGCTACGAACCCTCACGGCACGGGCTCCGGGGCAACACTCGGTGCCGGCGGTGGAGGAATCGGCGGGGGAAGCGGTATCCGCCCTGGTGGTGCAAACGGCATCACTGGAGCAGGAGCGGGCTTCCCAGGAACGCTTGGAAACCCGGGAGCGGGGATAGGAGGTCGCGGCTCGGTGAGCGGCACTGGTTCTGCGACCGGCGCGGGTCGCCCTGGGATGGGTGGCGCCGGTCTGGGTTCTGGTGCAGGCAAGAAGGGCGGCTCCGGAGTTGGAGGTCGCGGCCCTCTTGCGCGAACCAGGGGCGGGGTCATTGGTGAAGCCGAAGGTGCGGCTGGGGCCGGCAGCAAGGCGGGCTCTGGACTGCACGGCAGCCGCGGTGGCACCGCTGAGGGTCGCAAGACTGCAGGCATGGGTGGCGCGGGTGGCGCTGCTGGCAAGAAGCGTGACAAGAAGAAGGATGGAAGCGAGCGTCCTGATTACCTGGTGGAGGATGAAGAGACCTGGGTGTCAGCGGACCAGAATGTCGCCCCTAGGGTGATCGAGTAAGCCCGCAAAGGACGTCGAAGTCAGCAATAAGGTGGGGCTCGCGGCTTCTCGCCGCGAGCCCCGTTCAGCGGGACGAAAGGGAATAGAGCATGGCGCTCAAGCAGACGCTGCGCATTGTGGGCAGTGTGGCGGCAGCGGGGGCGCTGCTCTTCTCCACGGCGACGGCCGCATCGGCGGATCAGACGCGGAACGATCAATGGCCACTTGGGGCTTTTGGCGCCAGCAAGATCTGGCAGATCGCCACCGGAAAAGGTGTCACGGTTGCTGTCATCGATTCCGGAGTCGATGCCACACACGCCGACCTCAAAGGTAACGTCCTTCCAGGCAAGGACTTCGTTGACGGTGATGCTGATGCATCGCCCGAAGGAATCGACCATGGCACCGCCATGGCCGGGATCATCGCGGGACATGGTCACGGGGCCAACGGTTCTGAAGGGGTCAAGGGCCTGGCGCCTGACGCCAAGATCCTCCCAATTCGGGATGAGGGGCAGGGGGACGCACCGTTCGCCGAGTCGATTCGATACGCGGTCGACCACGGTGCTTCGATCATTAACATCTCTCAAATCTCTTCACCTCCGACTAAGGCTGGAGAAGAGGCTGTCGCTTACGCAGTCAAGAAGAACGTCTTGGTTGTCGCAGGTACTGGAAATGATGGGACGGGCGGTGATCAGCCGCTCTACCCCGCCAGTTACCCCGGCGCTGTCGCGGTGGGTGCGGTCAAGGAGTCTGGACAGATCTGGGAGAAGTCCAACTACGGCCCCAAGACCCTGCTGACTGCGCCTGGGGACAAGATCGTTTCGACCAGCTCGGACTCCTCCCTCTATCGCAGGGCTAGCGGCACCTCCGACTCCACCGCCTACGTCTCCGCTGCCTGCGCTCTCCTCCGCGAGAAGTTCCCCGACCTCACCGCAGGCCAGATCGTGAACCGTCTGACCAAGACGGCCGGTCTCCCCGACGACCTCAAGGGCGCCAAGCTTCCTGACCAGAAGTACGGCTACGGCTACATTCAGCCCCTCGCCGCGCTCAAGCAGGACATCCCGGCCGGCTCCAAGAACGGCCCCCTGGCCGCACTGCCTGCCGCCGACTCCACTGGCAGTGGCGCCGGGACCGGCAAGGGCGACGCCGCCACGCCCTCGTCCAACTCCAGCAAGTCGGATGACAGTGGCAGCAGTTCCTCCACGATCATCGGCGCCGTCGTGGGCGCACTCGTCGTTCTCCTCGTTGCGGGCGGCATCGTCCTCCTCGTGGCTCGCAGCAAGAAGCGGGCCCGTCGAGACTCCGCCTCGAATCCTCCGCCCGGGTACGGGAGTTACCCCGCCCCGCAGCCGAATCAGCCGCCGCAGCGGTACGGCGACCCCGGTGCGTACCAGCAGCCCGCGCCGCCGAACCAGCCCCCGCCCGGCGGGGGCAACCCGTACCAGCAGTAGATCGGCGACGCGCAATTCGGATGACCTCTGCTCGCGACGTCCCGTCGAAGGCTTGGGATCCCAGGCCCCCAAGTCGCCCTTTCGTTTCTGGCTGCGCTACTGCACGCAGTGGGTGTGGGGTCCTCCCGTTTAGTTGCTCGCACCCCTTTCGATCATTCTGCTGACGGTGCTTGGAGTGGATCTGCAAGGGTCCGGACCGGGAAACCGTGCCGCGGGAATTCGGCTGGGTGCTTTGGCCTGGTGCGGCGCGGGATCTGCCCAAATGGTTGCGGCTTACGTGTCCCGGGCCGGCTGTCCAGAGTCAGGTCAGTCCATACAGGTTGACGGGGGATCAGGCCGGTACGGCTCTTTAAGCCGTGCCGCCGCCTCCGGCCTGTACCGCGCGACAAACCGTTGCGGGTCTGGCGAGGTCCTTGCTAGTGTCACGCAAATTATCGGTGGACCTGCCGGATTTCCCTCTTGTGCAACCGGGAGAAGCGGCGGTGTGCGCACGTCGGAAGTTGGCCGGGGTATTTCCTGTCGCCGCCGACAGAATTGCGTCAAGTACCACTAATTTTCGCCTCATACGGAATGTGTGAGGACACGGGGTGTATGGGGGATATGGCGTGTACGGGGGATTTGGCATGTCGGCGGGGACGGAAATCTCGGATCCCGTAGAGCTCAGCCGGGCAGGCGCAGGTGCGCGCGAAATGGCAGGTCAGACGCAGACCTCCGGTGCTCTTCCGGTGGACGGGACGCAGTCGGCATCCCGGGACTTCGGCAACGGTAACTGGGACGGTGCGCTGGGCGGGGCACTCGCCAACCTCGCGGAGACCTGGTCGTCGCAGGTCTCCGCGCTCATCGCCGACTGCAATCGCCTCGCCGGCCAGTGCGCCGAGTCCGGAAGGGCGTATCAGCGCACCGAGCTCGCGAACGTGCACACCATGGACTCCCTGGCCGACGACTTCGGCTGATCCAGGCCTGCGCCCACCGCCAAGCATTCACGACTCACGATTCCACGGGGGATTCGCCGAGCTCATGCCGACCTACGAGCAGCTCTACCACCTCAACCTCAGCAACCTCCAGGCGGCCGCGGAACACTGGGAGGAGGCGGCCGCCAAGTTCAAGGGGCTGCACACCGCGTACGGCGACCAGGTCGCCCGCCCCTTCCAACAGGCAGGCTGGACACAGCCGTTCCTGACCGTGGCCAAGGCCAGCGCTGATGTGTACGCAGCCCAGCAGCAGTTCGAGAGTGCCCACGCCGAGGCGCAGGGCATAGCCGGCGTGCTCACCTCGCTGCATGCCACGCTGAAGCAGGCCAAAGCCGATCTCCACCGCCTCGCCGACTTCGAGGCGAAGGTGAAGGATCTGCAGGTCAGTGCGGTCGGGATGGTCACTCCGCGCGTGGACATCTCGCAGGACACCGGGGCCCGTCACGACCCCGACGGCCAGGCCGCGATCCGCCAACAGCAGGAAGACTGCGAGGCGTTCGCCCAAAGTCTAGTGGTGGTGCTCCAGCGGGCCGCCGGCGCCGATGAGACCGCCAGTTGGGCTCTGCGGCGTGATCTCGGTGGCAGCCGGAGCGACTTCAACTCCCAGGTCGTCACCTCCCTTCCCGAAGCGGTGGCCACCCGCGCCGTCGAGTCGCTGATGGCGGGCGGCACCGCGAAGACGGAGAACGACGGATGGGTCGGCGAGGGCGAGGCCGAAGCGTCCGGTCCCGAGGCCGGTGCGTCGGCCAGTGGGCCCGACCTCGCGAACGGTTCGTTGGGCGAGGCCGAAGCGCATGCCACTCTCGGCGGCGCGAGCGCCGAGGGCAAGCTCACCAACGGCGCGATGGAACTCACCGGGGAGGCGGAAGCTTCCGTGGGTGCCCACGCCTCCGCGTCCGGCAGCTTCTCCCGTCAGGGCATTTCGGGCGAGGCTTCCGCCTTCGCGGGCGCCGAAGCCTCGGCCAAGGGGACCGCGGACTACGGTCCCATCGGGATGAACGCCGAGGCGGAGGCCAAGGCGGGCGCCGAGGCGAGCGCCAGTGTCGGGGCGGACAAGGACGGGTTGCACGCGGGCGCGGAGGCGTTCGCCGGCGCGAAAGCCTCGGCTTCAGGGGGTGCTGACATCGGCGGTGTCGGGGTAGGCGGGACTGCGGAGGGCTGGGCAGGCGCCGGGGTCGAGGCCGAGACGACGTTCGGGAAGGAAGCGGACGGCAAGTGGCACATCGGCGGGGAAGTCGGTGTCGCGGTCGGGCTCGGCGGCAAGCTGGGCTTCGAGACGACCGTCGACCCGGGGAAGATCGTCGACACCGCGGGCGATGCGGCCGATGCCGTCGGGGACGGGGCCAAATGGGTCGGTCACGGGATCAGCAAACTGTTCTGACATCCCCCGAAGGCACACCGTTGCAGTAAGGAAGGTCCGAAATGCCCACGACTCTGCCCGTACCGATCGAGTTCGAACTGCCGGACGGCTGGAGCCCCGCGCCGCCGGACGAAGTCGGTGCACCGGGTTCGGCGTTCGTCGCGCTGCATCCGCATCCGGACGCGGGATTCACCGCGAACATCACGATCGACGGCGAGTACCGCCCCGACGCGGCGACCCTGCCCGAGATCGGCATCGCGTCCGTGGAGCGGCTGCGCACGGCCGGTGCGGCGGTCGAGGTCGAAGGGCGCCAGGAGATCGGCTCCGCTGAGGCACCCGGGCTGACCCAGCAGCTGCGCATCGCTGCCGTCGTCGCCGGTGCGCGGCGCGACCTCCTGCAGTCCCAGGTGTACCTGTCCATGCTGGACGTCGCCGATCAGCGCAGGCGGGCGGTGATCCGGCTGGTCCTGACGGCCACCGCATCCCAACACCCCGCGGTCCTGGCCGACTTCCAGGACTTCGTACGCACGGTCCGCCCGGACGTCCGCGCGAGCTGACACCGCCCGGGTCTCCCTCCCGAATCCGGGCTCCTTGTACCTGTAATCCGACTCCTCATAGGTTGATCTCATGGGACTCTTCGACCGGCTGACCGGAACCAAGCACCCCGCCGACGGCGTCGCACCGCGCTCCGCGGCCGAGGTCTACGCGGCGCTGCTCGGCCTCAACCGCCCTGACGTCCCGTACGTCGTCAGGGACGGCCGAGCGGAGGGCGCCGACCTGGTGGCCGAGTGGCGCGTCATGGACCCGGCCTGGCACGCCTTCTTCGTCCGCACCCAGGTCAGCCGGGTCTTCCAGGTCCGTATGCGCCTGGTCCCGGAGAAGAACGAGGTCCGCACTCTCGACCAGGAGTACGAGGTGACGTGGTCCAGCGGCGTCCCCGTGCTCTCGCTCAGCGTCGAGGCCGAGCGCGGTCAGGTGCGTACGGTCTCCAAGCGCTGGACGATCGGCGGCGAGGACGGCGGCCCGGGGTTGACCGAGTCGTACAAGTTCGACAGCGCCGATCTGAAGCCCCCGCTGCAGGACATGGTCCTGGCAGGAGGCTGGACCTGGCGCGGAGTCGTCGCCGGCAAGCTGTGACCTTTCGTTTCCCTCTCCTCCCTCTCCCGGGTTTTCCTCGCTCCCCTTGAATGGAATCCAGAATGATCAAGTCTGCTCTGTCCGCACTGCCGCTGGGCCTCGCCGTTGCGGCCGCAGGCGCACTGCTCGTCGGCTGCTCGGGTTCCGTCCACGTAGGGAGCTCCGACCCGAAGCTGTCCAAGGACAAGCTGGCGGACACGGTCGCCACGAAGCTCGCCTCCACGACGGGTCAGGCGAAGCCGGACATCAGCTGCCCCGAGGACCTCGCCGGGAAGGTCGGGACGACCACCCGCTGCACGCTGACGGCATCCGACGGCAGCACCCTGGGCGTGACGGTCAAGGTCTCCTCCGTCGAAGGAAAGCAGATCAACTTCGACATCAAGGCCGACGCGACACCCACCCCGGCCAAGAACTGACAGAGGGGGCGCGTACTCAGCTTGTCTTCGGGACGTACTTATACCGGGTGGTCGGTGATCATCCGACGACTGGGCGAAGCGGGTGGAAGTCTGTGTCCAACGGTGGGGGTGAGGCGTTTCATTCAGCGGCGGGCACATCCGCCGCCGCTAGCGAAGGGGACTCCTGATGAAGTACACCAAGGTTGCCGCAGCTGTTGCCGGGACGGTTCTCGCCCTCGGTATGGCCAGCCCGGCCCTGGCCGACGACGGGAACCTGGTCACCTCCGACACCGTGGAGAAGGCCAAGGTCAAGAACCCCCTGGAGTCCCTGCGCATCAACGCCCTCGTCGGTGCGGTCACCAAGGTCACCGACAAGGTGAAGGCCACCAACGACACCGTTGCCCACAGCAAGGTCGGCGACAAGCACTGACGTTCAGCGCTCTTTGTGCAGCAGGCCCGCCGCGATTGTGCGGCGGGCCTGCTGCGTGTCAGCCCTCGTCCTCGGTGAGGACCGGGAAGCGGCGCGGGGCGATGAAGACGAGGGTCAGGAGTGCGAGGGCCGCGGCTGCCGCCGCGCCGATGTAGACGTGGTCGACCGCTGCCGCGACCGCTCTGCGGAGGTGGTCCGCCGCTGATGCGGTGAGTGCGGACGGGTCCTGGAGCGCGTGGGACACCGCGTCCAGGTCGCCCGCGCCGCCCAGCCGGGAGGCGAGCGTCGCGTTGGCGACCGCGCCGAAGAGGGCCGCGCCGATCGACTGGCCGACCTGGCGGCAGAAGAGGATCGAGGCGGTCGCCGTACCCCGCTCCGACCAGCCGACGGACGACTGCACACCGATGATCAGGGGGAGTTGGAAGAGGCCGAGGGCCGCTCCCAGCAGGAACATGATCAGGGCCGGCTGCCACGGCCGGCCGGGGTAGGGCAGCAGCGGGAAGGCCAGGAGGATCAGCATTCCCGCCGTGATGCCGATGATCGCCGTGTTGCGGAAGCCGATGCGGTTGTAGAAGCGGTTGGAGAGCGCCGCGCTGACCGGCCAGCTCAGGGTCATGACGGAGAGCACGAAGCCTGCGGCTGTCGGGCCCAGGCCGAGGACCGATTGCGCGTACGTCGGCAGGAAGACGGTCGGCGCGACCATGAGGAGACCGAGCGCGCCCAGCGCCAGGTTCACCGCGGAGATGGTGCGGCGGCGCCAGACCCAGCCGGGGATGATCGGCTCCGCTGCCCGGCGTTCGATCCGTACGGTGAGCGCCGCGAGTGCCGCGCTGCCCGCGAAGAGCGTGAGCGAGGGCGCCGAGAGCCAGGGCCAGGCGACGCCGCCCTGGACCAGGGCGGTGAGGAGAAGGGTTCCCGTCGCGAAGACCGCCAGGGCTCCCTGCCAGTCGATACGGGGGCGGGTCGCGGGCTGGTGGTGGCGTGCGGGCTCCGTGAGGTGGCGCGTGACCAGGAGCAGCGCGAGCAGGCCGATGGGGACATTGATGAGGAAGATCCAGCGCCAGTCCGTGTACGCCACGAGGAGGCCGCCGATCGCCGGGCCCGCGACGGAAGAGGCCGCCCAGACCGTGGACAACTTGGCCTGGATCCTGGGGCGTTCCTTGAGCGGGTAGAGATCGGCGGCGACCGTCTGGACGGTGCCCTGGATCGCGCCGCCGCCCAGGCCCTGGACGATGCGGAAGGCGATCAGCGCGGCCATGTTCCAGGCGGTGGCGCAGAGGACCGAGCCGAGGAGGAAGAGGACGATCCCGGTGATCAGGACGGGCTTGCGGCCGAAGGTGTCGGAGAGCTTGCCGTAGACGGGGAGCGTGACCGTGACGGCGAGGAGATAGCCGGAGAAGAGCCAAGAGAAGACCGAGAAGCCGCCGAGACTGCCGACGATCTGGGGGACGGCGGTGGAGATGATCGTGGAGTCGAGTGCGGCCAGGGCCATGGCGAGCATGAGGGCGGCCACGACTGCTCCGCGTTTGCCGCTGGGTGCGGGTCCTGCGGGGCCGGCCTGGGGATTCGGGGGCTCTGCCCCCGGACCCCCGCTCCTCAATCGCCGGAGGGGCTTGATTCTGGCTGGTGTGGATTTGGATTGTGCGGGTGCGGGTGCGGGTGCGGGGTCGTCCGTGGGGGCGATTGGGGACTCCGGTGCGGGAGTTGGGTCGCTCTCGGGTGCTGGCGCCAGGGTGGAGAAGGGGGTGGAGGGCGGCTCGGGGTGCTGGGTCGGTATGCCGCTCGTACCGTCGGCGTCTGTTCCTGCGGCCGGCGCGCCTCCGCTTTCCGTCGCGCCGGCATCAGCGCCGCTGCTGGTCCCCCCGCCGACGCTGCCGCCGGCACTTCCGCTTTCGTTCACCGAGATCCTTTCCCCTTGCACCTATCGCGACCGGGCCACCTTCTCACTTGACCCTCACGCTGCGGGAGGGTGGACGTTCCCCTGAGACGGGCGTCCACCCAGGGGCCCAGACCCCTAAGGGGATCTCCCTACTTAGGTCGAGGGGACATTCGTCCCGGCGGAGGACGTGAGGGCACGGGGGCGTTCTTTAAGTTGGTCCTACAGCAGACCGCAGGGGCCGGGGTGGGGAAAACCCCAGGGCAAGTGGGAGACGCGCACCAGTGCGGTCGGGCCCCTCGGATCGACAGACTTGAAACACGCAAGCGGCAGTGACTGGCGCTTCACCTACCGAGGAGACTTACCGTGACAACGGCTGTGACCATTCCCAGGCACGGGGGCACTGGAGAGCGTACGGCCGTTGCCGCGCGAGCGCGGCAGGTCGTGAAGGCGTACGGAACCGGGGAGACCCGGGTCGTGGCGCTCGACCATGTCGATGTCGATATCGCCCGCGGACAGTTCACCGCGATCATGGGCCCCTCGGGGTCGGGCAAGTCCACGCTGATGCACTGCCTGGCGGGGCTCGACACGGTGACGGAGGGTCAGATCTATCTGGACGAGACCGAGATCACCGGGCTGAAGGACAAGAAGCTCACCCAGCTGCGGCGGGACCGGATCGGGTTCATCTTCCAGGCCTTCAATCTCCTGCCGACGCTGAACGCGCTGGAGAACATCACGCTGCCGATGGACATCGCCGGGCGCAAGCCCGACGAGGCATGGCTGCGGCAGGTCGTGGAGACCGTCGGTCTGCACGACCGGCTGAAGCACCGGCCGACCGAGCTCTCGGGCGGTCAGCAGCAGCGCGTCGCCGTGGCGCGTGCGCTCGCCGCACAGCCCGAGATCATCTTCGGCGATGAGCCGACCGGAAACCTCGACTCCCGTGCGGGCGCCGAGGTGTTGGGGTTCCTGAGGCGGTCCGTGACCGACCTCGGACAGACCATTGTGATGGTCACGCACGACCCGGTCGCGGCGAGTTACGCGGACCGTGTCCTGTACCTCGCGGACGGGCGCATCGTGGACGAGATGCACTCGCCGACCGCGGACCAGGTTCTTGACCGTATGAAGGACTTCGACGCGCGCGGGCGGACGTCATGACCGTATGGAAGACCTCGATGCGCAACTTCTTCGCGCACAAGGGGCGGATGGCGCTCTCCGCCGTCGCGGTGCTGCTCTCGGTGGCATTCGTGTGCGGGACGCTCGTCTTCACCGACACCATGAACACCACCTTCGACAAGCTCTTCGCTGCGACCTCGTCCGATGTGACGGTCAGCCCGAAGGACGCGGACGACCAGGGCGGTCAGGGCGAGCAGAGCGGCAAGCCCGAATCGCTGCCCGCCTCCGTGGTGCAGCAGGTGAAGAAGGCCGCGGGCGTGAAGTCCGCCGAAGGCGGCGTCTCCAGCTCCAGCGTCACGGTCGTCGACACGCACAACAAGAACATGGGCTCCGACAACGGCGCCCCGACGATCGCCGGCAACTGGGGCACCAACGACGCCCGGACGATGGACATCACCTCCGGCCACGCCCCGCGCGGGCCCACCGAGGTGATGGTCGACGCCGACACCGCCAAGAAGCACCACCTCAAGCTGGGCGACGAGCTCCGTACGATCGCCGTCTCCGGCGACCTGCGGGCGCGGATCTCCGGCATCGCCACCTTCAAGGTGACCAACCCCGGTGCGGCCGTCGTGTACTTCGACACCGCCACCGCGCAGAAGGGTCTGCTCGGTGCGCCCGGTCTCTTCACCCACATCTCCGTCACCGCGCAGGACGGCATCAGCGACACCCAGCTGAAGCAGAACGTCGCCGGTGAGCTGCACAGCACGTACAAGCTGCAGACGCAGAAGGAGAGCGAGGCCGCCAACAAGTCGAACGTCGGCTTCCTCGACGTCATGAAGTACGCGATGCTCGGCTTCGCCGGGATCGCCTTCCTCGTCGGCATCTTCCTGATCATCAACACCTTCTCGATGCTGGTCGCCCAGCGGACGAGGGAGATCGGCCTGATGCGTGCCATCGGGTCGAGCCGCAAGCAGATCAACCGCTCCGTACTGGTGGAAGCGCTGCTCCTCGGGATCTTCGGTTCCGTGCTGGGTGTCGCCGCCGGTGTGGGGCTCGCGATCGGGCTGATGAAGCTCATGGGGTCCATCGGGATGGACCTGTCCACGGACGACCTGACGGTCAAGTGGACGACCCCCGCCATCGGTCTGCTGCTGGGGATCGTGGTGACCGTGGTCGCCGCGTACGTCCCTGCCCGCCGGGCCGGGAAGATCTCCCCGATGGCCGCCCTGCGCGACGCCGGCACCCCGGCGGACGGCAAGGCCGGCTGGATCCGGGCCTCGATCGGGCTGGTGCTCACCGGTGGGGGCGCTGCCGCTCTCTTCGCCGCAGCCCAAGCGGACAAGGCGAGCGAAGGTTCGCTGTTCCTGGCCGCGGGTGTGTTCTTCACGCTGATCGGCTTCGTGGTGATCGGCCCGCTGCTCGCGGGGGTTGTCGTACGGGCGATCAGCGCCCTGGTGCTGCGGATGTTCGGGCCCGTCGGGCGGATGGCCGAGCGCAACGCGCTGCGCAATCCGCGGCGTACGGGAGCGACCGGCTCCGCCCTGATGATCGGCCTCGCACTGGTCGCCTGTCTGTCGGTCGTCGGGTCCTCGATGGTCGCCTCGGCCACCGACGAGCTCGACCGCTCGGTCGGCGCGGACTTCATCATCCAGTCCAGCAACGGCCAGCCGGTCGTGCCGCAGGCCGAGAAGGCGCTGCGTGCGGCGCCGGGCATCGAGCACATCACCAGCTACAAGTACCCCGATGCCAAGATCACCTCGCCCGACGGCACCACCGAGGACCAGGGGATCTCCGCCACCGACCCCTCGTACATGCAGGACCTGCGGCGCGAGACCGTCTCCGGTGACCTCAAGGCGGCGTACGGCACGAACGCGATGTCGGTCGGCGACACCTACGCCGACAAGCACCACGTCAAGGTCGGCGACACCCTGTCCGTGGCCTTCAAGGGCGGCCAGACGGCGAAGCTGAAGATCGCGGCCATCACCTCGGACGACTCGAACGTCGACAAGGAGGCGATGTACACCAGCATCACGACGCTCTCGCAGTACATGTCGGCCGACAAGATGCCGAAGAACATGATCATGTTCGGCAAGGCCAAGGACGGGCAGGAGGACGCCGCCTACGCCGCGCTGAAGAAGTCGCTGGACGGGTACCCGCAGTACAAGGTGCAGAACCAGACCGACTTCAAGCAGGAGCTGAAGGACCAGATCGGGCAGCTGCTCAACATCGTCTACGGGCTGCTCGCACTGGCGATCATCGTGGCCGTGCTCGGGGTCGTGAACACCCTCGCACTGTCGGTCGTCGAGCGGACCCGGGAGATCGGCCTGATGCGGGCGATCGGGATGTCGCGGCGCCAGCTGCGCCGGATGATCCGCCTCGAATCGGTGGTCATCGCGCTCTTCGGTGCCCTGCTCGGGCTCGGGCTCGGGATGGGCTGGGGCACCACAGCCCAGAAGCTGCTCGCGCTGGAGGGGCTGAAGGTCCTGGAGATCCCGTGGCCCACGATCATCACGGTCTTCGTGGGATCGGCCTTCGTGGGACTCTTCGCGGCCCTGGTCCCGGCCTTCCGGGCCGGTCGGATGAATGTGCTGAACGCGATCGCCACGGACTAGCCGACCAGCAGGCGATACGCACCTGGACCGGCCCCGGCAAGCATCGGAAGATGCCCGCCGGGGCCGGCTCCGTTGTGGCGGCCGGGCGGCGGCTGTCAGTGGTGCGTCGTACGCTGGAGTCACCCCCGGCCCGTGCGACGTGTCGGGCCCTTCGCGTTGCCCACCCCACCCGGGACGGAACTTCTTCATGAGCCTGCACGGTCTGCTCGACGCCACCACCAGGGACCCCGCGCTCGCCGAAGCGGTGAAGGCGGCCACCGACGGGCACCGGATGCACGTCGACCTGGTGGGGCCGCCCGCCGCCCGCCCCTTCGCCGTGGCCGCGCTGGCCCGCGAGACCGGGCGGACCGTGCTAGCCGTGACCGCGACCGGGCGCGAGGCCGAGGACCTGGCGGCGGCCCTGCGCTCCCTGCTGCCCGAGGACAGCGTCGCGGAGTATCCGTCGTGGGAGACGCTCCCGCACGAGCGGCTGTCGCCGCGCAGCGACACCGTCGGGCGGCGCATCGCGATCCTGCGCCGGCTCGCGCACCCGAGCCAGGACGACCCCACGGCCGGCCCGGTGAGCGTGGTCGTCGCTCCGGTGCGCTCCGTGCTGCAGCCGCAGGTCAAGGGGCTCGGCGACCTGGAGCCCGTGGCGCTGCGCTCCGGGCGGAGCGCCGACCTGGGCGAGATCACGGAGGCGCTCGCGGCCGCCGCGTACGCACGGGTCGAACTGGTCGAGAAGCGCGGCGAGTTCGCCGTACGAGGCGGGATCCTCGATGTCTTCCCGCCCACCGAGGAGCACCCGCTGCGCGTGGAGTTCTGGGGCGACGAGGTCGAGGAGATCCGTTACTTCAAGGTCGCCGACCAGCGTTCCCTGGAGGTCGCCGAGCACGGTCTGTGGGCGCCGCCCTGCCGCGAGCTGCTGCTGACCGACCAGGTGCGCGAGCGGGCCGCCGCACTCGCCGAGGCCCACCCCGAGCTGGGCGAGCTCCTCGGGAAGATCGCCGAGGGGATCGCGGTCGAGGGCATGGAGTCGCTGGCTCCGGTGCTCGTCGACGACATGGAGCTGCTGATCGACGTGCTCCCGGCCGGCGCGATGGCCGTCGTATGCGACCCGGAGCGGGTCAGGACGCGTGCCACGGACCTGGTGGCGACCTCGCAGGAGTTCCTGCAGGCGTCCTGGGCGGCGAGCGCGGGCGGTGGCGAGGCGCCGATCGACGTGGGCGCGGCCTCGCTGCGGTCGATCGCGGACGTACGGGACCGGGCGCGCGAGCTGGGGCTGATGTGGTGGTCCGTATCGCCGTTCGCGGCCGATGACGCGGACCTCGACGACGACACCCTGAAGCTGGGGATGCACGCCCCTGAGACGTACCGCGGGGACACCGCGCGGGCGCTCGCCGACACCAAGGGGTGGCTGGCCGACGGCTGGCGGGTCGTGTACGTCACCGAAGGGCACGGGCCCGCCGCCCGTACCGTCGAAGTGCTGGGCGGGGAGGGGATCGCCGCCCGACTCGACGCCGAACTGGGGGAGTTGACGCCCTCGGTCGTCCATGTGTCGTGCGGGGCCATCGACTTCGGGTTCATCGAGCCCGAGCTGAAGCTCGCCGTACTGACCGAGACCGATCTCACCGGCCAGCGCACCGCCACCAAGGACCTGGGCCGGATGCCCACGCGCCGGCGCAAGACGATCGACCCGCTGACGCTGGAGGCCGGGGACTACATCGTCCACGAAGCCCACGGCGTCGGCCGCTACGTCGAGATGGTCCAGCGCACCGTGCAGGACGCGACTCGCGAGTACCTCCTCGTCGAGTACGCGCCTGCCAAGCGCGGCCAGCCCGGCGACCGCCTCTACATCCCGACGGACCAGCTGGAGCAGGTCACCAAGTACGTGGGTGGTGAGGCCCCTACGCTGCACCGGCTCGGCGGCGCCGACTGGACCAAGACCAAGGCGCGCGCCAAGAAGGCCGTCAAGGAGATCGCCGGCGACCTGATCAAGCTCTACTCGGCGCGCATGGCAGCCCCCGGGCACGCCTTCGGCCCCGACACCCCCTGGCAGCGGGAGCTGGAGGACGCCTTCCCGTACGCCGAGACGCCCGACCAGCTCTCCACGATCGCCGAGGTCAAGGAGGACATGGAGAAGACGGTGCCGATGGACCGCCTGGTCTGCGGCGACGTCGGGTACGGCAAGACGGAGATCGCGGTGCGGGCCGCCTTCAAGGCCGTACAGGACGGGAAGCAGGTCGCGGTGCTGGTGCCGACGACGCTGCTCGTGCAGCAGCACTTCGGTACCTTCACCGAGCGGTACGCCCAATTCCCCGTCGTGGTGCGGGCGTTGAGCCGCTTCCAGAGCGACAGCGAGGCGAAGGCCGTCCTGGAGGGGCTGAAGGACGGGTCCATCGACCTCGTCATCGGCACGCACCGGCTCTTCTCCTCCGAGACCAAGTTCAAGGACCTCGGGCTGGTCATCGTCGACGAGGAGCAGCGCTTCGGCGTCGAGCACAAGGAGCAGCTGAAGAAGCTCCGCGCCAATGTGGACGTCCTGACGATGTCCGCGACCCCGATCCCCAGGACCCTGGAGATGGCGGTCACCGGCATCCGCGAGATGTCGACGATCACCACCCCGCCGGAGGAGCGCCACCCGGTGCTGACCTTCGTCGGTCCGTACGAGGAGAAGCAGATCGGCGCCGCCATCCGCCGTGAACTGCTGCGCGAGGGCCAGGTCTTCTACATCCACAACCGCGTCGAGTCGATCGACCGGGCCGCGGCCCGGCTGCGCGAGATCGTGCCGGAGGCGCGCATCCAGACCGCGCACGGGCAGATGGGCGAGACGGCGCTTGAGCAGGTCGTCGTCGACTTCTGGGAGAAGAAGTTCGACGTGCTGGTCTCGACGACGATCGTCGAGTCGGGCATCGACATCTCCAATGCCAACACCCTGATCGTCGAGCGCGGCGACAACTTCGGGCTGTCGCAGCTGCACCAGCTGCGCGGGCGCGTGGGGCGTGGGCGCGAGCGCGGGTATTCGTACTTCCTCTATCCGCCGGAGAAGCCGCTGACCGAGACCGCGCACGAGCGGCTCGCGACGATCGCCCAGCACACCGAGATGGGCGCGGGCATGTACGTGGCGATGAAGGACCTGGAGATCCGCGGAGCGGGAAACCTGCTGGGCGGCGAGCAGTCCGGGCACATCGCGGGCGTCGGCTTCGACCTGTACATCCGCATGGTGGGCGAGGCCGTGGCCGACTACCGCTCGGCCGTCGACGGGGGAGAGGAAGAGGAGACCTTCCTCGAGGTCAAGATCGAGCTGCCGGTCGACGCGCACGTCCCGCACGACTACGCACCGGGTGAGCGTCTGCGTCTGCAGGCCTACCGGTCGATCGCCTCGGCCAACACCGAGGACGACATCAAGGCCGTACGCGAAGAGCTCACCGACCGGTACGGCAAGCTGCCCGAGCCGGTCGAGAACCTCCTGCTGGTGGCGGGGCTGCGGATGCTGGCGCGGGCCTGCGGGGTCGGCGAGATCGTGCTCCAGGGCCCCAACATCCGCTTCGCACCGGTGGAGTTGAGGGAGTCGCAGGAGCTGCGGCTCAAGCGGCTGTATCCGCGCACCATCATCAAGCCGGCCGCCCATCAGATCCTGGTGCCGCGCCCGACGGCCGGGAAGATCGGCGGGAAGCCGGTCGTGGGGCGTGAACTGCTGGCATGGACAGGGGAGTTCCTGACGACGATCCTGGGGTCGTGACAGCGAGAACGGGCAATTCCGGGGGGCCGAAGGCGATCGTCCTGCGCATCGTCTTCGCGCTGCTCGCGCTCGGCAGCATCGGGTTCCTGGCGTGGACGGCGATGCTGCGGCTGGCGATCGTGGGCCGGAGGCGGCGCGACTGGGCCCTGTTCTGGGCGCAGTCGGCGCTGACCCTGGTGTGCGTGGGGATGCTGGAGTCGCGCTTCGCCGACACCTGGATCGCCAACACCGGGATGATCGTCCTGATGGTGCAGGGAGTGGCGGTCTTCGCGTACTTCCTGATCACCGACACCCGACTGCACCGCAGCTCTGCGCAGGTGCACGCGCCGGGGCTGTACGTCCCGCCCCCGGCGGCCCCGGCACCACCGGCGCACACCGGGCAGAGCATCGAGCACCGGCGCGCCGAGCTGGATGAGCTGGCGCAGTACCTCCGGGAGGGTGGCAGGGGCCGCTGACCCGCATAGGGTGTCGGACATGCGCCGATTCGGGATACGTACCGCAGTTGTCTTCTGCACCGTCAGTTCGGTTGCTCTCATAGCGGGGTGCGATGCCACGACCGTGGGCGGGACCACCGCCGGTGGCGCGCAGGGCACGGGCGCCCCGGCAGGAACGTACGGCGCCAGCCCGCTCGACAATCCCGACGGTACGAAGCCGGGCCTGGCCCCGCTGACCTCGGCCACCGACCAGGCGGCGGCCCGCAAGGTCATCGAGAAGGTGGCGACCAAGGGGCGCGGTCCCAAGACCGGTTACGAGCGCGACAAGTTCGGCAGCGCCTGGCTGGACACCGCGGACGGGGTGCCGCTGTCCCGCAACGGGTGCGACACCAGGAACGATCTGCTGAAGCGGGACGGCAAGGACCTGACGTACCGGGGGAGCGGGTCGAAGAAATGCGTCGTCATGTCGATGACGCTGAACGATCCGTACACCGGCAGGACGATCGCCTGGAAGAAGGCGACGGCGACGGCCGTTCAGATCGACCATGTGATGCCGCTGTCGTACGACTGGCAGATGGGCGCCGCCCGGTGGGACACCGCCAAGCGCAAGCAGATCGCGAACGATCCGCTCAATCTGATCCCGGTGGACGGGCCTTCGAACGGTTCCAAGAGCGACTCGGGTCCGGCGTCCTGGCTGCCGCCGTACAAGCCGATCCGCTGCTCCTACGTGGTGCGCTTCGCGCAGGTGTCGCTGAAGTACGGGCTGCCGGTGACGGTGCCGGACAAGAAGATGATGCTCGCCCAGTGCGGGGGCTGATCCCCTCAGCCCCCGCACTTTTCCCAGGCCCCCGTGGTTCATGTGGCGCCGAGCCCCCGGCTTGCAAGCCCCCCGGCTTGCAAGCCGCCGGCATCCAAGCCCCCCTCGGGCCGCGTCAGTTGCCGAGGTCCACGATGTCCTTCTTGGCCGGGGCCTTGGCGCCGACCGGCTTGTTGAAGCCTGAGAAGGCCAGTGTGGTCGGCTGGTCGCCGCCGGCGACGTTCAGCTTCAGGAGGTAGGGCGTGCCTTCGGTGGCGACGTGCATCGTGTACGTCTCCTTGCCGTCCTTCTCCGTGAGTGTGGCCGCCTTCTGCCCGTCGACGGTGGTGTCCTCGCCCTTGTCCGCGGCCGTGTCGGTGGGGTCGAAGGTGCCCAGGAGCTCGTCGATGTCGCACATGGCGGCCAGGTCCTTGATGTCCGCGTCGGAGGTCGTCGACTTCACCCAGTGGCCGACGAGCATCTTCACCGCGGCATCGGTGTCCTTCTTCGGCTCACCCTTGCTCTGGGCGCGCAGCAGCTTCTCGTCGTAGCTCATGTAGACCGTCCTGCCGGTCTTGATGAGTCCCATCGAGCCCTGGCCGTCGAGGGCGATGGTGCCCTTGCAGTCGCCCTTGTGGTCGATGGCCAGGTCGACGGTGATGTCGCCTTCCTTGGGGTCGCTGACATTGCCCTTCACGGTGAAGGAGGTGGCGGCCCGGTTTGCCTTGATCGACTGGGTGGCGAGGTGGCCACCGTCGCCCTCTTCCGCGAAGGGATTGCAGGCGGTCAGGGCGGCTGCGGCGGTGAGGCAGAGGGCGGTGGTGGCGAGGGTGCGGCGCATGGTGGATTTCCCCCCAAGGGAAAGGTGAGTCGGCTGTGGGCTATCGGCCGGCGATCAGAATTCGCTGTTGGTGATCGTTTCGCCGGTGGCGTCGTAGACGGTGACGAGACCGTTGTCGCTGTGCTTCCAGTCCTTGAACGCGGACGTGATCAGTTCGGAGGGAGCCGCGCCCTTGCCCATCAGCCCGCCGGTGAAGTCGGTGTAGATGTCGGCGGTGTCCATGACGTTGTTCAGCTTCTCGGCGCCCTGGACCTTGGTGATGTGGGCGACGGCGGCCTTCTCCTTCGCGGAGCCGTTCTTGTTCACGAACGCCTTGAACTGGTCGGCCTGGGAGCCGGCCGCCTTCTTCTCGGGCTTCTTCCCGGACTTCTTGTCCGCCTTCTTGTCGGCGGTGTCCGTGACCGAAGTGCCCTTGTCGGAGGAGGCGTTGCCGCCCTTGTCGTCGGTCGATGCCGAGCAGGCGCCGAGAGCGACGATGCCTGCGACGACGCCGAGCGTGACCTTGACCTTGATGCCCATGACTGTTCTCCCCCTTGTGAACCGGCTCCGTCTGAACCGATGGGTCAATAGAAGCAGAGCCTGTGAACCGAGTCAACACGGTTCATGATGAATCATCGGTTCACGCTGTGAAGTGGGTGCTGCGCGCCGTAGGGCTATGCTCGGCGCCACAGCCACAGGTGTACGCGTACGAGGGGAGTGGCCAGGTGCCGGAGAACACGGCAGAGGTGACCGCCGCCGGGATCGCCCGGCTCGCGGGAGTGGGCAGGGCGGCCGTCAGCAACTGGCGGCGCCGTCACGCCGACTTCCCCAAGCCGGTCGGCGGCACCGAGACCAGCCCTTCCTTCGCGCTGCCCGAGGTCGAGCTGTGGCTCCGCGACCAGGGAAAACTGGCCGAGGTGCCGCTCCGTGAGCGGGTCTGGCAGCAGCTGGCCGGCCACCCGTCGGGCGCCGTCACCGCACTGCGCCACGCGGGCTGCGCGCTCCTTCTCGTACGGGAACGGCCCCGCGCCTGGCTGAAGTTGGCGGCCGTCTCCGACGAGCAGCTCGCCCGGGTGCTGCCGACCGCCTTCGCGGAGGTGCTCCTGGCGCGCTTCGGTGTCCCCGGCTCCCTGACCACCCCCACCGCGGCCGACCTGCTCCCCTCCGTCCCCCTGCTGCGAGCCGCCACCGAGCTGGCCGCCGAGACCGGGGCCTGCGAGGCCTTCGAGTTCCTGCTCGGCCGCCACCTCGACGCCAATCCCCGCCAGTACACGCTCACCCCGCAGGGCCCCGCCGAGCTGATGGCCGCCCTGGCCACGCCCGCAGCCGGCCCCCCGGCACGGACCGTCCTCGACCCCGCGTCGGGCACCGGCTCCCTGCTCCGTGCCGTACGCGAAGCCACCGTGCTCCACGCCCAGGAGTCCGACCCCGAACTCGCCGCCCTCACCGCGCTGCGCCTCGCCCTGCACTCCGGCGCCGAGGTCGAGGTCAGGACCGGCGACACCCTGCGCGCGGACGCCTTCGGGCAGCTCGCCGTCGACGCGGTGCTCTGCCACCCGCCGTTCAACGAACGCAACTGGGGCCACGACGAACTGGCCTACGACCCCCGCTGGGCCTACGGCTTCCCGGCCCGTACGGAATCCGAACTGGCCTGGGTCCAGCACGCGTTGGCCCACCTGCGCGAAGGCGGCACCGCCGTCCTCCTGATGCCCCCGGCCGTCGCGTCCCGCCGCTCCGGCCGCCGCATCCGCGCCGACCTGCTGCGCCGCGGCGCCCTGCGCGCCGTGATCGCCCTCCCCGCCGGCGCCGCGCCCCCGTACGGCATCCCGCTCCACCTCTGGGTCCTGCGCAGGCCCGGCGCCGGACAGGCCCCCGCACCCCAGGTGCTGCTGATCGACGCGGCGGGCGGCAGCGAGAGTGGCCGCGACAAGCTGTCCTGGCCCGCCGTGCAGAGCACGGTCCTGGACGCCTGGGGCCCCTTCGACCGCACCGGCACCGCCGAGGAGCAGCCGGGTGTCAGCCGGGTGCTGCCCGTCATCGAACTCCTCGACGACGACGTCGACCTGGCCCCGGCCCGCCATCTGCCGCCCCCGGCCGGCGACCGGGGCGCGGCCGCGCTCGATGCCGTACGGGAAAGACTGGCCGACACCCTGCGCCGCACCACCGAGCTCACCCCGCCGCCCGCCGAGCCGGTGGCGCGGCCCGCGCACCGTACGCTCACCACCGTCGGTGAACTGGCACGCGCAGGAGCTCTGTTGCTGCGGGCGGGCGGTGCGGGAGCCGCCCCCGAGGGCGGCGGGGCCGACGCCGTCCGCGTCCTCACCGAACATGACGTCCTCGCCGGTACGGAACCGTCAGGAACCCTCCCCGAGGGCCCGGCCGAGGAGCCGGTGCGCACCGAGGCGGGCGACGTGGTCGTGCCCGTGCTGGGCGGAGGGTCGGTGGCGCGGGTCGTCGACGAGGCCACCGCGGGCGCGGCCCTCGGCCGCAATCTGCATCTGCTGCGGTGCGACCCGGCGGCGCTCGACCCGTGGTTCCTCGCCGGATTCCTGCGCGGCACCGCCAACCACCGCCAGGCCAGCAGCTATGCGTCGACCTCCACCCGGCTGGACGTCCGCCGCCTCCAGTTGCCGCGCCTGCCGCTCGCCGAGCAGCAGCACTACGGTGCGCGCTTCCGCGATCTGGCCCGGTTCGAGGACGCGTTGAGGACGGCGGGAAGACTGGGTGAACAGCTGGCGCAGGGGCTGTACGACGGGCTGACGGATGGCACGGTGACCCCGCAGTAACGAGTTGCACAACGGTTCGGTACAACCCTGGGGCCGTTGTCGGTGTCGGTGTATACGCTCGGAAACACTCAGTTCGGTACGTCATCAGGAGCAGCCATGTACGGCCCGGCGCCGTCCATCAAGAGCGGCAACATGGCCGTGCGCGTCAGCGTGCGCGTGCTTTTGACGATCTGTGCCCTGGGCACCATCGGGATCCTCTCCTGCGGCCCGCTCTTCCGGGTCGCGTCCCTTCGCCGCCGCTGGTGGGACTGGACGATCGCCACGGTCAGCGTGCCGCTGGGCATCGGCTGTTTCGCGACGGTCGGCACCGTGGAGGAGACGAACCACTGGGGGGACGCGGCCCTGGTCGTGCTCATGCTGATGGGCGTGTCCAGTGCGACGTACTACCTGATCGTGGACCTCCAGCACCCGCGTGTGCCGCGCCGACTGCCCGCCCCCGCACCGTATTTCGGCCCCCGGACCACGCTCGGGCAGTACGGCCCCTACCAGCCCTACGCGGAGACCGTGCCCGTCGCACCGCCCGTCCAGCCCGTCGCGCCGCAGTCCCCGCCGCAGCTCCCGCCGCAGCCCCAGCACCCCATACCGCAGCCCCGAATAGACCAGGTCCGCGCCGAGCTGGACGAGCTCAGCGACCTCCTCCGCAAGAGGCCCGAAGGGCCGCAGGGGCAGGGCCGTTGACCGGCGGCCGCGTCATCGCGGAGCGGTACGAACTGGCCACCCTCATCGGCCAGGGCGGCATGGGCCAGGTCTGGACGGCGTACGACCAGCGGCTCGACCGCCGGGTCGCGGTGAAGCTGCTGCGCCCCGACCGGGTCGCGGGCGCGGCCGACGCCGACGAGCTGCGCCGCCGCTTCGTCCGCGAGTGCCGGGTCACCGCCCAGGTCGACCACCCCGGCCTGGTCACCGTCCACGACGCGGGGAACGACAGCGACGACCTCTACCTCGTCATGCAGTACGTCGAGGGTGCCGACCTCGCCGACCATCTGGCCGAGCACGAGCCCTTCCCCTGGCCGTGGGCCGCCGCGATCGCCGCCCAGCTGTGCGCCGTGCTCTCCGCCGTGCACGCGGTGCCGATCGTCCACCGCGACCTCAAGCCCCGCAACGTCATGGTGAAGCCCGACGGCACCGTCACCGTCCTCGACCTCGGTGTCGCCTCCGTCCTGGACACCGACACCACCCGCCTCACCCATACCGGCTCGCCGATCGGCAGTCCCGCGTACATGGCGCCCGAGCAGGCGATGGGCGGCGCGGTCGGCCCGTACACCGACCTCTACGCCCTCGGTGTGCTCCTGCACGAACTCCTCAGCGGGGACGTGCCGTTCGCCGGATCGACCGTGCTCGGCGTGCTCCACCGCCACCTCTACGAACCGCCCCAGCCGGTCCGTCAGATCAGGCCCGAGGTCCCCGAGCCGCTCGAAGCCCTCGTACTGAGGCTGCTCGCCAAGGACCCCCAGCACCGGCCCGCCTCCGCCCAGGAGGTGTACGAACTGCTGGCCCCGCTGCTGCCGGCCCGGACCCCGGCCCCGACCGCTCCGACCGGCCCGCTCGACCCCACGCGCCCCTTCCTGCGCCCGCACGCCCCCTGGCCCGACCGCGCCGCGACACCGCCCCCCGCACAGCCCGCGCCACCGGCGATGGCGCAGGGCAGACCCGATGTGGCGGGCGCGGTCGACGAGGTCAAGCAGCTGCTCGGCGAGGGCCGCATCACCCAGGCCGTGGACATCCTCGGTTCGATCCTCCCGGCCGCCGCCGATGAGCACGGCGAGAAGTCCCCGGTGGTCCGCATCCTGCGCAAGCAGTACGCGGCGACGCTGATGGACGACGGGCAGTTCCGCCGCGCCCTGCCCGAACTGCGCCGCCTCGCGGACGACCGCGCGGCGGATTCCGGCCTGGCGGACCCGCAGGCGCTGCAGTTCCGCTTCGACGCGGCCCAGTGCCTGGAGCAGCTCGGCGAAGCCGCGGCGGCGCTGGCCGAATACCGCGCGATCCTGCCGTACTACGAGAACGCGTACGCGACGGGAAACGATCCCGCCCGCGCCTTCGAAATCCGCCACCGCGTGGGCCACTTGCTGCTCGCACTCGGCGACCACGCGGCGGCGCACCACCAGCTGCAGGCCCTGCTGTACGACACCGAGCGAGCGTACGGACCGCACCACCCGCTCCCGGTCGACCTGCGGCGAATGCTGGAGCGGCACCGCGAGATGCGGCGTACGTAGCGGCCCCAAAGCCCGTGAGCGTAACCCCGAATTTATCAACTGTCCCTGTTTGGAGCCCCCTTGTCCCTCCACCGCATGTCGAAGAGACGCCGCCACATCGCCTGGGCCGTCGGCGGCGTGACCGTCCTGGCGGGCGGCGCGGTGACCGCGTACGCCACCGTGTCGACGCCCACCCTGTCCAACACCTCGGCGGCGGCCCGCCCCAAGCCGGCCGTCTTCACCGGCAACGCCTTCGACGCCTGCACCGCCCCGTCCCTGGCCGCCATGAAGGCCTGGCGCACGAGCTCCTCCTACCGTGGCGCCGCCGTCTACATCGGCGGCAAGAACCGCGGCTGCGCGCAGCCCAACCTCACCGCGTCCTGGGTGAAGTCCGTCGACGCGGTGGGCTGGAAGCTCATTCCGCTGTACGTCGGCGCCCAGCCGCCCTGCCAGAGCGGCACCCGCAACGAGAAGATGACGACCACCAACGCCGCGTCGCTCGGCGCCACCGACGGCAACGACGCGATCGCCAAGGCGGCCGCGCTCAACATGAAGCCGGGCAGTGCGCTCTACCTCGACATGGAGTCGTACGACATCACCAACACCGCCTGCAACAACGCGGTGATCGCCTACGTCAAGGCCTGGGACCACGCGCTGCACGCCAAGGGCTACTGGGCGGGCTTCTACGGCTTCTCGACCACCAGCGCCAAGGCCGTCGTCAACACCGCGAACCACAGCGAGATCCCCGACGTCCTCTGGTACGCCAAGTACGACAACGTCAACTCCACCACCACGGGCTTCCCGTTCGACGCCAAGCGCTGGACCGGCCACCGCCGCGGCCACCAGTACGCGGTCAACGCGAAGGTGAGCCACGGCGGGTACACGATCACGCTCGACCGTGACGCGTGGGACGCGCCGGTCGCGATCGTGGCGAAGTAGGTTCGGCAACTCCCTCCCTGCGGGCGCGGGTTCAGCGCGCCCGCAGGAACGCGGAGGTGGACACCTGGCCGACCTTCTTCAGCCGGGTGTCGCCCGCCAGGTGCTTCTCCAGCGCCTCGCCGACGCCCTCCCAGCTCGGGTCCCCGCAGTCGTCGAGGACCACGATGCCGCCGGGCGCCACGATCTCCTCGACCCACTCCAGGTCGGCGGCGACGCCCTCGAAGGAGTGGTCGCCGTCCACGATGATCACGCCGTACTCACGGTCGGAGACCTCGGCCCGTACTTCCGGATCGCCCGAGAAGCCCTGCCTGATGCGCGCCTCGGCGCCCGAACGCCCGCCGCCGAGCAGCAGATTGGCGCGTACGACGTCCTCGCGGACCGGCGTCCCCGTCGGATCGGACCAGGCCGCGGTGCCCGGCTGCAGCTGTGAGCCCGCGAGAGGGTCGACGATCGTGAGGCGCGGCTCGATGCCCGAGCGGTGCAGCATCCTGCTGAGCGCGGCGGCGAACATCCCGTAGAGCGTGCCGATCTCCAGGACGTCGGCGTTCGGCGGCTTCAGCAGCGGGATGGTGGCGAGCTTCCCGCAGATGTTGGAGGTGCCGCCTGCGAGACGGCCGACGCCCAGGGCCTCCAGAGCGATCACATTGCGGTAGGCGACGGTGGCATTGCGGCGCGCGAGAGCCTCGTTGACGACGACCTCCGTGATCTCGGCGACGAGGGAGTCCATCTGGGCGGCGTCGGGCATGCGGTGGATGCCGCGGCCGGTGGAGTCGACCAGCATTTTCAGGGCGTAGCTGCTGCGGCGCATGGCTTTCAGCTCGCCCTGGGCGGTGGTCAGTTCGCCCCGCAGGGTGCTGAGCTCGCGCCTGAAATCGGCGGTGAGGGCCTTCTGGGCGCGCCTGACGAGTCGGGAGGGCAGAAGTGCTGACATCGTGAAATCGCTTCCGGAAAAGGGGAGTTGGGGGCTCCGGTGGGTGGCTGATCGGCGACCGTACGCCGTGTGTGCGCCCGGTGGGCCATCTGCGTGCACTAGGCGAATGAACTCTTCGTGACGGCCCGGCGGCGTGCGTACGCGAGGGGCAGCAGCCCGGTCGCGAGCAGCCCGAGCAGGCCGACCGCGCCGACCCGGAGGCCGGCCGCGAGCCCCGGCGGACGGAAGGTGCAGGCGACGGACGAGGCGCTGCCGTCGAGGGGTACGGAGACCAGGCCCAGATAGGCCGTCGCAGGGCGAGCGGGGTGGTCCCCGGCCCGGCAGCTCCAGCCCTCGATGGCCGGCATCGCGAAGACCGCCGTGCCCCGGGACCCGGGCGGCAGTTCGGCCCGTATCGAGGTGTCCGTGACCCGGACGGAGGTGGCGCCGGTCGCCTTGAGCCCGTCGACGGCCGCGGTGAGCCTGGCAGGGTCCAGGCAGCCCGTCAGGGCGTCGAGGGTGCCGCCCTGACCGTGGGCCGCCGTGGCGCCGGGCGCGGTGCCCAGCGGCTGGAGTGCCGCACTGCGGGCGGGGCGGCCGCCGCGCATCTCGGCCAGGTTCCTGCCGAGAATCGCGTTCTTTCCGAGCGCCACGTATCCGAAGTGGTCCGGCGCCCAGACGAACACCTCGGTGCCTGCCGGGCACTTCGCGCCGTGCCCGACCGTTGTATAGACCGAGGAGCCGAGCAGCACTTCCTGATTGCGGAAGGGGGAAGAGGTGAAGTGCGGCACGGGGCCCGGTGGCCGTACGGTCACCAGCGGTGCCACGCTGCTCCTGCTCACCGACGTCTCCCCGCCCTTCACCCAGTGCGCCCGCGCCCCGACCGCGAACAGCGCATCGGTGACCGGGTTGTCGAGGCTCTGCAGATTGCGCCCGCGCGAGGTCCAGCCGCCGCCGAGCGCCTGCATGGTCCTGGTCAGGACGTCCGGGGTCATGCTGCTGTAGTACGCGCCGCCCTGGCCGCCGACCAACAGGGGGTCGTTGCCGGTGAGTTGGGTGCGCCCGGGATCGGTGCGGTAACCGGGCCAGCCGTCCGCGCCGCTCACCGCCTCCGCACGGGCCGTGTGTTCCTGCCCCCAGTTGGGATAGTCGTCGAGCCGCTGGACCCGCGCCCGGTCGCCGTACGCCACGGTCACCGCCGCCTGTCCGACCAGCGCCGAGACGATCAGCAGCGCGGCCAGCCGCCCGAAGCCGCGATGGCGGCCGATGAGCAGCCCGGCCGCCGAGGCGGCGAGCCCGGCGACGAAGACCGGATACGTCCAGTGCGAGACGAGCCCCCCGCTGAAGGCCGCCCCGGCACCCGCCACGGCCAGCACCCCGACACCGCCGAAGAGCGCGCGCCCCCCCGGCAGCCCGTACGACAGACAGCTCCAGGCGGCGATCACCAGCAGGCCGCTGAGGACGAAGGTCTCGCGGTACGGGCTGCCGTTGGGGGTGACGAAGGCGTGCCACATCAGATGGGTCGGTTTCCACTGAAGGGAGAGCGCGACGAGGAGGGCGAGCGCGGGCCAGGCGTACCGCTCACGGGCGGGCACGCCCCGGTGGAAGACCAGGGTGCAGGCGAGGAGCAGGGCGCCGGAGCCGAGGAAGAGGGCGGGGGAGGCGAAGCTGTACGTCGCCGGGAGCAGCCGGGCGAGGAAGTCGGGCAGGCCGACGGGGCGGAACTCCGTGGTCCGGCCGGGGAAGGCGTTCTTCGTGCCGAGATAGACGGTGAAGAGAAGAGGAGCGGACAGCGCGATGCCGAGAGCGACGGACCGCGCGGCACGCACAAGCCCCCACACCCGCTCCCGTACCACCGGCTCCTCCAGCACCAGCCGCACCACTAGCACCAGGCCGGCACCGATGGTCGCCATGTACGCGGTGTAGAAGTTCGCGGTCCAGACGAGGGCGACGACCAGCGGCCCCAGCACGCGGCGGCGCCCGGTCCGTGCCCACTCGCCGACCAGGCAGAGAAGCGGAAAGGCGATGAGCCCGTCCAGCCACATGGTGTTGTACGTGCCCTCGAGGACCGACCAGCCGCAGAGCGCGTACGAGGCTCCGAGCACCCCCGCGAGCCAGCGGTGGCGACCGCGGTCGCGCAGGGCGAGGAGCAGCACGGTCATGGCGACGGCGGCGGAGGCCATTTTCAGCACGGTGATCGCGTAGACGGCGAGATCGATGTGGTCGCGCGGGAAGAGGGCGACGAGCGGGGCGAAGGGGCTGCTCACATACGTACCGAGGTCGGGCAGGAAGGAAGTCCCGTACCCGGACTGCCAGTTCAGCAGCAACCCGCCGTCGGTGCGGCCGTGCAGCAGGTCCCAGAGGTGGGCGTGGAAGGGAACGTACTCATTGCCCAGATCGTTCACACTGCGCCGGTGGCGCCCGAAAGGCGCGACCCGCGCGACGGCGTCGGCGCCGCACACGGCGACGACCGTGATCAGCGCGGCCAGGGCGGCGGCGCGGGCGCGGGGCCGGTCGCGCTTCAGGCGCTGTGGGCCGGGGGCGCCGGACTGGCGGGGGAGGCGGAGGCGGGGGGCCTGGAGAGTGGGCATCGGGATCCTTCTGCGGGTCGCTGCCGCCGAATATGCCGGACCGATGCGGACAAAAGAGCAGGTGCGAAGCGCAGTTCACGCAATGGTCGCCGCGCGGTCACCTGCGCCGGGGAGCCGTGGGGGGACCGGTGATGGTGCTGAGGGGCACAGTCGGGGAAGATGGCGCGGTATCCCCGCCGGAATACACAGAGGAACGACGCCCCCGGAGCCCGTGCACCCATGACCCTGACCGCCGCCACCGCACCGATAGCGCAGATGATCCGCTTCGCCCTGGTCGGCGGGGTCAACACCGGCACGTACTACATCTGCTATCTGGCCCTGCTGACCGAGCTGCCGTATCTCGCGGCGCACACGCTGGCCTTCATCCTCTCCATGATCGGCTCGTTCTTCCTGAACGCGTACTTCACGTACCGCATACGCCCGACGTGGCGGAAGTTCGTGCTCTTCCCGCTCACCAACGCGGCCAATTTCGTGATCACGACCTTCGGCGTGTACGCGCTGGTCGATCTGGCCCACTTCAGCAGCACTTGGGCGCCTCTGGTCGCCGCGGTGGCCGCCATTCCCATCACTTTTGTGGTTTCGCGGACGATCATGCTCCGCCCCGACAACCGTCAAGCCTCCGAATCGTTGGGCGAATCAGTGGCTCAGACCACGCCGACTGCCTAACATCGATCACCGCAAGGCTTTGTGCACCGCCGCACAATCTCGCCGCCCGGGAGGCTCCTTTGCACCGCCGCCGTCGCACTGCGCTCTCCGTCTCCGCCGCGCTCCTCTGCGCAGCCCCATTCCTCGCCGCCTGCGGCAGTGACGCCCATCCGGGAGCCGCAGCCGTCGTCGGCGGCCAGCGGATCGCCGTCTCCTCGGTGCAGGCCCAGGTCAAGGACGTACGGACAGCGCAGGCGGGCTCCGCGAACGCCGCGGACCTGGTCAAGAACACCGGCCAGCTCGGCCGCGCCAAACTGCACACCCTGATCTTCGACCAGGTGCTGGCACGTGCTGCGGACGACGCCGGGATCAAGGTGTCCCGCAAGGAGATCCAGGACGCCCGCAAGTCGTGGATCCAGCAGGCGGGCAGCGAGGAGAAGGTGGAACAGACGCTGCTCCAGCAGAACGGCATCGCCCCCTCGCAGATCGACGATTTCGCACGCGAGCAGGTCCTCGTGAGCAAGCTGGCAAGCCAGTTGGGTGTGGATCCCACGTCGCAGGCGGGCAACAAGCAGCTGCTGACGGTGCTGTCCGACGCCTCCAAGAAGCTGAAGATCGACGTCAACCCGCGCTACGGCGAGTGGAACAACCAGCAGGTGGCACTGGACAACGCCAAGGCGCCCTGGATCACCCAGGTGACGAAGGAGCCACAGCCGGCGGCGCAGGCAGGCGCCTGACACGCACCCGCACATCCCGGGCCCACATCAGTGAGCGGGGTCCGGGGCGGAGCCCCGTGACGTCACAGCGGGAGGGGGCGGGCCAGGGGACTCCGCTCGAGCAGCGGCCCACCCCGGCCCTCCCCGCCCCGCGGGATAACGTCAACGGGTGACCCCAGAAGAATCCGCCGCCCCCGGCCGCATCGTCCTCCTCACCACCAGCCACAGAGTCGCCCCCGGCCTCCTCTCCTGGCCGGCCTGGCAGACCCTGCAAGAAGCCGACCGCGTGCTCTGCGCAGATACAGCGCACCCCCACCTCCCCTACCTCCGCGAGGCAGGCATCGAGGTCGAGCACACGGCACCGGACGCCCAGGACCTGGTGGACGACTGCGCCGGCGGCCGGACCCTGGTGGTCATCCCCACCGGCGGCGGCGAGGGCGACCAGCGCCTCACCGACTCCCTGGCCCGCCTCGCCGGCAGCGGCCGCGTACAGATGCCCGCCCTGGAACTGCTCCCCGCCTCCTACGACCTCCCCGGCGCCCGCCTCCTCGACCTCGTCCAGGTGATGGACCGGATCCGCCGCGAGTGCCCCTGGTCCTCGCAGCAGACCCACAAGGGCCTCGCCAAGTACGGCATCGAGGAGGCGTACGAACTCGTCGAGGCCATCGAGGACGGCGACCGCACCGAGCTCCGCGAGGAACTGGGCGACGTACTCCTCCAGGTCGTCTTCCACGCGCGCATCGCCCAGGAGGACCCCGAGGAGCCCTTCTCCATCGACGACGTCGCGGCGACGATCGTGGAGAAGCTGATCCACCGCCACCCCCACGTCTTCGGCGACGAGACGGCCGAGACCCCCGAGGACGTCAAGGCCCACTGGCTGCGCACCAAGGCCATCGAGAAGCAGCGCGACTCGGTGACCGAGGGCGTCCCGCTCGGCCAGCCCGCCCTCGCGCTCGCGGCCAAGCTGACATCCCGCGTACGTACGGCAGCCCTCGACGTCCCCCTCCCCACGGGCACCGGCGTCGGCTACCAACTCCTCGCCCTGGCCGCCGAGGCCGAGGCGCAGGGCACGGACCCCGAGGCCGCCCTGCGCGCGGCGGCCCGCGCCTACCGGGACGCGATCCTCGCGGCAGAGGGTGTGGAGCGGTGACCGCGGCGCCCCAACCCGAGCTGTTCACCTGGGAGTTCGCGACCGACCCGTACCCCGCGTACGCCTGGCTGCGCGAGAACTCCCCGGTCCACCGGACCACACTCCCCAGCGGTGTGGAGGCCTGGCTGGTCACCCGGTACGCGGACGCCCGCGAAGCCCTGGCCGACCAGCGGCTCTCCAAGAACCCCGCGCACCACGCCGAGCAGGACCACGCCAAGGGCAGGACGGGCATCCCCGGCGAGCGCAAGGCCGAGCTGATGACGCATCTGCTCAACATCGACCCGCCGGACCACACCCGGCTGCGCCGCCTGGTCTCCAAGGCCTTCACCCCGCGCACGGTGGCGGAGTTCGCCCCGCGCGTGCAGGAGCTGACGGACCGCCTCATCGACAACTTCGCGCAGAAGGGGGAGGCGGACCTCATCCATGACTTCGCCTTCCCGCTCCCCATCTACGCGATCTGCGACCTGCTGGGCGTCCCGCGCGAGGACCAGGACGACTTCCGCGACTGGGCCGGGATGATGATCCGGCACGGCGGCGGCCCGCGCGGGGGAGTGGCCCGCTCGGTCAAGAAGATGCGCAACTACCTCGCCGAACTCATCCACCGCAAACGCGAGAACCCCGGCGACGACCTGATCTCCCACCTCATCAGCGCCTCGGACCACGGCGAGCACCTCAGCGAGAACGAGGCCGCCGCGATGGCCTTCATCCTTCTCTTCGCCGGCTTCGAAACCACCGTCAACCTCATCGGCAACGGCGTCCACTCCCTCCTCCAGAACCCCACCCAGCGCGAGCGCCTCCAGTCCTCGCTGGCGGCGGGAGAGACCGAGCTGCTGGCCACCGGAGTCGAGGAACTGCTGCGCTACGACGGCCCGGTCGAGCTCGCCACCTGGCGCTTCGCCACCGAAGCGCTGACGCTGGGCGGCCAGGACATCGCCGAGGGCGACCCCGTGCTCGTCGTCCTCGCGGCCGCCGACCGCGACCCGGAGCGCTTCACCGCGCCCGACACCCTCGATCTCTCCCGAAGTGACAACCAGCACCTCGGATACGGCCACGGAATCCACTACTGCCTCGGTGCGCCGCTCGCCCGCCTGGAGGGCAGGACGGCCCTCGCCACGCTCCTCACTCGCCTCCCTGACCTGCGACTTGCGGGAGATCCTGCCGATTTGCGCTGGCGCGGCGGGCTCATCATGCGTGGACTGCGCACGCTTCCGGTGGAGTTCACGGCCGAACAGAACTGACGCTCCGTCAAGACTGTGACTTTCACGTGATCTGCGCTGCATCGACTTGTGACCCGCGTTCGATTCCGGCTAGGTTCGCCGTTCGACTCATCCGTCACACGGAAGGCCCTCGCATGAGCTCCGGGAACGGTCGGCATCGCCGCCCTCGTCAGGCTCCCGCTTTTGTCGTAGCGGCAGGAGTGACGGGTTCGGCCATCGCGATTCCGCTTCTCGCCGCAACGGGCGCCCACGCGGCGGACTCCAGCACCTGGGACCGGGTCGCACTCTGCGAGAGCGGCGGCATGTGGAGCGCCGACCTCGGCAACGGCTACTACGGCGGTCTGCAGTTCTCGCAGGAGAAGTGGGACACCTACGGCGGCTCGCAGTACGCGGCGCGCGCCGACCTCGCCAGCCGCGCCCAGCAGATCGCGGTGGCCCAGAAGGTCCTCGACGCGGAGGGCACCAAGCCCTGGGCGAGCTGCGCGGAGATCTCCGGCCTGGCGAACGCGGCCGAGGCCGGTGCGACTCCGTCGGTCGACCCCGGCGCCACGAACACCGCGACACCCGCGCCGACGGATTCGGCGACGCCGGCCCCCTCGGACACGGAGACGTCGACTCCGTCCGCAACCCCCTCGCAGTCCGCGAAGCCCGACGCCACGGCCACGCCCGCACCCTCCGCGAGCGCGGACGCGGACAAGGGCGCGGACCAGGGCAAGGGGCAGGGCCAGGGCAAGCACCGCGGCGGAACGGACGCGTCGGACACCTCCGACACGTCGGGCACGGGCCGCGACACCGGCCGCCACGCCTCCCGCGGTGACGCCACGGATCGCTCCGAAGCCGCCGCAGGCGACTACACGGTCCGCACCGGCGACAACCTCTGGGCCATTGCGGACGCACACGACATCAAGGGCGGCTGGCCGGCGCTCTACGCGGCCAACGAGAAGACCGTCGGCTCGGATCCGGACCTCATCGTTCCTGGTCAGAGCCTCGATTTGGGCTGAAAAGCGGGGCAGTTGGGGCGCTAATGTCCCAATTTGAGCAACTGAGACAAGGGTCTCTTCACCCTCCGCTCATGCCCGGTTCGTTCCGTACGTCCAACCCGTCGCCCACCTGCACACATGTGGTCTTCCTGTGTGCAAGCAGCGGCTTTTCGCCCCGATGTTCGTCTTTGAACATCGGGGCGACCTGTGTTTACGGTTCAGGCCGCTCGTCAAAGCGAGCACCAGCGACCGTCACGCCGAATCCTGCCGTCGGTCGCTCGGGATACTCGACGCGTAAAGCGCCGTAGGCAGGAGCGGGGGACCCAGGTAAGTGCCGGGAGACCGGCTTGGGGTTAAGCCGAGCGCTAGGACGCTCGGCCGGGCAACTCATTGGCCCGAACCCGACAGCTCACCTCGTAGGCGTCGGTGAGGAGATTCCGCATGCTGTTTTCCAGCAAGTCCAAGCACCGCCGCCCCTCGAAGGCCGTTCGCTACACCATGCTCGCCGGCATCACCGGTGCCGCTGTGGCCGCGCCTCTGATCGGCGCCACCTCGGCCTCCGCCGCCTCCGTCTCCACCTGGGACGCTGTCGCCCAGTGCGAGTCCGGCGGCGACTGGTCGATCAACACGGGCAACGGTTACTACGGTGGCCTGCAGTTCTCCGACTCCAGCTGGGCCGCCGCCGGCGGTACGCAGTACGCCCAGCACGCCAACGAGGCGACCAAGGACCAGCAGATCGCCACGGCCGAGAAGCTGCTCGACATGCAGGGCCCGGGTGCCTGGGCCTGCGCCGGCGCCGGCAACCTGAGCAACGACGGTGTCGACCCGGGCGTCAGCACCGACTCCGGCAACTCGGCGTCGAGCGACTCGTCCTCCAGCGACTCGTCCTCGTCCTCGTCCGACAACTCGTACTCCGCGGACTCCAGCTCCTCCTCGGACAGCTCGTCCTCGGACGACTCGGCCCAGGCCCCCGCCGCGGAGACCCCCGCGCCGAAGGCGTCCTCCTCGTCCTCGTACGAGAAGGGCGACGGCGAGTACAAGGTCAAGACCGGCGACACCCTCAGCAAGATCGCCGAGTCGCACGACACGACCTGGCAGAAGCTGTTCAAGGCCAACGGCGACATCGTCAAGAACGCCGACCTGATCTACCCGGGCCAGCAGCTGCACCTCAGCTGATAGCTGAACCAGCCGGAGCCGATCCAGGCTCCCCCCAGGGCACCCCGGCCCGGCGCGACATCCCCCGTTCGCGCCGGGCCGGGGTTTTCAGCTATTACCGGGCAGTAACTTTCAGGTCCTTCGCCCTGCAATACTCGACTTTGGGCCCTTTTTCGTCCCAGGGGCCGGTCGCACGGCTGGCCGAACCCCGCCAGCCGGTTAGGCTCTTGTCGCAAGGCCAAAGCGACCCTGCACCCCATAGCGTCACATCCCATAAGGAGATGCTCGTGCCGTCCATCGACGTCGTCGTAGCCCGGGAAATCCTGGACTCCCGAGGCAACCCCACGGTCGAGGTCGAGGTCGGCCTCGACGACGGCAGCACGGGTCGTGCTGCTGTTCCGTCTGGTGCCTCCACCGGTGCTTTCGAGGCCATTGAGCTCCGTGACGGTGACCCCAACCGTTACCAGGGCAAGGGTGTCGAGAAGGCCGTCCTCGCCGTCATCGAGCAGATCGGCCCGGAGCTCGTCGGTTACGACGCCACCGAGCAGCGCCTGATCGACCAGGCGATGTTCGACCTCGACGCCACGGAGAACAAGGGTTCCCTCGGCGCGAACGCCATCCTCGGCGTCTCGCTCGCCGTGGCCCACGCCGCCTCCGAGGCCTCCGACCTGCCGCTGTTCCGCTACCTCGGTGGCCCGAACGCGCACCTGCTGCCCGTCCCGATGATGAACATCCTCAACGGTGGGTCGCACGCCGACTCCAACGTCGACATCCAGGAGTTCATGATCGCCCCGATCGGCGCGGAGTCCTTCTCCGAAGCCCTTCGCTGGGGTGCGGAGATCTACCACACGCTGAAGAAGGTCCTGAAGACCAAGGGTCTCTCGACCGGTCTCGGCGACGAGGGCGGCTTCGCCCCGAACCTCGAGTCCAACCGCGCCGCCCTGGACCTCATCATCGAGGCCATCAAGGAGGCCGGTTACGTCCCCGGCAAGGACGTCGGTCTGGCGCTCGACGTCGCCGCGTCCGAGTTCTACAAGGACGGCAAGTACGAGTTCGAGGGCAAGTCCCGCTCGGCCGCCGAGATGACCGAGTACTACGAGGAGCTCGTCTCCGCGTACCCGATGGTCTCCATCGAGGACCCGCTGTACGAGGACGACTGGGCGGGCTGGAAGGTCCTCACCGACAAGCTGGGCGCCAAGGTCCAGATCGTCGGCGACGACCTCTTCGTCACCAACCCGGAGCGCCTCGCCCGCGGCATCGACGAGGGCTCGGCCAACGCCCTGCTCGTCAAGGTCAACCAGATCGGTTCGCTGACCGAGACCCTGGACGCCGTCGAGCTGGCGCAGCGCAACGGCTTCAAGTGCATGATGTCCCACCGCTCCGGTGAGACCGAGGACGTCACCATCGCCGACCTCGCGGTCGCGGTGAACTGCGGCCAGATCAAGACCGGCGCCCCGGCCCGTTCGGACCGCGTCGCCAAGTACAACCAGCTGCTGCGCATCGAGGAGATCCTCGACGACGCGGCGGTGTACGCGGGCCGCAGCGCCTTCCCGCGCTTCAAGGGTTAATCGCCCTAAGCCTCCACGCGTCCCCGCACACGGTCCCGTACCGTGTGCGGGGACGCAGGCGCGTAAAGGCGCGTATCGGGGAGGCGGAGAGACGACATGGCAGCGGACAAGCGGGACCGGTTCTCCACTGCGACCAGGATCCGCGTCCTCGGCGAGCAGACCGCCGCCCGCGTCTACCGCTCGCAGACCCGCCGCCAGGCCCGCCGCTCCCGCCTCACCGGGCGGGCCGCGCTCCTTGTCATGGTCGTGTGCACGCTGATCGTGGCGCTCGCGTATCCGATGCGGCAGTACGTCTCCCAGCGCGCGGACATCGCCGACCAGCGCAAGCAGTCGCAGGACGCGCGCAAGCGGGTCGAGGAGCTGCGCGACGAGAAGGCCCGGCTCCAGGACCCCGCGTACATCGAGCGCCTGGCCCGCGAGCACCTTCATTACCTACGGCCGGGGGAGACCGGCTTCACGGTCGTCGACCCGGACGCCCGTACGACGAGCACCGACGACCAGGGCGCCGCCGACCGCCCCTGGTACTCCAACCTCTGGGACGGCGTGGACAACGCCGACCGCCACTGACGACACGACACGTAACGGAAGCACGATGCAGACGCCCCCTCCGCAGACCGAGTCCACCGCGCCCACCGACGCGGACATCGCCGCCTTCCAGGAGCAGCTGGGCCGCCCGCCGCGCGGGCTGCGCGCGATCGCCCACCGTTGCCCGTGCGGCAATCCGGATGTGGTCGAGACGGCCCCCAAGCTGCCCGACGGCACGCCCTTCCCGACGACCTTCTACCTCACGTGCCCGCGCGCGGCCTCCGCGATCGGCACCCTCGAGGCGAACGGCGTCATGAAGGAGATGACGGAGCGCCTGGCGACGGACCCCGAGCTCGCGGCCGCGTACCGCAAGGCGCACGAGGACTACATCGCCCGCCGCGACGCGATTGAGGTCCTGGAGGGCTTCCCGAGCGCGGGCGGCATGCCGGACCGCGTGAAGTGCCTGCACGTCCTGGTGGGGCACTCGCTGGCCGCGGGCCCGGGTGTGAACCCGCTGGGCGACGAGGCGATCGCGATGCTGCCCGAGTGGTGGGCGAAGGGCCCGTGCGTGGCGCCGTGCGGCGAGAAGGACTCCGAGTGACCCGCGCGGCCGCCATCGACTGCGGTACGAACTCGATCCGTCTCCTCGTCGCCGACGCGGACCCTGCCACGGGTGAACTCGTGGACCTGGACCGGCGGATGACGATCGTCCGGCTCGGCCAGGGCGTCGACAAGACCGGCCGGCTCGCCCCCGAGGCGCTGGAGCGGACCTTCGCGGCGTGCCGCGAGTACGCGGAGGCCATCAAGGCCCATGGCGCGGAGAAGGTGCGCTTCGTGGCCACGTCCGCCTCGCGCGATGCCGAGAACCGCGACGAGTTCGTGGCGGGGGTCCGGGAGATCCTGGGCGTCGAGCCCGAGGTGATCACGGGAGAGGAGGAGGCCGAACTCTCCTTCTCCGGTGCCACGGCAGAGGTGCAGACCGGGGACCCGGAGCCTCACAGCGAACGATTTCTCGTCATCGACGTGGGCGGCGGCTCCACCGAATTCGTGACCGGCAGCAGCACCGTGGAGTCCGCCCGTTCCGTCGACATCGGCTGTGTTCGGCTCACGGAACGCCACGGTCTGACGGGCGACCCGCTCACCGGCGAGCAGATCGCCGCCGTCCGCGCCGATATCGACAAGGCCCTCGACGAGGTCGCCGAGACCGTTCCGCTCACCGACGCCCACACCGTGGTCGGCCTGGCCGGCACGGTCACCACCCTGGCCGGGATCGCGCTCGGCCTTCCGGCCTACGACTCGGCCGCCATCCACCGCTCCATGCTGGCGTACCACCAGGTCAAGTCGATCACGAACCGCCTGATCCGGGCGACGCACGCGGAACGTGCGGCGATCCCGGTCATGCACCCCGGCAGGGTGGACGTGATCTGCGCCGGGGCGCTCATCGTTCTCGCGATCATGGAGCGCACCGGAGCCCGCGACATCGTCGTTTCGGAGCACGACATCCTCGACGGGATCCTCTGGTCCCTCGTCTGATCGATCAGGCGAAAAAAACTTCGTGAACTACTTCACAAGGAAAAAGGGTCTGTTGGTCGACGGGGAGGGGCTTATGGCCCTCCTACGCGGTCCGCAGGGCCTGCATGCACGCAATTCGGGCAGCCCACGGCGTGTTACGGCGGCGTTAATTTCATCAGTGGTCTACGGGCCGGTAAGCCGTGAAGGCCACGTCAGCGGGGGTGTACAACGCACCCCCGGGCCCCTTGGTTCCTTGCGCGACCATGACCTGTGTCACGCGAGCCGCGCAGTGTAGCAGAGGCACCACCGATGCTTGTGAAGGGGCTCACGAGCACCCCCCGCATTGGGGGTGGATACTCGATGGCATGAGCACCACGGAGCGTCCCAGGATCCTCGTAGTAGGTGGCGGGTACGTAGGCCTGTACGCAGCACGACGCATCCTCAAGAAGATGCGTTACGCGGAAGCGACCGTCACGGTCGTCGACCCGCGCTCGTACATGACGTACCAGCCCTTCCTCCCAGAAGCCGCCGCAGGCAGCATCTCTCCCCGTCACGTCGTCGTCCCGCTGCGACGCGTGGTGCGTGGAGCCGAGGTGCTCACCGGCCGCGTCACGACCATCGACCAGGACCGCAAGGTCGCCACCGTCGCGCCGCTCGTCGGCGAGGCGTACGAGCTGCCCTTCGACTACCTGGTGATCGCGATGGGTGCGGTCTCCCGCACCTTCCCGATCCCCGGCCTGGCCGAGCAGGGCATCGGCATGAAGGGCGTGGAAGAGGCCATCGGCCTCCGCAACCACGTCCTGGAGCAGCTCGACAAGGCCGACTCCACGACCGACGAGGACGTCCGCCGCAAGGCGCTGACCTTCGTCTTCGTGGGTGGCGGCTTCGCCGGCGCCGAGACCGTGGGCGAGGTGGAGGACATGGCGCGCGACGCGGCCAAGTACTACACCAACGTCAAGCGCGAGGACATGCGCTTCATCCTCGTCGACGTCGCCGACAAGATCCTTCCCGAGGTCGGGCCCGAGCTCGGCACCTGGGGCAAGGAGCACCTCGAGGGCCGCGGCATCGAGGTCTACCTCAAGACCGGCATGGACTCCTGTGTGGACGGCCACGTCGTCCTCAACAACGGCCTCGAGGTCGACTCCAACACCCTGGTGTGGACCGCGGGCGTCAAGCCCAACCCGGCGCTCTCGCGCTTCGGCCTCCCGCTCGGCCCCCGCGGCCACGTGGACGCCCAGCCGACGCTCCAGGTCACCGGTACGGACTACATCTGGGCCGCGGGCGACAACGCCCAGGTCCCGGACCTCGCCGCGATCAAGGCGGGTACGCCGCCCGAGCGCGCCTGGTGCCCGCCGAACGCCCAGCACGCGCTGCGTCAGGCCAAGGTCCTCGGCGACAACGTCATCTCCGGCATGCGGGGCTTCCCGCAGAAGGAGTACAGCCACGCCAACAAGGGTGCGGTGGCGGGCCTCGGCCTCCACAAGGGCGTCGCGATGATCGTCATGGGCAAGGTGAAGATCAAGCTCAAGGGCCGTCTCGCCTGGTACATGCACCGTGGCTACCACGGCATGGCCGTGCCCACCTGGAACCGCAAGATCCGCGTCTTCGCCGACTGGACCCTCGCGATGTTCCTCAAGCGCGAGGTCGTCTCGCTCGGCGCCATGGAGACTCCCCGCGAGGAGTTCTACGAGGCAGCCAAGCCGGCCCCGGCTCCGGCCGCGGTCAAGCCCGAGGGCGAGAAGGCCAAGGCCTCCTAGCTCCAGCAGTACCTGTTCAGCCCGAAGGGGCCGCTCGCCATCCGTGGTGCGGGCGGTCCCTTCGGCATTTCGTGACAGATATACATGTAGGCACCATGGATTTTGCGTTCTCATTACGCGGCATCGGGACTGCGTGACGGGGTCATCGGTGTTTACGTATTGCTGAGCATTTCCCATCCTTACGGAGGTGTGCGCCATGGCCGACGCCGCGTCGCGGCTGACCGCTCTTGCCGATGATCTGCTGGGGACACCGCTCCCGGTCCGCATCCGGGCCTGGGACGGCAGTGAGTCAGGGCCCCCCGGCGCCCCCGTCGTGGTCCTGCGCCACCGCCGCGCCCTGCGCCGGCTGCTCTGGAAACCCGGTGAACTCGGCCTCGCCCGGGCCTGGGTGGCCGGTGAGCTGGACATCGAGGGTGATCTGTACGAGGCGCTCGACCTCCTGGCCGGCCTCCTCTGGGAGCGCGGAGCCGACGCCAAGGACGCGGTCCATCCGATACGCAATCCGGCACTGCGCGCCGCCGCCCGCGAGCTGCTGACCATCGCAGGGCCGTTCCCTCCACCCCCACCACCACCGGAGGAACTGCGCCACCGCCGCGGGGTGGTGCACACCAAGCGCCGCGACAAGAAGGCGATCAGCCACCACTACGACGTGGGCAACGACTTCTACTCACTCGTCCTGGGCCCGTCCATGGTCTACTCCTGCGCGTACTTCGAGGACGCGGACACCACCCTCGAAGAGGCCCAGCGCGCCAAGCTCGACCTGGTCTGCCGCAAGCTCGACCTCAAGGAAGGCATGCGGCTGCTCGACGTCGGCTGCGGCTGGGGCTCGATGGCGATCCACGCGGCACGCGAGTACGGCGTCCAGGTCACCGGTGTGACGCTCTCCACCGAGCAGGCCGCGTTCGCCCGCAAGCGCATCGCCGAGGAGGGCCTCACCGACCGGATCGAGATCAGGGTCCAGGACTACCGCGACGTCCATGACGGTCCGTACGACGCGATCTCCTCCATCGGCATGGCCGAGCACGTCGGCTCGACCCGCTACCGCGAGTACGCCGACGACCTCTACGCCCTCCTCAAGCCGGGCGGCCGGCTGCTCAACCACCAGATCGCCCGCCGCCCCGAACGCGACGAATCGGCGTACCACATCGACGACTTCATCGACCGTTACGTCTTCCCCGACGGCGAACTCGCGCCGGTCGGCCGCACTCTGGCGACCCTGGAGGAGGCCGGCTTCGAGGCCCGCGACGTGGAGGTGCTCCGCGAGCACTACGCCCTCACCCTTCGCCAGTGGGTCGCCAACCTGGAGGCGCGGTGGCCCGAGGCGGTACGGATGACGAGCCCGGGCCGGGCGAGGGTCTGGCGGCTCTACATGGCCGCGTCCGCGCTCTCCTTCGAACGCAACCGGATCGGCGTCAATCAGATCCTGGCCGTGAAGACCCCGGAGGACGGGGCTTCGGGGGTGCGGCTGCGGCCGCGGCGCTGGGGCTGAGGCGCGCGGGCGTGTGACATGCGGCGGGCCCCGGACATCTCCTGTCCGGGGCCCGCCGCCGTACGTACAACTCCCTTGCCGCTACTCCGTCTTGATCGCGGTCAGCATGTTCAGCCTGGCCGCGCTGCGGGCCGGCCACAGGGCGGCGAGGATGCCGACGACGCCCGCGAGCACGATGAAGATGCCGATCCGCTCCCAGGGCAGGACGAGGGCGTACCCGGGGATGGAGTCCTTCAGGGTCTCGCCGAGCGCCCAGGCCAGGAAGGCGCCCAGGCCGACGCCGATCACCGCGCCGTAGATCGAGATGACGACCGCTTCGAGACGGACCATCCGCTTGATCCGGCGGCGGTCGAGGCCGATCGCCCGCAGCATGCCGATCTCCTGCTGGCGCTCGAAGACCGACATGGCCAGGGTGTTGACGACGCCCAGGACGGCGATGAGCAGGGCCATGCCGAGCAGGCCGTACATCAGGTTGAGCATGGTGTTGACGATGCCGCCGAACATGTCACGGATGTCCTGCTGGTCCATGACCTCGATGGCGGGGTTGGCGCCGAGGGCGTCGACCAGCTTCTGCTCGTTGGCGGAGGTGGCGCCGCCGTCGAAGTCGACGTACACGGCGTTGATCTCGGGCTTTTCGGTGAGGTGCCGGTCGAGGGCGGCGGTGTCCATGACGATGCCGTTGGTGAACTCGTTGTCCTCATAGACGCCGCCGATGGTCAGCTCGCCCTTGGACTTGTCGGGGAAGGTCGCGGTGACCGTCTCGCCGGCCTTCCAGTTCTGCTGCTTCGCCAGCTTGTCGGAGACCAGGATCGAGCCCTTGGCGAGCGTGGACTGCGAGCCGGAGGTGACGTCGAGGCTGAGCAGCTGGTCGATGTCGGCGGGGTTGACGCCGGTGACGCCCTGCCCGGTCGTGCCCTTGCCCTTGCCCGCGAACTCCAGCCAGGCGGACTGGTCGGGGGAGTACGCGGTGACGCCCGGGGCGGCCGCGAGGGCCTTCACGGCGTCGGGGGACATGTGCTGCCCGTCGCCTGCCATCGCGACCAGGTAGTCGGCCTTGATGTTGTCGGTCGTCATCTTGTCGACGGCCTGGCCGAGCGTGACACCGAGCGTGGTGATGCCGGTGACCAGGGTCAGACCGATGGCGAGCGCGGCTGCCGTGGCTCCCGTACGGCGCGGATTGCGGACCGCGTTCTGCCCGGCGAGCTTGCCGGAGACGCCCCACACACCGATGAGCAGCGGGCGTACGAGGGCGATGACCGGCCGCGACAGGAAGGGGATCAGCACGATCACGCCGATCAGCGCGAGGAACGCACCGCCCGCGATGATCATCCGGCCGCTGTCGGTGGTCTGTCCCGCACCCATCACGATCAGACCGGCGCCGAGGAGGGTGAGGACCGAGCCGATGATGTTCCGTACGACCAGCGAGCGGCCCTGGGGGGTCGCGTGGACGCTGCTCATCGCGGCGACCGGCGGGATCTTCGCGGCGCGGCGGGCGGGCAGGTAGGCGGAGACCAGGGTGACCAGGACACCGACAGCGAAGGCGGCCAGGACGGTCACGGGCGAGATGAGCAGCGAGCCGCCGGGGACCTTCATCCCGAAGGACGACATCACCGGACGCAGCCCGGCCGCGAGCCCGATGCCCAGGCCGAAACCGATCGCCGAAGCGAGCAGGCCGACCAGGACCGCCTCGCCGAGCACCGAGCGGGTGACCTGCTTGCGGGAGGCGCCGACGGCCCGCATCAGGGCGAGTTCCCTGGTGCGCTGGGCGACCAGCATGGCGAAGGTGTTGTAGATGAGGAAGATGCCGACGAAGAGCGCGATGCCCGCGAAGGCGAGCAGTCCTGTCTTCATCGAGGAGAAGTTGGACTCGATCGACTTCGCCTGCTCCGCGGCCAGTTGGGTGCCGGTCTGGGCGTGGGCGTCCTTGGGGAGGACCTTCACGACCGCGTCGAGGAGCTGGGCGTCGTCCGCGCCGCCCTTGGCGGTGACGGTGACCGAGTCGAAGTAGCCGGGGGTGCCGTAGAGCGACTGCGCCTCGGCGGTGGAGAAGAGGCTGAGCGTGCCGCCCGCGCTGACCGCGCCGTCGTTGGTGGTGAAGATCCCGGAGAGGGCGTACGACTTCACCGGGCCGTTGCCCGCGATCCGTACGCTGTCCCCGACCTTCACCCCGGCCTTGTCGGCGGTCTCCTTGTCCAGCGCCACCTGGCCGTCCTTGGTGGGCGCGGCTCCGGTGGAGAAGGAGTAGTCGCCGGTGGGCGTGTAGTTCGCGCCGGTGCTCGACCAGCCCTGGCCGATCAGCTTGCCGTTCTTGTCGGCGACGCCGGCGAATCCGTCGACCTGGCCGGCGGCCTTGTCGACGCCGTTGATCGCCTGGATCCTGTCGACCGTGGACTGGGGCAGGCCCTTGCCTTCGCCGTCGTGCTCGACGGAGACGGCGACGTTGTCGTAGCTCTTCGCCGACTGGTTCTTGTAGGCGGAGCCGAGGGTGTCGGTGAAGACCAGGGTGCCGGAGACGAAGGCGACGCCGAGCATGACGGCGAGCACGGTCATCAGGAGCCTGGCCTTGTGCGCGAAGACATTGCGCAAGGCGGTACGGAACATGGTGTGTCAGTCCTGGGGTGTGGAGTGGCAGGGGGCGTGGAGCCGGGTTCAGCTGGTACGGCCCCTGGCGTCGAACTCCTTCATCCGGTCGAGCACGCCGTCGGCGGTGGGGGAGAGCATCTCGTCGACGATCCGGCCGTCGGCGAGGAAGATCACCCGGTCCGCATAGGCGGCGGCGACCGGGTCGTGCGTCACCATGACCACCGTCTGGCCCAGCTCTCGTACGGAATTACGGAGGAAGCCCAGCACCTCGGCGCCCGAGCGCGAGTCGAGGTTCCCGGTGGGCTCGTCGCCGAAGATGATCTCCGGCTGCGAGGCCAGCGCACGGGCCACGGCGACGCGCTGCTGCTGGCCGCCGGAGAGCTCGGTGGGGCGGTGGCCGAGGCGGTCCCTGAGGCCCACCATGTCGATGACGTTCTGCAGCCAGGCCTTGTCGGGCTTGCGGCCCGCGATGTCCATGGGCAGCGTGATGTTCTCCAGCGCGGTCAGGGTCGGCAGCAGGTTGAAGGCCTGGAAGATGAAGCCGATCTTGTCCCGGCGGAGCTGGGTGAGCTGCTTGTCCTTGAGCGATCCGAGCTCGGTCTCCCCGATGCGTACGGAACCGGCGGAGAAGGTGTCCAGACCGGCCACGCAGTGCATCAGCGTGGACTTGCCGGAGCCGGACGGGCCCATGATCGCGGTGAACTCACCCTGCCGGAAGTCGACGGAAACCTGGTCCAGGGCGACCACCTGCGTCTCGCCGAGGCCGTACACCTTGGACAGTTCGGTGGCGCGGGCGGCCACCGCGGTGGAGCGGGCGGCGAAGGGGGTGGTGGTCACGAGGAGGGTCTCCTGTCGGGACGGAGTGCTGCGGTGCGCTGCGGGGACCTCTTCATCCTGTCCGCGCCCTGCGCCCGGATCGTCCGCCGCGATGCCCGTTCCCGGGGCCCTCTTGAGTCTGACCGGGACGCTGCCGTCTCCTCCTCCGGTATGACACGGCCCCTGAGGCGACGGCCGTCGGGACGCGGCAGGCGACTTTGCGTCATTCCCGGCGTCGCCCGGCGCACGCCCCGCCGGCTGCCAACCGCCTCCGGCATGTGCCGATCGGTGGTGAAGTGGGCTGACGCACCCTCAGGCGTCAATAAAATAAGACAACATCGGGCTGTCGTTCCGCTGTTCGGGGGACAGGCCCGGATAGGCTCGGACCGCACAAGGGGGAGCCCGCGCCTTGCCCGGATGGTGGAATGCAGACACGGCGAGCTTAAACCTCGCTGCCCCTCGGGGGCGTACCGGTTCGAGTCCGGTTCCGGGCACCTCGCCTTGTCGCTCCTCTCGCGCGCACGAAAGATCCTTCTCAGGCAGTAGAGTCATCGCTTTGCTTTCCCATTACTCTTGACGTGAGGCCACGCACGGTGGCCACGGAGGAGTGAGATGAGGAGCAGCAACCCGGTCTTCTCGCGACGGGGCTTCAGCCGCGACAACAGCGGCTATGCGGGGTTCAACGCGCAGCAGTCGCCGCAGCAGCCGCAGGCCGGGGGCAACCCCTACGCGCAGGCCCCCGCCGACCAGTACACGACCAATCCGTACGCCACGCAGACGCCCGCGCCCCCGCGCTCCGGCGTCATGACGATGGACGACGTCATCTCGCGCACCGCGATGACGCTCGGCACCGTGGTCGTCGGCGCCGTGCTGGCCTGGGTGGTCCTCCCGGTCTCCACGACGAGCTACGGCCTGGCTATCGGCGCCGCGCTGGTCGCCTTCGTGCTGGCGATCGTCCAGTCCTTCAAGCGCAAGCCCGTGCCGGCGCTGATCATCGGTTACGCAGCCTTCGAGGGTGTCTTCCTCGGTGTGATCAGCGAGATGTACAACGAGGCCTGGTCGGGTGCCCCCTTCCAGGCGGTGCTCGGCACGATGGCGGTCTCGGCCGCCACGCTCATCGCGTACAAGCAGCGCTGGATCCGTGTCACCGCGCGCTATGCCCGGGTCGGCATGACCATCGCCATCGCCTTCATGCTGGTCATGATGGTGAACCTGCTGGTGGTCGTCTTCGGCGGTGCCGACGACGGCGGTCTGCGCAGCTTCGGCCCGCTCGGCTTCGCGGTCGGCGTGCTGGCGATCCTGCTCGGCTGCTTCTTCCTGACCCTGGACTTCAAGCAGATCGAGGACGGCATCACCTACGGCGCTCCCCGCGAGGAGTCCTGGCTGGCGGCGTTCGGTCTGACGATGTCGCTGGTCTGGATCTACCTGGAGATGCTGCGGCTCGTGGCCATCCTGCAGGGCAACGACTGACGTAGGACCGCACGCAGAGAGGGCCCGTTCCCCGGTCGGGGGCGGGCCCTCTCCGTATGCCGGTCGGTACGCCTCAGAGCAGCCTCCGCGCAGCTCGCCTCAGGTCGTACTCATGGATGATTGCCTTGGCGTGGCCATAAGCCAGATTGTGTTCGTACCTGAGCCAGCTGACCTTCTCCTCGAAGCGGACGAGAGTGGGGCCTTCATCAACGGCTCGCAGCCAGTCGGACACTTCACGACCGGTGCAGTGGGGGATTCGGGAGAGCAGGTTGCGATGGGTCTCTTCGGAGAAAACTTGGGACATCGGCGCCTCCGGACGCATTGCGCGAGTGCTGGTCCTTCATTGCACCGTGCCTGAGTGTTGGCCTGTTGGCAACCGTCAGGAGGAGGCGCGTAGGGTCGCGCTGTGCTTGATACGACACCTCTGCTCGCCGCTGTCGACCGCTTCGCCGACCGGCTGCGCGCCGCCCCCCAGAGCCGCCTGCAGCGCGGCGCCGCTGCCGAAGGACTCGCTCTGGCCAGGGAATTGGCGGTGCGGGCCCAGCGGATCGAGGAGCCGGGCGGGCAGCCGCGGGTGATGCCTGATGCGGGTGTGTTCGCTGTTGCGGATCAACTGGCCGTCGCGGGCCATGATTTGGCCGAAATTCTTCGTACGGCCGCGGACAGCACTGCGGCCCCGTCCCGGGAGCTGGACGAGGCCGTGGGGCTGGTGGAAGCCGCGGCGGCTAGAGCGACGCTATGACGCGGTCGGCGAGTATGTAGACGCTCTCCTGGCCGCAGGAGAAGGTCAGCGCGTACGCGCCGGCCACTCCGGAGCCGCCGAGCAGCACCGGGGCCTCGCCCTCGCGCAGGGACTCGGCGAGGCGTTCGGCGGTCTCGCGGTGGCCCGGCGTCATGCACAGGGTCGTGCCGTCGGCGAAGACGTATACGTCGAGCGTGCCGAGCGGTCCCGGGCGTACGTCGGAGAGTGCGGTACGTGCCTCGGCCAGCTCCTCGAGACGTGTCACCGTGCGCTCGTGGTCGGCCACGACGGGGGTCTGTACGGGAACGGTGTGCTCGTCGTGCTTGCCCGGGTACGAGGGGTGGCGGCGGCGGGCCGCGGCCAGCTCCGGGGAGTCCTCGGGGAACTCGCCCGCGAGCTCCTGGACGGAGGCGGCGGTGTCGTCGCCCTCGTCGAGCACGGAGTCCAGGATCGCGTCGAAGCCGGGCTCGAACCCGGCGAAGTCGGCCTGGCGGGGTACGAAGAACGCGGCGTCGTCACCGAGCCCGGCGAGTCCGCCGAGCAGGGACGGCGCATCGGCGGCGTCGCGGGACTCCTGTGCGGCCCAGAAGGCACGGGCCTCGGCCAGCTCGCGCTCGCGCTCCTCGGCGAGGGCCTCGCCGACCGCGGCACGTATTTCGGAGGACCAGCTCTCGGAGGTCCAGCTCTCCGAGGAGGGCGTTTCGCGTGCGGCGGGCACGGCCGCGGCGTGACCGGTGGCCACGTGGGACCGGGCCGACGCGGCGGTCAGCTCGGTGAGCTGCTTGCGCAGACCGCGGACGGCGTGCAGCACAGCAGCGCCGACGGCCGTGGCAGCGGCCGTCGTCAGCAACAGGGCAAGAGGCATGACGCTCACTGACTTACTCCCGGTTTCAATCGATCCCCCGGACTTCCTACATCAGCTTGTCGTGTGCCGGTGCCCGCTGTCAGTGCATTACGTCACGAATTGGACAGGTCTTTGTGCCTGGTGTTTAGTCCCGAAACGGGTGTGACCTGCGGGAATGAACCTCCCCCAGGAGATAGGTCACATCCTGGGGGAGATTCGGTTACGACTGTGACGCGGGTGGTTACAGAGAGGTGATCAGCTGAGACGCTCGATGACCATCGCCATGCCCTGGCCGCCGCCGACGCACATCGTCTCCAGGCCGAACTGCTTGTCGTGGAACTGCAGGCTGTTGATCAGCGTGCCGGTGATCCGGGCGCCCGTCATGCCGAAGGGGTGGCCGACCGCGATGGCCCCGCCGTTGACGTTCACCTTGTCCAGGTCCAGGCCGAGGTCCTGGTAGGAGGGGATGACCTGGGCGGCGAAGGCCTCGTTGATCTCGGCGAGGTCGATGTCGCCGATGGTCAGCCCGGCCCGCTTCAGCGCCTGCTTGCTGGCCTCCACGGGGCCGTAACCCATGATCTCGGGGGAGAGACCCGAGACGCCGGTGGAGACGATGCGGGCGAGCGGGGTCAGGCCCAGCTCGCGCGCCTTGGTGTCGGACATGATCACGAGGGCGGCGGCGCCGTCGTTCAGCGGGCAGCAGTTGGCGGCTGTGATCTTGCCGTCGGGGCGGAAGACGGGCTTGAGGCCCTGGACGCCTTCGAGGGTGACGCCCGCGCGCGGGCCGTCGTCCTGCGAGACGACCGTGCCGTCGGGGGTGGTGACGGGGGTGATCTCCCGCTCCCAGAAGCCGTTCTTGATGGCCTGCTCGGCGAGGTTCTGCGAGCGCACGCCGAACTCGTCCATCTCGGCGCGGCTGATGTTCTTGATCCCGGCGAGGTTCTCGGCGGTCTGGCCCATCGCGATGTACGCGTCGGGCACGATGCCGTCCTCGCGCGGGTCGTGCCAGACCGGGGCGCCCTCGGTCGCGGCCGTGGCCGCGGTGCGCGCCTCGGCTTCGGCGAAGAGCGGGTTGTGCGTGTCCGGGAGGGAGTCGGAGTTGCCCTTGACGAAGCGGGACACCATCTCGACACCGGCGGAGATGAAGACGTCGCCCTCGCCGGCCTTGATGGCGTGCAGCGCCATGCGGCTCGTCTGGAGGGAGGAGGAGCAGTAGCGGGTGACCGTACAGCCGGGAAGGTGGTCCATTCCCATCAGTACGGAGACGGCGCGGCCCATGTTGTGGCCCTGCTCGCCGCCGGGCAGACCGCAGCCGAGCATCAGGTCGTCGATGTCGCGCGGGTCGAGCTCGGGGACCTTGGCCAGGGCGGCCTGGATGATCGTGGCGGTCAGGTCGTCGGCGCGCAGATCCTTCAGCGAGCCCTTGAAGGCGCGACCGATCGGGGAGCGGGCGGTGGAGACGATCACGGCTTCGGGCATCACAGCTCCATGAGGGGTGGAGAAGGCAGGACTGTGAGGGAAGTTACCCGTACGTATCGTCCAGGTCACCGGATACGGCGTGTGATGCGGGACTCTTTTCTAAGCGCTTGCTCAGGCTTGCGCGGTCTCGCGGCGGGCGGACCCCACCCGAATTGGGGGGTTAGCCCCACTGCCGCGGCCCGGCCCCGCTTCGTACCGTGTCCTCATGACAGCGAGCGACCCGGAGCTGAAGAAGGAACTCGACGCCACCTTGCACGCACGCAAGGAGCTGGGCGAGGACTACGAGTCCGCCCTCGTCGACTCATTTCTGGAGAAAGTCGAGCAACGCCTCGAAGGTACGGTCGACCGCCGGGTGCGCCGGCAGGTGGCGGAGCAGCAGATGACGGTGGCCAGAGGCACCCGCACACCGCAGTCCGAGAGCAGTTTCGGCGAGCGCTTCGGCTTCGGGATCGTCACGATGATCCTGGCCATCCCGCTCTCGGCGATCGGCGTGGCCAACGCCGGCCTGTCGGGCCTCTTCGTCACCTGGGCGGGGATCGTCGGCGTGAACGTGGTCCAGGCAGCGCGCGACGGGGGACTCTTCCCCCACCGCCGCGACAAGTCCTCGTCCTCGTCCTCGTCCTCCTCGGACTGGGACGACTGAGCTCTCCCTACGCCTGGCGGGTGGGGAGCACGATGACCTGGCGCAGGTTGATGTGGCGCGGGCGGCTCGTGACGTACGCGATCAGGTCGGCGATCTCCTCCGATGCGAGGGTGCCGATCGCCTCGTACATGCCGTCCAGCTGGCCGGACAGGTCCTTGTTGTCGATGTGCCCGCCCAGCTCGGTGTCGGTCAGGCCCGGCTCGATGTTGGTCACCCGGACGTCACGCGGGCCCAGTTCGCCGCGGAGCGACTCCGAGAGGTACGTGAGCGCGGCCTTCGTCGCGCCGTACACCGCGTAGTTGGGGAACGTCACGTGCGCGCCGATCGAGGAGATGTTGACCAGGTCGGCGGTCCGGCCCTCGGCCGCCGCGGCCAGCAGGTCGGGGACGAAGGCGCGGATCATGCGCAGGGCGCCCGTCACATTGGTGTCGATCATGCGCTGCCACTCGTCGACGCGGCCGTCGTCGACCGGGTTCGGGAGCATCACCCCGGCGGAGTTGACGATCAGGTCCGCCGGACCGAAGACCTCGTGCACCCGGGCGACGGCCGCGTCCACCGAGGCCGCGTCCGTGACATCGGCGGTGACGGCGAGCGCCTGGCCGCCGTCGGCCTCGATCTTGGCGGCCAGTTCGTCGAGCCGGTCGGCCCGGCGGGCCAGCAGTGCGACCCTGGCGCCCTGTGCGGCGAGCAGGAGGGCGGTTGCCGCGCCCATTCCGCTGGCTGCTCCGGTGATGACTGCGGTACGGCCGGCGAGGCTGGTGTAGCTCATCTCTGCTGTCTCCCTGCGGTGTTGTCCTGCTGACAGGGACAACTCTGCGCGGAATGCCGAGCCTTACCCAGGGCAGAGCTTTTCCTGGGTCTGGCAGTACCAGGATGGGTGTCGGGGTCCTGGCCTAAGGTCGGGGGCATGGATGGTGACCTCGGAGATTTCCTGCGTTCGCGGCGTGCCCGCATACAGCCCGACGACGTCGGCCTGCCCGTGCACGGCCGCCGCCGGGTGCCCGGCCTGCGGCGCGAGGAGGTCGCGCAGCTGGCGGGCGTCAGCGTCGACTACTACATCAGGCTGGAGCAGGGCCGGGGGCCGAGCGTCTCCGATGCCGTACTGGACGCGATCGCCCGCGTGCTGCGTCTCGACGACACGGAGCGCGGCTATCTGCGGGAGGTCGCCAGGCCGCGGCGGACGTCCGCTCCCGTACGCCAACGGGTGCGCCCGGGGCTCCAGTTGCTGCTCGACACCATCGACAAGGCGCCCGCCTTCATCTTCGGCCGCAGGATGGACGTGCTGGCCTGGAACGCGCTGGGTGACGCGATGAGCGGCTACTCGCGGACCGAGCCCGCCGAGCGCAACGTCATGCGCCAGGTGTTCCTGTCCCCCGAGGCGTGCGAGCTGTACCCGGAGTGGGAGGCGGTGGCCGCCGAGACGGTCGCGTATCTGCGGCTGGACGCGGGACGGCATCCGGACGACAAGCAACTGGCGTCATTGGTCGGGGAGTTGTCGCTGAAGAGTGAGCACTTCCGGCGGCTGTGGGCCGACCACCTGGTGAAGGAGAAGACGTACGGGGTGAAGCGGGTGCTGCACCCCGTGGTGGGGGAGCTGTCCCTGCCGTACGAGTCCCTCACGGTGCACGGCGACCAGGACCAGGTCCTCGTCGTCTACACCCCGGAACCGGGCTCGCCGACGGCGGAACGCATCGGCCTGCTGGCGAGTTGGGCGGCGGCACCGGCCCGGAAGTGAAGCTTGCGCGGGGACCGCCGCACCCCCCGGTTTCCCAGGAGGGCGGGACGACGGCGGTCCCCGCAGGGGACGCGGTTCCGGGTCAGGGCCGGTTTCCGCATCCGTGGCGCCGCTGGAAGCCCGGGAGCCGCTCCGGAGGTCCTTGACGCCAGTTCGTGGTGCCGGGCGGGTTTCCCCGGTTTCCCTCTGGGGTCTCCCTCCCGACACCCATTACTCTGCCGGACCTGTGTTAAGCCGGTGCTGCGCGGACGTGACGCGCTCGTACCGTTTTGACGAAGTCAGCCCCCGGTCAGTGCGCTTCCTTCGCCAGGAAGGCCAGCAGGTCCTGCCGGCTGACGACACCCTTCGGCTTGCCCTCCACCAGCACGATCGCCGCGTCCGCCTTCTCCAGTACGGACATCAGGTCCCCGACCGGCTCGCCCGAGCCGACGACCGGGAGCGGCGAGCTCATGTGCTTCTCCAGCGGGTCGCTCAGCGTCGCGCGCTTCGTGAACAGCGCGTCCAGCAGTTCCCGTTCGACGACCGAGCCGATGACCTCCGCCGCCATGACGTCGGGGTGCCCGGCGCCCGGCTTCACGATGGGCATCTGCGAGACGCCGTACTCGCGCAGTACCTCGATCGCCTGGCCGACCGTCTCCTCCGGGTGCATGTGCACCAGGGAGGGGATGGTGCCGTGCGTCTTGTGGTCGAGTACGTCGACGACGCTCGGCTGGTCGCCGGTGTGGTCGAGGAAGCCGTAGTCGTTCATCCAGTCGTCGTTGAAGATCTTCGACAGATAGCCGCGGCCGCTGTCCGGCAGCAGCACGACCACGATGTCGTCCTCGCCGAGCGTCTCCGCGACGCGCAGCGCCGCGACGACCGCCATGCCGCAGGAGCCGCCGACCAGAAGGCCCTCCTCCTTGGCGAGGCGGCGGGTCATCTGGAAGGAGTCCTTGTCGGAGACCGCGACGATCTCGTCGGTCACCGTCTGGTCGTACGCGGTCGGCCAGAAATCCTCACCGACGCCCTCGACGAGATACGGCCGCCCGGACCCGCCCGAGTACACGGAGCCCTCGGGGTCCGCGCCGACGATCCGTACCTTGCCCTCGCTGACGTCCTTCAGATAGCGGCCGGTGCCGGTGATGGTGCCGCCCGTGCCGACGCCCGCGACGAAGTGGGTGATCTTTCCCTCGGTCTGGTCCCACAGCTCGGGACCGGTCGTCTCGTAGTGCGAGCGGGGGTTGTTCGGGTTGGAGTACTGGTCGGGCTTCCAGGCGCCCGGCGTCTCCTTCACGAGCCGGTCGGAGACGTTGTAGTACGAGTCCGGGTGCTCGGGGTCGACGGCGGTCGGGCAGACCACGACCTCGGCTCCGTACGCCCGCAGCACATTGATCTTGTCCGTCGACACCTTGTCCGGGCAGACGAAGATGCATTTGTAGCCCTTCTGCTGGGCCACGATCGCGAGCCCGACACCAGTGTTGCCACTGGTCGGCTCGACGATCGTGCCGCCGGGCTTGAGCTCGCCGCTCGCCTCCGCGGCCTCGATCATGCGGACGGCGATCCGGTCCTTCACGGAGCCGCCCGGGTTGAAGTACTCGACCTTGGCCAGGACGGTCGCCCTGATGCCTGCGGTCACGCTGTTGAGCCTCACCAGCGGGGTGTTGCCTACGAGGCTGATCATCGAGTCGTGGAAGTGCGCCATGCGGTCAGAGTATTGGACAAGATTGGGCTGCACCTGTCTGAGGGCAAGTAGGTCTTGTCAGGCCTAGTACGGCGGCTATGAGGAGGTGGCAGTTGTCGAGGGCGAGGGTGGCACGGAGGATCGCCGCGGGCGCGGCGTACGGCGGCGGGTCCGTCGGCCTGATCGGGGCGGCAGCGGTGGGCGTGGTGCTCGCCGAGGTACAGCTGGCGAAGCGGGCGGTGGGCGGCGGGCGCGCACCGGAGGCGCCCAGCGCGGACGGGCGGTACGGAACGGCGTTCGCCGGGCGGGCGGCGCATCTGGAGCCCCTGCGGCTGGGAATGCTCGGCGACTCGACGGCGGCGGGACAGGGCGTGCGCAGAGCGGGCCAGACCCCGGCGGCTCTGCTGGCCTCGGGGCTTGCCGCGGTGGCCGAGAGCCCCGTCGACCTGCGCAATGTGGCGCTCCCGGGCGCGATGTCGGACGACCTGGACCGTCAGGTGACGGTGCTGCTCGCGGATCAGGACCGTATCCCCGACGTCTGCGTGATCATGATCGGCGCCAATGACGTCACGCACCGGATGCCGGCGACCCAGTCGGTACGCCATCTGGCCACGGCGGTACGCCGTCTGCGCACGGCCGGGGCGGAAGTCGTCGTCGGCACCTGTCCCGACCTGGGCACGGTCGAGCCGGTGTACCAGCCGCTGCGCTGGCTGGCCCGCAGGGTCTCGCGCCAGCTGGCGGCGGCCCAGACGATCGGCGTCATCGAACAGGGCGGCCGTACGGTCTCCCTCGGCGAGCTCCTGGGCCCGGAATTCGCGGCGAACCCGCGCGAACTCTTCGGCCCGGACAACTACCACCCCTCCGCGGAGGGGTACGCGACGGCGGCGATGGCGGTCCTGCCCACCCTGTGCGCGGTGATGGGCCTGTGGCCCGAGACCGACCACCTGGACGCATCCCGCGACGAGGACATCCTCCCGGTGGCGAAGGCGGCCTCGGCGGCCGCTGCCGAGGCGGGCACGGAGGTCACGGGCGCCCGCGCCCCGTGGGCGCTGCTCAAGCACCGCCGCAGGCGGCGTATCCCGGGGGACGCGGAGCCCGCGGAGGTGACGCGGCAGGGGTGAGGGAGCCCATGCAGCCGGGTGGCCCGCCGAAGCGTTCGGCGGGCCACCCGGAAGGAGAAGGAGAACGGGGTCAGTTCGCGTGTGCCTCTTCCGGGGAGCCGGGTGCGGGGGCCAGATCGCCGGACAGGACGGGCGCCGGTTCCGGCTTGGTTCGTTTCGGGCGGTTCGCGATGGCCACGCCGATCAGACACAGGGCCCCGCCGGCGAAGGCCGCGGCGGCCGGCAGCTCGCCCAGGACGGGCCAGGCCATCGCCACGGTCAGGGCGGGCACGATGTAGGTGGTCGCGGCCAGCCGGCCGACGGGCATCCGGGACAGTGCGTACGACCAGGTCCAGAAGGCCAGTGCGGTCGGCAGGAGACCGAGGTAGACAACTCCGGCCCAGGCCGTGGCCGGCGCATCGCTCAGATCGTGGACGAGCTGGCCTGCGAAGGGCAGGCAGGCGACCGCACCGACCACGCTGCCGTACGCGGTGACCTGCAAGGGAGAGGCGTGTGCGAGGGCGGGCTTCTGGAAGATGGCGCCGACCGCGTGGCCGGCCGACGCGGCCAGGCACAGCAGTACGCCGAGCATCGCCGTCTGTCCGCTGCCACCGCTGGAGATTCCGGCCAGTGCCGCACCGGCGAAGGCGATGACGAGCCCGATGATCAGCGGGCGCGGGAAGCCTTCGCGCAGGAAGAGCCCGGCGAGCACGGCCACGAGGAGCGGGCCGGTACCGATGAGCAGGGCGGCCGTGCCGGCATCGGTGTGCTGTTCACCCCAGTTGAGGGCGATCATGTACAGCCCGAACCAGAACACCCCCATGCCCGCGATGCCCGGCCAGGCGGCGCGCGGTGGTACTCCTTCGCGCCGGACCGTCACCACCGCCAGGAGCGCCACGGCCCCGATGACCAGCCGTCCCAGGGCCAGCGGGCCCGGTCGTACGCTCTGGCCGATCTCGCGGATCGCCACGAACGCCGAAGCCCACAACACCATGGTGAGCAGCGCGGCCGCTGTCACGGTGAGCGGTGGGCCTGCTGTCGTCGGTTCATTCTGTGCCATGCGGAACCTCCTTGTTCCAGCCGCGGAGAACCCGGCGGAGTATCTTTCCCGTGCCGTTGCGTGGCAGGGCGTCGACGAACTCGACGTCTTCGGGGACCTTGTACCAAGTGAGCGCGGCCTCGGTGGCTTTGCGGATGGTCCTGGCCAGGACGGCATCGCGGCCCACGGCGGGGTCGGTGACGACGTAGGCACGCAGACTCGTCACTCCGTCGGCCCGTCGCACCGAGCACACGGCGGCTTCACGGACCCCCGCGATGGCGGTGATGATGTCTTCCACCTCGGTGGGATGGACGTTCGCGCCCGCGACGATCTCGATGTCGTCCACGCGTCCCAGCAGCCACACCAGACCCTCTTCGGTGATGCGGGCGGCATCGCCGGTCGTGAACCATTCACCGGCGCCCAGCCGTTGGGGCCGGAGACTGCCGGACGTCACGCCGGGGCCGATGGTGGGACCGCAGATCTGCAGTCGTCCCACTTCCCCGGCCGCGACGGGCCGTCCTTCGTCGTCGATCGCGCGTACGCGATAGGGCGCCAGGACCCGGCCGAGACTGTAGGGGTGGACCTCGTCCGGCCCGTTGGCAAGGACGGCGTGTCCGATCTCGCTGGTGCCGCAGATGTTCAGCAGGCGCGTCCCGAGCAGGCGGCGGAGCCGGTCCTCAAGGGGCCTGGGCAGTGATTCACCTGCGATGAGCGCCAGCCGCAGCCGGCCGAGCAGCGCGGCATCGGGCCTGGTGAGCATCCGGGCGTAGAAGCTGGGCTGGGCGTAGAGCACGCTCACCCCGTACCGCTCGATGACGGCCAGGGCGCTCGCGTCATCCGCGCGCTGCGGTGTGAGAACGACCGCCGCCCCGCGCTGCAGGGGCAGGAGCACGGAGTTGCCGAGTCCGTAGGCGAAGTACATCCGCGAGACGGAGTAGCTGACCTCTCCCTGCCGGAGCGCGATGACGCTGCCGATGGCCTGGTCGAAGTGGAGCGCGTCGCCGTGGGCGTGGAAGCACAGCCGGGGTGTTCCCGTGGTCCCCGATGTGAACACCGCGAAGGCCGGCGCATCGGCCGCCACCTCTTCCGGGGCGCACTCCGCGTCCGTGAGGTTCTGCCCGGCGGCCAGCTCCCGCGGCGTGACGGTGCGCCCTTGGAACGCATCGCGCAGCGAGGCGTCCGCGACCACGAGTGAGGCCTCGGCGATCTTTTCACTCGTCCGCAGCTCGTCGGCGTGGAAAGAGGTGTTCACCGGTACGGCGACCGCGCCGATGCGCAGCACGGCCAGGAACGTCACCACGAAGGCCACGCTGTCGGGCAGCGCCACCAGAACGCGGTCCTGACGGCCGATCCCGTGTCTGCGCAGGAAACCCGCAGCGTCGCGTACCTGTTCTAAAAGTTCGCCGTAGCTGTATCGGTGCGTTCCTTGAAGGTAGGCCGTCCGCCCCAGCCAGCCGTTGCGACCGGCGAGGTTCTCCAGGTGCACGGCCAGGTTGCCCTGGCTCGCGGTGTCGCCGAGGACATCCGGGTCCAGGGGCGTGTGCAGGAGGTTCGCGGTCACCGGCACACTCCCTCGATCTCCACGAGCAGGTCGGGGCGGCAGACCCCTACGTTGAAGTAGGCGATGTCGGTATCGGCGGGGAACGCGGACGCGCAGATGTCCTGCACGACGGGCAGATGCTCGGCGTCCCGGACGTAGACCTTGATCTGGTCGAGGTCCTTGACGTCGAACCCGGCACCGTCCACCTCGTGGCGACGCAGATTGTCGCTGCTGACGAGTGCCTCGATGTTGCGGAGCGTCTCCTCGGTCTGCCGTGCGGCGTCGTCGATGTGCACGGTGTCATCGCCCAGGATGCTCGCCGTACCCGAGACGAAAAGGCTGCCGGAGCTTTTGCCCGGCGTGTGGAGGTCACGGAGGAAGGTGGCCCGGGCGAAACTCGGGGACTTCTTCCCGTACCGGGAGGAGTACTTGTACGCCGGTGTCTGCCGCGGGTTCTCCACGTGCACGGCGCGGCCCGGCTTGGCCGCCAGGAAGCAGAGGTCGACACCGGGGCTGAGCGTGCCGATTCCGGTGGCGGCCGGCAGGTGCGGGAATTGTTCCTGCCAGGTCGTGAACGCTTCGGCCCGTCCGGTGCAGAAGTCGCGGTAGATCTCCAGACCGTCCGCGTTGGCGCCGGTGATGTCGCCGATGAGATTCCACATGCGGATCAGTTCGGGGTAGCCGTGATCCCAGGCGAATTTCAGCGCGGTCTCGTACAGGTCGCGCACCGGTTCGCGGTAGGCGTCCTGGGGGCCGAGACGTACCGCGTAGAAGAGGTGCTCGCCGTCCTCTGCGTAGACGGCGTGTCCGGCCACTCCCGCCTGAACGGGCAGGCTGGTCCGCCAGATTTCCTCGGCAGGGTGCACGGACGCGTTGGCCATGTGCGTGATCAGGTGAGGAGCGCCGTCGATGAGGGACGGATCACCGGTCATCCCGGCGAAAGTGATCCGGCCCAGTACGCCGCCGTGTACCGCATCGGCTGTTCGCGAGGGGGTGGTGCATGGGGTCAAGGACGACCAGGGGCCCTGTATTCGGTCTCTGATCCTGCTGTCGCTCATATCTCTCCTTTGCTGCCACCTGTAGGCGCAGAACAGGTTCGGGGGGAGCAACGTCCCTTCATGACCCCTCTGTTAAGGGGGCATGAAGACTCATCCTGTTGCTCCGTCAAACGCTGTGCGTGGGGTGCTCCCTTTAGAGAGGATCGATGAGCTGGCCTCGGAGGTGCAGTTGCCGAGTTGCGCCAGACAGGAATGCGAGGGAGGGGCAAACCATGCATACCAATGCCATATCGGGGCTTCCTGACGTGCCGCAGGCGGACACCGCGGCGAGTGAGGTCTACACGCTGGCGCTGCGCAGTGAGTACGTGGAGATCGAGACGTGCGTACGGGACCTCGGCATCACCGAGTCGGAGGCCTCCGCGGCGATAGCCGACCTCGTGCGGCTCCGGCTCCTTCACCTGGTCCACGGCTGCTCGTACGCCTACGTGGCGGTGAACCCGCAGTCCGCTTCCCTGCAGTTGCTGGCCGCGGAGGACGAGGTGCTGCGCCAGCGGCAGCACGAACTGGAGCGGCTGCGCCAGCAGATGCACAGCCTTCTGCCGCTCTACCGGGCCAACTTGGCCGAGGAGCCCGATCAGCCGCAGGTCCATCACATAGAAGGGCGGGAAGCCGCCCGCGGCGTGCTCTCCACCCTCGCCGCCGAGGCAGCGGAGGAGATTCTGCTCGCCCTCCCCACCAGGGACCCCTGGCAGGACCCCGCGGACTCCTCGGCCGAAAATCCCTGGCCCGTCTACACGACCAGGCGCCCCGACCTCCTGCGCGTCCTGCTGCCCGAGGCGGCCCGCTATGACGTCCGGATGCGGGAATACGCGACGGAGCTGCACCGGCAGGGTGGTCAGGTACGGACGGCGGCCTCGCTGCCGACCTGGCTGATGGTCGTCGACTCCGCCACCGCGGTGGTTCCCCGCGAGCAGGGCCCTGGGCTCAGCGTGATCCACGACCCGTCCACGGTCACCGCGCTACGGCACACCCTGACCGGCGCCTGGGACGAAGCCCGGGACTTCGACGGCCGCTACGACCACGAAAGCGCACGTTCCGCCTCTGCCCTGATCGACGAGTCCGTCCTGCGCATGCTGCTCAACGGCGTGGAGGACAAGGTGATCGCCCGACGGCTCGACATCTCCCTGCGCACCTGCCAGCGACGCGTCGCGGAGCTGATGGACACCCTGGGAGCGAGGACGCGCTTCCAGGCCGGATACGCGTTGGGCAGCCGTTCGCACACGGAAGAAGACGATGAGCAGATAGCCGCCTGAGCGGCCCGCGGTTCCCCGGCGGCCGCAGAGGGCCGGCGGACGTCAGGCCGCGGACGTCAGGCCGCGGAGGTGTCCAGGGGGCGCAGTTCGTCCGCGTACGAGACCGAGATGCGGCGCATCAGGCCGTCGTCGGTGATGTCGTACTGGCCCAGGCGCCAGAGCGGCGGGGAGTACGCGTGGATCGAGACCGCGTCGTCCGTGGCGCCCGTGAGGCGGTGGATGTGGTCCGGGCCGAAGTGGAAGGACTCGCCCGCGGGGACCGCTGTGGCGAGGTGGCGGCCGCCGATGCGGGGGTTTGATTCGGTGAGTACGCCCTGGACCACGCGGACCGCGCCCGAGGAGATGTCGTGGTCGTGCCAGCCGGTGTCGTTCTGGCGGGTCCAGCAGAGCAGCCAGATGTCGACGTACTCGTCGCGGTGCAGGGATGCGTAGTGGCGCTCGCTGTCGGAGAAGGCGACGTGCGGGCGCCAGAGGTCGGGGGTGGCTGCCAAGTCGTCGACCAGGGTGTGGAGTTCGCGCTTGTCGAGGATGCGGGCGGGGAGCGCGGCGGTGTACGACGTCATGGGGTGGCTCCGTTCAGGAGGCGGGACGGGTTGGCGGTGCGCAGGGCGTGGGTGGCGGCTGCGGCGCCCAGGTCGGGGGTGGTGGGGAGGGCGTACGGGCGGTCGCTGCCGGAGACGATCACGTCGATGCCGGTCGTGCGGACCAGGGCGTCCACCGCGCGGGTGCCGTACGAGGACGTCTCGTAGAAGACGTCGAAGTCGATGTCGCCGCGGCCTCCGCCGCGCGCCGCCAGGCGTTCGCCGTGGAGCGGGGCCAGGCCGGCGAGGGCGGCGAAGCAGACGCGGAGGGTGGGGTGGCGGGGGCGGCCGAAGGCGCGGAAGGCGTACCAGGAGGCGTGCAGCTGGTGGACGTACGGGACCAGGGCGGGCCACCAGGCAGGGGTGCCGGGGGGTGCGGGCGGGGCCGCTCCGGGGTGGACGAAGAGGGGTTTGCCGCTCTGGACCAGGGCTTCCAGGAGTGGCGTGCAGTGGAGCCAGCCGGCCTCGTCCAGGAGTGCGGTGGCCGGGAGTTGGAGGCCGGCGCAGCCCCGGTCGAGGGTGCGGGTGAGGGCGTCCGGGTCGGGTGCGACGAGGGGGGCCGACGCCCAGACGCCGAAGGGGGCGGGCAGCGCCAGGGCGCCGTCGTGGAAGGCGGCGACGAGGGGCTCCGCCTCGGCGGGCGGGAGGTACTCGATGCCCAGCGGGCTGGAGAGGGAGACCAGGGCCAGGTCGAGGGCGTCCTCGGTGCGGGCGAGTGCGGTGCGGGCCGCGATGTCGTGGTCGTCCGGATTCACCTCGTACGGCGGTTCGCCGGGGAGGTGCAGCGTCCAGCCGTCGAGGCGGGGAGCGGTGGTGCGGGTGCGCAGGAGGTCGATGAAGGCCTGCGGCCAGATGTGTTGGTGGACGTCGGTGGGCAAGGAGACATCCTTTTGTTAAACGCTTCACTGATGCGGTTAAGTGAAACGGTTAACCATGCGGAGTGTCAAGAGCGGCCGGTAGGATCCGGTGCATGGCCAGGCCCACAAAGCGCACCACCCTCCGCGAGGTGGCCGAGGCCACCGGCCTCTCCACCGCAGCCGTCTCGTACGCGCTGCGCGGCAAGCACGTCTCCAAGGAGACCGAGGAGCGCGTGCGCAAGGCCGCCGCCGAACTCGGTTACGAGGCCGACCCCATCGCCCGCGCCCTGGCCAGCGGCCGCACCAGCATGGTCGGCGTCATCGCGGGTGACCTGCAGGATCTCTGGCAGCAGCAACTGATGGCGGCGATAGGGCGGGAGCTGCTCGCGGGCGACCGGTACGCGCTGATCCTCGACGCGGGCGGGGACCCGGAGCGCGAGCTCGTCCTGGCCAAGCAGCTGCGCGACCAGCGGGTGGACGGGATGCTCGTCTCGCCCGTCGACCCCTCGGCGCAGGGCTGGGTGAAGATCGCCGAGCAGGTTCCCGTCGTGTCGATCGGGGACTCGCTGGAGCATGCCCGTACGGCCGGTGAAGTCCTCTTCGACAACCGCGCCGGGATCGACGCGGTGCTGGGGTATCTGGCCGGGCTCGGGCACCGGCGGGTGACCGTACTGACGCCGACCGGGCGCGCCACACCGGACCGGCCCGCCGACGTGTACGTGCGGGAGGCGGCAGCGCGGATCGGGCTCGACGTCGAAGTGGTGCCGTGCGGGCTGGAGTTGGGGGTGGCCACCGAGGTCGCGCGGGGCGTCCTGCGCGGGCCCGGGACCGCCGTCTTCTGCTTCTCGGACTCGATCGCGTACGGGGTGTACGCGGCCGCCGCCGAGGCGGGGATCGCCGTAGGGCGCGATCTGTCGGTCGTCGGCTTCGACGACCACCCTGTCTCCCGGGTGCTCACCCCGCCGCTCACCACGCTGGACTGGGGCCTCGCGGAGATCGCCAAGGAGGCGGCCCGGCTGGCGGTCGCCGCGATCGAGGGGCGCCGGGTGCGACGCAAGCGGATCCTGTGCGCACCCGAGCTGATCGAGCGGGGGTCGGCCAACCGGGCAGGGCCTGCTTAGTCCTTGACCAGGCCCTTCTCCTTCAGCCACGCGTCGGCCACGCGGTCCGGGTCCTTCTTGTCCTGGTCGACCAGGCGGTTGAGCTTGGTCAGTTCGGGTGTCGTCAGTACGTTGCCGAGCGTGGCCAGGGCCTTGCGCACCTTGCCGTCCGCCTTGCGCGCGGCGATCAGCGGGACGATGTGCTGGGCGGGGACCAGGTTCTTGGGGTCCTGGAGCACGACCCACTTGTTGGAGGCGACGTCCACGTCCGTGGTGAAGACGTTCGCGACGTCCACGTCGCCCTTCTTCAGGGCGCCCTTCACCAGCGGCCCGGAGGAGTCCAGCGCCTTGAACTCCTTGAACTCCACGCCGTACACGTCCTTGAGGCCGACGACCCCCACGACCCGTTTCTGCATCTCGGCGGCCGCGCCGAAGACCAGCTTGCCGTTGGCCTTGGTCAGGTCGGCGAGGGTTTTCAGGCCGTACTTGTCGGCGGTCTCCTGGGTGACGGCGAAGCTGTCGCGGTCCTCGGCGACCGCGTACGGCAGCACCTCCAGGGAGGCGGGGAGCACGGCCGCGAGGGCGTTCTGCATCGCGCCCGCCTCGGTGTCCTTGGCGTTCTTGTCGAGGTAGAGGAGCAGGCTGCCCTGGTACTCGGGGAGGAGGTCGATGTCGCCGCCCTTGAGCGCGGGGACGATGATCTCGCGGGAGCCGAGGTTCGGCTTGACGGTGGTCTTGATGCCGGCGGCCTTGAGGACGCCCGCGTAGAGGTAGCCGAGTATCTGGTTCTCGGTGAAGTTGGCGGTGCCGATGATCAGGCCGCCCGAGCTGGATCCCGTGTCGCCGCCGGAGCCGTCGCCGTCGAGCGAGGTGATGCCCGAGGAGCAGGCGGCGAGGAGGGGCGCGGAGGCGCCGGCGAGCAGGGCGGTGAGGGCTGTGCGTCGGTTCATGAGTCTCAAAGTCCTTGGGGTCAGCGGGCGTTGGCGGGGCAGCCGCGGAGCAGCAGCCGCTGGACCCCGCTCAGGGCCAGGTCGGCGGCGATGGCGAGTACGGCGACGAGTGCCGCGCCGCCCAGTACCTGCACCAGGTCGCGCTGGGCGAGACCGTCGAAGACATAGCGGCCCAGGCCGCCGAAGCTGACGTAGGCGGCGATGGTCGCGGTGGCGATGACCTGCACGGTCGCGAGCCGGATGCCGGTCATGATCAGGGGCAGCGCGAGGGGGAGTTCGACCTGCCACAGCACCTGGTGGCCGCGGAGTCCGACGCCCTTGGCGGCGTCCTTGACCTCGGGGTCGACGGCGGCCATGCCCGCGTAGGTGTTGGTGATGATCACCGGGACGGCGAGCGCGACCAGCGAGATGTAGACCGGCCACATGGAGAGGCCGCCCGCGAGGAAGACCAGGGTGACCAGGCCGACGGTGGGCAGCGCGCGGCCGAACGACGCGAGGTTGACGGCGATGAACGCGCCGCGCCCCGTGTGCCCGATCAGCATGCCGATGGGGAGCGCGATCGCGGCGGCGACGAGAGTGGCGAGCAGGGAGTACTCGAGGTGTTCGGCGAGGCGGTGCGCGATGCCCGCGTTGCCGGACCACTGGGAGCCGCTGGTCAGCCAGGAGACGAGGTTCTTGAGGAGTTCGAGCATGACGGGTCAGGCACCTCGCTTGTGGGTCCACGGGGTGGCCAGCCACTGGACGGTGACCAGGGCCGCGTCGGCGACCAGGGCGAGCAGCAGCGTCAGGGCGACGCCGGCGATGACGGGGGTGGGGAAGTTGCGCTGGAAGCCGTCGGTGAAGAGCTGGCCGAGGCCGCCCTGGCCGATGTAACTGGCCACGCTGACCAGGGAGATGGACATGACGGTGGCGACCCGTACGCCCGCCATGATCACGGGCAGCGCGAGGGGCAGCTCGACGGTGAGGAGGGTGCGCAGGGGCTTGGCGCCCATCGCGGTGGAGGCCTCGCGCGCCTTGGCGGGGACGGCGTCCAGGCCTTCGACGGTGTTGCGGACCAGGACGACCAGCGTGTACGCGGTGATGCCCGCGACCGCGGTCGTACGGGTCAGTCCGGTGACCGGGAGCAGCAGGACGAACAGGGCGATCGACGGGATCGTGTAGAGGATGTTGGACAGCCCGAGCACGAAGCCGCGCAGGGGGCGGACGCGGTGGGCGATCACCGCGAGGGGGAGCGCGATGAGGAGGCCGAAGAAGACCGCGGAGAGCGCGGTGGAGAGATGGTCGGTGGTGAGCCGGGTCATCTCGTCGATGTGGTCGGGGAACCAGCCCCATTCGATGGTCATCAGGCTGCCGCGCCCGCGCTGACGTGGGCGTCGCCCGCGTGGTCGTGGATCGCGGCGCGTGCGCTGACGCCGGTCAGGACGCCGTCGGCGTCGACGCGGGCGACGAGGCCCGCGGGGGAGGCGATCGACTCGTTCAGCGCGGAGAGCAGCGAGTCGCCGTCGCGCAGGGCGCGTACGGGAAGCAGCGGTGCATCGGCGCCGTCGCCGGCCGCGGCGTCCGTGTCGCGCCAGCCCAGCGGCTTGCGGGCGCTGTCGAGCTCCAGCTGCCAGCGGCTGCCCTCGGGGGCCGGGTGCTGTTCCACACCGGCGAGGGTGATCAGGGAGAGGAGCTTGAGGCCGCGCTCGGCGCCCAGGAAGTCCGCGACGAAGTCGTCGGTGGGGCGGGCCAGGAGCTCGGCGGGCTCGGCGCACTGGACCAGATGGCCGCCGGTGCGGAAGACGGCTATTCGATCCCCGAGGCGTACGGCCTCGTCGATGTCGTGCGTGACGAAGACGATGGTCTTGGCGAGGTCCTTCTGGAGGCGCAGGAGCTCGTCCTGGAGCTGGGTGCGGACCACGGGGTCCACCGCGCCGAAGGGCTCGTCCATGAGCAGGACGGGCGGGTCGGCGGCGAGCGCGCGGGCCACGCCGACGCGCTGCTGCTGGCCGCCGGAGAGCTGGTGCGGGTAGCGCTTTCCGGAGTCGGCGGCCAGGCCGACGGTCTCCAGGAGCTCGGCGGCGCGGTCGCGGGCTTTCTTGCGGCCCCAGCCGAGGAGCAGCGGGACGGTGGCGATGTTGTCGAGGACCGTGCGGTGCGGGAAGAGGCCGGACTGCTGGATGACGTAGCCGATGCCGCGTCTCAGATCGGCGGCGTCCGACTCCAGGATGTCCTTGCCCGCGAGACGGATCGTGCCCGAGCTCGGGTCGACCATCCGGTTGATCATGCGGAGGGTGGTGGTCTTGCCACAACCGGAGGATCCGACGAGGACCGTGATCTGTCCTTCCGGCATCTCCAGCGAGAGGTCGTGCACCGCGGTGGTGCCGTTCGGGAAACGCTTGTGGACTTCGTCGAATTTGATCATCGGTCATCCCTTGCCCGGCTGCATATGGTCATGCAGAGTTCTTGGTGTCTGAATAAATTGTCAATGGCCCGCGGTAAATCACTGGTTACATGAGTCCGACGGGTAAGACGTTCTGTCCTGAATGGAGGCGTTCGCGCATGATGTCGTCCCGCATGGTGGACTCTCCGACCGGCATCGTCGTCCTGGACGGCGAGTCCCTCCCGGTCTCCGACGTGGTCCGCCTCGCGCGCGGTACGGCAAGGCCCGTACCCGGAACCGAGGCGATGAAGCGTGTGGAATCGTCGTGGGACGCCGCCCGCGAGCTCGCCGCCTCGGGCCGGGTCTACGGACGGTCCACCGGTGTGGGCGCGAACCGGAATGAGGCGGTGCCCTCCGAGGCGGCCGCCGACCACGGGCTGCGGCTGCTGCGCTCGCACGCCGGAGCGATCGGCGACCCGCTGCCCGAGCACGAGGTACGCGCCATGCTCGCAGTCCGCGCCAACCAGCTCCTGGCCGGGGGTGCCGGGCTGCGCCCGACCGTCGTCATCGCGCTCTGCGAGGCGCTGGAGGCGGGGGCGTATCCCGTCGTCAACGAATTCGGGTCTGTCGGCACCGGAGACATCGCGGCCCTCGCCCAGGTCGGCCTCGCGCTGGCGGGCGAGCACCCCTGGCTGGGGGCGGGCGATGCCCCCGAGGCGCAGCCCCTGGACAACAACGACGCCCTCGCCCTGATCAGCAGCAACGCCCTGACCCTGGGCCAGTCCGCCCTCGCCCTGGACGAGCTGCGGCGGCTGGTGGCCGCCACCCAGGTGGTGGCGGCCCTCTCGCTGCTCGCGATGGACGGCTCCTTCGAGGCGTACGCGGAGCCAGTGCACGCCGCCCGTCCGCACCCCGGCTCACAGGCCGTCGCCGCCCGCAGTCGCTATCTGCTCGGCGCCCCGGAGCGGCCGACCCCGCCGCTGGGCCGCATCCAGGATCCGTACGGACTGCGCTGCGTCCCGCAGATCCACGGGCCCGCGCACGACGCCGCCGACCTCCTGGAGCGGACCCTCGCCGTCGAGATCAACGCGGCCGCGGAGAACCCGCTGATCAGGGCGGACGACATGGCCGCGTACCACCACGGCGGCTTCTACATGGCCCAACTCGCCCTGGCCCTGGACCACTTCAGGCTCGCCGTCACCCAGGTCGCCCGGCTCTCCACCTCGCGCCTCTCCGCGCTGAACGAGCCCGCCTTCACCCGCCTCAAGCCCTTCCTGGCGGACAACGAGGCCGCGTCGTCGGGCGTGATGATCCTGGAGTACGCGGCCGGAGCGGCCCTCGGCGATCTCCGGGCCTTCTCCGCACCCGCCTCCCTGGGGCATGCTGTGCTGTCGCGTGGCGTCGAGGAGCAGGCCAGCTTCGCCTCGCTGGCGGCGCGCCAGTCGCTGCGGGCGGTCCGTGCCTACCGGTACGTCGTCGGCTGCGAACTGGTCGCGGTGGTACGGGCGCTGCGCCAGCGCGATCTGCGGATCGACCCGGAGCTGCCAGTCGGGAAGGCCTTCGACCTCGCGGCATCGGTGCTCGGCGACGACACGGCGGACCGGCCGCTGACCGACGACGTGGCGGCCGCGGCCGCGCTGCTCGACCAGTTCAACGAACTCTGAGGACCAGGGGACCAGGCATGAGTGACAGCCCCGCCGCACGGCTGCAGCAGCTCTTCGAAGGGCACCGGCTGACGCCGACGCAGCGGCGTATCGCGCACTGCATGGTGCGCCGCGCCGCCGACGCCCCCTTCCTGTCCTCGGTGGAGCTGGCGGAACTGGCCGGGGTGAGCCAGCCCTCCGTCACCCGCTTCGCCGTCGCACTCGGCTTCGACGGCTATCCGGCGCTGCGCAAGCATCTGCGCGAGGTCGCCCCGGTGGGCGGGGGCAGCGCCGCCGACACGTACAACGAGTACCAGCAGGCCGTGCAGGCGGAGATCGAGAACCTGCGCCATCTCGCCGAGGTGCTCGCCGACCCGTCCGCGGTCGAGCGGGCGGGCCGGCTGCTCGCCGCCTCACCCGCGCTGCCCGTGCTCGGGCTGCGCGCCGCTTCCTCGCAGGCCCGTGGTTTCGCCTACTTCGCGGCCAAGGTGCACCCGGACGTCCGCCTCCTCGACGAGGGCGGCACGATGCTCGCCGACCGCATCGACGCCGCGGTGCGGGCCGGGGCTTCGGCGCTGCTCTGTTTCGCGCTGCCGCGCCATCCACGCGAGGTCATCGAGGCGCTCGCCTACGCGCAGTCGGCGGGTCTGACGGTGGTCACGGTCGCGGACTCGGCCTTCGCGCCAGTGGCCAAGCACAGCGACGTACTGATCCCGGCGGCAGTCGGCACGGGGCTCGCCTTCGACACCGCGTGTGCGCCGATGCTGCTGGGCCGGGTGCTGCTGGAGGCGATGTGCGACGACCTGCCCGAGGCGCAGGCGCGGCTGGAGGAGTTCGACGCACGGGCCACGGCGCGGGGGCTGTTCGCCGAGTAGACGCCGGGCCGGTGGTGCCGCGTACCACTGCGGCGGGCAGAGTGCCGCCCGCCGCAGGGCCGCCCTGTCAGACCTCCAGCTCCTTTTCGATCTTCTTCAGCTGGTGGCGGGCCATCGCGAGGTTCGACCGGTTCTTGTCGAGCGCGATGTAGATGAAGAGGCCGTCGGTGCCCCGGCCCTTGAGCAGCCGGATCAGGTGGTACTGGCCGCCCAGGGTGATCAGGATGTCCTCGATCTCGTCCTTGAGGCCGAGGAGTTCCATGGTCCGCACCTTGGCGCGCACCACATCGGTGTTGCCCGCGGCGGCCACGGAGAGGTCGAGCTCCTTGCCTCCGCCGAGGGTGCCGAGGGCCATTCCGCTGGTGTAGTCGACGAGGGCCACGCCGATCGTGCCCTCGATGGAGGTCATCGCTTCCTTGAGCGCGGTTTCCGTGTTCGCCATGGCGTTGGTACTGCCTTTCTTCCGGATGGTGCTGGATACGGTCCGGGACCTGCTGGTCCGGGATGTCGGGGAGTCGGTCACGAGTTCTCCAGCCGTTCGAGGGCGCCGTCGACCAGTGCACCGATACGCGCACTCGCCCTCCGCGCCTCGAGGTGCAGGCGGCCGACGTTGATCCGCGGCTGGGCGAGGAGAGTCAGTACGGCGGAGGAGCCCGCCGCGTAGGTCGCGACATAGCCGTGCTCGCCGCGGACGAGGAGTTCACGGAAGCCGCCCTGCCCCGTCGTCTCGGTGAGCCGCTGCGCCACGCCCAGGGCGGCGGCCGTGAGGGCGGCGATGGTCTCGGCCTCGGCGGCCGAGGTGTCCTGGGCCAGCACCAGACCGTCGGCGCTGGCGGCCAGAGCGCCGCTGAGCAGAGGTACCCGCGCCCTCAACCGGCCGAGTTCTTCGAGGACTTCGGCCTCTGCGGACATGAGCTGTCTCCTCTCGGCGCGCTGCCGCAGGGAGCGGATCACAGCGTGGCCTCCAATGCGTCGCGCAGTCGGGTGAGAAGGGCGATGTCGGGGTCGGTCCCCGTCCCCACGTCCGTGACCCAGTCGGGCACGGTGGGCTGCGCGGTGGGTGCGCGGGGCGTTTCGAGGACACCGGCGGCGGCCAGCCTCCGGACGTCGATGAGGGTGTGGAACGCGGGACGGCCCAGCACGCGCGCGATGTCCTGCGCGGTCCTGACCCCGTCCACCAGCGCCAGTACGGCGCGTTGGCGCGGGGTGACCGGGGCGTCCGCGAGGCGGTGTGTGCGTACGACCGGGGCGGTGTCGACCGCCTCGTACGGCCAGAGCTGGTCGAGCAGTTCACGGCGGCGTGCGGCCTCCCGCTCCACCCGGGCGGCGGGAACGGACTGGACCGGGCCCATCCAGTGCACCACCCCGTAACGGAAGCGGGTGGGCCCGCTGCTGGGCGCCAGCGCGAAGAACGCGGCGTCGTGCAGGGCGCTGAGATGGCAGATCTCCAGCTCGCCGCCGCCCAGTTGACCGCTGTCGACGAGGAAACGGGCGACCCGGCCCCTGGCACCCGCCCGGTCGACGGCCTCCTGCCAGCCCTCGGGGCGCAGCCTGCCGGACGCGGTGAGCATGACCTCCATGCCGGGGGAGGACGGGCTCTCGGCGTGCACGACCTGGCCGTCGGCGAGATACAGGGTGCCCCGGTCGCGGAGCAGGGCTCCGGTGGCCTGCTCGGCCGCCAGCCGCACCAGCATGGGCGAAATGGTGCTCATCCCAGGACCAGCCGTTCGGCCAGGTCGCGCAGCCGGTGCCTGGCCAGGGCGAGATTGCCGAGGTCGCGGTCGAGCCAGAGATGGAAGAACACGCTGCTGTCGAAGGTCGTCTCGACGAAACGCAGCACGTGGTAGGTGGTGCGCGTGGTGACGATGACGTCCTCCACGGGCAGTTCCTTGCCCGTGGAACCGTCCGCGGGATCGTCGGGGACGAACGAGGGGTGCTCGGCCGCCATCCGGGCCAGCTCCGCGGTCTCGGCCGCGGTGGCCTCGGGGTCCTGGTGCGGTGCCTCTCCGACGGTGCCCAGGGACAGCCCGCTCGTCCAGTCCACCACCGAGGCCCCGATGGCACCCGGCACCTGCATCACTTCGAGCAGGCACTCGTCTATTCCGGCCACACTGAACCCCCTCCCCGGCGCTGCAGCTGTGACCGTCAAGTTACGCAGAGTTCTGTTCGCCGGGTGGAGTTCTGGCATTTTCCAGCGGAACATGCGGAGCTTGGATAGGGTCCGTGCCGCCCATGCGGAGGGGGTGGTTCAGCGGCGGCTCAAAGGAGAGCGTCCCGGTGTTCCCCACCGGATTCGGCCACGATCTCCTGGAGCGTCTGCGGGGTGCGCACGGTGGCGAAGGAGGTGCCATCGCTGTCCGCCGTGAAGCCGTGGACACCCGGCCTGGCCAGGCTGTTGTACGCGTAGTGATGGGCGAAGTAGTACGCCCCCGTGTCGAGGACCGCCGCGTAGTCCCCCTGTTCGAGGAGGGGCAACTCCCTGTTCTCGGCCAGGAGATCACCGGCGAAGCACGCCGGGCCCGCCACGTCCTGCGGAACCTCGACGCCCGCCTTGGGCCGGCCCTTCGTGTCATATGCGGCGATCCGCAGAGGCCAGGAGACGGGTGCGTAGACCGTCCTGGTCGCGACCTGGACGCCGGCGTGGGTGACCGCGATGGGGCGTCCGCCCGACGTTTTCGTGTACTCGACCCTGGCCAGAATCGTGCCGTGTTTGGCGAGGAGCGAGCGACCGAACTCGGTCACCAGACCGTAGCGGCCGTCGAGGAGCCCGGGGACGGTGGACTTCAGGAGCCGGGCGTAGTCGGCGTACGTCGGCGTCTCCTCGTCGGAGGAGAAGTTGACCGGGAGGCCGCCGCCGATGTCGACGGTGTCGATCTGCTGCCGGCCCGCCGCGGTGTTGATCTCCTCGGCCAGCTCGTACGCGGCCCTGACGCCCTCGGCCATCAGCGCGAGAGGGACGCCCTGGGAGCCCGAGTGGGTGTGCAGGCGGTTGAGCCACGGCCGGTCCAGGTACGCACGGACGACCCACTCACGGGCGCCCTCGTCGCGGAGCGCGATGCCGAACTTGGAGGTGGCGGTGGCGGTGGAGAGGGCGCCGATCGAGCCGCCGCCGATCTGCGGGTTCACCCGAAGCCCGAGGGGTGATGCGGTGGTGGCCGAGGCGACCAGGGCGTCGATACGGGCGAGCTCCTGCGGGTTGTCCGCGTTCACCGCGATGCCCAGGGCCAGCGCCTCGCGCAGCTCGGCCGGGGTCTTCGCGGGGGAGTCGAGGACCGTGTGCTCGGGGCGTACGCCCGCCGCGCGGGCCAAGGCCAGCTCGCCGGGGCTGGCGACCTCCGCGCCGATCCCCTCGTCCCGCAGCAGCCGCAGGACCGGGACGAGCGGGGAGGCCTTGACGGCGAAGGCGTGCAGAACGGGGGTGTCCGGCGGGGTCACCTCCGCGAACGCGGTGCGCAGCGCGGCCGCGCTGCTGCGGATGCCGGTGATGTCCAGCAGACCGATGATGGGGGTCTCGGGGCCTGCGAGCCCCTGCTCGACCGCTGCCTGTACTGCCTGCTCACGCCGCGTCGCGGCGTCCGTGTCCGAAGCCATGTGGTCTAGACAACCACCTCCCCGGGCGCAGTGGGGAGACCGTGCGTATTGACTAGTTCTATTCAGCTCGTCAGGATGTGAATAGTCCATGCAACATTCACGAGGAGGCAGACCATGTCAGGACCCCGGCCGGTACGGGCACCGCGCGGTACGGAGCTGAACACCCTGGGATGGCAGCAGGAAGCCGCCTTGCGCATGCTGCAGAACAACCTCGACCCCGAGGTCGCCGAGCACCCCGACAAGCTCGTCGTCTACGGCGGCACCGGCAAGGCCGCCCGCGACTGGCGCTCCTTCGACGCCATGGTGCGCACGCTGAAGACGCTCAAGCAGGACGAGACGATGCTCGTCCAGTCCGGCCGCCCCGTCGGCGTGATGCAGACCCACGAGTGGGCGCCCCGTGTCCTCATCGCCAACTCCAACCTGGTCGGCGACTGGGCGAACTGGGAGGAGTTCCGGCGGCTGGAGGCCCTCGGACTCACCATGTACGGCCAGATGACGGCCGGCTCCTGGATCTACATCGGCACCCAGGGCATCCTCCAGGGCACGTACGAGACCTTCGCCGCGGTCGCCAACAAGAAGTTCAACGGCACCCTGGCCGGGACGATCACGCTGACCGCCGGGCTCGGCGGCATGGGCGGCGCCCAGCCGCTCGCCGTGACGATGAACGACGGCGTCGCGATCTGCATCGACGTCGACCCGCGCGCCATCGAGCGCCGCATCGAGCACCGCTACCTGGACGTGAAGGCCGACTCGCTCGCCCACGCCCTGCAACTCGCCGTCGAGGCCCGCGACGCCCGCCGCCCCCTGTCGATCGGCCTCCTCGGCAACGCCGCGGAGTTGCTGCCGCAGATGCTCGCCGAAGGCGCGCCCATCGACATCGTGACCGACCAGACCTCGGCCCACGACCCGCTCGCCTACCTCCCCGTCGGCGTCGACTTCGACGACATGGCGACGTTCGCGGAGAAGGACCCGGCGGGCTTCACCACCCGTGCCCGCGAGTCCATGGCCACGCACGTCGAGGCCATGGTCGGCTTCATGGACGCGGGCGCCGAGGTCTTCGACTACGGCAACTCCATCCGCGGCGAGGCCCAACTGGCCGGTTACAGCCGGGCGTTCGACTTCCCCGGCTTTGTGCCCGCCTACATCCGTCCCCTCTTCTGCGAGGGCAAGGGCCCGTTCCGCTGGGCGGCGCTCTCCGGCGAGGCCTCCGACATCCACAAGACGGACCGCGAGCTGCTGAAGCTCTTCCCGGAGAACGAGTCGCTGCACCGCTGGATCAAGATGGCCGGCGAGCGCGTCCACTTCCAGGGCCTGCCCGCGCGCATCTGCTGGCTCGGCCAGGGCGAACGCGACAAGGCCGGTGACCTCTTCAACAACATGGTCGCCGACGGCACCCTCGCCGCCCCGCTCGCCATCGGCCGCGACCACCTGGACTGCGGCTCGGTGGCCTCCCCGTACCGCGAGACCGAGGCCATGCTGGACGGCTCCGACGCGATCGCCGACTGGCCGCTGCTCAACGCCATGGTCAACGTCGCCTCGGGCGCCTCCTGGGTCTCCATCCACCACGGCGGCGGTGTCGGCATGGGCCGCTCCATCCACGCCGGTCAGGTCTCCGTCGCCGACGGCACGAAGCTCGCGGGCGAGAAGATCCGCCGCGTGCTGACGAACGACCCCGGCATGGGCGTCATCCGTCACGTCGACGCCGGGTACGACATCGCCGAGAAGGTCGCGGACGAGAAGGGCGTACGCGTCCCGATGCGCGAGGGTGACGACGCGTGACGCGTGACGTGACGCGTGAACAGCCCTCCTTCCAGGAGATGTGGCGGGAGTTGCTCCCCATCGGGCGCGACTCCGGCTCCGGCGGCTACCGGCGCCATGCCTGGACCGCTGCCGACGCCGACTGCCGGGAGTGGTTCAAGGCGCAGGCCGCCGCCCGCGGTCTGACGTACGAGCTCGACCGCAACGGCAACCAGTGGGCCTGGCTCGGCGACCCCCTCGCGGGGGACGCCGTGGTCACCGGGTCGCACCTGGACTCCGTCCCGGACGGCGGCGCCTTCGACGGGCCGCTGGGTGTCGTCTCCTCCTTCGCCGCCCTCGATGAACTCCGCCGGAGGGGAGTGGAGTTCAGCCGGCCGCTGGCCATCAGCAATTTCGGCGACGAGGAGGGCGCCCGCTTCGGGCTCGCCTGTGTGGGCTCGCGGCTCGCCGCCGGGCAGCTGACCGTGGACAAGGCGCACCAGCTCCGGGACGGGGACGGCGTCACGCTGCCCCAGGCCATGGAGAAGGCAGGGTACGACCCCGACACCATCGGGGCCGACCCCGAACGCCTCGCTCGTATCGGGGCGTTCGTCGAGCTCCACGTGGAGCAGGGCAGGGCGCTCGACCTGTCCGGTGACGCGGTCGGCATCGCCTCGGCGATCTGGCCGCACGGACGCTGGCGCTACGACTTCCACGGCGAGGCCAACCACGCCGGCACGACCCGGCTGGTGGACCGCCGCGACCCGATGCTGACGTACGCGGAGACCGTCCTCGCCGCCCGCCGCGAAGCCGAACTCGCCGGTGCCGTCGCAACCTTCGGGAAGATCTCCGTCGAGCCCAACGGAGTCAACGCGATCCCCTCGCTGGTACGCGGCTGGCTCGACTCCCGCGCCGCCGACCAGTCCACCCTCGACACCGTCATCGCCGGGATCGAGCAGGCGGCCAAGGAGCGCGGCGAGCGCGACGGCGTGGACGTCCGGGTCACCCGGGAGTCCTTCACGCCCGTGGTCGAGTTCGAGCACGCCCTGCGCGACGAGCTCGCCAAGATCCTCGGCCGGGACGGGGCGGACGTGCCCGTCCTCGGTACGGGAGCGGGACACGACGCCGGAATCCTCTCCGCGTCCGTCCCGACCGCCATGCTGTTCGTACGCAACCCCACGGGCGTCTCGCACTCCCCGGCGGAGACCGCCGGCGAGGACGACTGCGTCGCCGGGGTGAGCGCACTGGCCGACGTACTGGAAGGGCTGGCCTGCAAGTGACGCAGACGTACTGGCTGGAGCACGCCTGGCTCGGCACCCATGTCGAGCCGGGCGTCGCCCTGGACGTGTCCGACGAGGGCCGGATCGCGGCCCTCCGCACCGAGGTCGCCACCCCGCCCCCCGGCGCGACCGCCCTGCGCGGGCTGACGATCCCCGGGCTCGCCAACGCCCACAGCCACGCCTTCCACCGGGCCCTGCGCTCCACGGTCCAGGTCGGCTCCGGGACCTTCTGGACCTGGCGCGAGGTGATGTACGGGGTGGCCTCCCGCCTCACCCCGGACTCCTACTTCACCCTCGCGCGCGCCGTGTACGCGGAGATGGCGCTCGCCGGGATCACCGCCGTGGGCGAGTTCCACTACCTCCACCACGCGCCGGGCGGCACGCCCTACGACGACCCGAACGCCATGGGCGAGGCCCTGATCGCGGCGGCAGCGGAGGCGGGGATCCGGATCACCCTCCTCGATACCGCCTACCTCTCCTCCGGCTTCGGAGCGGCCCCCGACCGCCACCAGCAGCGGTTCTCCGACGGGACCGCCGAGGCCTGGGCCACACGCTCTTCAGTTCTCAAGGACCGGGATCACGCGCGGATCGGTGCGGCCATCCACTCCGTACGCGCCGTGCCCGCCGACCAGTTGGGCATCGTCGCGCAGTGGGCCGAGGAGCGGCGGGCCCCGCTCCATGTCCACCTTTCGGAGCAGACCGCCGAGAACGAGGCCTGCCTGGCCGCCCACGGACGCACCCCCACCCGGCTCCTCGCCGACCACGGGGTGCTCGGCCCGCGCACGACCGGCGTCCACAACACCCACCTCACCGCGGAGGACATCGCCCTCCTCGGGACGGCGTCCACCGGCACCTGCATGTGCCCCACCACCGAGCGCGACCTCGCCGACGGAATCGGCCCGGCGCTCCAACTCCAGCGCGCCGGCAGTCCCTTGTCGCTCGGCAGCGACAGCCATGCGGTGATCGACATCCTCGAAGAGGCGCGCGCGATGGAGCTCAACGAGCGCCTGCGCTCGCGCACCCGCGGTCACTGGACGGCGGCAGCCCTCCTGCGGGCGGCGACCGCCGACGGCCACGCGGCCCTCGGCTGGGACGACGCGGGCGTGATCGAGCCCGGGGCGCTCGCCGACTTCACGACGATCGCGCTGGACTCGGTCAGGACAGCGGGCCCGGTGCCCCGGCTGGGCGCGGAGACCGCCGTATTCGCCGCCTCCGCGGCGGACGTGCGCCATACGGTCGTGGGCGGCCGTCATGTCGTACGCGACGGAGCGCACACCCTGGTCCCGGACGTCCCGCGAGCCCTGGCCGAGTCCATCGCCGCCCTGCACGCCTAGAGCCGCCGCCGAAACCGTAGGAGCACACCCCCACGATGACGACCGCCATCACCAACATCGCCAGTCTGGTCACCAACGACCCCTCCCTCGGTGACGGTTCCCCCATCGGTCTGATCCAGGACGCGGCGCTCGTCATCGACGGCGACCGCATCGTCTGGGTCGGTGAATCAAGCAAAGCACCCGCCACTGACAACGCCGTCGACGCAGGCGGCCGCGCGCTGATCCCGGGCTTCGTCGACTCCCACTCCCACCTGGTCTTCGCAGGCGACCGCACCGCCGAGTTCAACGCCCGCATGTCCGGACAGAGTTATTCGGCGGGCGGCATCCGCACCACCGTCGCCGCCACCCGCGCCGCCACCGACGACCAGCTGAGCGCCAACGTGGCGAAGTACCTCCACGAGGCACTCCGGCAGGGCACCACCACCCTGGAGACCAAGTCCGGCTACGGCCTCACGGTGGAGGACGAGGCCCGCGCCCTGCGCATCGCCGCCACCCACACCGACGAAGTCACCTACCTCGGCGCCCACATCGTCGCCCCGGAATACGCCGGCTCCGCGGACGACGCAGCCGCCTACGTCGACCTCGTCACCGGAGACATGCTCGACGCCTGCGCGCCCCACGCCCGCTGGATCGACGTCTTCTGCGAGAAGGGCGCCTTCGACGGCGACCAGGCCCGCGCCATCCTCACCGCCGGCAAGGCCAAGGGCCTCCTGCCCCGCATCCACGCCAACCAGCTCTCCTACGGCCCCGGCGTCCAGCTCGCGGTCGAGCTCGACGCCGCGTCGGCCGACCACTGCACCCACCTCACGGACGCCGACGTGGAGGCCCTCGCCCAGGGCAGCACGGTCGCCACGCTCCTGCCCGGCGCGGAGTTCTCCACCCGCGCCCAGTGGCCCGACGCCCGCCGCCTCATCGACGCGGGCGCCACGGTCGCGCTCTCCACCGACTGCAACCCGGGCTCGTCCTTCACGTCCTCCATGCCCTTCTGCATCGCCCTGGCGGTACGGGACATGGGCATGACCCCCGACGAGGCGATCTGGTCCGCCACGGCCGGCGGGGCACAGGCCCTGCGCCGCTCCGACATCGGTGTCGTACGCGAAGGCGCCCGCGCCGACCTCACGCTCCTCGACGCCCCCTCCCACGTCCACCTCGCCTACCGCCCCGGCGTCCCCCTGGTCTCCCAGGTCTGGCGGGCAGGCGTCTCCCAGTTCTGAAGGGCCCAGTTCTGAAGAGCCCGGCTCACCGCCGCGCCAGATACACATCCAGCGCCTTGTGCAGCACCCGCCCCAGCGAGAACTCCCACTCGCCGATCAGCTCCTCGACCCGTCCCCCCGACCCCACCTTGAAGCGCAGCCGCCCCGCGCCCGCCGGGCCCGTGCCCTGCGCCAACCCGTCCGTCACGCCGCCCAGTTCGTAGAACTCCGCGCCCATCGCATGCGCGTCGCACAGCATCCGCCAGTGCAGCGCGCAGCTGGGCCGCAGTTCCCGGTGGCGTACGGCGGGACCGCTGTACGCGTGCCGCACCTGCGTGCCTGCGAGGGTCATCAGCGAGGCCGCCACGACGTCCCCCTCGTACTCGGCGAGATACAGCCGCAGCCCGTCGGCCCCGTCCGCGTTCAGCGCCTCCCACATCCGCCGGAAGTACTCCAGCGGGCGAGGGGTGTTGCCCCCGCGGGCGGAGTCCCGCGCGTACAGCGCATGGAAATCGCCCAGATCCGCCTCGGTGCCCCATCCCACCCGCACGCCCGCCTCGTCGGCGATCTCGATCCCGCGCCGCCAGTACGCACCGAGCCCGGCCCGGAGTTCCTCCACCTCGCGCCCCGCAAGACCCACCCGCACCACGAACCCCGGCTGCCCCACTCCGTCCTCGACCGGCCGCCACCCCAGCGCCCGCAGCCGCTCGGTCAGGGCCATGGCCCGGGGGTCGGTCCAGTCGGCCGGGATCTCGCCGAGCCGCCGTGCCCGCCCGGCCGCCGGATCGGCCAGCGCCGCCTCGACGGTGGACGCCTCCCAGTGCCGTACGACGACCGGCGGCCCCATCCGTACCGCGAAGGCCCCCCGCTCCCGCGCATGGACGAGCAGCGGCCGCAGCCGCCCCTCCACGAGATGCGGCAGGAACCAGTCCACCGCGGGCCCCTCCGGCACATACGCCAGCGACCGCCGCGTCCCCGGCGCCTGCCGGTACAGCACCAGCGCCGCTTCCCGCTGCGCACCATCCGCGTCGAACCACCCGACGCTCTCCGCGTCCCATCCCTGCTTGACCCGCCCCCAGGCCGGCGTCTGCAGCGGGCTCGCGGACGGGTACAGGGCCAGGTGGCCGAGGTGTTCCCCGGTGCTGATCGTCCGTACCGTCAGGCTCATGGTGCGCGCTCCTCTGTTCGAGTAAGCACCCTATGGCCTGCTTCCGGGGGCCGTCCCTGCGCGAGTCCGCAGCCGCCCCCGCGACGACCGACGTGTCGTAGTTGTCACCAGTTTCACGGATCGGTCACAAGAACGGGGATAGTCCCTACCGTGAGGCGATAGCGACCGGTACCGTCCCTTCCAGGGTTGCTCAGGGGGAGACCGGGGGGTCGAGTTGAGCGATGTACGGATCCGTGTCGTCAAACCGGGTGAACTGAACGCCGGCGAGATCGAGAGCTGGCGGGAGTTACGGGCCAAATCGGGTGCGCCCGCAAATCCCTTCATGGAGCCCGAGTTCACCCTCGCCGTGGCCCGGATGCGTTCCGGCGCACGGGTGGCGGTGCTGCGGGAGGACGGGGAGGCCGCCGGGTTCTTCCCGTACGAAAAGGGATTACTGGGGCGGGGGAGGGCCATCGGTTTCGGGGTCTCCGACAGTCAGGGCGCCGTTCTGCGCCCCGGGATCTCCCTCTGCGCGACCGAGCTGATGAAGGCCTGCGGGATCTCGGCGTGGGAGTTCGACAACCTTGAGGCGCAGCAGGGGCTGTTCGTGCCCGATGCCGCCGAGACGTATTCCTCGTACGTCATTGATATCGGGAACGGCTACGAGGCGTACGAGAACGTACTGCGCACCCAGTCGCCCAAGTTCCTGAAGACCACCCTCGCCAAGGAGCGCCGCATGGGGCGCCAGATCGGCGAGCTGCGCTTCGTCTTCGACGAGCGCGATCCGGCGGCGCTACGGCAGTTGATGGCGTGGAAGTCGGCCCAGTACCGCAGGACGGGGCGCGGCGACCGCTTCGCCAAGGAGTGGATCAGCGGCCTCGTCGAGTACCTCGCGCATCTGCGGTCGCCCGGCTGCTCGGGGATCCTCTCCGTCCTGTACGCCGACGACAAGCCCGTCGCCGCGCACTTCGGGTTGCGCTCGCGCACCGTGCTGTCGTGCTGGTTCCCGTCGTACGAACCGGAGTTCGCGAAGTACTCGCCGGGACTCGTCCTCCATCTGCGGATGGCCGAGGGGGCCGCGGCCGCGGGCATCGGGATGCTCGACCTGGGGCGCGGGGCGGCCGAGTACAAGGACTCGCTGAAGACCGGGGAACTGCTGGTCCACGAAGGGGCGTCTCTGCGACCGGGGACGGGGGCGGTGCTGCACTGGGTCGGACGTGAGCCGGCCCGGCGCGCACACCATTTCGTACGCGGCAGGCCCCGGCTCGCCGCCTTCGCGCAGAACAGCCTGGAGCGGGTGGGGCGGCTCCGTGGCAAGTGACGGGGCAGGCGACGAGGCGGACGACGCGGCGCCGGAAGACGGTACGGCGGACGACGCAGCGCCGGACGGCGACGGGGCGAGACCGCGACAGCAAGCCAACAGCAGGCAGAGACGGGGGAGTCGCATGCCGCAAGCACCTCATCAGCTCAGCGCGATCAGAGTGGCCGAGCTGGACCTCGCCGGACTCGAAGGGGAGGTGCTCGCGCTGCGGCCCGCGCCCGGCGGCCCGCCCCTGACGTCCGGGGACATCTACGCACTCGTACGACTCTGGGGCACCCCTGTCGGCGCGGTCCTGGCCCACGTCCCGCCAGGGGCGGACCCTGCCGGCGTGCTCGCCGCGGCGGCCCGCAGGCAGCTGGGGGACTTCGGGCAGGACGGGCCCGCGCCGCCCGTCAAACCGGGCGACCTGCCCCGCGCTTCGATCATCGTCGCCTCGCGCGAGCGCCCCGGCCAACTGGCCCGCGCCCTCGACTCCCTGCTCGTCCAGGACCACCCCGACTACGAGATCGTCGTCGTCGACAACGCACCCTCCACCACCGCCACACGCGACATGGTGGAGGAGAACTACGCGCCCAAGGGTGTCCGTTACGTCCACGAACCGGTCCCCGGCCTGGCCTCCGCCCACAACAGGGGCGTCGCCGCGGCCGAAGGAGCGGTGCTCGCCTTCACCGACGACGACGTCATCGCCGACCCGCACTGGCTCACCGCCCTGGCCGCGCCCTTCGACGCCGACCCGCGCCTGGCCTGCGTGACCGGGCTGATCCTCCCTGCCCTTCTCAACACACCCGCGCAGATCCTCCTGGAGAGCCACGGAGGCTTCGCCAAGGGCTTCGTACCGCGCCTCTTCGACCCGGCCGCCCCACCACCCGACGAGCCCCTCTTCCCCTTCACCGCAGGGGAGTTCGGCTCCGGCGCGAACATGGCGTTCCGTGCGGGTCCGCTGCGCGAGGTCGGCGGTTTCGACCCCGGTACGGGAGTCGGCACGGCCGCCAAGGGCGGCGACGACCTCTACGCGTTCGCGCGGATCGTGGTCGGGGGGCACCGGCTGCGCTACACCCCACAGGCGGTGGTCTGGCACCACCACCGGGAAACCTGGAAGGACCTGGAGAACCAGGCGTACGGCTACGGGGCAGGCCTCACCGCGTACCTCACCGCGATCATCCTGCGCCGCCCCGGACTGCTCCCCGCCCTCCTCGCCCGCCTCCCGCGCGGTCTGGCGCACGCGCTGTCCATCACGGCGTCCAGGGCGGACACGGCCGGTGGTTCGATCCCGGGCGAGCACGGCACCCACGACTACCCCTGGCCGCGCAGCCTCTCCCGTCTGGAGCGCAAGGGGATGCTGTACGGACCGATCGGCTACCTCCGGGCCCGGCGCAGCGTCCGCGGAAACCCGCTGCCCTGGAAGGAGAGCCGGTGAGAGCCGCCGAGAGCATCCCCGTCCTCCTCTACCACGCGGTGATGGACGACCCGCCGTCCTGGATCGCGGAATTCACGGTCACCCCACGGCAGTTGGGCGCCCAGCTCGACGCGATCCTCGCCAGCGGCCGCACCCCGGTCCACATCAGCGCGGTCGCCGAGCACCTGGCCGGGCGTGCCGCACTGCCGCCCCGCCCCGTCGCGATCACCTTCGACGACGGGTTCGCCGACCTGCCGGGTCCGACCGCGGAGGCGCTCGCGGGCCGGGACATCCCGGCGACCGCGTATCTCACCACCGGCGCGATCACCGCGGGCGGCCGCAGCCTGCTGCCGCCCGCGCCCATGATGGACCTGGCGCAGGCCCCGCTCCTGGAGCAGTACGGCATGGAGGTGGGCGGGCACACGGTCTCCCACCCCCAGCTGGACACGCTCACAGCCGACGAGCTGCACCGGGAACTCTGCGACTCCAAGAGCGCGTTGGAACAGGTACTGGGACACCGGGTGGACCACCTCGCCTATCCACACGGTTACAACAGCCGCGCCGTCCGCAGGGCCGCCGCCCGGGCCGGCTACGACAGCGCGGTCGCGGTCCGTCACGCGCTCAGCTCCGCCACCGACGAGACGTACCGCATCGCCCGCCTGATCCTGCGCCGTACGCACACGGTGCGGGACATCGAGGCATGGATGGCCGGGGACGGCGCCCGCGTCGCGCCCTACCCCGACTCGCTGCCCACGGTGGGCTGGCGGCTCTACCGCCGTGGGCGGGCGGCGCTGCGCGGTCCTGTGTTCGCCGGGTAGATCACCTACGAAATCGGTCGAATCCCTTGCGCATCAAGGGTGTTGGAGAGGCACACAAAGGCGAAGGTTTTTCCTATACTTCGTCGAAGGGGACAGCGGCGTGACGGCCGCGACCACATATGTGGGGGGAGTCGCACGGTGCAGCAACGCATGCCCACACCGGTCACGGGGAGCGCCGAAGTGCCGCTGCCGGGGACCCAGGAGCCACAGGACGCCCGGCCGAGACAGCAGGGTGAGCCCAGGGTTCCGCTGTCCCGCCGCGTCGCGGAGGTCGAAATCCAGCAGTGGCTCACCTGCGGAATGCTGCTCCTGGCAGCCGTCCTGTGGTCGGTCTCCCTGCCCATGACCGACTTCCGGCACATGGGCACCTACGGCCTGCTCGACAAGTTCCCGCCGCTCTTCTACCTCTCCTTCGTCCCGCTGACCGCAGGCTTCGTCATCAGCCTGCGCCGCGCGGGCACGGCCCCCTGGTGGCCGGCGGTCTACTGCATCGCGCTGCTCGTGGCGATCAAGGCGCCGACGGCGATCCTGTACGACGCGGTGCGCTACCCCTGGGCCTCCAAGCACGACGCGGTCGTCCACCACATGCTGCGCCTGGGCGAACTGCACCCGCACGAGGCGCTGTCGGGGAACATGTCGGCGTACGACCAGTGGCCCGGCTTCTTCACGCTCAACGCGGGCCTGGTGAAGACCTTCGGGGTCACCTCCACGGCCTCGTACCTCAACTGGGCCTCGATCGTCTACGGCGTCCTCGTCATCCCGGTGCTCGTCCTGATCTACCGCACCTTCACCGAGGACTGGCGCCTCGTCTGGACCGGCGTGTGGATCTTCGAGGTGGCCAACTGGGTGGGCCAGGACTACTTCTCGCCGCAGGGCCTTTCGTACATCCTCTACCTGGCGATCCTGGCCGTCGTACTGCGCCACTTCGTACGCCCCGGATCGGCCGGATCCCTGCGCTCGCGGCACCATCTCGACCCGGCGGCGGCCGCGATCCCGCCCCCCACCACGGTCCGCCAGCGCGCCGTCTGCGTGGCGATCATCGCCCCGCTGATCGCCGCCATCAACTTCTCGCACCAGCTCACCCCGGTGATGCTCTGCGTGGCACTGGTCGCCCTCAGCCTCACCAAGCGGTACCGCAACTGGGGCCTGCTCGTCGTCACCGGCATCATCATGCTGATCTGGGACCTCACGATGGGCCGCCCGCTCTTCATCGAGACGATGGAGTCGCTGAAGGAATCGGCGGGCAACCTCCTCAACAACTCCCGGCCCGGGTACGCGGGCGAGCTCACCGGCGCAGGCCCTGTCCTCCAGGGCCGGGCCAATGTGGTCATGGTCCTTGCCGTCGTCGCCCTCGCGGCCGCCGCCCTGCTGCTCCGCCGCCGGCTGGTCAGGAGCGCGCTGCCGCTGCTCCTGGTCTCCGCCGCGCCCGTACCGATGTTCGCCGTCAACGACTACGGCGGCGAAATGCTCTTCCGGGTCTATCTTTTCGGCCTCCCGGGCGCCGCCTTCTTCGCGGCAGCGGCCCTCGTTCCCGCCGCGGCGAACACCGGCAGGCACAAGGTCGCGTACCGCCGCATCACCACCGTCGCCCTCCCGCTCGCCCTGGCCGCGCTGGTGGTGGGCTTCTTCCCGTCGTACTACGGCAAGGAACAGAGCTACTACACGCCGCCCGCCGAGACGGCGATGGTCACCAAGGCCATCGAGCACGCCCCCAAGGATGCGCTGATCCTCTCCGCCACAGGGTCCTACCCGATGGCGCTGGACCGCTACGACGAGCTGGAACACTGGTTCTTCGTGGAGCAGGAGGAGCCGGAGAACATCAAGATGCTGAAGGATCCGGCGGGTTACCTGGGCAAGCAGATATCGAAGGGCACCACGGCGATCGTCATCCTGACCCGTACGCAGGAGACCTTCACGGCGGCCGAGGGGCTGCTGCCCGCAGGCGGCTTCGCCGAACTGCGCAGCAAGCTCGAAGCCTCGCCGAAGTACCACGTGATCGACCGCAACGCGTACGGCGTCGTCCTCGAATACCGCGCATGATCCGCATGCTCCCGGGAGTTGCTCCGCAATGACCATGACCATGACCCTCACCACGACACACGCCCGCGTGGCCATGGCGGTCTCCGGCTGGCTGGCCCTCGCGGCGACAGCCGCACCGGCAGGTTCGCCGGTCCGCTGGATTCCGGTGCTGCTCTTCGTCGTCTTCGGCCCCGGCTTCGCCCTGCTCTTCCCGCAGCCCGGCCAACTCCGTCCGGCGGCGAGACTGGAGGCGCTCGCACTGACCGCACCGGTCAGCCTCTCCCTGGCGGCCCTGGTCTCCACCTGCCTCTTCCTGGTGAAGGGCTTCTCGGGTACGTCCTTCCTGGTCTGGCTCGCGGCGTTCACGTCGGTCGCGGCCCTCCTGCCCGGACTGCCGCTGCCCGCGGCGACCAGAGGTGCCATCGAGCGCACCCACAAACCGGTGAAGCGCCGGTGACGGGCCGCCACGCGCTCTTACGGAGCCGCCTCCCGCGCACGTACTCCGCACTGATGCTGCTCGGGGTGGCGGCTCTCCTGGCCGGCCTGGGCGTATGGATCGCCCAGCCGGACGCGAACGGCGACGGCAAACACACGACTCCCAGCGCCAAGCAGCTGCCGCGGAACGCGGCCTCCGGCACCAACCCCACAGGCCGCTGCGCCCCGAACGCGAAACTGGTCCCGGCCTGTGGTGCCTGGTGGGGCGCCTACGTCCCCTACGCGGCGAACGGCTCGCTCACCGACGCGGTGTACGGCTTCGAGTCGAAAATCGGCCGCAAACTGGACCTGCTCTACACGTACCACGACATGTCCAACACCGAACTGGACGGCCAGCTCCTCACCCCCGACGAGCAGGAGCTCGGCAAGGACCGACTCCTCATGCTGGCCTGGGAGTCGACGGTCTGGCGCGAGCCGCACCACGCCAACTACACGGAGGACCAGCTCGGCTGGAAGGACGTGGCGGCGGGGAAGTACGACGCGTCGATCATCGACAAGGGCGCCGAGCGCATCAAGGCGTACGGCAAACGCGTCTTCTTCTCCTTCGACCAGGAGGTCGACGCCCGCATCAAGGAGGGCGCGGGGACCCCGGCCGAATACGTGGCGGCCTACCGCCACATCCACGACCGCTTCAAGGAGCTCGGCGTCACGAACGTCGTCTGGGTCTGGACGGTCTCCGGCTATCTCGACCAGGGCAACGACAAGACGATCAAGTCCCTCTATCCGGGCGACGCCTACGTCGACTGGCTCGGGATGGACCAGTACAACTACTTCGCCTGCCACGACACCTCGGACTGGAAGAACTTCGACCGCAGCCAGCGCCCCACGTACGACTGGCTGAAGGCAGAGATCTCCCCGTCGAAACCCATCATGTTCGCGGAGTTCGCGACGGTCCCGGACCCGGCGGACCCGTCCCGACAGCGCGACTGGTACACCCAGATCCCGACCACGGCCCGCACCCTCCCCGACGCGAAGGCGCTGGTGATGTGGAACAGGTCGGTGCCGGGCAAGGCATGCGATTTGACGGTCAACACGGGGGAGGGACTGGCCGGTTACAAGCAGGCGGGCAAGGACAGCTACTTCAACCAACAGGTCCCGACCCGCTGACAGCGGCTACGGTGCTCCGATGGACACCGCCGCCACATATTGGAACCACAACGCCCACTACTACCCCCTGGTGCTCGCGGCCGTGCCCGAAGGGTGCGGTGCCGCGCTCGACATCGGCTGCGGCGACGGTGTGCTGGTCCGGGGCCTGACGACCCGCGCCAAGACGGCGACGGGCGTGGACCGGCACACGGACATGCTCGCCGAGGCCCGCGCCCACAGCGCGCACCTGCCCACGGCGGCCTTCGCCGAGGCGGACTTCCTGGACCCCGCTCACGCACTCCTGGCCGAGGGAGCCTACGACTTCGTGAGCGCGGTGGCGGTCGTCCACCACGTGGATTTCGAGCAGGCGGTAGGTGCCATGAAGCGCCTCCTGGCCCCGGGCGGACGCCTGGTGATCGTGGGCCTGGCCAATAACGGGACCTGGCTGGACTGGATGATCAGTGCGGCCGGAATCCCGGCCAACCGCATCCTGCGCCGACGCAACGGCGGCGAGTTCGAGGCCGACGGAATGCGCGTCAAGCGGCCCGCCATGACCTGGGGCGAGGTCCGCGGCGAGTCCCGCCGACTGCTCCCCGGCCACCGCTACCGCCGTCACCTCCTCTGGCGCTACTCCCTGGTCTGGGACAAGCCGGGCCCGTAGCGCCGTACGAGCAGCACGGCCCCCGTCACCGCACCCAGCCCCAGGAACACCGGCATCGCCACCACGGCGAACATGCCCTGCGCCGCCCAGCCCGCAACGGCCAGTGCCCACACCGCACTTGCGGTGATCCGCCAGTGCGTCCCCAGCGCCCGCAGCAGTACCGCGACCAGTCCCAGGCAGAGCAGTTGCAGCGCCACCGGCATGATGCGCAGCACTCCGGCCGGGCTGTCCAGGCCCGCCGCCCCGGCGAAGAACGACGCCAGCGTCCCGTGCCAGCGCTCGGAGGCCGGGTACGGGGAGATGCCCACGAAGAGCGGGGCGGTGTGCAGCGCCGTCATGGTCACCAGCAGACCGCTCGTGATCAGCGCGGGGCGGTTCCGGTACAGGGACACCGCCGCGCTGTAGACCACGATCAGCAGCACGGCCGCCGTGAGCGTCACCGGGGGCAGGGCGTCGATCAGCTCCGGGCCCGTGAGGTGCTTGTGGTGCAGGTCGGCGGCGCGGGAGAGCGGGACCCAGAAGAGCCCTGCGGCCAGGCCGAGCAGCAGCCAGAGCGTGTCCGCGAGCAGAGACTCGTCTCTCTCCTCGGGGACCGGAGCAGCCGCGGGGGCGGCATCCGGCGTGCGCGGTTCGTCGGGGACGAAGACCGGTATGCCCATCGCCGGGGTTGCCGTGTCGTGGACGCCGCGCAGGACCAGCGTGTCCCTCGCCCACTGCGTACCGAACTCCGTGGATCGGCCCTCCGCCGTGTCGCGGGCCCAACGGGTGCCGTACGCAGGGGACGCGCGCCCCCCGTCGCGCACCGAACCGGCCGCGAGCGCCCTGCGCAGCCCGACCGCGCAGGCCAGCGCCATCCCCGTCATGCTCGTCAGGACCGCCCAGCCGGCGCCGTTGATGCCGACCTGGCCCAGCAGGATCAGCGTCGAGCCGAGCACCAGCGTGCACATGGCGCCCTGGACGACGGCGAGCGCCCCGGTGCGGCCCTGGACGCGGAGGACGCCGATGTACAGCTCGACGATCACGCGCGGCAGGGCGGCGGCCGCGAGCAGCCGCAGGACCGTCGTGCCGTGCGATGCGTAGTGCTCGCCGAAGGGCTGGAGGATCTGCGGGGCGAAGACGACGAGGAAGACGACGACGGGGATGAGGAGGAACGCCATGCGCCGCAGCGCACCCCGTACGCCTTCCGCCAGTTGGCCCGGGCTGTGCGAGGCGTGCGCGGTGAGGGACGAGGCCATGTTGATGGCCATGTACTCCATCGTCCCGCCGACCGTGTACGCGATGTAGAAGTAGCCGTTCTGCGCGGCCTCGAAGCGGACCGCGACGACCACAGGCACCAGATTGATCATCGCGAGCGAGAAGAGCGCCCCGACCGAGTCGCCGGCCAGGAAGCGCCCGATCTCGCGCAACTGCGGCGGTTCGCGGTCGGCTTCGGCCGCCTCCTGCCGCGGGATGAGCTTGCGGAAGATCAGCCAGCCGAGCGGGAGGACCGAGAGACCGATCGCCGCGGCCCAGGAGACGAAGATGCCCAGGACGGGCAGGGCGGTGGCGAAGACGGCGAGCAGCAGCAGCTTGCCGATGGAGAAGACCGCGTTGCCGACCGGCACCCAGACGGCTTTGCGCAGCCCGGTGAGGACGCCGTCCTGAAGGGTGAGGATCGCCCAGGCGATGCACGACCCGGTGAAGATCAGTCCCGCGGAGATCGTGCCGAGCGGCGCGTACGAAGGCCCCCACAGATCCAGCGTCAGGAAGAAGACCCCGCAGCCGAGGCAGACGACCACCGAACTCGCCGCGTACGCACGCCGTACGAGCATGCCGGTGGACCGGCCCGCCCTCGGTACGTACCGGACGACCGCCCCTATCATCGTCGTCGCCGTGATGGAGGCGAGCAGCCGCATCGCGGCGATGGCCGCCGACCCCTGGCCGACGGCCGCCTCCGTGTAGTAGCGCGCGGCCACCAGCCAGAAGCCGAGGCCGAGTGCGGCCGAGACGCCCGTGGAGAGCATCAGGGCATAGGCGTTACGGAACATCGAGTCGCCACTGGGTGCCTCGGGGGCGGCCTGGGCGGGCGGCTCGGCCTCGGTACCGGACTGCGCCCTGGTCCGGATCGCCTCAGCCACCGTCCGGACCCCGGGCCGGTTCCGCTCCCATGGCGTTCAGCACGGAGATGACCTTCTCCGCCCGCAACGGGTCCACGGGCAGTGCGTGCTGGGCGAACCAGCGGGCCCGGTCGGGCGCGGGCGAGGCATCGGTGAAGTCCGTGCCCGCGTACTCGTCCAGCGGCGGGTCGTAGAGATACCCCACCGTGATCCGGTGCCTGGCGAGCTCGGCGATCGCCGCGTCCCGGTCGGCGACCAGCAGCGGCACCCGGAAGAGCGGCTGCAGGGGGCCGGGCCGCGGCTGCGCCCAGCGCGTCGCCAACAGCCGCCGCGTACCGGCGAGATGGGCGGCGAGCTTCACGTCCAGGCGCCCTGTCAGACGGGCGATCCGACCGAGCCGCACACCCCCGGAGACCAGGCGGTAGTCGTGCATGTCGACCCGTACCCAGGGATCGAAGTCGGTCAGCGACGGCGCGGTGGCGACGGCCTGCTTGAGCGCGTCGGGCCGCAGCGGCATCCGGATCGACTCGCGCTCCTGCATCCCCAGGAGCCTCATGGTGGCGTGCGCGGCGGAGGTCAGCCGCAGTCCGCGGACGAGCGCCTCCGCGTACGGACGGATCGTGTACGCCGCCTCGGCGGTCAGCCGTTGCGGGGCGAGGAGCTCGTCCCTGGCCCGTACGAGCTCGCCCCGCAGCTCCGGATCGGCGATGGCGAGGATGCCGCCGGCCTTCGCGTGCACATGCTTGGAGAGCGAGAAGACGGACGCCTCACCGAAGGAGCCGACCGGGCGGCCGTCGACGGAGGACCCGATCGCATGAGCCGCGTCCTCGATGAGCGGAATGCCCAACTCGTCGCAGCGGGCGCGCAGTTCGGGTGCCCGATCGGGGTTCCCGTACAGATTGGTGGTCAGTACGCAGCCGAGCGAGGACCAGACCTCGTCGGGCACGGCATCCAGGTCGATGGAGCCGTCGCGCGCGTCGAGCGGCGCCTGGACGGGTCTGAGGCCCGCGGCCAGCACCACGAAGAAGATCACGTCGTCGTTGACCGGCGACATCAACACCCGCGCCCCGGGCCGGCACCACTGGCGTAACGCCAGGTACAGCCCGATCCGGCAGGACGGTACGTAGAGACATTCCCGGCCGAGACGGCGGCGCATCGACTGCTCGATCTCCGCTGCCCGGCCGCCCGTTCTCACAACTCCGAGCGCCATGACAAATCCCCCCTGAGCCCCTTGGGTCAAGATGGCTGAAGATGGGGTGATTCGTCAATGACACCTACCGTCCTGTGGATAAGTGACGGAAAAGCCGCGAGAGGGCCGGTCCCGAACACCGGGACCGGCCCTCTCGCGGCACGTGTCGTGTCACTCCTCCAGGGTCAGACCCTTGCGGAGCTTCACCAGCGTGCGCGACAGCAGTCGCGACACGTGCATCTGCGAGATGCCCAGCTCTTCGCCGATCTCCGACTGCGTCATGTTGGCGACGAAGCGCAGCGAGAGGATCTTCCGGTCGCGCGGCGGCAGCCCGGCGATCAGCGGCTTGAGCGACTCGACGTACTCGACGCCTTCGAGGTCGTGGTCCTCGTAGCCGATGCGGTCGGCCAGCGCGCCCTCGGAGTCGTCCTCCTCGGGCTGGGCGTCCAGCGAGCTCGCGGTGTACGCGTTGCTCGCCGACATGCCCTCGACGATCTCTTCCTTCGACAGGTCCAGACGCTCGGCGAGTTCGGCCACTGTGGGGGCGCGGTCGAGCTTCTGCGCGAGTTCGTCACCTGCCTTGGCGAGGTCGAGCCGCAGCTCCTGAAGGCGGCGCGGTACCCGTACCGACCAGGAGGTGTCGCGGAAGAACCGCTTGATCTCGCCGACGATGGTCGGCATGGCGAAGGTCGGGAACTCGACGCCCCTGCTGAGCTCGAAGCGGTCGATCGCCTTGATCAGGCCGATGGTGCCGACCTGGATGATGTCCTCCATCGGCTCGCTGCGGGAGCGGAAGCGCGATGCGGCGAACTTGACCAGCGCGATGTTCAGTTCGACCAGCGTGTTGCGTACGTATGAGTATTCGTGCGTTCCCTCTTCGAGGGAGTCGAGACGTGCGAAGAGCGTCTTCGACAGGGCCCTGGCATCCAGCGGGCCCACCTCGTCGTACGGCGGACTCGGCAGGATCTCGGCGAGATCCTCGAGACTGCTCTCGATCTGGTTGGGCAGGGGGGTCTGGGTAGTCGACGTTTCACTGCGGGATTCGTCGAGCCGGGGTGACATGGGTCTCCTCCATCGTTTTCGGCATATGGCAGCCGGTGCCTCATCCATGGTCCGTGGGTGGTGCGGCGCCTCCAAAGCCGGTCGATGCGATTGCTGTCCCTACTACCCCTACCCGCTTTGCTCAGGCACTTGCAAGTGTCAATTGTCCGAATTGCGAGGCTTATTGGCGTTGATCAGCTACCGGTCCACGTGCAGAAGGCGTAGAGTTCTTCGCACGTCAAGACCACTTACGACAAGGCGAAGAGGACGGGCATGGACCGCGGCACGGTCGGCAGTGCGAACCGGGGCCGACTTCAGGTCGAGAGCCGGACCGAGGGGCTGAGCGAAATCGTCACACCGGCGGGTGAGCTGGATCACCACACCGCCGACCTGCTCAGCGAACCCCTCTCCGCCGCGCTCGACGCAGGCCGCACACGGCTCGTGATCGACTGCTCACAGCTTGAATTCTGCGACTCCACCGGGCTGAACGTGATGCTCGGTGCCCGGCTGCGGGCCGAAGCGGCCGGTGGTGGGGTTCATCTCGCCGGGATGCTTCCGGTGGTGGCCAGGGTGTTCGAGATCACCGGAGCCGAAGCGGTCTTCACCGTTCACGACTCCCTCGAAGATGCCCTCAGCGACGCACTTCCCGAGTGAAATGAGTGTTGTCACCATTCGGTGGGGCAGGAGCCCCCGAAATGACCCGTGAATCGGTGAGGTGAATCGCTGATGAGCACCACCCGGCAGCATCCGCCGGGCGACCTCGGCCCCGAGCCGGACGGCGCCGGTGTCAGTGCGGCTTCCACCCTGCGCACGCTCTCGCTGGAGAACGCGAGCGGCATCGTGCCGCTCGCTCGCGACTTCACCCGCCAGGCGCTGCACGACTGGGGATGGCTGCCCGCTGCCACCGCAGACCGCCGCGCCGCGGCTGAAGACGTGCTACTGGTCGTATCCGAGCTGGTGACCAACGCGTGTCTGCACGCGGAGGGACCCGAGGAGCTCCGCGTCCTCTGCGGCCCGAAGATGCTCCGTCTGGAGGTCACCGACCGCGGCGCGGGCCAGCCCGCACCGCGCACCCCGCACCGGGCCGGGCGGCCAGGCGGCCACGGAATGTTCATCGTGGAGCGGCTCTGCCTGGACTGGGGGGTCGTCCGCACGCCCGGCCGGCCGGGCAAGATGGTGTGGGCGGAGCTTGCCGCGCCCGCATAGCGCGCAACCGCGAATCGCACATTTTTTGAAGGTATGGAGAGCGCGCCGATCCGGTGCGCTCTTTGTCTTCCCCTCACAAGGTCCCCGGCGTACCTTGAGCGCCCAATCTGATGTGTCGTCAGTAACTTATGAGGGGAACTCGAGGTGTCGTACCAGAAGCGGACAGCAATGTCGCTGGCAGCTGCGGTCGCGGGCTCGGTGGTCCTGATGGCCGCCCCGGCCCACGCCGCCGTCATCGACGTCAACTACCAGTGCGATACGCCGATCGGGAAGAAATCCGCGGTGTCGCCCATCGACATCACCAGCGTGAAGAGCGGCAGCGGCTACAAGCTCACGATGTCCTTCAAGAAGGGCGTCTCCTCCAGCCCGCTCGCGCTCGGCAAGGGCGCGATGAAGCCGAGCGCACTGGTGAAGCTGGGCGGCGCGGAGAAGGGCACGGTCGCGGTCTCCGGCCCGGCGAACTCGGAGGAGATACCCGCCAACACCCCCATCAAGATCAGTGACTTGTCGGGTACGTACACGCCGAAGGGCAGCGGCAAGGTCACCTTCACCGCCTCGACCCTGACCATCAAGGCGATGGGCACGACCACCACCTGCACCCCGTCCAACAGCCCGAAGCCGTCGCTGGAACTGACGGTGGCGGGATCGGGCGGCGGAACCACCAGCACCTCCGACTCCGGCTCCGGCTCCGGTTCCGGCGACTCCCTGCCCAAGACCGGCCCGCTGGACTCCGCGGTGGCGCTCGGCACGCTCGGCGGGACGGTCCTGCTGACGGGCGCGGCGGGCGTGCTCTGGCTGACGCGCCGCAACCAGCGGGTCTGACCGGGGAGTTGTCGCTGTGCGTCGTGCTGCACTCCTGGCGTTGTCCCTGCTCATCACCACCCTCACCACCCTCACCACCGTCACCCCGGCTTTTGCCGCGGACCCCCAGTGGACGCTGGCTCCCCGTGGCGAGGGCAGGCCGTACTTCTATCTGGAGGGATCGCCCGGGACCGTACTGCAGGACACGCTGTCCCTGACGAACCCGGGTGCGAAACCGGTGACGGTACGGCTGCGGGGCGCCCAGGGGTACAACACGGCGGAGGGCTCCTTCGCGGTGCGCCCGACCGCCGACAACTGGATCACGCCGCTCGTCACCTCGGCCAAGGTCCCCGCGCACACCCGCGCGGACATCCCCTTCAGCATCACCGTCCCGCCAGGGGCGCAGCCGGGCGACCACCCGGCGGCGGTCGTGGCGACGGCGGCTGGCCGTGAGGTGGGTGTACGGATCCAACTCCGGCTCAGCGGCCCGACGTTGTCGGCACTGACAGTCGAGGACGTCTCGGTCGACAAGGGGGCGGGCCTGATCCGCTACACCCTGGTGAACCGGGGCAACACCACGCTCACCCCGCGCCTCGCGGTCCGCGCGGACGGGATCCTGGGCCGCGTACTGAACCGCCCGGCCCGCACCCTCCCGCTGGAACTCCTCCCGTCCCAGCGGGTGAAGCGCACCGAGAAGTGGCCGGGGACGCCGCTGCTCGACTCGGTGGACGTAATCCTGACGGCGACGGCGGACGACGCGACCCCTGCGCAGGGCACCGCTTCGGCGACGTTCGTGCCGTGGGGGCTGCTGGCGGGAGCGGGGCTTCTGGTCGCGGGGGCGGCGGGGGGTGCGACCTGGTACGTACGCAGGCGAAGGCGCACTCCGGATCAACCGCAGGCCCCTGAAAGGGAATTGGCAGAGACGGGAGCAGCAACATGAACAGGCACTTCCGGCTCACCCCGGGCAGCACCTTCGGTTCGGGCAAGATCAAGCCTCTCCGGCGATCGAGGAGCGGGGTCCGGGGCGGAGCCCCAGGATCGACAGGGGGCAGGACCGTGGCCCGGCTCCGCGCAGCGGCCGCCCTGCCCCTGATCCTGGCCCTCCTCACCGCCCTGGCGACCATCACGCTGCCCGCCGCCAAGGCGCACGCCGCCGACGCCCCCACCGTCACCCTCTCCGCCCCACAGGCCGGCAAGGGCGGCGACATCACCGTCTCCGGCAAGGGCTGGCGCCCCAACACCCTTCTCGCGATGCTGGTCTGCGGCCAGTCCGACCTCGCCCGTGGCGTGATCGGCGGCACCAACTCCTGTGCCAACGCGGACGGCCGCGCCGTCACCACCGACGCGAAGGGCGCCTTCTCCAAGAAGATGCCGGTCTCCGAGCCCCCGAAGCCCTGCCCCTGCGTGGTGCACGTGGCGACGGTCACCGGCCAAGCGGTCGCCAAGGACGCCGTGTTCAAGGTCGCGGGACACCCCACGGCCCCTCTGCCCTCGGCCACCACCGGCGGCAAGCTGAGCGTCCTGGCCGCCCCCCGGCTGGAGGGCTCCAGCGGAATCCTGACCTGGTTCGGCGCCCCGCCCACCCGCAAACTGGTCTTCACCGCGGGCAACCTCGGCTCGGCCCCGCTCAAGGACCCGGTGTTCCAACTGGCCACCACCCACGGCGTGTTCGCCCCCAACTGGGAAGAGCAGCAGTGGCACGGCACCATCGCCCCCGGCGGCAAGGCGGAGATCAGACTCGACGTCCAGCTCGCGGCCGGGACGCACGGCGACTACCAGGTCGCGCTGAAGTACGGCTCCACGGTGGTCATCGAGGAGCCATGGGGGGTCGGCCGCCCCTGGGGCGTCACGTTCTTCTGGATCCTGCTCTGCCTGGTGGTACCCACGGCGGTCTTCCGCATCGGCATGGCGATCGTCGACCGCGTACGGCCGAAGGGCGCGGGCCGTCACAGGACAGGACGCCTGGCCGAACTGACCGTAAAACTCCCGAAGTTCCGCGTTCCGGAGAAGGCGAAGGCGAGGGATCAGCGCCGGCCGGCCCCCCTCGCCCCCTCTCCGGAGGCGACCTCTACCACCACGGTTCTGCCGTGGTTCACCCCGGACACCGCACCGTCTGAGACCCATCCGACGACGAAGGGAAACACGTGATCAGCCAACGGAGGATGAGCGCGGCGGGAGTCGCACTGATGCTCGGCGGCGCGGGGATCCTGCTGGCCGCCAGTCCCGCTCAGGCCGCAGAGGTCGCGTTCAAGACCGAGTGCATACCACCATCGATCTCCGGCCTTCCACCGGTGCAGGGCACGACAAAAGTAGAGATCACGGCACCCGCGACGGCCAAGGTCGGCGACGAGGTGGACGTGGTCTGGAAGACGACACAGGCCGCTTCCAGCAACCCGGACGTCCTCGACCTCGACAAGGACACGGTCCTGCCGACCGGCACGATCAAGGTGGCGGGAGCCCAGGCGTCGGACCTCGGGGTCACCGGCACCCGTACGAACCCGGCCATCCCCAAGAAGAGCCCGATGGTGCTCTCCGACATGAAGGGCAAGCTGAAACTGACGAAGGCCGGCGACGTCACGCTCACGGCCGACAAGTACAACATCAACGTCTCCAAGCCGATCTCGACCGACACCAAGTGCTCACCGAAGGAGACGGTGCAGAAGTCGGTGACGATCAAGGTCGCGGACGGCGGTGGCGGCACGACGGGCGGCACGACCGGCGGCACAACGGGAGGCACCACCGGCGGGACGACCGGCGGGACGACTGGCGGCACCACCGGCGGCTCCACAGGTGGCACCACAGCGGGCGGCAGCACCACCGGCGGATCCGGCGGCGCGACCGACTTCCCGGGCAAGACGGTCACCACCGGCTTCGCCTGCACCTCGCCCGGCCCCGCCAAGATCGACGGCACGGCGACCATCAACGCCAAGGCGAACGGCGGCAGTTACGACCTCACGGTGAAGACGGGCAAGGGCGTCATGGACAGCCCCGCACCGCTTCCCGCAGGCGCCCTGAAGCCCTCCATGGTGGTCAAGATCGGCGGCGCGGACAAGGGCTCGGTCAAGGTCGAGGGTGCCCCCAACAAGGAGGCACTGAACGCAGGTGACCCGGTCTCGCTCAACGACATGACGGGCACCTACAAGCCCGGAGCGGACGGCAAGGCCACCGTCAGCCCCGGCGACCTGACGATCGTCGTCAAGCTGAGCCCCTCGGCCGACCCGATCACGATCCCCTGCAAGGCGACGAAGACCGGCGTCTCCCTGACGCTCGACGTCAAGAAGCAGGCGGGCGGCGTCTCCGGCGGTACGTCCTCGGGCGCCACCGGCGGCGGCACAGCCTCAGGCGGCCTGGCAGCAACCGGCGCAGACGACCACGGCGCCCTCCAGGCCCTGGGCCTGGTGGCCGGCACGGTGATCCTGCTGGGCGGCGCGGTGTTCACCTTCACCCCGTGGCGGCGGCTGCGCGGAACGCGCTGACCCTCGTACGACAGCACAGCAACGCGCCCACTTCGCCCCGTCGAGCTGAACCATCTCGACGGGGCGAAGCCGCAACGCAAGGGCGCGGCTCGGTCACCGGTCGACCGCCCAGTGCGCGTCCGCGGGCCAAGCCCCTCTGCCGACGATGTGGTCGATGATCCTGAACGCTTCTTCAAGCGGCACGGTGTCCACGTCCGGGTATGCGTCGTCCTGCCCATTGGACAGAACGAAACCGTCGCTCGATCCCGCAGCTCCAGGGGCGACGGCGTGCTCGCCGACATCATCCTGATGGTCCATCAACACCACCATCGCACGCTCGGAGTTGGTCACGAAGGCCAACTTGCGGCCGGACGAGCTGGTCAGCCACGTCTCGAGCTGCCCTTCGCCGATCCTCGTCCGGAGGGTCCCCAGAACCACCTGCACAGCGCTGCCGTCATCGACAGCCCAGGACTCGATCATGAGCACGACGATCCCACAGACGGATCTGCGGGACAGCCCGGTGTACCGCCTTCTACTCAGTGTCCGCGTCTCCCAGGGTCGCGGGGCGAGTCGCATCTCTGCGTAGTCTGCGTACTCGCGGGATGGCGGCTCGGCCAGGTCCATTCTGTGGCATCGGACGAATCGGCTCCACAGGGGAACCTTCCAGGCCGTCCACGGCAGCCATACCGGGCAGCATGGCTTCGGCTGGGGCTGCAGGGCGCGGGGCGGCGGTGTGAGATGGCGGCTCGAGCACCCCACGGCGCGACAGTTCAGCGACGTTGATCAGCGGGCTGACCAGGATGCGGTTGAGTAAGGCTGCTTGGGCGGGTTCGAGCCGGGTGAGATGACGCAACACATGGAGGATTTCGAGGAGTTCGGCACTCCACTCGGGGCGCCATCGGTCACTGCGCATGCGGTCGAGATCGCTGCCGACTCTCCCCGCGGGTTTGCTGCTGCGGGCTGTGAACCAGTGGTCGAGGACTTTGCGGTGGCCGACCTCGTAGTCCCGCATCCGTTTATCGACTCCGGTGAAGCTTCCTGTGCCGATGGACAGGATCTCGTGTTCGGCCTCATACGCGAGGCTGTCAGGCAGGGGCGTCGGCGAGATGCGCGAGACGTAGGTGATCTCGGAGAGGGCGGCACGGCGCACCCCCGACGATTCGGGTGGCCGGTCTTCGGCTACGTCCGCGTACCGTTCCCCAAATGTGGATGCCCAGATCACACGGCGTCCGATACGGACCGCTTCCCACCACAGGTCCCGATCGGCGGTGAGAGGTAGGCGTACACCGGGAGAGTTGAGGTCATCGGCGAAGGTCTCGGTGAATGCAGGGTGAGCGGTGACCGCGGCGATGTACGCCAGAAGGTCTTCTGCGGATACCTGTGCAAGCCCGTAGGAGTTGGCCAGGTGCTCCAGGAGGCCAGGTGCCGTGTTCGGGGTGCCGTCCGCGTGGCATAGCGGCAGGACCCGGCCTCCGTTGTTGTTGAAACAGTGCACGTCAGGAACCAGTGACGTAAACATCAAGGCAGGGCCCGAAGCGATGGGTTGTTGGTGCTGCTCAACGACATATACCTGGCGCTCGCCATGGGCCTGCCAGAGATCTGGTCGTGGGTAATCGATGGCACGGCCATCGGGGATCAGCCACTGCCGGTCGAAGCTGCGGCGCGCGACGCGAACAGGTTCCGGGCAGGCGCTCCGTTCGATACTGAGAGGCCTCTGCGGTGCGGAGTTTCCGGGGAACGCTTGTACAGACCTGTCTACTTTCCTGTCCCTTGTTTCCTTGAACAGTTCCCCTTTGACGATGGGGTCAGACTCATGGATGAGCCGCTCCCAGCGCCGACGCAGTAGCTCAGGATCGGGCCCGACGACCCACGTTCGATTCGGGTTGAAGCCCGGCTTGTGCCACGGCAGCAGTGCCCCGAGTGCTGGGAAGTCGTCCCACCCTCCAGCAGAGGCAGGAGTGAACGGCGCATGCCAGTCGGTGCGGGCTGTCTGCCACCCGGGCCCGTCAATGACCAGTCCCTTCAGCTGCTGGAGCTTCTCTGCCCGGCTGCCGTGGAGGGCCACGTAATGCACGGGGGCCGGCTGCTGCGGATCCTCATCGCGTCGTCGTACGAAGACGGCGATGGCCAGTTCCCGCTGCACCCCAGGAAAGAACCGGGTCTGCACCGGCGGCTGCTTGCCCTCCGGGGTGAGGTCGATGATCCAGCCTTCGCTGCAGGTGCTCCGCAGGTACTCGCGCATCCCCTTGAAAGCAGGCCCGCGCAGAAATCCGGCCGTGGAGATGAAGCTGACGACTCCCTGTTGGTGCTCGGGGGAGTGCTGTTCGAAGACCTTGTGAGTCGCCCAGCGCCAGAAGTACACGTAGAGGTTCTTGAGTTTGTTCTCGTGGAGGCCGTTCTTTCCGCCGAGCCTGAACCGGTCGAGCAGCGGAGGTCCATGCCCTTCCGATCCCCACTCGATCCAACCGCCCTCGCCTTGGGCCCGTTCGCGGTCGGGGGGATTTCCGATGACGACGGTGACGCGTTCCTCGCGCTTGATTTCATTCGCGGCCTCGGCATCCATGCGCAGGGGGGCCATGGCGGCACCGCCCATTTTGAAGAGCGTAGTCGGGTGCCAAGGGTCGGCCAGGGTGTCGGTCAGGTGGAGGCGTAGGTCACGAAGTCCGATGTCGGCATCATGTGCACGGAGGGTCTGCGCGATCCGCATCTGGGCCACTGCGTAGGCGGCCATCTGTTTCTCGAATCCGATGAGCCGATGGGCGAGTTCCTCTACGGCCTCCGCTCGGAAGCCGAGGTTGCCGCCCGAGGATCGCCGCTCGGCGACGAGTCCGATGACCGAGCTCAGGAACGTGCCCGTGCCCATGGCCGGATCGATGATCGCGACACGTTCGTCGGCGAAGCCTTCAGGGCAGTCGAGCTTCATCCGCAGGATCTCGTCGACGAGGCGGACCATTTCATCGACGAGAGGAGCAGGCGTGTAGTACGTGCCTGACGCTTTGCGGAGATCTGGGTCGTACACCTGCAGGAAGTGCTCGTAGAGATGGATTGGGGCATCGGGTTCGCGACTGAGCACTGCTGCCCAGTCGACTGCGTCGATGACGCGGGCGAGCATGTCGAGACTGTTGTTGAACTGGTCCCCGACGTGATCGGTGAGGATCTGCAGTGCCCGCCCCATGACGGTGTGATCGGAACCGAGTAGCCGACCGACGTCGTGCAGGCTGTGCTCGGCCAGAGAAATGCCGTCGGCGCGGGCGAGGAGCATTGCAAAGGTCACGGTCTGCGCGTACCGGTCAGCGAAGGCGATGTGCGGGTCACGTTCATCGGTCCGTGGGAAGAGGACGTGCTCCCATGTCTCGGCCAGCTCGCTGAAGGGTCGCTCCTGTCGGCGCTGTGTTCCACCGAACTTCTTCTCTGCCTCGAGGCAGTGCCGCACTTCGGCGCGGAGAAGTCGACACAGCGGAGCGACCGAACTCACCAACTGGCCTACAGAGCGCACTGGTTCGGGCTGCCAGCTTAGGAAGTCACGGAGTAGGCGCTCGAAGGCCGCGCCCGTCGAATCCGGTGCGTGAAGCCGGCGTCCCGCGCGATACAGGTCCTCGGCCAGGTGGACGGTCTCGCCGTGCTGCTGCCCGAGACGGTAGAGAAACCAGTTCTGCCCATTGGTGTAGATCAAGTTGGGTAACCGGGACATGCCCTCCCACTGCTTGCGGTCATTACCGCGCAGCGCGCTCGGGCTGATGTTGGTCTTCCCTGGGCTCTTCAACTCGACGTAGCCGACAATCCGATGTCTGTCGTGCCCGACGCGCGCCGCGAGATCCGGCCGGATCCCGAGGTCGGGCCGTCGGGCCTCGGGATGCAGATGCAGATCGAGGCCGAGATGCACGGCGGCTTTCGTCAGCAAGTCCTCGACCGGTCGGCGGATGGCTGCTTCGTCCTCGGCGACCTCGCCGAGGATCTGTCTGCACGCAGCCCCGAACTCAGAGACGATCTCGTCGATCCATGAGCCTTTGCCGGTCGTCATACCCGCCGCCCCCTGCAGGTCCATCCCGGAGTCCCCGAATCATTCACGGTAGGTAATGAGACGCTCACCGTCGAGAGGGCGTGGTGTGGTGAGTTGCACTTCCGATGCCGGGCATCGCCGTGGGTGCCACTCGATCGGCCCGATTGCCATACGCTGCCCTGCGGAAATGTGAGGGCATGCTCTTGCGAAGCCCGCTTCTGAACAGTGCGTTCGCCGCGTGCTCCCTCCTGGCGCTCGCCTCGCCCAGCGCCGCGAGCCCTGCTCGAAATCCTGCACCGTCAGTGGGTGGTCAGGATTCCCCCTGCTTCGAGCACGCGATGAAGGAGCATCCTCGCGAGGACTGGACCTGCGTAGAAGACACCTTGACCCTGCTCGGGCCCACCCCTGCAGGGGGCCTTGGACCGCTTAGTTCCTCGCACATCGTCCGCCCCCGCCACCTTGACGCGTTGAGGGCGTCCGACCGGATCGACGACTACCACTCGAACAGAAACGAGGCGATCTACGCGCTACTGGGCCGACGCACCTACAAGATCACCTTCAACTTCAAGATCGGTCTGCACAACCATTCGGGCAACGTAGCCATGGCATACCGCTCAGCAGACGCCGTCTCCCTCACCTACAAGCTCCGCATCCGCAGGGACGCCACGCCGCTCCTACAACCGAACCGAAAGCCCTCAAGGTGTTGGCCACAACAGGCTCCCCCGTGACGGCAAGCGGTATTTCTGGGATGCCTGGGACCTCCATCTCCGTATCAATGGAACCGCCGTCTCCACCATCGGATCCGTGCAGAGCGACCGAGCCACCTGCTACAAGACCACGAGTTGCAAGTTCAAGAAGGGCCATATCTAAACCCCGCATGAACCTCACGAGAAGGAAATGGACATGGAGATCAGCCACGTCGAGATGATGGGCAAACTTCTTGGCGCCGATCCCCCCCGCGCCGTATGTGACTTCACCACCCTCCACGCCGATGGTGATGTCGGCGAAACCGGCTCACTTCAGTACGCCTCCCGCGACCGGTGGATCCTCGACCTCGACCACGCCGGACGCACACTCCACACCCCGGAACGGGAAGAATTCACCGGCCTAGGCGGCGAGCGCCACACTGCCGACCGTCCCACCACCCCCTCGTACACCTCGGCCGTCGCACTCCTGCTCCCTCGGTACGCAGCCATCTACGGACGGCGCGGTGACGACTGGAGCATCGACGAAACCGTGCCCATCCGCACTGGCGATGGCGGCTCGCTTCAGGTGGTCTTCCAGCACAGGGAAGACCCTCGATTTCGGTCCACGGCGCATGTTCACCCCACCCAGTACTGCATCACCGCATTCATCAACCCCGCGGAGACGCGGAAGCTCACCAACCTCCGCTTCGAACTCACCGAAGAGGAAGAGGAGCAGGCCAGGCGTTTGCTCGACGCTGCTTGACCGCTGTCCTGGCTGAGCATGCGCCAGAGAGGTACGGCTGGGGGATTACCGCGCATCCGCCCAGGTCGCCACCGGGGCGCGGGTTTCCGCGCCCCGGTCAGCCACGTGCCCCTTTTAAGTAACGGGAGAGAAACTGATCAAACCCGACCTGTCCGCTCCAACTTCAGCCACTTGTCGCACAATTGGCTGAATTGGCGTCCAAAATCCGGATCGGCGGGGTATGGTCGGCCGCAGCAACCCCACAACGTAAAAGTCGGCCCCTGGCAGGACGGCAATCCACGCCAAGGGCCTGACCATTCAGGAAGAAGCGAACTTCCCCATGGCTGATCCGCAGTCTAGCGTCGGCACGTCCGCGCACCCCGGCGTCCCGATCCCCGCCGACGCCCCCCGCTCCGGCGTCCTCCACGTACGCCACCGCCACACCGACCGCTTCACGGTCGTAGGCAATCACCTCGCCCAGCACCCGAGCCTCTCTGCGACCGCGATCGGATTCGCTGTTCACATCCAGTCGCTGCCCGACGGCGCGTCTGTCACGGTCAAGACGCTGACTCTGCGGTTCCCCGAGGGCGAGACGACCGTCCGTCGTGCCCTCAACGAGCTTGAGGAAGCTGGCTACTTGGAGCGCAGCCGTGTACCCCTCGGCGGCGGCCGGTTCGCCACCCGTGCGTTCTTCTACGACAGGCCCGGCGCTGCGCAGGCGGTCACGCCGCCGACCGCCCCGACGCCTCCAATTCCCCTAGAAACCACGGCAGTCATCGACCCCGCAGACGTACGACCAAAGCCGCAGCCCGCGCCCACCACCGGTCCCGCCCCCGATTTGCTCGCCCGCCTCCGCCTCGCCGACTCCCGCCTCCTCCTCTCCGCCAACGACGTCTACACCCTCACCCCGGCCGTCGAGACCTGGCTGAACCGCGGTGCCACCCCCGCCCAGATCACCCGCACCCTCACCGCGAACCTCCCACCCGAACCGGCCTCGATCCACCACCCGGCACGCTTCCTCGAACACCGGCTCACCACCCTCCTCCCACCTCCACTCCCAGCCGGACCCGCACCGACCGCACAGCCACCCCTCCAGAGCTGCGAAGGCTGCGAGCGCGCCATCCGTTCCCACGACTCCGCCGTCCGCTGTCGCGACTGCCGTCCAGCGGTACCCGCCTGATGAGCTGGGCCTGGCATAGGCTCGGCGGCATGCCGTACAAGCTCTCCGAGGTGTCCGTCGAAGGCTTCGCCTCGATCCGGTCGGGCGTGCTCACGCTCGGCGACGTGACCGTGCTGGTCGGGGCCAATGGCGCCGGGAAGAGCAATGTGGTCGGGCTGCTCGAACTGCTCGGGCGCATGGCCGACTCCGAGCTCGGTCTCGCGGTCGGGCTGCGGGGTGGGGCGCAGGCGATGCAGTACGCCGGGCCGCGGGCCGAAGAGGGGATCCGGCTACGGGTGAAGGCCGAGCCGTACCTCTATGAGGCCCACCTTGTGGCGGCGGCCAATGACTCGCTGATCTTTGCGACGGAGCAGTGGGGGCGGCCTCCGGAAGGCCGTGCCAGCGGCCACAAAGAGTCGGAACTTCACGGGCCGATGCGTGACGTGTTGGGCGGTTGCCGGGTCTTCCACTTCCAGGACACCAGCATCAACGCACCCGTCAAACAGCTCGGTTTCACCGCCGACAACGAGGCGCTGAGGCCGGACGCACGGAACCTGGCCGCGTTCCTGCTGCGGTTGCGGGAGAGCGAGCCCCAGACTTACCGGCGGATCGTGCGAGCCGTGCAGTCCGTGGCACCGTTCTTCCGGGACTTCTTGCTGGCCGAGGAGCCGGGCGGGAAGATCCGGCTGCGCTGGACGCAGCAGGGCGTGGATGCGATTTTCCCGGCGGAGGCGCTGTCGGACGGAACGCTCCGGTACATCTGTCTCTGTGTGCTGCTTCTACAGCCGGATCCGCCGTCGCTACTGACCTTGGACGAGCCGGAGTTGGGGCTTCATCCGCATGCGGTGGTACAGCTGGCGGACATGTTGCGGTCGGCATCCGTGCGGAGCCAGGTGGTGATCGCTACGCAGTCCGTGACGCTGGTCAACCAGTTCTCATTGGACGAGCTCGTGGTCGTGGAGCGGGAAGAGGGAGCTACTCGGCTGCAGCGTCCGGAGCGTGCGGAGCTGGAGGCGTGGATTGATGAGTACTCGCTCGGGGAGTTGTGGGAGAAGAACCTGCTGGGCGGGCGCCCCGCCCCCGAAATGCCGCTGCGAGGGCACACGGAATGATCACGGTGGGGGTCCTCTGCGAAGGGCAGACCGAAGAGAACATGGTCAGGGATTTCCTCGCACCCGAGCTGTTCGGGGCAGGGATCATCCTGGTTCCGACCATCCTGCTGACGGGGGCGCGTGCGGGAGGTCCGGCCGGACGGGGCGGCGTCAGCAAGTGGGCGAAGATCGAGAAAGATCTACGGCTGCGGCTCGCCACCACTCCGCACTGGGCGGCGGTCACCACGCTGCTTGACTATTACGGGCTTCCGCAGGACAGCCCCGGCATGGACGACCGTCCGGCCGGCTCGGCCAGGCAACGTGTGGAGCATGTCGAGCGGCGCATCGCGGAGCGGATCGAGCACCCCAGGTTTCTGCCGTACCTGGTGCTGCACGAGACCGAGACGTGGGTATTCGCCGCTGCCGAGCAGATGGGCGAGTGGGCTGAAGATGCAGCGCTGGCGGGTGAGTTGAAACGGCAGGCAGATGCGGCGGGCGGGCCGGAAGGCGTCAACGACGGCGCGGACACCGCTCCGTCCAAGCGACTGCTCCGGGCGTATCCCGCGTACAACAAGACGCAGGACGGGCCGGTCGCGGTCACAGACCTGGGGCTCGTTGAACTGCGCGCTGCCTGCCCGCACTTCGACTCCTGGATCGGCAGCCTGCTGGCGCTGACCGGGGTGTGAGCAGACGCGATGGGCCCCGCACCGGAGGTGATCCGGTGCGGGGCCCTTCGTCGTACAGGAGCGGGAAACGTCAGCGGACGTCGCCCATGAGCTCCTTGACCTTCTTGCGGTTCATCCACACCAGCACACCCGCGATGACCGCGACCGTCGCTTCGACAGCGACGATGCCGCTCTTGTTCAGGTTGAAGCTGAACGGGGGCAGCGACAGCATGCCGGTGACGCTGTCGCCTGCGGTGACGGCCAGGAACCAGACGCCCATCATCTGGGAGGCGTACTTGGCGGGGGCCATCTTCGTGGTGACCGACAGGCCGACCGGGGAGAGCGTGAGCTCACCGACGGTCTGGATGAAGTAGACCGCCACGAGCCACATCGCCGCGGCCTTCGTGCCGTCGGTGGCGATCGCCAGCGGGGCCAGGAAGACGAAGAACGAGGCGCCGACGAGGACCAGGCCGGAAGCGAACTTCACGACCGTGCTCGGCTCCTTGCCGCGGCGGTTGAGCGCCAGCCAGAAGGTGGCGAAGACCGGGGCCAGGGCCATGATCAGGACCGGGTTGACCGACTGGTACCAGGAGACCGGGAAGTTCCAGCCGAAGACCGAGTTGTCGGCCGAGGAGTCGGCGAAGATCGACATGGTCGATCCGCCCTGGTCGTAGATCATCCAGAAGACGGCGGCGGCGACGAAGAACCAGATGTAGCCGGACATCTTCTTCTGCTCGAGACCGGTGAGCTCCTTGTCGCGCTTGATGCGCGCCAGGACGAACACCGGAATGATCAGGCCTGCGAGGGTGATCGGGATCAGCACCCAGTTGAGGGTGTAGACGCCCGAGACGACCGTGATGAGGTAGAAGACGGCGGCGATCGCCATCCAGATCATGGCCTTGCGCAGCGTCGAGGCGCGCTCGGCGGCCGACAGCGGGGTCGGTACGACGCTGGACGTCGCGTTCAGGTGGCGCGAGCCGAGCAGGAACTGGCCGAGGCCCAGCGCCATGCCGAGAGCGGCGATCGCGAAGCCGATGTGCCAGTTGACGTTCTCACCGATGGTGCCGATGATCAGCGGCGCGGCGAAGGCACCCAGGTTGATGCCCATGTAGAAGACGGTGAAGCCACCGTCTCGGCGGGCGTCCTTCGGGCCGTCGTAGAGCTGGCCGACCATCGTGGAGATGTTGGCCTTCAGCAGACCGGAGCCGAGCGCCACCAGGCCGAGACCGACGAAGAACGTACCGGAGGACGGCAGCGCCAGCGTCAGGTGCCCGACCATGATCACGGCGCCTGCGATGGCGACCGTTTTGCGCGGGCCCCAGACGCGGTCCCCGAACCAGCCGCCGGGCATGGTCAGCAGGTACACGAGCGACACGTAGACCGAGTAGATCGCCGTCGCCGTGGCCGGGTTCATGTTGAGGCCGTCGGGCGCGATCAGGTACAGGGGGAGGAGCGCCCTCATGCCGTAGTAGGAGAAACGCTCCCACATCTCGGTCATGAAGAGCGTGGCCAGGCCGCGGGGGTGGCCGAAGAAGGTCTTCTCGAAGCCGGGAGTGCCGGCCGAGTTCTTCGTCAGGCTGGTCGCCATGGGTCGATCCTTGCTTGCTAGGGACGCGCTGCTGGGTAAGCGGGGGACGCGCCCTGTGGGGGGTGGCCGGCACCGGCATGTGTTCGTCCCCGCCTCACGCCCTGAGGGTTCAGCCGGAATGGGGTCCGTGCCGAGGGGGAAGACCACACCGGGATCCACGCTCCGCGCTCAACTTCGAACGCGGGGCCCGGCCGATAGGTCATTCACAGTGCATCAGAACGGCAAGCCGTTCTTGTACAGAAAAAGGGACTGTTGGCGAGTCATAGCCGCCGAAAGTCCCCTGAGTAGTGCTATAGGCGTCGGGACACCATAAAGGCAACGAAGCGGCATTTGGAAGCCATTGAGATGTGGATCACAGGCCTGCGTGGAACCGGCTACCCACATTCGAAGGCAGAAACCAGGATCTCATCCCAGACCCGCAGGCTCTGTCGATCACCTCCCGGCCCGGGGCCTGCGCGGACTACCATCACCCTCATGACCCGTGTACTGCTCGCCGAGGATGACGCATCCATCTCGGAGCCCCTGGCCCGCGCCCTGCGTCGGGAGGGTTACGAGGTCGAGGTGCGGGAGGACGGTCCCACCGCGCTCGACGCCGGCCTCCAGGGAGGCGTCGACCTGGTCGTCCTCGACCTGGGCCTTCCCGGCATGGACGGCCTGGAGGTGGCCCGCAGGCTGCGCTCCGAGGGCCACACCGTGCCCATCCTCGTGCTCACCGCCCGTGCCGACGAGGTCGACACGGTGGTCGGCCTGGATGCGGGCGCCGACGACTACGTCACCAAGCCCTTCCGCCTGGCCGAGCTCCTCGCCCGCGTCCGTGCCCTGCTGCGGCGCGGCTCCAGCGACCCGGTCCCCGCGCCCGCCACCCACGGGGTGCGGATCGACGTCGAGTCGCACCGCGCCTGGATGGGCGACGAGGAACTCCAGCTCACGGCAAAGGAGTTCGACCTCCTGCGCGTGCTCGTGCGCGACGCGGGCCGCGTCGTCACCCGCGATCAGCTGATGCGCGAGGTCTGGGACACCACCTGGTGGTCGTCGACGAAGACGCTCGACATGCACATCTCCTGGCTGCGCAAGAAGCTCGGCGACGACGCCGCCAATCCGCGGTACATCGCCACGGTCCGAGGCGTCGGTTTCCGCTTCGAGAAAAGCTGACGTACTCATAGGTCCATGCGCCGCCGACTGATCAACTCCACGCTCGCCGTCGTCCTCGTCGTCATCGCGGTCTTCGGCGTCTCGCTCGTCATCGTCGAGACACGCACCATCAGCAGCAGCGCCCAGGAGAGCGTGGACTCCGAGGCGCAGCGGCTGGCCTCCATCGTGGACAGCCGTCTGGTCGGCCACGAGAAGGTCTCCACGGAGATACTGCAGGGCCAGATCGACGTCACCACGCGGTACGCGGTCATCGAGATCCCCGGCCGCGACACCATCCGCCTCGGCACCAGACCCGAGGGCGGCGTCATCCGGGGCACCGCCAGCGGCGAGAGCGGCGAGAAGGTCAGCGTCGAGGAGTCCCGTTCCTCGGTGACGCGCGAGGTCGGCAAGACCCTGCTGATCATCGGCGCGGTCGCGCTGCTCGCCATCGTGGCGGCGACGCTCCTCGCCGTACGGCAGGCGAACAAGCTCGCCGCCCCGCTCACCGACCTCGCCGAGACCGCCGAGCGCCTCGGCTCGGGCGACCCGCGGCCGCGCCACAAGCGGTACGCGGTCCCCGAGCTGGACCGGGTCGCCGATGTCCTCGACTCCTCCGCGGAGCGCATCGCCCGCATGCTGACCGCCGAGCGGCGCCTGGCGGCCGATGCCTCGCACCAGCTCCGTACGCCCCTCACAGCCCTCTCCATGCGGCTGGAGGAGATCACCCTCACCGACGACCTCGACACGGTGAAGGAGGAGGCGACGATCGCGCTGACGCAGGTCGAGCGGCTCACCGACGTCGTGGAGCGCTTGCTCACCAATTCGCGCGATCCGCGTACGGGCTCCGCCGTCACCTTCGACCTCGACGAGGTCGTCAAGCAGCAGCTGGAGGAGTGGCGGCCCGCTTACCGGAGCTCGGGGCGGGCGATCGTACGGTCGGGGAAGACGAATCTGCGGGCCGTCGGCACCCCGGGCGCGGTCGCCCAGGTGATGGCCGCGCTGATCGAGAATTCGCTGATGCACGGGGGCGGGACGGTCGCCGTACGCACCCGGGTGACCGGCAACCAGGCCGTGATCGAGGTCACGGACGAGGGCCCCGGGGTGCCGCCCGATCTCGGCGCGCGGATCTTCGAGCGGACCATCAGCGGCCGGAACTCCACCGGCATCGGTCTCGCCGTGGCCCGCGATCTCGCGGAGGCGGACGGCGGCCGGCTGGAGATGCTGCAGCAGCAGCCGCCGGTCTTCGCGCTCTTCCTGAGCCGGGACGGCAAGGGCGTACGGCCGTTGCCGGAGCTCGATCCGGAGCCGGAGCCGGAGCCGACGATCAGGTAGTGCGGTTCACCGGCACCTGCTGGGCCTGGGCCTCAGGGCTCTCCAGAAAGGATTCCGCAGTCGCTACGGCCTCGCGCGCGGGCAGCGCCTTGAAGACCCAGGTGCGGTACGACCAGAAGCGGAAGACCGTGCCGATGCCGAGCCCGACGACGTTCTTCGCCATGTTGTCGGCGAGCGTCGAGGTGAAGCCGAAGCCGTAGTGCGAGAGGGCGAGGATGCCGTTCTCGATGACCAGGCCGATGCCGCTGAAGAGCAGGAAGAGCATCAGCTCGCGGCTGCGCTTGTTCTTGTCGGTGTGCCGGTACGTCCAGTAGCGGTTGCCGATGTAGTTCGTGGCGATGGCGACGACCGTCGCGATGACTCCGGAACGGACAACCGCCAGGTAAAAAGCGTGCACGCAGATGTTGAAAACGATCAGGTTGACCACAAAGCCGATCGCACCGACCGCCCCGAACTTGGCGATCTCGCGGGCGAGCAGGTCCAGCCGCGTCCGCAGCGCGCCGCGTTCGCTCATGGTGGGGGCCCCGTCCAGATAGGCAGATGAATGTGGTCAGCCCTTCCACTCTAACCAGCGGCTGGGTGAGGGCATCGGCCACACGGCGGATACCCTGGAGTACGTGACGTTCCCCGTAGTCGGCATGGTCGGTGGCGGTCAGCTCGCCCGTATGACCCACGAGGCGGGCATCCCCCTCGGCATCAGATTCAAGCTCCTCAGCGACACCCCCCAGGACTCGGCGGCCCAGGTGGTGAGCGAAGTCGTCGTCGGCGACTATCGCGACCTGGCCACGCTGCGCGCCTTCGCGCGCGGGTGCGACGTGATCACTTTTGATCACGAGCACGTACCCACCGAGCACCTGCGGGCCCTGGAAGCGGACGGCATCGTCGTCCGCCCGGGGCCCGACGCGCTGGTGCACGCCCACGACAAGGGGGTGATGCGCGCGAAGCTCAGCGCGATCGGCGCGCCCTGCCCCCGCCACCGGATCGTGAGCGATCCGGCGGACGTGGCGGTCTTCGCGGAGGAGGTGGGCGGCTTCCCGGTGATCCTCAAGACGGTCACGGGCGGCTACGACGGCAAGGGCGTGTGGTTCGTCCGCACCGCCGCCGACGCCGAGGACCCCTTCCGGGCGGGCGTGCCCGTCCTCGCGGAGGAGAAGGTGGACTTCGTACGGGAGCTGGCGGCCAATGTCGTCCGCTCGCCGCACGGCCAGGCGGTCGCGTACCCCGTGGTCGAGTCCCAGCAGGTCGACGGCGTCTGCGACACGGTCATCGCCCCGGCGCCCGACCTCGACGAACAGCTCTCCGGCGAGGCCCAGCAGCTGGCGCTGCGCATCGCGGACGAGCTCGGAGTCGTCGGCCACCTCGCGGTGGAGCTCTTCGAGACCCGTGACGGCCGCATTCTCGTCAACGAGCTGGCCATGCGCCCGCACAACTCCGGCCACTGGACGCAGGACGGCGCGATCACCTCGCAGTTCGCGAACCACGTCCGCGCCGTCCTGGACCTTCCGCTGGGCGACCCGCGCCCGAGGGCCACCTGGACGGTCATGTGCAACGTGCTGGGCGGCGACTACCCCGACATGTACCAGGCGTATCTCCACTGCATGGCCCGCGATCCACAGCTCAAGATCCACATGTACGGAAAGGACGTGAAGCCGGGCCGCAAGGTCGGCCACGTCAACACCTACGGCGACGACCTGGACGACGTGCTGGAGCGCGCGCGCCACGCAGCCGGCTATCTGCGAGGAACGATCACAGAATGAGCACCCCCGTCATCGGCATCGTCATGGGCTCGGACTCCGACTGGCCCGTGATGGAGGCCGCGGCCAAGGCCCTGGACGAGTTCGAGATCCCGTACGAGGTCGACGTCGTCTCCGCACACCGGATGCCGCGCGAAATGATCGCGTACGGCGAGGAGGCCGCAGGCCGCGGCCTCAAGGCGATCATTGCCGGCGCCGGGGGAGCGGCCCACCTCCCCGGCATGCTGGCCTCCGTCACCCCGCTGCCGGTGATCGGCGTCCCCGTCCCGCTGAAGTACCTCGACGGCATGGACTCCCTCCTCTCCATCGTGCAGATGCCGGCCGGTGTCCCGGTCGCGACGGTCTCGGTCGGCGGCGCGCGCAACGCGGGTCTGCTCGCCGCGCGGATTCTCGCCGTCCAGGACCCCGAACTCACGGTGAAGATGGGGGAGTTCCTGCAGGAGCTGAACGACCAGGCGACGGAGAAGGGCAAGCGGCTGCGCGCGAAGGTCCAGGGCGCGGACTCCTTCGGATTCGGAAAGTAGGCGGCCCGCGATGACCCTGCCCCTGACCCCGCACCTCACCGAAGCCCTCGACCTGCTCGCCGAGCACCCGGTCGTCGACGGCCACAACGACCTCCCGTGGGCACTGCGCAAGCTGGTCCGCTACGACCTCGACCAGCTCGACATCGCCCGCGACCAGCAGGGCGCGCTGCACACCGACATCCACCGCCTGCGCAAGGGCGGGGTCGGGGCGCAGTTCTGGTCGGTGTACGTACAGACCGACCTGGCCGGCGACGAGGCGGTCAGCGCGACGCTCGAACAGATCGACTGTGTCGAGCAGTTGCTCACCCGCTACCCGAGCGACCTGGTCCGCGCCTGGACGGCCGACGACATGGAGGCGGCGCGCGCCCAGGGCCGTATCGCCTCCCTCATGGGCGCCGAGGGCGGCCACTCGATCAACAACTCCCTCGCCACGCTCCGGGCCTTCCACGCGCTCGGCGTCCGCTACATGACGCTGACCCACAACGACAACACCGCGTGGGCGGACTCGGCGACCGACGTGGCGAAGGCGGGAGGCCTGACGGCCTTCGGCCACGAGGTCGTACGCGAGATGAACCGCACCGGCATGCTGGTCGACCTCTCGCACGTGGCGGCGACGACGATGCGCGACGCGATCGCCACGTCGGTGGCGCCGGTCATCTTCTCGCACTCCTCGTCGCGTGCGATCTGCGACCATCCGCGCAACATCCCGGACGACGTCCTGGCGCTGCTCGCCGCCAACGGCGGTACGGCGATGGCCACGTTCGTGCCGAAGTTCGTGCTGCCCGAGGCGGTCGCCTGGACGAACCGCGCGGACGAGAACATGCGCGCGCACGGCCTGCACCACCTCGACACGACGCCTGCCGCGATGAAGATCCACGCGGAGTTCGAGGCGGCGAACCCGCGCCCGATGGCGACGGTCTCCACGATCGCCGACCACCTCGACCACATGCGTGAGGTCGCGGGCGTCGACCACATCGGTATCGGCGGCGACTACGACGGAACCGCCTTCACCCCGGCGGGACTTGAGGATGTCGCGGGCTACCCGAACCTGATCGCGGAGCTCATCGGCCGCGGCTGGTCCAAGGCCGACCTGGCCAAGCTCACCTGGCAGAACGCGGTCCGCACCCTGCGTGCCGCCGAGGACGTGGCCCGCGAACTCCAGTCGCAGCGCGGCCCGTCGAACGCGACGCTGGACCAACTGGACGGCTGAGCACGGCAGTCGGCGGGGGGTACGGAACCAGGTTCCGTACCCCCCGCCGCCGTTTCAGCAGGCGCAGAGACAGAAGGGGTGCCCGGCAGGATCCGCGAACACCCGCCAGGTCCGCCCCGCCTCTCCCTTGTCCAGCAGCTTCGCGCCGAGAGCCAGCACCGCCGCCTCCGACGCGTCCAGGTCCTCGACCGTCAGGTCGAGATGGAACTGCTGCGAGGCGTCGACGGAAGGCCACTTCGGCGGTACGTGGCCGGGCGCCTCCTGGAAGGCCAGCGGCGTCCCCTCGTGCCCGGTGAGGGTGACCCAGCCCTCGTCCTCCTCCTTGAACGTCCCGCCGAGTACTTCCGCGTAGAAGGCGGCGAGCGCGTGCGGATCGGGGCAGTCCAGTGCGACGGTGCCGAGCTTGGCCAGAGCCATGGTGTCCTCCTGAGTACCTGCGAGGCGTTACCGATGGACCCCGTCCATGCAGTAACCGTTACTGCATACTCCCGCATAAGAGGTAACGTCGCAATATGAATGACAGAGCTCCCGCGCCCGGCGGTCTCGCCCTCGTCGAGCAGCTGGTGAACACGCTCAGCCTCGACACCGGCGACGACCGCCTCGCCGCGGAGTTCTCCCTGACCGGCACCGCACTCGCCGAGGCGACGGAGCTGCGCGAAGCCCTGCGCGCCGCCTGCCGTGCGCACGCGGGCCACGACGTACGGGACGCCGGAGCGGCGCTGACACGCCTCTTGTCGGCGGCCCCGCTGCTCCTGGAGATCGACGCCGAGGGTGCGGCGACCCTGGCTCCCGCCGACCCGGCCGCACTCTCGTCCCGTATCGCGGCAGCCGTCGCGACGGCGGCGGCGGACGGCAGCTGGCCCCGCCTCAAGGCCTGCGAGGCCGAGGACTGCCACTGGGCGTACTACGACCGCAGCCCGGCGGGCCGCAGTCGCTGGTGCACGATGTCGGTCTGCGGCAGCCGCGCCAAGATGCGCGCCTACCGAGCCCGCAGATCAAGCGTGACCGGCAACTCAAGCGCGACCGGCAACTCAAGCCCGTCCGGCGACTGAGGACAACGCGGCCGAAGGCCGGTCGCGTGCCCGCCCCACCACCCGCACCCGAACTACGCGCGCGGCCGCCCCATGGCCCGAAACGTCCAGCCCGCTTCCCGCCACGCCACAGCGTCCAGCGCATTGCGCCCGTCCAGGATGATCCGCTCGTCCGCCACCTCGCCCAGCGCCGCCGCGTCCAGTTCCCTGAACTCCCGCCACTCCGTCAGGTGCAGCACGACATCCGCGCCCCGCACCGCGTCGAGCGCGCTCTCCGCGTACCCGAGCGTCGGGAAGAGGCGCCTGGCGTTCTCCATGCCCTTCGGGTCGTACACGGTCACCTGACCGCCCTGAAGGTGGATCTGCCCGGCCACATTGAGCGCGGGCGAGTCCCGTACGTCGTCCGAGTCCGGCTTGAAGGTGGCGCCCAGCACGGCGACCCGCTTGCCCAGGAAGGACCCGCCGCCCACGGCCTCCCGCGCCAGCTCGACCATGTGCCCGCGCCGCCGCATGTTGACCGAGTCGACCTCGCGCAGGAACGTCAGCGCCTGGTCGGCCCCGAGCTCGCCGGCCCGCGCCATGAAGGCCCGGATGTCCTTGGGCAGGCAGCCGCCCCCGAAGCCGATGCCGGCCCGCAGGAACTTGGGGCCGATGCGGTCGTCGTACCCGAGGGCCTCCGCCAGCTTCACGACGTCGCCGTCGGCGGCCTCGCACACCTCGGCCATCGCGTTGATGAAGGAGATCTTCGTCGCCAGGAAGGAGTTGGCGGCGGTCTTCACGAGCTCGGCGGTCGGGAAATCGGTCACGACGAAGGGCGAGCCCTCGCCGACCGGCCCGGCGTACACCTCACGCAGCAGCTTCTCGGCCCGCTCGCTCTCCACGCCGACCACGATCCGGTCGGGATGCAGCGTGTCCTCGACGGCGAACCCTTCCCGCAGGAACTCCGGATTCCAGGCGAGCTCGACGCCCTCGCCGAGCGTCTCGGCCAGCCGCGCCGCGGATCCCACCGGCACGGTGGACTTCCCGACGACGAGCGAGCCGGCCTTCACGTGCGGCACCAGCGAAGCGAAGGCGGAGTCCACGTAGCTCATGTCGCACGCGTACTCCCCGTGCTTCTGCGGCGTGTTCACGCAGACGAAGTGCACATCGCCGAAGGCGCCGACCTCTTCCCACGAGGTGGTGAACCGCAGCCGCCCGCTCGATCCCTCGATCCCGGCGACATGCCGCTGCAGGATCTCGTCGAGCCCCGGTTCGTACATGGGCACGCGCCCCTGCGAGAGAAGCTCGATCTTCTCGGGGACGACATCGAGGCCGAGGACCTCGAATCCCAGCTCGGCCATGGCCGCGGCGTGCGTCGCGCCGAGGTATCCGGTGCCGATCACGGTGATCTTGAGGGCCATGCGGTGCTCCTGGGACGTACGGACACGAGTGCGGGCCCGAGCATATCCGGGCGCCCCGCAGGCAAGGATTCCCCCTGTATCGAAGCTCACGTACCCCTGCGCATGGCGCCCGCACTAAAATGAAGTTACTAAACGGTAGTTAACATCCCTGGGGAGTGAGCAGTCTTGGCCGGTTCGCCCGATTTCGACCTGTACCGTCCGGCCGAGGAGCACGACATGCTCCGCGACGTGATCCGCTCCCTCGCGGAGGCGAAGATCGGCCCGTACGCGGCAGCCGTCGACGAGGAGGCCCGCTTCCCGCAGGAGGCCCTCGACGCCCTGACCGCCAACGACCTGCACGCGGTGCACGTCCCCGAGGAGTACGGCGGCGCGGGCGCCGACGCGCTCGCCACGGTCATCGTGATCGAGGAGGTGGCCCGCGTCTGCGCGTCCTCCTCCCTCATCCCCGCCGTGAACAAGCTCGGCTCGCTGCCGGTGATCCTCTCCGGCTCCGAGGAGCTGAAGAAGAAGTACATGACGCCGCTCGCCAAGGGCGAGGGCATGTTCTCGTACTGCCTCTCCGAGCCCGACGCGGGTTCGGACGCGGCCGGCATGAAGACGCGCGCGGTCCGCGACGGCGACTTCTGGGTCCTCAACGGCGTGAAGCGCTGGATCACCAACGCGGGCGAGTCCGAGTACTACACGGTCATGGCGGTCACCGACCCGACGAAGCGCTCGAAGGGCATCTCGGCCTTCGTCGTCGAGAAGTCCGACGAGGGCGTCTCCTTCGGCGCCCCGGAGAAGAAGCTCGGCATCAAGGGCTCCCCGACGCGCGAGGTCTACCTCGACAACGTCCGCATCCCCCTCGACCGCATGATCGGCGACGAGGGCACCGGCTTCGCCACGGCGATGAAGACCCTGGACCACACCCGCATCACCATCGCGGCCCAGGCGCTCGGCATCGCGCAGGGTGCTCTCGACTACGCCAAGGGCTACGTCCAGGAGCGCAAGCAGTTCGGCAAGCCGATCGGCGACTTCCAGGGCATCCAGTTCATGCTCGCGGACATGGCCATGAAGATCGAGGCCGCTCGCCAGCTCACGTACGCGGCAGCCGCCAAGTCGCAGCGCGGCGACAGCGACCTGACCTTCGCGGGCGCGGCGGCCAAGTGCTTCGCCTCGGACGTGGCGATGGAGGTCACCACGGACGCGGTCCAGCTGCTCGGCGGGTACGGCTACACGCGTGACTACCCGGTGGAGCGCATGATGCGCGACGCGAAGATCACGCAGATCTACGAGGGCACGAACCAGGTCCAGCGGATCGTCATGGCGCGCAACCTGCCGTAGCGCCTCAGCGGGCCACCGTGCCGGGCGGGGCTGCTGTCAGCGGGAGTTCCGCCGCTGACGGCAGCCCTTCCCAGTCGCCCTCCGCCGCCACCGACCAGGCCGCCACCCGTGCCGCCTGGACGAGGCGGTCGTACGACTGTGCCTTGTCGAGCAGCGCCGCCAGATAGCCCGCGACGAAGGAGTCCCCGGCGCCCACCGGGTCGATCTCCGGCACCGGAACGGCGGGCACCGTGTGCACCGTCCCCGAGAGGCCGACCGAGACCGCGCCCTCGGCGCCGAGCGTGACGACCGCGGTCTGTGGGCCCAATTTCCTTATCGCCAGGGCGAGTTCGGCCGGGGTCAGGCTGCCCGGTGCGACCTCCAGGAGCAGCTCCGCCTCGTCCGCGCTCGCGAACAGCACCGACATGGCCGGCAGCAGCGGGTAGGCGAAGGCGCGCGCCTCGGCCGAAGTCCACAGCCGTGCGCGGTGGTTGAGGTCGTACGAGACCGCCGTGCCCGCCGTGCGCGCCCGCGCGACCGCCGCCCGTACCGTGTCCGCCGCCGTCGCGGACAGGGCCGGGGTGATGCCCGTGACGTGCAGCAGGTCCGCCGACTCGATGGTGCCGGAGGGCAGGTCGGCGGGGGCCAGGCGTGAACCCGCCGAGCCGGACCGGTAGTAGTGCACCCGGCGCAGGGACGCCGTACGGCGCTCCTTGAGCAGCAGGCCGGTCGGGGCCTGCGCATCCACCGTCGCGTGGACGTCCACCGACTCGCCGCGCAGGGTCGACGTCACGAGAGCGCCCAGCTCGTCGTCCCCCACCCGCCCGATCCACGCCGCCCGGTGCCCCAGCCGCCGTACGCCGATCGCGACCGTCGACTCCGAACCCGCGACCGCGAGCCCCATCGTCGTCGCGTGCCGCAGCGGTCCGATGCGGTGCGGGGCGAGCGCCGCCATCGTCTCGCCCAGGGTCACCAGGGAGCCGGATCCGGTGCCGCTCATCGGCCGCACTCCTTCACGAACGCCCGTGCCCGCTCGGCGAGTTCGGCCTGCGAGCCGCCCTCCAGGGCGTCCCCGACCAGCGGCGATCCGACTCCGACCGCCAACGCTCCGGCCTCCAGATACGGGCGTACGTCGGCGAGCGCCACACCCCCCGTCGGCACCAGCGGGATCTGCGGGAGCGGGCCGCGCCACGCCTTGACGGCCGCGGGGCCCAGCGGCTCGGCGGGGAAGAGCTTCACCGCGCTCGCCCCGGCCTGCCAGGCCGTGTGCCCCTCCGAGGGGGTGAAGCAGCCGGGCAGCGAGCCCAGTTTCGCGCTCCGGGCCGCCATGACCAGGGTGTGGTCGCAGATCGGGCTGACGATGAACTGGCCGCCCGCGTCCTTCACCCGGCGGACCTGCGCCTGCTCGGTGACCGTGCCGACGCCCAGCAGCACCTCGTCGGGGAGCTCGCCCCGCAGCCGGGTGACGGCATCCAGCGACCCCGGCGTCGGCAGCGTGACCTCGATGCACCGCACACCGGCGTCGGCGAGGTTACGTACGGTCTCGACGAGCGGGGCGTCAGGGCGGGAGCCGCGGAGGATGGCGACCAGGCCGTACGCCTTCAGGGCCTGGCGCAGGGCTATGTCTCCGGGTGTGGGGGCGGGGGTGGTGGTGCTCATGTTCCGTTCCTGGGCTGGGAGTTGACCTCGGGCAGTACGGCGAGTGCGCCGCCGTCGACGGGCAGGCAGACCCCGTTGACGTAGGAAGAGGCGGGGGAGGCGAGGAAGGCGACGGCCTCGGCGATCTCCTCGGGGCGGCACAGCCGGCCCAGCGGATACGCGGAGAGGATGCGGTCCCGGTCGTCGGGGTCCTGCCAGCGGTGGGCGTTGCGGTCGACGGCGACGAAGCCCGGTTCCACGACATTGGTCCGTACGCCCAGCGGACCCCACTCGACGGCAGCCGCCCTGGCCAGGGCGGCGAGCCCGGCCTTCGCGACGGCGTACGGGGCCATGCCGGGGGCGGCGCCGTGCGCGTGCACGGACCCGATGAGCACGAGGGACGCGGGCTGCCCCGGGGGCAGCCGCCGCACCAGTTCGGCCGAGGCCTGCCATGCCGATACGAGGCTGGTGTCCAGGACGGTGTGCCACTGCGCGGCGGTCAGCTCGGCCAGCGGCGCCCGCGCCTCCCCGAGCAGTGCGTGCACGAGGACGGAGGGCGGCTCGGGGCAGGCGTCGAAGGCGCGGGCGAGCAGCGCGGCGTCCGTGGCATCGCCGTCGAACGCGGCCACGCAGCCGGGGAGTTGATGCACCGAGGCATTGCGGTCCACGGCGACGACGTCGAGCCCGTCGGCGGCGAGGCGGGCCACGCAGGCGCGTCCGACACCGCCGGCCGCACCCAGCACGAGGGCGCTGCTCATGGCTGCCTCTCCTCCTCGTCCAGCGGCGTCAGCCCGATCCCGGCTTCCGCGGACAGGGTGTAGGTGCCCGCGGCGATCGGTTCGGCGGGGGCGACCGCCGACGCACGCCACGCTATCTCCCCGAACATCGTCTCCAGCGGGGGGCTCCCGTCCGGCAGCAGGGCGCTGACGTGCGCGCTTGCCGCCGTGGCGACGGGGCCGCTCGGGTTGTGCAGCGACACCGCGACGCCGTGCTCGCGCGCCAGCGCCGCGAGCCTGAGCACCTGCAGCGGGCCGCCCGCGTGCTTGATGTCGGGCATCAGCACGTCCAGTGCGCCGGAGCGCAGCGCGGGCAGCACCTCGGCCGCCGTCGCCGCGAACTCCCCGCCCGCGATCGGGGCGCCGACCGCGTCCCGTACCCGGCGCAGCCCCGCCGCGTCGCCGAGGGGTGCGGCGTCCTCCAGCCAGCCGAGCCGGAGAGAGGTGAAGACGGAGGCGTGCGCGACTATCTCCTCCGGGGAGAGCAAGTGGTGGGCGTCCAGGAGGAGTTCGCGTCCTTCGCCGATCGTCTCGCGCACCGCGAGCGCGATCTCCAGGCCGCGCTCGACCCGCCCAGGTCCCGAAAGCCCGTCGAACGGGGCGCACTTGACCGTACGGAAACCCGCCGCGAGCGCCCGCGCGGCGACAGCCGCCGCCGCTTCGGGGGTGCGGGCGGTCATCGCCCGGTTGATGTTGGCGTACAGCGGGAGCGCCCGGCGCCGTACGGGAAGACGGACCCGCTCCCCGAGCCATCCGGCCAGCTCCATCCCCGCCTGCCGTGCCGCCGCGTCGGCCGCCGCCGTCGCGAGCCCGCCCGCTGCGGTGCGCCGCGCGAAGGTGTCCGGCGTGCCGGAGGCCTCCAGGGCGGCCACCGCCCGGTCCGGGGAGAGTCCCGCGAGCGGTGCCGAGAGTTCGGCGAGGAGCGGCCCGGCTTCGTCGGCCGGGATGTCGGACAACTCGCCCCAGCCGGAGCCCAGTCGGGCCAGGAGCCAGGTGGTGCGGGGGGTGACGGGGATCGTGCGCAGGCTCGTACAGCCGGATGCGGGTGGTGCGGTCACGTGCTCGGGGCCTTTCAGCTGAAGGTGTCGTAGGCCGGCGGGTCGTCGTAGTACGCGCTCAGGAGCAGCGCGCCCGACGAGGCGGCCAGGGCGTGCGGGCCGAGCGCGGTGGGACGGACGCGGTCCGGGTCCCAGGAGCGGCCGAGCAGGCGCGCGGCCTCGGCCCGCACCTCGTCGACGTGCGCGGGGACGGCGAGCAGGCCGCCGGACAGGACGACCAGGTCCGGGTCGAAGAGGTCGACGAGGTGGGCGACGGCGGCGCCGATGTGCCGGGCGCGTTCGCGCAGCAGCGCGTCGGCCGCCGCGTCGCCCGAGGTGGCGAGGGCGGCGAGGTCCGTCAAGTCGCCGTCGGAACCGAGGAGTTGGGAGGCGATGGCGGAGTCCACCACCGCCCGGTCGGAGGCCACCGCCTGGAGCACGCCGCGCCGCCCGCAGGCGCAGGCCGGGCCTCCGTCGCGTACGGGCAGATGGCCGATCGAGCCCGCGGCGGCCCGCGCACCCGTGTGCACGCGGCGGCCCATCGCGAGCGCGGCGTCGATGACGTTGCCGGTGAAGAGATGGACCGACGACCCGGTGGCGCGCGCGCACCCGAACCAGACCTCGGCCGTGGCCTGGGCGCGCGCGCCCGAGTCGACGAGCACCGGCAGTCCGTCGCCGATGGCCTCGGTGAGCAGGGCCCGCAGGGGTACGTTCCGCCAGCCGAGCGCCTCGTTGTCGACGACGGTGCCGGCCGTCGGATCGACCCAGCCGCCGGTCGCGACGCCGACCCCGAGGACGGGAACGCGGCCCGCCTCCTTGCGGAGCCGGGTCACCAACTCCACCGCACCGGCGAGGAGTTGGTCCGGCGTACCGGGCCCGCGCTCATCGGTGAGCACGGTGCGCACCCCGCCCCGCAGGTCCACCAGACCGGCCGTGGTGCGCTGCCGCCCCAGGTGCAGCCCGATGACGTAACGGGCGCCCGCCACCAGGTCGACGGGGACCCGGGGCCGCCCGCCGCCACCGGTCCCGGTCCCCGCCCCGGTCAGCGCGGGCAGCTCCCGCAGCAGACCGGAGGCGACGATCGGAGAGACGATCCGGCTGACCGTGCCCGCCGCGAGACCGAGCCGCTCGGCGAGGTCGGCGCGGGGCAGCGGCCCCTCGTCGAGCACGGTGCGCAGCACGGCGGCGGTGTTCGCGCGGCGCAGCCCCGCCGGTGTGCGGTGGTCGTCGGTCACGTCTCTCCTCGGATCCGGTACGTACAACTCGCTCATGCCTGCTGGATGTTGACCTCCTCCAGCTCCTTGCCGGTGGTCGCGAGGAACGGCGAGACCATGACGATCCCCGCGCACAGGACATAGGCGCAGGCGTAGATCGCGACGGTCTTCAGACCGTAGCTCTCCAGCAGATTCGGTACGAGGACGACGTTCAGCGCGATCATCAGACGCGTGACGCCCTGCGTGATACCGGAACCGATGCCGCGCAGCTGCGTCGGGAACGCCTCCGACGACCACACCCAGGACAGTACGCCGGGCCCGAACCAGGTGAGCAGGGAGTAGAAGACGTAGCAGATCAGCAGAAGCGTCGCCGATTTCGGGCCGAGGAAGGCGATGCCGAGCCCCGCCACGAAGACGCCGAGGCAGGCCCAGATGCCGAGCTTGCGGCGGTTGATGCGGTCGATGACCTGGGAGCCCGCGATGACCGCGACGAGCCCCGCGGTGAAGCCGGCGAGCGAGAACCACAGCGAGTTCTTCGCGCCGATCCCGGTGGACTCCATGACGATGGGGCCCGCGACGGTGGCGACCGCGCCGCCGAACGACTGGAGCGCGAAGAAGCCGGTGACAGCGGCGAGGCGGTAGCCCGCGCCGTCGCTGAACAGCTCGCGCAGGTTCCGCCGCTCCTCCTTGACCGGGGCGGGCGGCTCCTCGACGCCCAGCAGCTCGAAGACCTGCCGCGCCTCCTCGTGCCGGCCCTGCGCCCGCAGCCAGCGCGGCGACTCGGGCAGGAGCTGGCGGGCGACCAGTACGGCGAGAGCGGGGAGCGCCGCGAGCCCGAACAGCCAGCGCCAGGTGTTCTCCCCGGCGACGTCGCGCAGGGCGAGCGCGATGAGCACGCTGGTGATCGCACCGCCGAGCCACATCATGTTGGGCAGCGAGCCCGCGATCCTGCCGCGCCTGGCCTTGGGCGATATCTCGGCGAGGAAGGCGTGCGAGGTGGGGATGTCCATGCCGACGGCGACGCCGATGAAGAACCGGGCGATCATCAGCTGCCACACCTCGGTCACGAAGGCGGACGCGATGGCGGCGACGACGAAGAAGACGAGGTTGATGACGAAGATGATCTTCCGGCCGAAGCGGTCGGACAGATCACCGAAGACGACGAGGCCGACCGCCGTACCGATGAAGGCGATGGCACCGAGCCAGCCGACCTGGGTGGCGTCGAGGCCGAAGGCGGGCTTGAGGAAGATCAGGGCGGCGCCCATGACGAGCAGGTCGTAGCCGTCGATGAACTCGCCGAAGGCGACGATCCGGGGAGTCCACTTCTTCGCGAAGCGGGCGCGCTCGGGGGTGATGCCGCCGGGATGTGGGGCGGGGGTGCGGGTGTCGGTGCTGGTCATGGGGAGGTCACTGTCCCTCTGTGAAACCGATGGAAGGGGAGGCGGGGAGGGGAGCCCCGAAGTAGTCGCGGCCGCCGTTCCCGGAGATCGCGGCGCCGGCGCCCAGAGCGGGGGAGCCGGACAGCAGCCGGTAGCCGGCCGGGTCGTACGAGGAGGTGGAGGCCGCGGCGAGGCGCGGGTCCGCGGTGAGCGTGGCGGTGGCCGTCGCGGGGGCGGGGGAGCCGTGGATCAGGTTGTGCTGGATACGGAAGGCGGAGTCGTTCAGCGTCCAGGACGCCGAACTGCCGCCGTTCAGAAGGTTGTTGGTGAAGGCGACGTCGAGCGCACCGTCCTTCGTCGCGCCCTCCGTGACGACCTTGTGGCCCGCGTCGTCGGGGAGCTGGACGGTGTTGTTGTAGATCTGTCCGCGCTGCAGCCCTCCGGAGCAGACCTGGAAGGTGCGCGCGTGGTCGTTGACCGACAGGTTGTAGCGGATCACGAAGTCCTTGGTGTTGCCGGGGACATCGGCGCCGTACGGGCAGAGCAGGAAGAAGCCCCCGTCGTTGTCGTGCGACAGGTTGTACTGGAAGGTGACGTGGTTCGTGGAGTGGTCCACGTCGTACGCCTGGCCGTCCTGGGTGGTGTTGCCGCCCGAGGCCGCGTTGTACTGGAAGGTGACGTAGTCGCTGTTTGCGGTCCACATGCCCGCGTTGGGCGACCCGGACCGCTCGTTGAAGCCGGCGAGCGTGTTGCGCTGCACCAGGGCGTTCGAGCTGGTCTTGATCACGATCTCGTCGCCCCCGATGTCGGACAGGGCGTTGCCCTCGACGGTGGTGGCGGTGTGCGGGTGCCAGGCGGCGGTGCACAGGGTGTTCCAGAAGGTCACCATGTCGGGTCGCTGGCACCAGTTGGACCAGAAGTAGATCCCGGCGCGGTCCACGGAGCGGATGGTGTTGTCGCGGATCGCGATGCCGGTGAAGGCGGAGGGGGTGGCCGTCCCGAGCGCCTCGACGACGATTCCGCCCGAGGCGCCCGCGTACTTGCCGTTGGAGATCGTCCCGCCGGTCTTCGCGGGCAGGACCCCGCGTACGTCGTGGATGTTCAGGCGCTGCAGCACGACCCCGGCGAGGTCGCCCGAGTCGACCGCCTGCGCCCAAACACCGCGTCGGGCGGTGGTGTTGTCGCCGAGTGCCGTCAGCTCCAGGTCCTGGACGGTGACGTGTGAGGCGTTCTTGAGCCAGACGGCGGCGAGGTTGCCGTTCGCGTCGATGTGCGCGGCGGCGCCGCTGCCGTAACTCCCGTACGAGACGGGGGAGTTGGCGGTCCCGGAGTAGCGGGCGTAGAGCTGCCCCTTGCAGGTGGTGCCGCGCTTGAAGAGCACGGAGTCGCCGGCGGTCAGGGCGAGGGCGTTGGCGGCGGGCATCGAATTGAGCGGGGACGCCTGGCTGCCGGAGCCGTCGGCCGCGGCCGAGCAGTCGACGTAGTACGCCGTGGGGGCGGCGGACGCGGGTGCGGCGGCGGCCAGTTGGGCGCCGACGACGAGCAGGCCGAGGGCTGCGGCCGCAGCGCGAATGCGCAGCTGGGGACGGGGGTGGAGCATGTTCACCTCCTAGTTGTGTGCGGAAAGAAAATAACTCCGCGAGGTCGGTGTCAAGACTTCTCGCAGGACCGCCATGAGCCTGCAACACACACAGAAGGCCCGGAACACCCCCAGCGGGAAGTTCCGGGCCTTCGTGAAGCCGCGTGAAGCGTCGTGAAGCCCTGAGTACGAGTTCAGTTGCCGGTGACGGTGACCTTCTCGTCGTTCTTCAGCTCGTCCACCAGCTGCTTGACCTTGGCCTTGTCCCAGACGAGATTGCCGCCGACGGAACCGTTGATCGGCATGTTCATCGAGGTGCCGTCGCCGCCCGTCACACCCTTGAGCGCCAGGAACATCTGGGCCAGGTTGTACAGGCTCATGTCCTTGTCCACGGCCACCGTGTCCAGCCCCGCGCTCATCGCCGGGTAGATCGCGAACGGGTTCATCACCGTCGTCGGGCTGGCCACCTTGGAGGCGAGCGCCGAGAGGAACTTCTGCTGGTTCTTGGTGCGCTGCAGGTCGCTGGCGGCGAAGGCGTGCCGGGTACGCACGTAGGCGAGCGCCTGCTGCCCGTCGAGCGTCTGCTTGCCCGCCTTGAAGTCGGCTCCCGAGTACTTGTCCTTGAAGCCCTCCGGGAGGTTCATCTCGACGCCGCCGACCGCGTCGACCAGGTTGGCGAAGCCGCCGAAGCCGATCTCCGCGTAGTGGTCGATGTGCAGACCGGTGTTGTACTCCACGGTCCGCACGAGCAGCTCGGGGCCGTCCATGGCGTACGCGGCGTTCAGCTTCGTCGTGCGTCCCGTGTTCGGGTAGGTCTTGCCGGACTCGGAGCCCTTGAAGGAGGGGATGGTGATGTTCGAGTCGCGCGGCAGCGAGATCAGGGAGTCCCCGTTGTCGCCGATGTGCAGGATCGACATCGAGTCCGTGCGCTTGCCCGCGGCGGACCCGGTGTGCAGCTTCTTCTTGTCCGCGGCGGACATGCCCTCGCGGCTGTCGGAGCCGACGATCAGGTAGTTCGTGCCCTTGCCGGTCTCGGGCCGCTCGATGACCTTCGACAGGTCGACCTCGCGCCTGAGCTTGGAGTCGGCCCAGAAGTACGTACCGATCGACACGCCCAGGACGGCGACGACCAGCACCAGCGCGCCGATCTTGATGCGGCGCCGCCAGTTCGGGGCGGCGGAGGGGCTGCGGCGCGGGGCCGGGGGCTGACCGCCCTGGCCGCTGCGACCGCCGCCGGAGCCGTGGCCGCCGTAGACCTGCCCGGTGTTGTAATCGCTGTCGTACGCACCCGGGGCGCCATAGCCGTCGTCGTACCCCGGCGAGGGCGCGGGAACGGGCGACCGCCGCTGCACATGCGGCATGGCCCGCGCGCCTTCCGGCTGCGCGTCGTAGCTGCCGCGTCCGTACCTGTCCCTGTCGCTCATGCGAAACAGTGTGCAGTCACCGGCTGTGTGCTTTACAGGGAGGGTGGGGAATCGCAGCAGGGCTGTTGCAGAGCTGATGCATTTGTCCAGCCCGTAATCTGGCACGTATGACCGATCTTCCGGGCAAGCCCACCTCAGCCTCCCGAACCACCCTGTCCCACATCATGACCGGCAATGACACCAACCTTCTCGGCACGGTGCACGGCGGCGTGATCATGAAGCTGGTGGACGACGCGGCGGGCGCGGTGGCCGGCCGGCACTCCGGCGGCCCCGCCGTCACCGCGTCCATGGACGAGATGGCGTTCCTGGAGCCGGTACGCGTGGGCGACCTCGTCCATGTGAAAGCCCAGGTCAACTGGACGGGCCGGTCCTCCATGGAGGTCGGCGTACGGGTCCTGGCCGAGCGGTGGAACGAATCCACCCCCGCCCAGCAGGTCGGCTCCGCCTATCTCGTCTTCGCCGCGGTCGACGAGGAGGGCAAGCCCAGGACCGTACCGCCCGTGGAGCCGGAGACGGAGCAGGACAAGCGCCGCTACCAGGAAGCCCAGATCCGCCGCACCCACCGCCTGGCACGCCGCCGTGCGATCAAGGAGCTGCGCGAGCAGCGGGCCGCGGACGGCATCGAGGACTGAGTCCTCCGCCCGTTACGGACAGACGACCTGGTCCCCGGTGACCGCCCCGAACTCACCCTGGTACTGATCCTCGGCCCGCACCCGCACGACCTTCTTGTAGTCCGACCCCGCCGTCACCTTCAGCGTCCGCCCGAGCCCCTTCACCGGCCGCAGCTCGGCGCCCGGCAGCGCGGTGGCCAGGGACCTCGCCGAGCGGTCCCAGCCCGGGTCGTACTCGATGAAGGTCTGCCGCACGTCGTGCGCCAGCGAGGGCTTGGATGCGCCGGCGGTACGGAAGCCGGTCGCGTGCAGCGCCTTGTCGACGCGTGCGCCGAGCCCGTCGGACGCGGTCCCGTTGTAGACCTGCACCCTGATCTGCTGCGGCGACACGTCCACGGGCGTGGCCTTCGGCTGCTTCGGCCGGTGCGGGGCGAGCGGCTTGTCGTCGCGCAGCAGCTGGAAGAGCTTCTTGGACTTGGCCTCGTCCCACTTCACGGTCGACCCGATGCCCTTGACGGGGAAGCTGATCTGCCCGATCGGCACGGACATGAACTCCGACGAGGCGGGCGTGAAGCTGCGCATGGCCTGCCCCAGCTGGAGCATCTGCTCCGCCCCGAATCCCGGATCGGCCCGCACCGAGCCGAGCATCGCGCCGGTCACCTCGCGGAATCTCACCGGGTTGAGGAGCACCCCGCTGCCGCTGGCCTTGGCGATGAGGGAGGCCAGGAAGCGCTGCTGGCGCTGCATCCGGCCCAGGTCGGCGGCGCCGTCGATGTGGCGGGAGCGTACGTACTGAAGCGCCTGCCCGCCGCTGAGGCTGGTGGTCCCCACGGGCAGGTCGAGCCCGGTGTAGGAGTCCTTCAGCGGACGGGCCGTGCAGACCTGCACCCCGCCCAGCACGTCCACCGTCTTCATGAAGCTGGTGAAGTCGACCTCCAGGTAGTGGTCGATCTTCACCCCGGTCATGTGCTCCACGGTCCGCACCGCGAGGTTCGGGCCGCCCTCCGCGTACGCCGCGTTGATCTTGATCGGGTGCATGTTGTGGTGCCGGCCCGTGGACTCGTCCGTGTGCTCGGGCGCCTCGGCGTAACTGTCGCGCGGCAGGCTCACCACGCTCGCCCGCGACCTGTCCTCCGACAGATGGACGATCATGATCGTGTCGGTGCAGTGACAGGGCGCGCCGCCCAGGTGGTACAGCCGCTTCTGCTCCGGAGTGATCTTGTCGCGCCCGTCGGTCCCGACGAGCAGGAGATTCATCCCCTTGCTCTCCTCGGGCCGGTTCTTCATGTCCTTGAAGGGGTCGACCCGGTCGATGCCGGAGTCCACGCTGTTGACGACCGCGTGGCCGACGCCGGATGCGCCCAGGACCAGTACGGACAGTGAGGTGGCCGCGCGCAGCCCCCAGCGAGGGCGCGCGTCCTGCGTTCGGCGACGGGGCTGGGGCATGAGGGACTCCTCCGGGGCAGGGGACGCGAGCACCGTAGGCGGACATGATCGGATGACCCGGGCAATGGACCGGCCGCCGCGCGCCCGGTTCCCCCGTTCGCGGTAACGTGAACTCCGATGAACGCCACTCCCGCCCCGCATCCAGCCGTCTCCGTGATCATGCCCGTCCTCAATGAGGAACGGCATCTGCGCAGCTCGGTCCGTCACATCCTCGAGCAGGAGTACGACGGCGAGATGGAGGTGGTGATCGCGATCGGCCCCTCCTCGGACCGCACGGAGGAGATCGCCGCCGAACTCGTACGAGAAGACCCCCGCGTCCACACCGTCCCGAACCCCACGGGCCGCACCCCCGCAGCGCTGAACGCGGCGATCAAGGCCTCCCGGCACCCCATCGTGGTGCGGGTCGACGGCCACGGCATGCTCTCCCCGAACTACATCGCCACCGCGGTCCGCCTCCTCGGCGAGACGGGTGCGATGAACGTCGGCGGCATCATGAACGCCGAGGGCGAGACGCCGTGGGAGGAAGCGGTCGCGGCCGCGATGACGTCGAAGATCGGCGTCGGCAACGCGGCATTCCATACGGGCGGCGAGGCGGCCTCGGCGGAGACGGTCTTCCTCGGCGTATTCCGCCGCGAGGCCCTGGAGCAACAGGGCGGCTACAACGAGGAGTTCATCCGCGCCCAGGACTGGGAGCTGAACTTCCGCATCCGCGAGGCGGGCGGCCTGATCTGGTTCTCACCGGAGCTGAAGGTCCAGTACCGCCCGCGCCCCTCGGTGAAGGCCCTGGCCAAGCAGTACAAGGACTACGGCCGCTGGCGCCACGTGGTCGCCCGCTACCACGAGGGCTCGATCAACCTCCGCTACCTCGCGCCCCCGACGGCGGTCGTCGCGATAGCCGCAGGCATCGTGCTGGGCGCGGCGGTGACCCCTTGGGCCTTCGTCCTCCCGGCCGGCTACCTCGCGGCGATCGTCGCGGGCTCGATCCCGGCGGGCAAGGGCCTGTCGCTGAAGGCCCGCGCGCAGATCCCGGTGGCCCTCGCGACGATGCACATGTCCTGGGGCTACGGCTACCTGACGAGCCCCCGCGCCCTGGCCCGCAAGGTCATCGCCAGCCGCCGCCCGTCGGTGCGCGCGACCGTCTGACCCGACCCGAAGGGCCCCTCCGCACCGGCGGAGGGGCCCTTCGGCGTACTCACCGCGCTAGAAGCTGTAGCCGGGCTGTACGTGCATGCACGAGACCTTCTCGCCGTTGAGCACCTTCGCGGTGGACGGGGTCTTGTCGTCCGCCTTGGGGTACGCGTCCCCCGTGCGCCAGTCCGCGCCCACCGTCAGCGTGACACCCGAGACATCGGTCGACTTCTTCACCGAACTCAGCGGAATCCCCAGGGCCTTGGCGAGGGCCTGTGCGTCCCCCTCCAGATCGGCGCTGGGGAAGTTGATGACGGTCTTCGCCTGCGGTTTCAGCGTGTGGTCGGACTTGGCCCGGGCGTAGCCCGCCGCCTTCAGCACCGAGGCCACCGCGGTCGCGCGCCCTTCGGCCGGCGCCTGGGAGTCCGTTCCTGTGCCGTTGTGCACCAGCACTCCGGTGTCGGCCACCGGGGCTGCAGGGTCCTTGGAGACCTGCTCGACCTTCTTCTTCGCCGCAGGCTTCCCGTCCAGCGGGACGTCGTCACGGACCATCGACCACAGCTTCTCGGCGTCGCCCGGGATGGGCACGACCTTGCCCTTGTGGTTCGGGTCCTGGGAGTACATGTTCGGCATCGTGGTCATCGAGATGCGCTTGGTCGGGACCTTCTTGAGGTCCTCCCCGAGGTCGTAGAGCTTCTTGACCGTGCCCAGACCGTCATCCACGGTGAGCGCGTTGGTGGCAGCTTCGGCAAGATCCATGAGCTGCCCGGGGTCGCTCAACTTGGTGCCCTTGCGCAGCTGGCGCACCATCGAGCTCATGTACTGGTGCTGGGCTTCGGCGCGCGCCAGGTCGGTGCCGTCGACGAAGCCGTATCGGGTACGCAGCCATTGCAGGGCTTGTATGCCCTTGATGTTGTGGTCGCCCTTGGTCAGCTCAAGTCCCGAACCGTGACCGTTGCGGTCGCGCGAGCGGACATTCGCATCGACACAGACCGGAACACCGCCGATGGCGTCCGCCATGGAGACCACACCCGAGAAGTCGATCATCATGAAGTGATCGATGTGGATGTTGGTGATCGACTCCCAGGTGGCCACCGTGCAGCCGGGTCCGCCGCGGCCGAGCGACTCATTGGTCAGGTGCGGCTCCGTGGACGCCGAGTAGACCTTCCCCTTCTTGTCCGTGCACTTGGGGATCTTCACCAGGGTGTCGCGCGGCATGCTGACCACCGACATGTTGCTGCGGTCGGCGGAGACATGGAGCAGCATCTGAACGTCGGCGAGCGGCAGCCCTCCGAAGGTGTTCTTCGCCCCGCCCAGCTTCTGGTTCTCCTTGGTGTCCCGCGCGTCCGAACCGATCAGCAGGATGTTCATCGGGGTCTGCCCGGCGGCGTTGGCCTTCGCCTTGGGCGCCTTGCTCTCGCCCAGGTTGAGGGCGTCCTTCTTGATGTTCGCGTTGAGATGGCGGTAATACGCGTAACCGGCGCCGGCCGTCCCCAATATGAGCAGCGACACCACGGCCGCCACCCATTTCAGTATTCGGTGTTTGCCACGTTTCGCGCGTCTGCGCGGCCCGCCACGGCGATGCCCGCTGCCCTCCCCGGGCTCAGCCGGCGGCTGGCCGCCGTCCGCGTACAGGCTTTCGTCCCAACCGAGTTGATGAGCGCGCGAAGCCCGGGCATCCCGAGCCTCCTCCCCACGCACACTGTTCTGCCCCACCCCTGAACCCCCTGTTATTCAGGTCTGCGCGAAGAAGGCTGACGGATCGTCACTTCGGGCACACCGTCTTGTCGGCTTCCACTCTCTGAATATCTTCCGGCGCCTTTGTAGGAGTGGCGATCGGAGTTCCCGGTTCCTTGAAGTCGGCGCCGAGTGTGAGCGTCATCGGCGTACGGCCGACGGAGTCCGTGGTGCCGGGCTTGAGGGCCGAAGCGGGCAGGCCCATGAGGTCGGCCAGCTTGCGGGCCTGGTCGGCCTGGTTCGGTCCGTACTCCAGGGTCGTCTTCGCGACCTTCGTCGGGGCGTTGCCGTCGTTGCTCGACTTCAGCACGCCCTCCGTGTTCTGGAGCCAGGTCAGCGTCGACGATGCGGATCCGGGCGGGGCCGTGCTGTTGAGCACCTTCACGCGTACGTCGGACGCCTTGGCCTGCGTCCCCTTCAGCAGCGCGTCCTGGGCGCTCTTGGCGGCGCTCGCCTTCTGCTTGACCTCGGTGAGCGAGATGTCGTCCCGGATCATCGCGTACAGCGGGTCGGCCTTGGCCGGGTTGACGATGACCGTCTTGTGGATCTTGCCGTCGGCAGGATTGTCCAGGACGGGGAGCGTCGCGAAGGTGACGTTCTTCGGGTTGACCTTCTTCAGGTCGAGCGCGAGGTTCTTGAGCTTGTTGATGCTCCCTATCGCGCTGTCGACCGTGAGGGCCTTGGTGGCCGCGTCCGCCAGGCTGTAGAGCTTTCCGGCGTCCGTGAGCGTGTCACCGGAGGTGATCTTGCGGATCAGCGACGCGAGGAACTGCTGCTGCACCTGGATGCGGTCCAGGTCGCCCTGGTTGCCGAAGCTGTGCCGGGTCCGTACGAAAGCGAGCGCCTGCTCGCCCTCGACGACCGACTTCCCCTTGGGGAGCGTGAGGTGTGACTTTTCGTCGTTGATCGGCTTGCCGACGCAGATTTCGACACCGCCCACCGCGGAGGAGAGCGTCTTGACGGCATTGAAGTCGGCCATCATGAAGTGGTCGACGTTGAGGCCGGTGAGCTTCTTGACCGTGGCCATGGTGCAGCCCGGGTCGCGGCCGTCCTGGCCGAGGCTGATGTTGAAGCGGACGTTGTCGGTGCCCGGGATGTTCTTGATCGACCCGTCCGGCTGCTTCGTGGGGCACTCGGGGATGTCGGTGACCAGGTCCCGGGGGATGGAGATCGCGGTGGCGTTCGTCCGGTCCTTGGAGACGTGGAAGAGGATGTTGGTGTCGGCGTGGCCGATGCTTCCCTTGTCCCCGTAACCCTCATTGCCCTTGCCGGTGCGCTTGTCCGTACCGATGAGCAGGATGTTGACGGCCTTGTTCTTGATGGAGCCGTTTTTGTCGCCGCCGATCACGTCAACGGTCTTCAGGTTTCCGTTGAAGTGCTGGTAGAGCGCGTACGCTCCCGCACTGCCGGCGACCAGGACCACGCCCATCACGCCGCCGGTCCACATCAGGGCCTTCTTCTTGCGCGACTTCTTCGGCTTGGGCTTACGGCGCCCGTTGCCACCCTGCGGTGTACCACCAGGGCCGCCCGTGTCGCCGGTGCCGCCCGAGCCGCCGCCCCTGCGTCCCGAACCGCCCCTGCCACCGGAACCGGCGGCGCCGTCCGCCCCGCCCGAACCGGGCTGCGCGGCACGGCGGCTGCGCTGCGGAGGTGTGTCGCGATGATTCGACTGTCCGGAACTCCCCGACTGCCGGTGAGAGCCTCCCGACTGCGGTGCGGAAGGGTTCAGTCGCAGTTCGTAATTGCCGGTATTCGGGTTGAGCACCCACTGGTCTGCGGGGTCGATGTCGTCCGCCCGCCCACGGCCTTGCGCATCCACGGTTGCTTGAGTCCTCCGTCGGGTGCCACCTGAAGCGCCTCCCCCCAGGCGCCTGGCAATCGGTCCAGAAGTGCACGGCCTTGACGGTCGCATGCACCGGATCGCGTCACACTATCTGTCCGCTCGCAGATCGGGCGACGAGCGTGACGTATTCCACCCCGCTTACAACCGGGCAATACGCCCAATTCCCTTACACACGCGGGTTTCCCTTGGGCAGTGCTTTACCCGCACATGCCGACAGCGGCGCTTGTTCCGGTGGAAGTGGAGCCCGGACGGGGTGCTCGTCGCCCCGGTTTTTCGTCGCCCCAGTACTCCTCGCCGGAGTATTCGTCCTCCCATGACGAGTCGTTCGCGGAGTTGTCGCCCGAAGCCGCGTCGTTGGCAGGAGGGGTGGGGCTCACCGTGACGGGGACGTCCTTGCGCAGTTGCGTGAAGAGGTTCTCCGCGTCGGGCTCGACGAGTTGGTCGCGGTTCGCGTCATAGATGTACGACTCCCGCGGCAGCGTCAGGAATTGCACCTTGTCGATGGGAATGTCCCGCATGCGGCGCGTCAGGTCGTAGAGGTCCTTCAGCGAGTCCAGACCCGGGTCGGTGGTCAGCGACTTGGTGGCCGCGTCCAGGACGGGCAGCAGGCGCGTCGGGTTCAGGAGCACACCGCTGGACTGCACCTTCTTCACCAGGGAGCTGAGGAACTGCTGCTGGCGGCCCATGCGTTCGGTGTCGCTGCCGTTGCCGATGCTGTGCCGTGCCCGTACGAAGCCGAGCGCCTGCTCCCCGCGCAGCGTCTGGCGCCCGGCCGGCAGCTTGAGGTGGGCCTCGGTGTCGTTGATCGGGCTCGTGAGGCAGATCTCGACGCCGTCGACGGCGTCCACCATGTCCTTGAAGCCGTTGAAGTCGATGACCATCTGGTGGTCGATGCGGATTCCGGTGAGCTTTTCGACCGTACGGATGGTGCAGGCGGTGCCGCCGGTCTCGAACGCCCAGTTGAACTGGGCGAATTGAGAATCACTGAGCGTGTTGTCCGGTTTGTGGCAGGCCGGGATCTGCACCATCAGATCGCGCGGGATCGACATGGCCGTCGCCCGCTGCCGGTCCGCGGACAGATGCAGCAGGATCGTGGTGTCCGAACGCTGGGTGCCCGAGTCCCTGCCGTACCCCTTGTTGCTGCCCGAGCGCGAGTCCGAGCCGATGAGCAGGATGTTCTGCGCGTTGACGACGAGCGGGGTCGGGCGCTCCTTCTCGTACGCGCGCAGTTCGTCGGCGGCGGTGGTGTCGGTCTTGATGTTGCCGTTGAGCTTGTCGTAGTACCACCAGCCGACCCCGGCCCCGGCCAGGATCACGAGCGAGACCCCGGCCGCCGTCCAGCGCAGCCAGTGACGCTTGCGCCGGGCGGGGGGCTCGGCGGGCTCGGCGGGCTCCGCGGACGGGTCGCCGGCGCCGTTGTCCGGCTCTTCCGTCTGCGGCGTCTCGTCGTTCCCGGGGGTGCCCGCGCTGTCGGTCACGTCTGCGTCCATCCCTCGCTGCGTCGGCGGCATCGGCGGCGGAGAGCTGGCTGCCCCCTGCTTCCGATCATGCAGCGGAGTGCGCCCGGGGGCCCGGGGAGCCCGCCCGCGGTGGGCCGTACGGGTGGACGGGCGCCGGTTACGGACGCGGCCTAAGCGGCGGTGTGGGTGACCCGCTCGCTCTCGGTCCGCTTCTCCAGACCCCCCTCGGCGAGTTCGCCGAGATGGCGGCAGAGGACCACCGAGGCGCCCGCGGCCAGCGGGGCGAAGAGCCCGGCGGAGAGCCCGTCCCAGGTGCTGTAGTGACGTCCCGAGAGCAGCCGGGACCCGGTCGTGAGCCCGAGCGAGGCCGCGTCCTCACGAGCCCGCTCCACCAGCTGGGCCGCCGTCAGTTCGACGCCGCCCACCGAGAGCGCGGGCGCGTCCGGGTCCACCGGGGCGTACGGCGCGAAGCGGTCGCCCTGGCTCGGCACCTCGACGGCGTAGTCCGCGAAGCCCGCCGGCGGCTGCGGGAAGCGGCCGCCCAGCGGACGCAGCGCGAGCGCGACGCGCTCTCCGCGGCAGGCGCCCGCCGCCTGGAGCGTGTCGGGTCCGCTGACCACCAGATCCGCTTTCGCCGGGTCGCCCCCGACGTCCGCGACGACACCCACCGACGCGCAGGCGAGCAGCCACACCGCGCTCTGCCAGTGCGCGGGCAGCAGCAGCGCGAGCCGGTCGCCGGGTTCGGCGCCGAGGTCGCCCTGCAGCAGATTGGCGGTCTTGGACACCCAATTGGCGAAGGTGGCCACCGAGAGTTCTACGCGCTCGCCGGTGGCGTCGTCGTAGAAGGTGACCAAGGGGCGGGCCGGGTCCGCGGCGAGGGCAGATCGCAGCAGGTCGGCGGGGGTGCGGTCGCTGGCGTTCATGGGCGCCAAGGGTACGCGGCGGGGGAGTGGGGGCCGGGCCGCCGGGGCGGCGGAGCATCCGACGGACCGTCAGTTCCCCTATGGACAGATTTGTCTGACTATGTTCATGATCCTGTGCATGCGTGCTCTTCTTCCTGTCTCGGTCGCTGTCGTGTGCGCCGCCGCCCTCGCCGTTCCCCTCTCCGCCTCCGCCACCTCCTCCACGGGGTCACCGGCCGCGGACATCCCCGGCTCGACCCGGTCGCTGCCGCTCAATCCGCTCTCCTCCACCCGCTCCCTCTCCGCCGCGCAGGGTCTGCCCGAGCGCGACGTGCAGCCCTTCTCGCTGGTCGGCGTCGTCTGGGACGACGCGGCCGCCGAACTCCAGGGCACGGTCCAGGTCCGTACCCGCGCCACCGGATCCACCGCCTGGTCCGGCTGGCAGCGCGTCGAGACCCACAACCACGAGCACGCCGCCGACCTCGGCACCGAGGAGCAGGAGTCGAGCTCGGTCCGTGGATCCACCGCCCCCCTGTGGGTCGGCGACAGCGACGGCGTCGAGGTACGCGTCCAGCCGGACACCGGCGTACGGGCCGCGGCACCGCTGCCCAAGGGCCTGCGCCTCGAACTGGTCGACCCGGGCGAGGACTCGGGATCCAGTACGGACACCGAGGGTCCGCGCGCCACGGCGCTGAGCGCGGAGGACGCCGCGAGCTCCGCGGTCAACGCCGAGCTCGCCCCGCTCGGCGCCGCCGAGATCCCGGCCCTCGACAAGAGGAGCTCGGAGGACGAGGCCGAGAGTCTCTCGGGAGGCGTCGCGCGTCCGTTCGTAGGACCGAGGCCGCGCATCATCACCCGCAAGGGATGGGGCGCCGACGAGAAGCTCCGCGAGCGCGACTTCGCCTATACGAAGTCGGTGAAGGCGGCCTTCGTGCACCACAGCGCGTCCGGCAACGGCTACAGCTGTGCGCAGTCCCCCTCAGTCCTCCGCAGTATTTACCGCTACCACGTCAAGAGCAGTGGATGGCGTGACATCGGCTACAACTTCGCAGTCGACAAGTGCGGAAACATCTACGAAGGCCGGGCAGGCGGTGTGGCCAAGCCCGTCATGGGCGCGCACACTCTCGGTTTCAACACCAACAGCATGGGTGTCGCGGTGCTCGGCACCTTCACCGACTCCCCGCCGCCCGCCGCCGCCGTGAACGCCGTCGCACGCCTCACGGCCTGGAAACTCGGCCTCTACGGAGCCAATCCGGCCGGGAAGACGTCTCTGATCTCAGGGGGCGGCAATCTCTACAAGAAGGGGAGGAAGGTCACTCTGAACGTCATCTCGGGACACCGCGACGGATTCGCGACCGAATGCCCGGGCGGCCGTCTCTACAAGAAGCTCGGCAAGGCGCGTCACACCTCGGCCCACTACCAGGGCCGCTGAGTGCCCGTACAGCTCTTCACACTATGCCTACACTGACCGCCGATGACCTGGCCGGTCCCAGCAGGAAGCAGAGACGACACGGTGACTGAAGCGATCCTCCTGGTCGGCGGCAAGGGCACGAGGCTGCGACCGCTCACGGTCAACACCCCCAAGCCGATGGTTCCGGCCGCGGGCGTCCCGTTCCTCACCCACCAGCTGGCCCGGGCCCGTGCGGCCGGGGTCGACCACATCGTCCTCGCCACCTCCTACCTCGCGGAGGTCTTCGAGCCGCACTTCGGCGACGGCTCGTCGCTGGGGCTGCACCTCGAGTACGTGACCGAGGAGGAGCCCCTCGGCACGGGCGGCGCGATCCGCAACGTGGCGGCCCGCCTCCACTCCTCGCCCGACGACCCGGTGCTGATCTTCAACGGCGACATCCTGACGGGCCTGGACATCGAGGCGCTGGTGGCCACGCACACCACCAGCGGCGCCGACGTCTCGCTGCACCTCACCCGCGTCGAGGACCCGCGCGCCTTCGGCCTGGTCCCGACGGACGCGACGGGCCGGGTGACGGCCTTCCTCGAAAAGCCCCAGACCCCCGAGGAGATCGTCACCGACCAGATCAACGCGGGCGCGTACGTCTTCCGCCGCTCGGTCATCGACACGATCCCGACCGGCCGCCCGGTCTCGGTCGAGCGCGAGACCTTCCCCGACCTCCTCGCCGCCGGCGCCCACCTCCAGGGGATGGTCGACTCCACGTACTGGCTGGACCTGGGCACCCCGCAGGCTTTCGTACGCGGCTCCGCCGACCTGGTCCAGGGCCGCGCCCCGTCCCCGGCGGTCCCGGGCCGCTGCGGGGACCGCCTGGTCCTGCCCACGGCAACGGTCGCCCTCGACGCCAAACTGACGGATGGCACGGTGGTGGGCGAAGGCGCGGTCATCGCCGAAGGCGCCCGCATCGCGGGCTCCACGATCCTCGACGGCGCGGTGGTCGAGGCCGGTGCGGTGATCACGGACTCGATGGTCGGCGTGGGCGCACGCATCGGTGCGCGTACGGTCCTGTCCGGCGTGGTGATCGGCGACGGTGCACGGGTCGGCGCGGACAACGAGCTGCGTGAGGGCGTACGCATCTGGTGCGACGCGATCGTCCCCCCGTCCTCGATCCGCTTCTCCTCCGACCAGTAACCGGCGGCCCTGCCCCAGTAACCTCGGTGGGGTGTCCGGACGCTTCCCGGTCGGCAGCCCCACCGACCTCACCCTCATCCTCGGCCCGCTGCGACGCGGCCCGGGGGACCCGACGTGCCGCATCGGACGCGACGGCACGTTCTGGCGCGCCTCGCGCACGCCCAAGGGCCCGGCCACGCTCCGTGTGACCCCGTCGGGCGCGGAGGCCTGGGGTCCGGGAGCGGACTGGATGATGGCCCAACTCCCTTCACTCCTGGGCGAGTTGGACGACCCCTCCACCTTCGTCGCCCACCATCGCCTCGTAGCCGAAGCGGCCCGCAGAGCTCCCGCCCTGCGCCTGACCCGCACGGGCCTGGTGATGGAGGCGCTGATCCCCTCGATCCTCGAACAGAAGGTGACGACGGACGAGGCGTACAAGGCCTGGCGCCTGCTGGTGCGCAAGTACGGCGAAGAGGCCCCAGGCCCGGCCCCCGCCGGAATGCACGTCATGCCGACGGCCCGCACCTGGTCCCTGATCCCGTCCTGGGAGTGGCACAAGGCGGGAGTGGACAACAAAAGGGCGGCCACGATCCTGCGGGCGGTACGTGTGGCCCCGCGCCTGGAGGAGGCGTCGACGATGCGCCCCGAGGAAGCGGCGGCACGCCTGCAGTTGATCCCCGGGATCGGCCCCTGGACGACGGCGGAGGTACTTCAGCGCGCACTGGGCGCCCCGGACGCGATCACCGTGGGAGACCTGCACCTCCCGAACATCATCGGCTACGCCCTGACGGGAGCCCACAGGTCGACGGACGAGGAGATGCTGGCGCTCCTGGCCCCGTACGAGGGCCACCGCCACAGGGCGGCCCGCCTGATCCTCCTGACGGGCAGAACGCCTCCACGCCGCACGCCGAAGATGCCGGTGGCGAACATAGCGAGCCTCTGACGATCAAGCCCGCACACCGAGGCCCCGGGGTCTGGGGCGTAGCCCCAGTTTCGGGAAGGGGCGGGTCAGGGGACCAGCGCCGCGCAGCGGAGCCGCCTCGGCCACCCCCTACCCGCGCGACCACCCGCCTACCGAACCTCGACGAAGTCCCCCACGTCGCGCGCCCTTCGCGCAGCCACGGCCCCCGCAGGATGTCCCACCGCAACGGCCCCCATCGGATCCCACCCCGCCGGCAGCCCCAGCACATCCCGCACCACATCCCGGCAGAACATGGTCGAAGAAACCCAAGCCGACCCCAACCGTTCCCCGGCCAGAGCCACAAGGAAGTTCTGAACCCCCGCCCCCATGGCCACCACGAACATCTCCCGCTCGGCAGCATCCCGCCGCGCGTCCCCGTACGTATGAGCCCCGTCCATCACCAGGCAGGGCACGACCAGATACGGCGCCCGCCGCAGCACATCCCCGCGCCGCACCCGCTTGGCAATGGACTCCTCCGACTTGCCGTCCGCCCGAAGATCCGCGACCCAGGCGTCCCGCATCCCGTCGAGCAACGCCCCCCGAGCCGCCTTTGACTCGACCAGCACGAACCGCCAGGGCGTCGTGTGATGCGGCGCAGGCGCGGTGACAGCCGCAGCGACAGCCCGCCGTACAGCCCCCGCGTCCACCACCTCGTCGGTGAACTCCCGAACGGTGCGCCGCAGCGTCACCGCTTCGCGCACCGCCTCCGAAGTCCCCAACCTGAACATGTCATCGGCGGCGACCCGCACCATGTCCCGTGCGGAACCGCTCTCGCTCCCCACCACACCGGAAAGCCCCCGCACGACGGCGACAGGCAGCCCCTCGGCCTTGCCCTTCACGAGATCACCGGCCGCGGCCAGTTCATCCGCGACAGCCACAACGGTCGCGCTCAGCGGATTCCCATACGCATCGACACCACCCCGCAGGTCATCGAGCACCCGCACCCCCGCAGCCCCGATGGCCACATCGGTGAGCCCGTTCCGCCAGGGCCGCCCGAAGGTGTCGGTGACGACGACCCCGACATCGACCCCCAGCGCATCGCGCAGCCCGTCCCGGATCCCCCGGGCCGAAGCGTCCGCGTCCTCGGGCAGCAACAGCACGGTCCCCGCAGGGGTGTTGGAGGCGTCGACGCCGGCAGCGGCCATCACGAGCCCCTGACGGTTCTCCACGATCCGCAGCGCCCCGCGCCGCGCGACGACCCGCACGGTCTCCGCATCGATGGCGGCCTCGCGGTCCTCGGCGGCGACAACGCGCCCCTCGGCCTTGCTCACGATCTTCGAGGTGACGAGAACGACGTCGCCATCGACCAGCTCAGGGGCGGCCCCCGCGATGAGCTTCGCCAGATCGTCACCGCCCCGCACCTCGGGCAGCCCGGGTACGGCCCACACCCGGAACTCGGGGGAGGCGCTCACGCCCGTACCTCCTCGGCCAACCGCAGCGCCTCCCGGGCCATCACGGTGGTGGCCTCGAGGTCGGTCATCATCAGCGGTACGGCACGGCACCGGATCCCCGCCGCCTCGACCTCAGCGACAGCACCCGCGTCCACGGTGTCGACGAGCCAGCCGTCGAGAAGCCCCGACCCGTAGTGCGTGGCAACAGCCGCAGCGGTCGACTCGACGCCCACCGCGGCCAGCACCTTGTCGGCCATGCCCCGCACGGGAGCGTCCCCGACGATCGGCGAGAGCCCGACGACGGGCACCCCTGCCTCGGCGATGGCTTCACGGATCCCCGGCACGGCCAGGATCGTCCCGACGCTCACCACAGGGTTGGACGGCGGGAAGAGAATGACGTCCGCCTCCGCGATGGCCTCCAGGACCCCGGGCGCAGGCTTCGCCTGCTCGGCACCCACGGGGACCACGGCCTGCGCGTCCACGGAGGCGCGCAGCTTCACCCAGTACTCCTGGAAATGAACAGCCTTCCGCTCACCGTCCACATCGACAGCCACATGCGTCTCGACGCGATCGTCGGACATCGGAATGAGCCGCACCCCCGGCTGCCACCGCTCGCACAAGGCAGCGGTGACCGCACTCAGCGGATACCCGGCCCCGAGCATCTGCGTCCGCACGATATGAGTGGCGAAGTCCCGGTCCCCGAGCCCGAACCACTCGGGTCCCACCCCATAGGCGGCCAGTTCGCTCTTGACGGTGAAGGACTCGTCGGTCCGCCCCCAGCCCTGCTCCTCGTTGATGCCACCGCCGAGGGTGTACATCACGGTGTCGAGGTCGGGACAGACCTTCAGCCCGAACAGATGGATGTCGTCACCGGTGTTGCCGATGACGGTGACGTCCGCGTCGGGCGCGGCCTGCTTGAGGCCGCGCAGGAATCGGGCACCACCGATGCCTCCGGCCAGAACCACAATGCGCATGCGCCCAGCATCTCAGGCGGGTACGACATCCTCGGCGGCCGGGGCGGCGCACTGCGCACCGTGCATGGGCATGTCGGTCAGCCCGGGGAAGTAGACGTGCAGGCTTATGGCCGGCTCCAACGAGTCGTTCACGACCTCATGGACGTAACCGGGCGCGAAGACGCGCTGCGCCCCGGCGCCCAGTTCACGCGCGATGGCCCCGGTGGGCCCGGCCCGCTCGGTCAACCGCCCGTCCAGCACGGTCAGTACCCCGGAGGAGTCCCCGTGGTCGTGCAGCCCGCTGCCCTGCCCCGGGATCCAGCTCAGCAGCCAGACCTCGTAACCCGGCCCGGTGCGCAGCCGGTGGTACCAGCGGGAGGTCGCGTCGTAGTCGACGAGGTGCTCCCACTGCGCGCGGTCGGCCGCGATGGAGCGCGCAAGGCCGGCGAACTCGGCGACGGTGGCCGGGTGCTCGCGGGCAGGCTGCAGAAGGTGCTGTACGGAAAGGATGTCGCCGGCGATCTGGAGGTCGCTGTCATTGCTGTTCATGGCGCGGGGGTTCCTCGGCAGAGTCAGTGCTGGGGTGTCGCAGGGCGGGAGGCCACAAGGCTGGAGTACACAGATGGACTCAACAGCTGGAACAGCAACAGCGCGCCTGGACAGCACTGCGGAACCCACGGATGTGGGTCGCGGTGAGTGCTGTGGTGGTGGCCATGGAAACAAGGACACCGGGTCGGACCGCAGCTGTCAACTTGATGCCCGATTTGGGGGTAATGTTTCACCTCATCCGGTTACTCCGCCCGGAGAAAGGTTTGTTCGGACGTGAGAGCGGAGATGTGGCGCTACAGCCCCCGTGGCAAACGTCGTTGCGCACTCGTGATCCGACTGTGATCTCGATCGCTTCGACCGGCGGACCGGAACAAGATCAATCCCCGTCGCATCCTTCCCTGTTGCGGGAGGGGCGCCGGGATGGGCCAGTGGCAAGTGTCAGGGTTTTTGGTGATTTGAACACTTTCCGCATAGCCTTGGTTCCGCAGAGTGAAATAGGGACCCAATAGCAGATCTCGGCTTGACTGGCCCGGATCCACGCACTTGTAATTTCACTCGTGTCGTTCAACCGAAATCGGTAACGACAGCATCACGGGGACGTAAAGACGGACGAGGGGCGCACATGACCGAGGTGTTCCACCAACTGCTGGTCGACGACGCGGAAGAAGAACTCGGCTGGCAGGAGCGCGCATTGTGCGCGCAGACCGACCCCGAGTCGTTCTTCCCCGAGAAGGGCGGCTCCACCCGCGAGGCCAAGAAGGTCTGCCTGGCCTGCGAGGTCCGCTCCGAATGCCTTGAGTACGCCCTCTCCAAAGATGAACGCTTCGGCATCTGGGGCGGCCTCTCCGAGCGCGAGCGCCGCCGCCTCAAGAAGGCTGCGGTCTAGGCAAATCGCCCAAGCCCGTACGTAACGAACGGTCCGCCCCCTGCTTCATCCCCGCAGGCGGCGGACCGTCGTGATTCCCAGCCGTTAGTGTGGGGCGCTGTCCGCGTGATGCACCAACGCCCCCACGGGGCGCGTGCGTCCACCGCATCCGCACAGCAGCCTCCGGGGGGACGCCCCCCGGACCCCGGCCGGAGGGGCCCGTACCTCGATGTCCGTGCACAGCCAGTCGACGGCCCCTTACGAGGGCTCCGCGACCCCAGAGTTCCCCAGGCATGTCGTCACCGCCGTGCTCGTCTCCCACGACGGCGCACGCTGGCTCCCCGACGCGCTCGCCGGGCTGCTCGGGCAGGACCGGCCCGTACAGAACGTGGTCGCAGCCGACACCGGCAGCGCCGACGACTCCGCCGCCCTGGTCACCGAAGCGCTCGGCGCGGAGCGGGTGTTGCACCTCGCCCGCCGCACCGGCTTCGGCACCGCCGTCGAGGAGGCATCGCGTACGGCAGGAGTCCTCACCCCCGAGGAACTGCCCTATTTGAAGCGCCCCAGCGGCTGGGACCCGGTCAGCAGGACCTGGCGCGACGACGCCTACGACCTGCCCGAACTCCCGCACGGCGAACCCGTGCAGTGGCTCTGGCTGCTGCACGACGACTGCGCCCCGGAGCCCGACGCCCTGGCCGAGCTGCTCCGGGTCGCCGACGCGGATCCGTACGCGGCGATCGTCGGCCCCAAGCTCCGCGGCTGGTACGACCGCAAGCAGCTCCTCGAAGTCGGCGTCTCCATCGCCAACAGCGGCCGCCGCTGGACCGGGCTCGACCGGCGCGAACAGGACCAGGGACAGCACGACCAGGTCCGCTCCGTGCTCTCGGTCTCCAGCGCCGGAATGCTGATCCGCCGCGATGTGTGGGACGAACTGGGCGGCTTCGACCGCAGGCTGCCGCTCATGCGCGACGACGTGGACCTCTGCTGGCGCGCGCACACGGCCGGACACAAGGTCGTCATCGCACCCGACGCCGTGATGCGCCATGCCGAAGCCTCCGCGCGCGAGCGCCGCCCCATCGACTGCGTGGGACGCTCCGTCGCGAGCCCGCACCACGTCGACAAGGCGGGCGCCGCCTACACGCTGCTCGCCAACGCGCGCGGCAAGGCACTTCCGTACGTCGCCCTGCGCCTGATCGTCGGCACCCTGCTGCGCACCGTCGCCTATCTGGTCGGCAAGGTGCCGGGACAGGCCGTCGACGAGGTCACCGGGCTCCTCGGGACGCTGCTGCGACCCGGCCGCATCCTCGGCGCCCGGCGCCGCAGGGGCAGGCCGGTCGTCGAGGCGAGCGAGCTGCGGCCGCTGTTCCCGCCGAGCGGTGCCACCGTCCGCGCCACCTTCGAACAGGTCACCAGCCACTTCGGCGGGAACTCCGAACCCGACGCCGGCGGCTCGCGCCACGGCGTGGTCGAGTCCGGACCCGGCGGGGACGACGGTGACTATCTGGAGGTCGAGCAGTTCGCGCGGCTCAAGCGGATCGCCCGCAAGCCGGGCCCCGTGCTCTTCGCCGTACTCCTGGTCTTCTCCCTCGCCGCCTGCCGCGGCCTGCTCGGCGGCGGCGCGCTCGCGGGAGGGGCGCTGCTGCCCGCGCCCAGCGACGTCTCCGACCTCTGGAGCCGGTACGCGGACGCCTGGCACCCGCTCGGAGTCGGCGGCACCCAGACCGCGCCGCCCTACCTCGGCATCATCGCCGCGCTGTCGACGGTGCTGCTCGGCCACACCGGCCTCGCGCTCACCCTGCTGCTGGTCTGCTCGGTGCCGCTGGCCGGGCTCACCGCGTACTTCGCATCCCGCCCGCTCACCGAATCGCGCCTCCTGCGGGCCTGGGGGAGCGTCGCGTACGCCTTCCTGCCCGCCGCCACCGGCGCGCTCGCGACCGGGCGCCTGGGCACGGCCGTCCTCGCCATCCTGCTGCCGCTGATCGCGCGCTGCGCCGTCTCGGCGGCCGGTCTGCGCGGGTCGCGCGGTTCCTGGCGCGCCACCTGGGCGTACACCTTCCTGCTGACGCTCGCGATGGCGTTCACGCCGGTCGTGTGGCCGCTCGCGGTGGTGCTCGGCGTGGGCGTGCTGGCGCTGCACCGTGACGAGATCACCGCGTACGGGCTGCGCCTGCTCGCCGTCGTGGGCACCCCGCTCCTGGTGCTCGCGCCCTGGTCGCTGACGCTGCTCACCCACCCGTCCCGCCTCTTCGAGGAGGCGGGGCTCGCCTACGGCAAGGGCTCGGCCTCCGCAGTCGACCTGCTGGGCATCAGCCCCGGCGGCCCGAAGACGGTCGGCGGCCTGGTCCTCGCCGGAGTGGTGCTCGCCGCGCTGGCCGCACTCCTGCGCGGGGAGCGGCAGTTCGCGGTCCGTACCGCCTGGGCGGCCGCACTGATCGGCCTCGTCTTCGCAGTCCTGGTGAACCGCTCGGGCTGGGCCGGTCCCGCCACGCTCGTGTACGGCATCGCCCTCCTGGCCGCCGCGGTGATCGGCGCCGAGGGGGCCCGCGAGCGGGTCGCCTCGCAGAGCTTCGGCTGGCGTCAGCCGGTTGCGGGACTGATCGCCGTCGCCGCCGTCCTGGGACCGCTGGTCGCCGCCTTCGGGTGGATGGCCGGCGGCGCGGACGGCCCGGCCGAACGGCGCGATCCCACGCAGGTGCCCGCCTTCGTCGCCGAGGAGAGCGGCACGCGCGACCAGGCGCGGACGCTGGTCCTCGGCGGGAAATCGGCCGCGAAGGTCTCGTACACGCTGGTACGCGGCTCGGGCGGGCGCCTCGGCGACGCCGAACTGGCCGAGGCGGGCGGCAGCAGCCCCCGGCTCGACAAGATCGTCGCCAACCTGGTGGCCGGATCCGGAGCCGACCAGTCGAGTCAGCTGAGCGGCTACGCCATCCGCTATCTCCTCGTACGCGACGGAGCACCCAGGGAGATGGGCCGCACCCTCGACGCGACGCCCGGCCTGAGCCGCCTCAGCCAGCTGGACGGCAGCGCCCTGTGGCAGGTCGACCGGCAGGTCGCCCGAGCCACGATCGTCTCCGGCACCACCGAGCCGGTCGTGGTGGCCTCGGGCCCTGTCGACGCGCACACCATGCTTCCCTCGGGCCCCTCCGGCCGCACCCTGCGGATCGCGGACGCCGCGTCGCCCGGCTGGAGCGCGACGCTCGACGGGAGCCCGCTGACGAAGACGACCGTCGACGGCTGGGCGCAGGGATTCCAACTGCCCGCCGAGGGCGGCAGGCTCGACCTGACGTACGACGCACCGATCACCCACACCGCATGGATCTGGGCCCAGGGCCTGCTCGCCCTGGTGCTGTTGGTGCTCGCGCTGCCCGGCCGGCGCAGGGACGTCGACGACGACCTTCCCGAGGAGGACCTCGTGGTGCCCGCCCAGCCGGTGGCCGGCGAGGGCCGCAGGGCGCGCAGGCTGCGGGCGGCGGCCCAGGCTTCGGAGGACGAAGGCACCGAAGGCCCGGAGGGCGCGGTGGGCGCGGAGGCGCTGCCCGCCGACGACGGGTTCCCGCAGCAGCAGCAGCAGCCGGTCGCGGAGGGCGACTTCGCGCCGCAGTACGGCAGCGAGGTGCCGCAGCAGCAGGCGTACGGGGAGTGGGACCAGCAGCAGCAGCCGACGTACGCGACGGCCGACTATGCGCAGTACCCGGAAGGCCAGGGCCAGCAGGGCTACGGCGGGGAACAGCAGTACCAGCAGTACCCCGGCCAGTACGGCACCGAGGGCTACGACCCGTACCAGCAGCAGCAATACCCGCAGCAGGACGGCCAGTACGACCCGTACGGCTACAACCAGCCCCTGCCGCCCGAACAGCAGCAGCAACACCAGCAACAGCCGCCCTACCCCGACGACGAGCCCCACCAGCAGCGCCCCGACGGGAGCCACCAGTGAACCGCAACACCCTCTCCCTCGCCGCAGCTGTGGCCGCCCTCGCCGCGGTCGCCGGCATCGCCACCCTCGCCGCCCCCGGCAGCGGTACGACGGTCGAGGCGAAGGCGGCGGCGCGGCTGCCCGTGGAGCGCACCAGCCTGCTCTGCCCGGCACCCAGCCAGTCCGACCTCGCGGCGACGACGTACACGTCCTTCACCCCCGCGGGCGCGGCGGGCGACGCCAAGTCGGGCAAGGCCGAACTGATGCCGTCCGCCACGGCGAAGAAGAAGGCGGACAAGCCCGTCGCCCCCCTCACCCAGACAGGCAAGCCCGCCACGGCCACCGCGTCGGGCGGCGACGCCCCGGCCCTGATCGGCTCGGCCGACGGCACCCTCGCCCCCGGCTGGACCGCCCAGCAGACCACCACGGTCACGATCGGCGGCTCACGCGGCCTGCTCGGCACCAACTGCACCGCCCCGGACACCGACTTCTGGTTCCCCGGCGCGAGCACAGCGGCCGACCGCCAGGACTACGTCCACCTCACCAACCCGGACGACAGCGCGGCCGTCGCCGACATCGAGCTGTACGGCAAGAGCGGCCGCATCGCCTCCGACGTGGGCGAGGACATCACGGTCCCCGCGCACGGCAGCGTCCCCGTCCTGATCTCGACGCTGATCGCGGCCAAGGACCCCGACCTGACCGTCCATGTCTCCACCCGTTCGGGCCGCGTGGGCGCCGTCGTCCAGTCCATGGACGACAAGCTCGGCAGCGACTGGCTGCCCTCCTCGGCGGCCGCGGCCCGCACGCAGGTCCTGCCCGGCATCCCCGCCGATGCGACGGACGTGCAGCTGGTGGCGTACGCACCCGGCAACGACGACGCCGACCTCAAGCTCCAACTGGCGGGCGCGGACGGCAAGATCACCCCGGCCGGCTTCGAGACCCTGCACGTGAAGGCGGGGATGACCGCCGCGGTCGACCTCAAGAACATCACGCGCGGCGTCGCCGGTTCGCTCGTGCTCTCCCCCTCGGGCGACGGGAGTTCGACCCCTGTGGTGGCCGCGCTCAAGGTCGTACGGGGCACGGGCGGCAAGCAGGAGGTCGCCTTCATCCCGGCGGCAGGTCCGGTGGGCGAGCGGGCCACGGCGGCCGACAACCGGGCCAAGGGCTCGACGCTCTCACTGGTCGCGCCCGACGGTGCGGGCAAGGTGAAGGTCACGGCTTCCGCGGGCAGCGGGGGCGGCGCTCCGGTGGTCAAGACGTACACGGTCAAGGCCGGTACGACGCTCGTGGTGAAGCCCGAGGTCCCCTCGGGTCTCAAGGGCGCGTACGCACTGACCGTCGAGCCCGAGGCGGGCAGCGGACCGGTCTACGCGGCCCGCACGCTCGAACTCCCGCAGGGCGGGGTGCCGATGTTCACGGTGCAGGCACTCTCCGACGACCGCGGGATGGTCCGCGTGCCCGCGGCCGACGAGGACCTGTCGCTGCTGAACGACTGAGTCACTCCTGCCCGTCCTGCCCGTACCGCGGATCGACCGACTCAGGTGCGAGGCCGAGGAGTTCGGCGACCTGCTCGACCACGACCTCGTGGACGAGCAGTGCCCGCTCGTCGCGGTTCTTGGTACGGATCTCGACGGGGCGCCGGTAGACCACGATCCGCGCGGCCCGGTCCTTGTCCGCCGCGACCGCGGCGCCCAGTGGCACGGCTTCGCTGTCGTGCCACTCGTCCGGGTCGTCCGGCGTGCTCGTACGGGGTACGTCGAGCACCAGGAAGTCCACCTCGGCCAGCTGCGGCCAGCGCCGCTCCAGACGCTCCACGGAGTCCTGTACGAGATCGCGGAAGCTCTCGGCACGCGTCGTGGAGAGCGGGACCTGCGGAGGGGCCACAGGCCCGCGCATGCCGCGTCCGTGTCGGTCGCGGCGGCGGGGCGGCCGCGGCTCGGCGGGCTGGGGCGGGGGTGCGGGTGCGTCCATCACTGACGCAGGGTAGTCCTCCGGACAGCCTGGTGAAGGACGGGACGGGCCTCTGCACGGCATGTCGTCGAATGAGCGAGTCCATGCCCATTCTGATCGATGGCGGCTCGCTCATCGACCGTAAATTTCGCTCCTCTTGTCTTGATCAAGCCAACTACTGACCGAATACCGCCCGGTCACTGCCTGTATCCGTCTCCGCCCGTGCAGGTCAGGGCAGTTGCGCCGCGGACAGCAGGGGCAGGGGTGGCACGAGGACACGGTGGGGTGACGTCGGGGAGAGTCGTCGCGGCCCGCTCAAGAGTGCGGTACCGTCCAACATCGTGAGCCCTGTACGTCGCTGTTCTCGGACCGCGTGCGGCCGCCCCGCCGTCGCGACGCTGACGTACGTCTACGCCGACTCGACCGCGGTACTCGGCCCGCTCGCCACCTATGCCGAACCTCATTGCTACGACCTGTGCGCCGACCACAGCGAGCGCCTGACCGCCCCGCGCGGCTGGGAAGTCGTCCGTCTCACCGACGGTTCGGCCCCCGCCCACCCCAGCGGCGACGACCTCGAAGCCCTCGCCAACGCGGTACGGGAAGCGGCCCGTCCGCACGACCGAGGCACGGGTGCGGCGGGCGTCGGCCGGCAGGCCGACCCGATGGAGGTCGCGCGCCGCGGCCATCTGCGGGTGCTGCGCTCACCGGAGTCCTGAACACCGGCCCTTCCACCTCCGGGTATTTTGAAGGTCCGTAATGACCTTCAGGAGGGCTGGCCGTGGCTGCTGCCGCCGATTTGTCGCAGATCGTCAAGGCGTACGACGTGCGCGGAGTGGTCCCCGACCAGTGGGACGAGTCGCTGGCCGAACTCTTCGGAGCGGCTTTCGTCAAGGTCACCGAGGCGTCGGCGATCGTCATCGGCCATGACATGCGCCCCTCCTCGCCGGACCTCTCGAACGCCTTCGCGCGCGGCGCGGCCGCCCAGGGTGCCGATGTCACCCTCATCGGCCTGTGCTCGACGGACCAGCTGTACTTCGCCTCGGGCCAACTGGATCTGCCCGGGGCGATGTTCACCGCCTCGCACAACCCGGCGCAGTACAACGGCATCAAGATGTGCCGGGCCGGTGCGGCACCGGTGGGCCAGGACACGGGCCTCGCGGAGATCCGTACGCTCGCCGAGAACTGGTCGGCGACGGGCGCCCCCACACCTGCTGCCACCACGGGAACCGTCACCCGCACCGAGACGTTGAACGATTACGCGGCCCACCTCCTCTCCCTGGTGGACCTCTCCTCGATCCGCCCGCTGAAGGTCGTGGTGGACGCGGGCAACGGCATGGGCGGCCACACGGTCCCCACGGTCTTCGCCGACCTGCCCGTCGAACTGATCCCCATGTACTTCGAACTCGACGGCACGTTCCCCAACCACGAGGCCAACCCCCTGGACCCGGCGAACATCGTCGACCTGCAGGCCCGCGTCGTCGCCGAGGGCGCGGACCTCGGCCTGGCCTTCGACGGCGACGCCGACCGCTGCTTCGTGGTCGACGAGCGCGGCCGGGGCGTCTCGCCGTCGGCCATCACGGCCCTGGTGGCAGCCCGCGAACTGGCCAAGCACCCCGGCGGCACGGTGATCCACAACCTGATCACCTCCTGGTCGGTCCCCGAGGTCGTACGCGAACAGGGCGGCATCCCCGTCCGTACGCGCGTGGGCCACTCCTTCATCAAGCAGGAGATGGCCACCTCCGGAGCGATCTTCGGCGGCGAGCACTCGGCCCACTACTACTTCCGCGACTTCTGGAACGCCGACACCGGCATGCTCGCGGCCCTGCACGTCCTGGCGGCCCTGGGCGGCCAGGACGGCCCGCTCTCCGAGCTGGTCGCGTCCTACGACCGCTACGCGGGCTCGGGCGAGATCAACTCCACGGTCGACGACCAGAAGGCCCGCACGGCAGCGGTCCGCGAGACGTACGCACCGCTGCCCGGAATCACCACCGACGACCTGGACGGCCTGACCGTCACCGCACAGGACTGGTGGTTCAACCTCCGCCCCTCGAACACCGAGCCGCTGCTGCGCCTCAACGTGGAGGCGAGGGACGAAGCAACGATGACCAAGGTCCGCGACGAGGTCCTGGCCCTGGTACGCAACCCAACTCCCTGACCGAACCTCCGGCGATCGAGGAGCGGGGGTCCGGGGGCGGAGCCCCCGAAAAGGCGGGGCCCGGGGTGCAACCCCGGTTTCGGGAAGGGGCGGGTCAGGGGAGAAAAGCCCGCGCAGCGGCCACCGTCAGCGGCCAACCCCACCCCGCCCCCACCCCGGCGGTACGCTGACGTCACCCAACCCAAACGTTCGAAGGGACACCCCATGCCGCTCGAAGCCGGCCTTCTGGAGATCCTCGCCTGCCCGGCCTGCCACGCCCCGCTCAAGGACGAGTCGGCCTCCGACGACGCCCCCGAGCTGATCTGCACGGGCAAGGACTGCGGCCTGGCCTACCCCGTAAGGGACGGCATCCCCGTCCTCCTCGTGGACGAAGCCCGCCACCCCGCATAGGCGCAAGCCACCCGCACCCGAACCCACCACGGAGGAGGGGGCCCGCCCCCATGCTCGACGAGACGCTGCTGGACACCCCCGACGCCCTGGCCCGCGCCGACCGCCACGGCCTCCTCCGAGGAGCAGCCGAAGCAGGCGCCCGCGTCCGCACCGCCGCCCGCCACGCGGTCGAGGCGGGCATCGCGGAGCTGAAGCCGGAGGGCAGGCCCCGCGCCCTCCTGCTCGCGGGCCCCGGCACCGCGGCCACCGGAGTCGCCGACCTGCTCGCCGCACTGGCGGGCACCACGGCCCCGGTGACCCGCCTCGCCCCCACCGGCGTCGCCCCCGCCGCAGGCGCCCTGCGCTGGGCGCTCCCCGGCTGGGCGGGCCCCGTGGACCTCCTGCTCATCACCACGACGGACGGCACGGAACCGGGCCTCGCCCTCCTCGCCGAACAGGCCTACCGCCGAGGCTGCACGGTCGTCGCCGTGGCCCCCCGCAGCTCCCCGCTCACCGAGGCGGTCGAGGTCGCGCACGGCCTGTACGTACCGCTGGCGACGGCGCCCCGCACCGGCGACCAACACCCCGACGAAGCCCAGGAATCCGCCGCTTCCCCCGGCGCCTTCTGGTCCCTGCTCACGCCCCTGCTCATACTCCTGGACCGGCTGGGCATCCTCACGGCCCCGACCGAGACGATCAGCGGCATGGCGGACCGTCTGGACCGCACGGCGGAGCGCTGCGGACCGGCCATCACCACGTACAGCAACCCCGCCAAGACACTCGCATCCGAGCTCGCGGAATCGCTCCCCCTCATCTGGTCGGAAGGTACGGCCACAGCCGCTGCGGGCCGTCGATTCGCCGCCGTACTGGGCGAGTTGGCGGGCCACCCGGCGCTGACGGCAGAGCTCCCCGAGGCGATCGCGGCCCACTCCACCCTGCTCGGCGCCTCCGGAGGCGGCCAGGGCGCCCCGGACGTCGCGGACTCCGCGGACGACTTCTTCCGCGACCGCGCGGACGACGCCCAAACGCTGCGCCCCCGAGCCATCCTGCTCCGCGACCGCCCGGCCGGAGGCCTCACCGCGGCCCCGGCCGCCCGCGACCTCGCGCTCGCCCACAACGCGCCCCTGAGCGAGCTGGAGCCGGAAGAGGGCACGGACCTGGAAGCCCTCGCGGCACTCATCGCGACCACAGACTTCGCGGCCGTGTACCTCGCGCTGGCCACGGCATAACGTCTGCTCCCCCCAGCCCACCCACCCCAGCTGAACCACCCGGAGAGAGCCCCCATGGACCGCCTGACCAACACCGTGCGCCCATACGCCTGGGGCTCCACCACCGCCATCCCGGCCCTCCTCTCGACCGCCCCCACCGGCGAACCCCAGGCCGAGATGTGGATGGGCGCCCACCCCGGCGCCCCCTCACGCGTCGACCGCGGCCAGGAATCCCAGCCGCTCTCCGAGCTGATCACCGCCGACCCGGAAGCCGAACTCGGCGCGGCAGCGGTCGCGAAGTTCGGCCCCCGCCTCCCCTTCCTCCTCAAGATCCTCGCGGCCGGCGCTCCCCTCTCCCTCCAGGTCCACCCCGACCTCCAGCAGGCGCGGCAGGGTTACGAGGCCGAGGAGCGCGCCGGGATCCCCATCGACGCCCCGCACCGCAACTACAAGGACGCCAACCACAAGCCCGAGCTGATCTGCGCGCTGACCCCCTTCGACGGCCTGTGCGGCTTCCGCACACCCACCGAATCCGCAGACCTGCTGGCCGCCCTCGAGGTCGACTCCCTCAAGCCGTACGTGGACATCCTGCGCGCCCGCCCCGAAGGGGCGGCCCTGCGCGAGGTCCTCACGGCGATCCTGACCGCGGACCCGGCCGAGATGCACGCGACGGTCACCGAAGCGGCAGCCGCGGCGACACGCCTCGGCGGAGCCCACGCCCCGTACGCACAGATCGCCCAGCACTACCCCGGAGACCCCGGCGTCATCGCCGCGATGCTGCTCAACCACGTACAACTGCAGCCGGGCGAAGCCCTCTTCCTCGGCGCGGGCGTCCCGCACGCCTACCTCAGCGGCATGGGCGTGGAGATCATGGCGAACTCCGACAACGTCCTGCGCTGCGGCCTCACCCCCAAGCACGTGGACGTCCCCGAGCTCCTCAAGGTCGTCCGCTTCGAGTCGGCAGGCCCCGGCGTCCTGCGCCCCGAGGCCTCGGCGACCGGCGAAGAGCTCTACGAGACCCCCATCGACGAGTTCCGCCTCTCCCGCTACGTCCTCCCCGCCGACGCGACCCCCGTGGACCTGCCGGCCACCACCCCCCAGATCCTGCTCTGCACCGCGGGAACCCCCCGGGCCGGTGAACTCCCGCTCACCCCCGGCCAGTCGGTCTTCGTCCCCGCAGGCGAAAAAGCCACGCTCACCGGCCCCGGGACGGTCTTCCGCGCCACAGTCGTGGCCTGATGCAACAATGTGCGGCCGTACGTACAGGTCAGCACCCAGCACCCAGCACCGACGAAGGGACCCAGCCCACTCATGAGCGCGTCAGGCGGAACCAAGGCGATCGTGGCGGCGCTCGGCGCCAACCTCGCGATCGCGGTAGCGAAGTTCGTGGCGTTCCTCTTCAGTGGCTCGTCGTCGATGCTCGCGGAGAGCGTCCACTCGCTCGCCGACTCCGGCAATCAGGGACTGCTGCTCCTCGGCGGCAAGAAGGCCAAGCGCGAGGCAACGCCCGAGCACCCCTTCGGCTACGGCCGTGAGCGCTACATCTACGCCTTCCTGGTCTCCATCGTCCTGTTCTCCGTCGGCGGCATGTTCGCGGTCTACGAGGGCTACGAGAAGATCAAGCACCCGCACTCCCTCGACAACTGGTACTGGCCGGTCGGCGTCCTGGTGTTCGCGATCATCGCGGAGGGCTTCTCCTTCCGTACGGCGATCGTGGAGTCCAACGTGACCCGCGGCACCCTCTCCTGGTCCCAGTTCATCCGCCGCTCGAAGGCCCCCGAGCTCCCCGTCGTCCTCCTCGAGGACTTCGGCGCCCTGATCGGTCTGATCCTCGCCCTGTTCGGCGTCGGCCTGGCCGTGGTGACCGACAACGGCATCTGGGACGGCATCGGCACGCTGTGCATCGGCATCCTCCTGATCGCCATCGCGATCGTCCTGGCGGCGGAGACGAAGTCGCTCCTCCTCGGCGAATCCGCAGGCATCGAGGAGGTCGACAAGATCAAGGCGGCGATCGTCGACCACGACACGGTCACCTCGGTCATCCACATGCGCACGCTCCACCTCGGCCCCGAGGAACTCCTGGTCGCAGCCAAGATCGCGGTCCAGCACGACGACACGGCGGCCGAGGTCGCAGCCGCCATCAACGCGGCGGAATCCCGTATCCGCGAGGCCGTCCCGATCGCCCGGGTGATCTACCTGGAGCCGGACATCTACAGCGAGTCGGACGCAGCCGCGGGCAACGACCCCGAGGCGACTCCCGGCGGCCCGACCCCCGCGCCCGCCCACTGAACCGAGGCCCCAACACCCCACCGGACAAAGCCTCTCCCCATCCGGGCTGGGGTCCACTGGGCCGATCGGTGTAGATTCGTGACCAGAGCCAGACGTCGCTGCTGATGGCGGTCGGGCGGTCCGTACTGCGGACCGTCCGAGGGAGAGAGGGCCTCCGACGGACTGCGCACTGCGTGTGCGAGGCCACCCGGGCATTCCCATGCCCGTACACCGCCGCAACCGCAGAGCACAGCCACCCGAAGCACCACGACCCTCGACCCATTTCAACGAGGAGCAGCTCGTATGACGACTGTCGCCACCGCCCAGGACTTCAAGGTCGCCGACCTGTCCCTGGCCGCTTTCGGCCGCAAGGAGATCACCCTCGCCGAGCACGAGATGCCCGGCCTGATGTCGATCCGCAAGGAGTACGCCGCCACGCAGCCGCTCGCCGGCGCCCGCGTCACCGGCTCCCTGCACATGACCGTGCAGACGGCGGTCCTGATCGAGACGCTGGTCGCCCTCGGCGCCGACGTCCGCTGGGCCTCCTGCAACATCTTCTCCACCCAGGACCACGCCGCGGCCGCCATCGCGGTGGGCCCGACGGGCACCCCCGAGGCCCCCGCGGGCGTCCCGGTCTTCGCCTGGAAGGGCGAGAGCCTGGAGGAGTACTGGTGGTGCACGGAGCAGGCGCTGACCTGGCCCAACACCCCCACCGGCGGCCCGAACATGATCCTGGACGACGGCGGCGACGCCACGCTCCTGGTCCACAAGGGCGTGGAGTTCGAGAAGGCCGGCGCGGCCCCGGACCCGGCGACGGCGGACTCCGAGGAGTACGCGTACATCCTCAAGCTCCTCAACCGCACGCTGGGTGAGAACCCCCAGAAGTGGACCCAGCTCGCCTCGGAGATCCGCGGCGTGACCGAGGAGACCACGACCGGTGTGCACCGTCTGTACGAGATGATGCGCGACGGCCAGCTGCTCTTCCCCGCGATCAACGTCAACGACGCGGTGACCAAGTCGAAGTTCGACAACAAGTACGGCTGCCGCCACTCGCTGATCGACGGCATCAACCGCGCCACGGACGTCCTCATCGGCGGCAAGGTCGCGGTCGTCTGCGGTTACGGCGACGTCGGCAAGGGCTGTGCGGAGTCGCTGCGCGGCCAGGGTGCCCGCGTGATCATCACGGAGATCGACCCGATCTGCGCGCTCCAGGCGGCGATGGACGGATACCAGGTCGCGACCCTCGACGACGTCGTCGAGATCGCGGACATCTTCGTCACGACGACGGGCAACAAGGACATCATCATGGCCTCCGACATGGCCAAGATGAAGCACCAGGCCATCGTCGGGAACATCGGCCACTTCGACAACGAGATCGACATGGCCGGCCTGGCCAAGATCCCGGGCATCGTCAGGGACGAGGTCAAGCCCCAGGTCCACACCTGGAAGTTCGAGGACGGCAAGGTCCTGATCGTCCTCTCCGAGGGCCGCCTCCTGAACCTCGGCAACGCGACGGGCCACCCCTCGTTCGTGATGTCCAACTCCTTCGCGGACCAGACCCTGGCCCAGATCGAGCTGTTCACCAAGCCGTCCGAGTACCCGACCGACGTCTACGTGCTCCCCAAGCACCTCGACGAGAAGGTCGCCCGCCTCCACCTGGACGCACTGGGCGTCAAGCTCACGACGCTCCGCCCGGAGCAGGCGAGCTACATCGGCGTAGAGGTAGAGGGCCCGTACAAGTCGGACCACTACCGCTACTGAGCCACCCGCAAGCCCCGAACACAGGCAGGCCCCCGTCACCCAGTGCCGGGGGCCTGCCCTGTACCGGCCCATCAAGCCCACCCCGGCCACATCAAGCCCGTCCGGCGATTGAGGACGAGCGACCGAAGGTCGCGACAGGGGGCCCGGGGCACAGCCCCGGTTTCGGGAAGGGGCGGGGTGGGGGACAGGCCCGCCGCAGGCGCCCCACCCGCACCCACCCCACCACCCGCACAAGCTCTCTCCCCCCGAGGACCCTCATGCCCAGAGGCCGCTACACCCTCCACGACCCCCACGACCACGCCCCCCTGGGCGAAGAGCACTTCCACTGCGCCCCCGGCCCCTCCGGCTGGCGCTACGTAGCCCAGACAACAAGCTCCACCGGCGACCACATGGGCTCCGTCGACTTGGCCCTCGACGAGCTGGGCCGCCCCATCCGCCTGGAACTCAACGCCTCCTCCTGGCAGATCCGCGGCGCAGCCCTGGACGGCGTCACCTGGGTCCGCACGGACCCCACCGGCACGTACGCCACCGAAGGCAACGTCCAGGCCCACGCATTCGCCGGCACCTCCCCGGCCTTCCTCATCGCGACAACCCGTCTGCTCCGCCTGACCCCCACCACCCCCGCCACCCGCGTCCGCCTGGTCACCTTCACCGACCCCGTACTGGCCCCCCGCACCGTCGACCAGTCCTGGGCCCTACTGAAAAGTGAAGCGCACGCCACTGACAACGGCCCCCTCCTCGTGGACGAGTACCAGGTCAACGCACTGGACACCGGCGAGCAGCACACCGTCCATATCGCCGGCGACGTAGTGCTCTCAGCCCCCGGTATCGAACTGGAACACCTGGAGACCCCGCCCTCGGTGTTCCCCGCGCCCTAAGCCGGCGGCACAAACCCAGTGGTCGAGCCCTCGGACGCACCGTCCACAACGTCCCCCCGCACAGCCACAACCGCCGGCACCCCACGCACAGGGACCCCACCCAGAGGCACCCCGCCCACCGGCGCCGCACCCATCGGCACCGCACCCGCCCCAAAGATTCGCCGCGCATCCCGAACTTGCCGCTCACTCACGACGGCGGCCAAGTACGCCCCCGGTGGCACCCCTTGCGGCACAGGAGCCCCCGTACGACCGGCCAGCTCCCCGGCGAGCCGCTCGGCCACGGCCCACCCCACCTCCGCGTCGAGCTGCCCCATCCGCGTCAGGTACTGCCGCACCGCAAGCCACAACTCGTCCGGAACCCCGGACAGATCAAGTCCGGCGAACCGCCCGGCCAACCACGGCGGCGGAGGCGGCACAGGCTGCACCCGCCCCGCGGACACCCGCTCCCGTACGACAAGGGTCCCGGCGAAGACGTCCCCGACACGCCGTCCCCGCGCGGAGACGAGCGAGGCGATGCACGCCACCACCCCAAAGGTCATGAGGATCTCCACGACCCCGATCGCCCCACGCACCAGCGCATGCCTGAACCGGATCGGCCCCCCGTCGTCCCGCACCACCCGAAGCCCGCACGCGAGCTTCCCCAGCGACCGCCCATGGCTCAACGTCTCGACCGCGATCGGCGCCCCGACGAGCACCAGCAGAAACAACCCCACAGCCAGAGCGGCCGAGGCAGCCTCATCCATCGAAGCGGTAGCGGCGATGAGCCCTATCGAAACCCCGATGTACACAGCCCAGACGCACACCAGATCAATCAGCAGCGCCAACGCCCGACTGGGCAACTTCGCAGGCTGCAGCCCCAGTACGACCGCATCACCCGTCACGAGCCAACTCACAACAGCCCACCCACCCTTCGCCGAGATCCACAGTCTGCCAAGCTGACCCGCAACACGCAGGCGGGAAGCCCACAGCAGAGGCAGGAGAAGCAGCCCCATGGACCTTGATGTCTTCGTCACGGCGCACCGCGCCGAGTGGGACCGCCTCAACCACCTCCTGCACCGGGGCCGCCGACTCACCGGCGCAGAGGCCGACGAACTGGTCTCCCTCTACCAGCGCACGGCCACCCACCTCTCGCAGATCCAGTCCACCACCCCGGACCCCATGCTCACGGCCCGCCTGACCCAACTCGTGGCCCGAGCGAGGGCCACGGTGACGGGCACCCGCCGAGCGAGCTGGCGCGACGCCGTCCGCTTCCTGACGGCAGGCTTCCCCGCGGCGGTCTACCGCTCCCGCCACTGGTGGGTCCCCACAGCCCTGATATCGACAGCCCTCGCCGCGTTGATCGGCTGGTGGATCGCCACGCACCCGGAAATCCAGTCCTCCATCGCAGCGCCCTCGGCGCTCCGCGACATGACCCGCCCGGGCGGCGAGTACGAGACCTACTACTCCAGCCACCCCGCAGCGTCCTTCGCAGCCCAGGTCTGGACTAACAATGCCCAGGCCGCCACCATGTGCCTGGTCCTGGGCGCGTTCCTCTGCCTCCCGGTCTTCTGGATCCTCTTCCTCAACATGCTCAATCTCGGCGTTGGCATCGGCCTGATGGCATCGGCCGGCCGCCTGGACACCTTCCTGGGCCTGATCCTCCCGCACGGCCTGCTCGAACTCACCGCGGTCTTCGTGGCCGCAGGCACAGGCCTGCGCCTCGGCTGGACAGTCATCGACCCCGGCCCGCTCTCCCGCCGCACAGCCCTGGCCCAACAGGGCCGCGCGGCCCTGGGCATGGCCATCGGCCTGGCCCTGGTCCTCTTCGTTTCAGGAGTCCTGGAAGGCTTCGTGACCCCTTCGGGCCTCCCGACCTGGGCCCGCATCACCATCGGGATCGCAGCGGAATCGGCATTCCTCACCTACGTGTACGTGCTCGGAGGCCGGGCAGCACGAGCAGGCGACACAGGAGACGTGGAAGAACCCGACCGCAGCGCTGAACTCCCCATCGCGGCGTGATGTGCGTACGCCGCCTCTGACCTGCTAGTCTCCTCTTCGCCCACAAAAACCGTTGACACGGTTCGAGTGGGGAGGTAGATTCGAACGGTTGCCTCGAACTGGACAGGTTCGAGCCAAACAGCTAGTGTCTCTCTTGCTCTCACCGGAAATTGAATTTCCGCAGAGCCTCCCGATATTCAGAATCACGAGGCCGATCAAGTCGGCCAAATTGCATCTGATAAAGTCGGAATCGCCGGAAAGCCGAAAGGCTGAAAAGCACCCCACTTCGACTGGGAATCGGGCCCGAAAGGATCTGATAGAGTCGGAAACGCAAGACCGAAGGGAAGCGCCCGGAGGGCCCAGTGAAATGGGACCAAAGGAAGCGTCCGTTCCTTGAGAACTCAACA